>NZ_JBRFJB010000005.1:0-26164 GCF_053456465.1 Pseudomonas acericola (SeqCode) | reverse complement strand
AAGGCGGCGGTACAGGCGATATCCTTTTTGCCTGACCCACCGCCTTCGTAGCCTCGCTAAAGCTCGACAACTCCCACATTTTTGATCTATGAACACCGTCAAATGTGGGAGCTGGCTTGCCTGCGAAGGCGGCGGCACAGGCGATATCCTTTTTGCCTGACCCACCGCCTTCGTAGCCTCGCTAAAGCTCGACAACTCCCACATTTTGATCTGTGAACGCCGTCAAATGTGGGAGCTGGCTTGCCTGCGAAGGCGGCGGTACAGACGATATCCTTTTTGCCTGACCCACCGCCTTCGTAGCCTCGCTAAAGCTCGACAACTCCCACATTTTGATCTGTGAACACCGTCAAATGTGGGAGCTGGCTTGCCTGCGAAGGCGGCGGCACAGGCGATATCCTTTTGCCTGACCCGCCGCCTTCGTAGCCTCGCTAAAGCTCGACAACTCCCACATTTTGATCTGTGAACACCGTCAAATGTGGGAGCTGGCTTGCCTGCGAAGGCGGCGGTACAGGCGACACCTTTTTTGCCTGGCTCACTGCTTCATTGCAGGCACAAAAAAGCCCCGTATCTCGCGATACGGGGCTTTTGTTTAGACGCCGGGTTTAGAAGTTGTAGCGGGTGGTGACCATGAAGTTGCGTGGGTCGCCAGGGTAGGCGGAGTCATAGAAACCGATGTTGGTGTAGTAGTTCTTGTCGAACACGTTGTTGACGTTGACGGTCGCCGATAGGTTCTTGGTGATCTGGTAGCGGGCCATCAGGTCAACCAGCCAGTACGGGTCTTGGGTGAGGATTTCGGAGCGTCGCAGGCCGGAGTTGCGGATCGACTTCCAGCCTTCGCTCTGCCAGCGTGCGCCACCGCCAATGGTCAGCTTGTCCAGCGGGCCGGTGAGCTTGTAGGTGGTGTAGAGGTTGACCTGGTCTTCCGGCTCCCAGGTGGAGATCTTGTTGCCGCTGTCGTCGCGCGCCACCTTGTGGGTATAGCCCGCCTGCAACTGCCAGCCGGTGGCGATTTCGCCGGAGATTTCCGCTTCGTAGCCCTTGGTCTTGGACTTGATGCCGTAGTACGGCGAGTCGTTGATCAGGCTGGCACCTTCCGAGGTGTCAAGTTCCGGCCGGTTGGTCTCGTGCACTTCGAAGTAGGCGAGGCTGGTGTTCAGGGCGCCGTTGAAGAACTCGCCCTTGATGCCGACTTCGTAGTTTTTGCCTTCATCCGGTTCGAGCATCTGGTCGTTGCGGTCGCGGTAGTCGGTCTGCGGCTGGAAGATCTCGGTGTAGCTGGTGTAGGCGGTGAAGTTGTCGTTCAGGTCGTAGGTCAGGCCGGCATACGGCACGACTTTGCCACTTTCCGTGGAGCGGCTGGTGCCGGTGACCTGGTAGTTGGCCAGGCGCGCGCCGAGCAGCAGGTGCATTTCGTCGGTCAGGCTGAAGCGGCTGGTGACGTAGCTGCCGGTCTGGCGGCTGGTCTGGTCGAGGACGCGGGTGAGGTACCACGCCGGTTCCGGGATGTTGCCGTTCCAGTTGTAGAAGTCAGCGGAGTTGGTGCCGGGGGCGAAGGTGGCGTCGTAGCTCTTGCCTTTCCATTTGCTGATCGAAATCGACTGGCCCACCACCAGTTCGTGCTCTCGGCCAAACAGTTCAAACGGCCCGGTGGCGTAGCCGTCCAGGCTGTCGCTGGTGGTTTCGCCGACGTGTTTGCGTGCGTACAGCGAGCTTTGGCTGCCGGAGTCCTGGGACAGGGCGGCCAGCGGCGCGTGGTAGCCGTTGATCTGGTGGTTGTACTGGCCTTTGGCGACCCAGCCATTGCTGAAGTTGTGCTCCAGGGTGGCGAAGGCGGTGCGGGTGTACTGCGCCCATGAACCCCATTTCGGCCCGTTGTTGAACGAGCGCGGCAGGTCCAGTTCTTTACCTTCGGCGTCGAAGATCATGCGGCTGCCAGTCCAGCTGGAACCTTTCGGGTCGCTGTCCTGGTAGTCGGCGCCGACGGTCAGCAGGGTGTCTTCGTCGAGGTCGGCTTCAAGAATCCCGTAGAACACGCTGGTCTTGCGCGTGTAGTGGTCGAGGAACGAGTGCTTGTCGTTGTAGGCCGCGACCGCACGCGCACGGATGTTGCCGGACTCGGTCAACGGGCCACTGACGTCGATCTGCGAGCGGTAGTTGTCCCAGGAGCCGGCGCCCAGCTCGATGTTGCCCTGGAACTCGGCCGTCGGTTTCTTGCGGATCAGGTTGAGCGTGCCGCCCACGCCGCCGGCGCCGGTCAACAGACCGGTGGCACCCTTGAGCACTTCGACGCGGTCGTAGAGGGCCATGTCGGTGAGGGTCTGGCCGGCGGAGTACTGGGCGTCACGCAGGGTCGGGATGCCATCGTATTGGAAGGTGTTGATGGAGAAGCCGCGCGAATAGTAGTTGGTGCGCTCGCTGTCATAGGTCGAAACGGTAATGCCGGGGGTATGGCGCATCACGTCGTCAATCGAGTTGAGGCCGAAGTCGTCCATGGCCTGGCGGGTGACCACGGAGATCGATTGCGGCGTCTCCCGTGGGGTCAGTACCAGGCGCGTGGCGGTGGCAATGGTGCCCGGCGTGTAGGAACCGGTGCCTTCGGTCACGGTGCCGAGTTGGTTGGCGGTCACCTGGGTCGCGCCCAGTTCCATGCCGGAAGCGGCATGGGCGCTGATGCTGATAGTGTTGCCTTGTAGGCCGTAACCGACGCCGGTGCCCTTGAGCAGGGTGGTGATGGCGCGGTCCGGGTCGAGCTTGCCTTTGACGGCGTTGCTGCGCTTGCCTTCCACGTCGGTCGGGCTGTACAGCACTTGCAGGTTGGTCTGGCGACCGAATTCTTGCAGTGCGCTACCCAGGGACTGGGCCGGCACGTCGATCTCAAGTTCCTGTGCCTGCACATAGCCAGCAATCGGCAGCGACACGGCCAGGGCCAGCGCGCTGGGCAACAGGTTGAAGTGCAGGGCCCGGCGCATGGACAGCGCTTTGCTCAGGGGGCTCAGACCGAGTCGTACTGACATGAATGCTTTCTCTTCTATGTTTTAGTGGGCAGATTATAGGTGTTTATTGAGTTAGATTCTCATTACCACTAGTGAGACGTTCCTACTTGGAGAAACCGGAAAACTTTTTTCAGGCCGGCTCCATTTCATGCACCACCTTGCCCGCGCGCAGGCGCACCAACTGGTCGGCGATGTCGAAATAGCGGTCGTCGTGGCTGATTACGATGATGGTCTTGCCCAGGCGCTTGAGGTCCGGCAGCAGCTCGGTATAGAAAATCTTGCGGAAGGCCGGGTCCTGGTCGGCGGCCCATTCGTCGAATACCAGCACCGGGCGTTCTTCGAGCCAGGCGTTGACCAGGGCCAGGCGCTTACGTTGGCCGGTGGACAGGTCGGTGGTGCTGAACACGCCGTCCTTGACGCTGACCTTGTGCGCAATTTCCAGGCGCTCCAGGTACTTGGTCGCACTGTCCAGCGACTGCGTGGCGCTGCCCTGCACCAGGTCATCGAACAGGTAGTAGTCGGCAAACACCGTGGTGAACAACTGGCGATAGTCGTCGCGCACCGGGTCGGTCACGGTTTCACCATTGAGGCGGATTTCTCCGGCCTGGGGTTGATACAAACCCAGCAGCAGCTTGATCAGGGTGGTCTTGCCGCAGCCATTTTCGCCGACGATAAACACGATATCGCCCTGCTTGATGCTCAGGTTGATCGGCCCCAGGTGGAACGGCTCGCTGCCTTCCACCGGCGGCGGGCTGTAGCTCACGCCGCGCAGTTCCAGGCTGTGCACCTGCGGGTGTGGGGCTTCGCTGGCGTCCATCAGCAAGTGCGGTTCCGGCGATGAGAACCGGTCGGCCAGTTCGGTGATGCGCGCAAAGGCGATGCGCGCCTTGCCGATGATCGGCAGGTAACCCACCACATGTTCCAGCGGGCCTTTCATGTACAGCAGCACCAGCACGAAACCGGTGATCACCGCCGGGTCCGGGTTGGGGCTGTAGGCTTGCAGGGCCAGGGCCAGGCCGATAACCACGAAGAACAGCATCGAGCCAAAGGTCTTGGCGACGATATAGATGTTCACCGAACGCACCTGGATGTCGCTGATCCGGTCGGCGGTTTCCTGGATGCGGTGGGTGTTCATGCGGTAGCGCCGTGGCCGATGGATACGCAGCTCCTTGGCCCCCGAGGCGATCGCCGAGTAGTAGCGTTGCAGCTCGTCTTCCAGGTCGCGAGCTTCGTCAAAGCCACGAATGCCCTTGGCCCCGGCGATGAACTGCACGCTGCAACCAATCGCAATCGCGACAATCATCAGCAGGAACATCGGCACCGACAGGTACGCCAGGTAACCCAGGCAACCGAGGGTCACGGTGGTGGCGATGGCCAGCGGGGTGAAGGCGAAGGAGAAATCGCTGATGGTGTCGACGTCATGGGTCAGCACCGGGATCAGGCGGTGCGAGCGATAGCGCTCGATCTGTTCAATCGGCGCCGACAGCACCTTCTCACCCAGCTCCTTGCGCAACGCCGCGATGATGCGCTGGCCGACATAGTTGGTGCCGATGTCGGACACGATCGAACTGGTCAGGGCCAGCACGCACAGGGCGGCAAACGTCAGCACCACGCCCTGGGTCATGCCGGTGGAGGAGTGCAGGGCGTTGTTGATGGTAGCCAGCAAGAAGGTGATGGCCAGGCCACCCGCCATGCCCAGGGCGACGGACACCGTCACCAGGGTTCGAAAGGGTCTGAGCAATGCGAGCAGACCATTGAAGGCGCAGCGCTTGGGGTCGGTCATAAATACTTCCCGGAGAGTGAATAGAGGGGCTGGGCACACAGACCCTTACCCATGACAAACGAAGCATCGGGGCGAGTATTTAGCGCAGTGTGCCAGGCGGTGGCCGGCGTGGATAAATTGGCGGCGGGCTGGTTCGTTCTTGTGGTGTAGGCGCACGCGTACCGACGCAGCGCGCAGTCCATCCAGCGAGAGCGAAACAATGACGAAGAAGAATCTGGTGTACGTGTGGTCCCTGAGAAACGCCGCCGCCGACAAGGCCGGGCAGCCGGTGGCCTACAAGGACCACGAGCGCTACATGAAGTCGGTGCTGGAATTCCTCGCCGGTTCGCTGAACGACACGCCGCTGGGCGAGGCCTACAACCTGGTCGGCGTGGTGTACGACGATGACGAGCAGAACCCACGGGACCAGCAACTGGTCAAGGATTACGGCTTTGCCTACCAACCCGGCCGCCAGTGGCTGTACCCGGCGGACCTGCGGGTGCAGGGCAAGCTGGTCAACGACCTGCTGCTGAGCGTGCCGTCCACCTATCGCCGCTTGCCACGGGGCAGCGCGGAACATATCGCCGGCAAGCAAGACTTCGAACGCCGCCTGCATGACACGCTGGTGGAATTGCAGGCTGACATCGTGGTGCTCGATGGCCTGCTGGTGATCCTCGATGAGCTGGTGCGACCGGGTGCGCCGTTTGCGCGGCGCATCATGAATATCCACCCTGGCATCACCCGCATCGAATCGCCCTACGAACGTCGCGGCGCGTATGCCACGTGGAATGCGCTGTACGGCGCGCGCGGGCTGACCGTCACGGATTGGGCGACCAAGGCCACCACGCCGTCGGAGCCGTTGTACCTCACGGGTGCATCGTTCCATTACGTGGATAACGGCATTGATTCGGGGGAGGTGTTCCATGACGTGTTGAAGACGGAGATTTCGCCTGAGGACACGATCCTCGAATTGCGCTGGAATAACTTCAACAACAGCCTGTTCCCGGCGTTGCATGAGGGGCTGGAGCTGTTGGCAAAAGCGTAAGGCAGACACTGTTCTAAATGTGGGAGCTGGCTTGCCTGCGATAGCGGTGGGTCAGTTTGCACATCAATCACTGATAGACCGCTATCGCAGGCAAGCCAGCTCCCACAAAAGCCAGCTCCCACACAGGCTGGCTCTCACATTGGGATCTTCAGTGCTTCAGAGTTCGCGCACTACGCGAAAACCAATCCAATCCCCCCGCGTCTGCGGGTAGATATTGTTACGGTTACCCGAACGCGAAAATACCGGCGCCTCACCCCAGTCATTGCCGCGAATGATGTAGGCCTCGCACGTCTGCTCCGACCACGCACTGCCATCAGTCGGCGCGCCCACATAGTTCTCGTGGTAGCAGTCGGCAACCCGTTCATAGACGTTGCCGTGCATGTCATACATGCCAAACCCATTCGGCGCGTAGCTCCCCACTGGCGAGGAATAGCTGTAGCCGTCCGCCGGGCCGTAGGTGTTGGCGTGCTCGGCGATGCTGTAACCCTTGCCCGCGTCAAACGGGAACGGGAAGGGGCCCTTGGTGCCGGCGCGCGCGGCGTATTCGCGCTGGGCTTCGCTGACCATGTGGTACTGCTGCCCAGTCTTTTTCGACAGCCAGCTCACGTACTGCTTGATGTCGTCCATGTCCATGCACACCGCCGGCTGGCGCGGCCCTTGCGGGTAGCGGGGTTTGCTGGCGATGCATTCGCGGCCGGGGCGGGTGTCGCCGTTGGCGATCTTCACGCCGGTCTGGCGCACGTAGCTGTCCCACTCGCCGGCGGTGATATGGAAGCGGCTCATGGCGAAGGGCTTGGCGAAGGTCACGTCATGCATCGGGCCTTCGTCGGGCTCGCGGCCGACCTCGTCCTCGGGCGTGCCCATGGTGAAGGTGCCGGCGGGTAGCACGACCATTTCCGGGCAGTCCTTGCAGTCCTTGAACACCTTGCCCGGCTGCGGCGTGGCGGCCTGGGCCAGGCCCGGCAACAGGGCGCCGCACAGGGTCGCCAGCGTCAGGGCGGCCAGGGGTTTGAGTCGGGATGGAGTCATAGGGGCCTCTCGTCAAATGGAAATGTGGGCGTCACAGGCGTGGACTCAACAGCGCCATGAAGCGCTGGATCTCGTCGGAGGAATTGAGCAGGCCAGGCGCGGTGCGGATCACCGGGCCGGCATCGCGGTTCACTGCATCGATGACCACGCGCTGTTTCATCAGGTAATCGGCGATGTCATTGCTGTCCCGGTCCTTGACCCGGAAGAAGGTGAAGCCGGCCGACAATTCAGGGCTGCGCGGCGTCACCAGTTCGATCTGCGGGTGGGCCAACAGGTGCTCTTTCAGTTCGCTGTTAAGCGCGTGGATACGCGCCTGCACCGGCGCCTTGCCCAGTTGCAGGTGCAGCTTGAAAGCTTCATCCGCCGCCCAGCGATGCTCGAACGCATGGAAGCCGCCCGGAGTCATGGTGGTGGCGAAATTGGTGTCTTCAGAGAAGGTCGGCACCATCGGCGTGACGTATTTGTTCTCGCTGTCACGGGCGCAGACCAGCCCGGTGCCGCGTGGGCCGAACATCCATTTGTGGGTGCCGGCGATAAAAAAGTCGCAGTGCATGTCCGGGAAGTCGAGGTTTTCCACGCCAAAACCGTGCACGCCATCGACCACGTAGAGGATGCGGTCGTTGTCATCGCGGTTGCGGTTATGTTCATTGACCAGTTGGCCGATTTCGCCGATGGGCAGCTTCACGCCGCTGCCGGACTGTACCCAGGTCATGCCCAACACGCGGGTGTTGGGGCGGATATTGCGTTGGATATTGCCGAGCACTTCATCCGCCGAGATGCGGTTGGCACTCTCGAACAGCTGGAACCGACGCACTTGGGTGCCTTGCCTGCGCACGCGAAAATCCAGCACGTTCTGGGTCGCATAGTGCTCGTGCACAGTGGTGAGGATTTCCTGGTCGGCGCGCAGCTGGATGCCGCCATAGATCATCGCCAGGCCCTCGGACGTACTGCCGGTGAGGGCGATCTGCGCGGGTGCGGCCTTTAAATAACGGCCGGCCCATTCGCGCACCTGGCCTTCACGTTTCCAGGTTTCCTCCAGGCCCCAATCCATCGCCAGCCCGGGGTTGCGGTCGATCTGCTGGCGGTAGCGTTCAATGGCGTCGCGCACCGGTTTTGGGTGCGACGCGACGAGAAAGTTGGAGAAGTGCAGGTAGCTCGGGTCCTGGTTGAATAGCTGCTTGAGGTCCGTCCATGGATGCTTTGTCGCAGGCGCGGCAGTGGCGGCCAGCGCCTCCGGCAGCAGCGGCAGGCTGGCGGCAAAGACGCCGGCCTGCTTGAGAAACGTACGGCGGTCGGTCATGGACTCACTTCGTGGCTGATTAGCGATTGGCCAAGGGCTTGGCGGCTTTTTGTACCTGGTCCCACACCCGCAGGAAGTTGCCTCCCCACAGCTTGGCGATGTCGGCTTCGGAGTAACCGCGCTGGATCAGTTCGGCGGTGACGTTGCGCACCTCGCCGACGTTTTCCCAGCCGTCGATGCCGCCGCCGTCGTTGAAGTCCGACGAAATGCCGACGTGATCGATGCCGATCTTGCGCACGGTGTAGTCGATGGCATCGCCCCAATCCTTGAGGCTGGCCTTGGGTTCTTCCTCGAGGATGCCGTACAGGCCTTGGGCGTACTGGCCGAATTTCTGCTCGGGCCAGGCGGCGATAATTGCGTCGCCGGGCATCAAGGCCATCGCCAGGTTGGGCAGCGGTGGCAGATCAAAACGCGCGCGCAGGGTGTTGAGCTTGTCCTGGGTTGGCTGGCTCAACGGACGCAGGTACGCCGGGAAGCCTACGACTTGCACCACGCCGCCACTGTTTTTGATCAGTTGCAGTTCCTTGTCGCTGAGGTTGCGCGGAATATCCACCGACGCACGCGGCGCCGAGTGGGACGCGACCATCGGCGTGCGGCTCAACTGCGCCACTTGTTCCAGCGCCTTGGTCGACATCTGCGACACATCGATGATCACCCCCAGGTCATTGAGGCGGTGCACGGCTTGCTGGCCAATCGGCGACAGGCCTTCAAGGGCGTCGGTGGAATCATTGAAAAACGGCAGTGGGCGCGATGAATCGGACCAGGCGTTGTTGCCGATATAGCTGAAGCCGAACATGCGCATGCCGCGCGCCGCCCAGAAATCCAGCTGGTTCAGGTCATTGCCCAGCGGGTAGGCGTTGAGCATGCTGATAAAGATCGCGAACTTGCCCTCGCCATGTAGGCGGCGGAAGTCGTCCGGGGTATAGGCGATGCCCACTTGGTTGGGAAAGTCGCGGACCATGCCGGAGATGATCTTGTAGCGCACCTCCTGCTCGTGGCGGGCCTCTTCGACAAAACCGTCGGTGGGTTTGTGTGGCGCGTTTTCGCCGTTCCAGATTTCCGGCCAGCCGAAGATCGTCAACGCCGCGCCCGACAAACGCCCGCGTGCCGCCTTGGCCAGGTCGAACTGGCCGCTGCCATCCTTGTCGGCCTCGCTGCCGACGCCGCCGAAATCCAGGGGCACGGTGATATGGCTGTCGAACGACAACAGACGATCCTGCATCTCATTGGCCTGCTTGATCACCTCCAACGGGTAGCCGGCGTTGCCCCTGAACCAGTGATCCCAGGCCAGGAAACCGGCCCCGGCGCCGATGGCCAGTGCCAGCGGCAAGCCGATGTACAGCGCCTTTTTCGAACGTGGTTTTGTCATTGCCATCTCAGTCAGTTGAGGCCTTTGCTATCAGGGAAGAACGAGCGCTAGGGGCAGAAATTTAGGCGCCGGGGCGTGCGCGGTAAATTTCCCCGGCCAGCAAACGTTCTAGCTCTGATTAAGCCGTTTCCTAAGGTAGACAATGACGATCTCTCGACGTGGGTTCATCGCAGGCCTGGCCCTGACCGGCGCGGCCGTGCCGGCGGCCTTCTATGCCCATCGCGAGCTGACGCGTGAAGAAGAATTCCCCATTACTCCGGGCGAAGCCACGGTGGACCTGGCCGACACCGCTGGCCAGCACCTGGCGAACAGCCTGCGCGGGGTCTGGAGCCTGCGCCTGGAAGGCCGCGATGCAGGCCTTAAGGGCCTGCCGCTGCAAGGCCTGGAACTGCTGCTGGACATCGCCCCGCGTGGCCGTGGCCTGCGCGGTTACCTCGACACCGCCGCCAACCTGCGCGCGGCCGGGGAGCCGCGTTACCGCATCCTCGGCGACCTGCTCACGGGGGAGGGCGCCACGCTCTATTGGCGCCTGATCGATCGCGACGCCCCCGGCGGCGTGCCCGCCTATGAATTCAAGATGACCCTCGACGAAGTCTGGGGCGTGTTCGGCAATGCCGGCAGCGGCACCCTCAGCGGGCAGATCCTCAACCTTGATCGCCCGCTTGCCCTGACCGAGCGCGACCACCGTTTCGTCGCGCACAAACAACTGTTTCCCGAAGCCCGTGAGCGTATTGGCCTTAATCCGCCGTTACTGGCTTGGCTGATCTCCGCCGAACACCGCTTGTTCCACCAGCTCTGGCACGCCACCCGTGACCAATGGCACAAACTCTCTGAAGAAAAGCGCGACGCCTTGCGCGGTATCGGCTGGCAACCCGGCCCGCGTGGCCAGGAGCGTGATGCACGGGGCAAACGCAAGGACCGCAACGGCTCGGGCATCGACTTCTTTTTTATGCACCGCCATATGCTCGGCACGGCGCGCTCGATGCAAGACTTGCCGTCCTGGCCGCAGTTTCCCGAGCCGCAGCCGGCGCTGGAGCGCGATCGCCTGGGCTTTGTGCGTTACTTCGACAACTATGACGGTTTCGCCTTGCCTCCCACCTGGTCGGCGTCGGGGGACGACGATTACACCCAGTGGGTCAGCGACATCAAGGCAGCCGAGACTTACCACAGCAATTTCCAGGTGTGGGAATCCCAATACCGCGATCCCCGCTACCTGGCCAAATTGACCCTGGGCCAGCTCGGCTCCGAGATGGAACTGGGCTTGCACGACTGGCTGCACATGCGCTGGGCCTCGGTGCCCCGCGACCCCTCCAACGGCGGCCCGGTGCCGTTCGCCCGCGACCCGGCGGACTTTGCCGCGCGCTGGTATGCGGCGGAAAACGACTTTCTCGGCGACCCGTTTTCGTCCCACGTGAACCCGGTGTTCTGGCATTTCCACGGCTGGATCGATGATCGTGTCGAGGATTGGTTCCGTGCCCATGAACGCTTCAATCCGGGCGAAGTCAGCCGCCTTGAAGTCAACGGCGTGGCCTGGTTTGCGCCGGGGCGCTGGGTGGAAGTCGGCGACCCGTGGCTAGGCCCGGATACCCATGGTTGCAGCACCACGCCAGGGCTGCAGATCGGACGATCGATGGAGATGGACCCGGAGACCATGAAACTGGCGTTGCGCATCACCTTTGGCACGGAGGATGACGTGTTGCAAGGGTTGTTCAAGCGGGTGCCGCAACGGCCCTGGTATGCGCGGCATTTGAAGGTGAAGCGGCCAGAGGCCTGATTTCGCCGCAGCCAACTACAACTTTTACGATGTCAATGAACCGCAGTGGGGCGTTAATGTGCTCACTGCGGTATTGGTCGTGTATTGACTTTTGAAAGGCGGCCGGTTGTTCTCTCCCTCTGCTGCCCCTCGCTGAGTTTTCTGGCATTTGTAGGATTCAATCCTGTTAGCGTTAGGAAAGATCTGTCTATATCAAAATTTAATAATCGAGTTGTAGTTTTTTATCTGCTGAATATCGATTTTTCTGACAGATATTTCGTAGTTTTTTGTTTGTGGATAAATGAAAAGTTGAAATAAAGTTTATCTGGGTAATTTGTAGGATGCATCCTCAAAGCCTTGGAGAAAGTTCCCGTACGTGGTTCGGGGGCTGGTAAAAAATATCCTGGATACTCCATTCTTGCGGCGACAGAGATCGGTACGGCGGAGCAAAAAAAGCCCCGGTTTGGCCGATTTATTAGTTGGCCATACGGCAAGGATGGAGTTATGACGCTCGATAGTTATCAAAATGAAGTGCCGAAGGCGCGGGTCAATATAAAACTGGACTTACATACCGGCGGCGCCCAGAAGAAAGTTGAATTGCCTTTGAAGTTGATGGTGATGGGCGATTACAGCAACGGCAAAGAACAACGCCCGTTGTCGGAACGGGGCAAGATCAATATCAATAAGAACAACGTTGACAGTGTCCTCGGCGAATTCTCGCCCGGGCTCAAACTGGTGGTGGAAAACACCTTGCCGGATGACGCCGCCGACACCGCCGTCGAGTTGAGCTTCCAGCGCCTGAAGGATTTCGAGCCGGAGCAGGTCGCACGGCAGGTCCCGCAGTTACGTGCACTACTGGCGATGCGCAATCTGTTGCGCGATCTCAAGTCCAACTTATTGGATAACGTGACCTTTCGCCATGAGTTGGAACGCATCCTCAAGGACGACGCGCTCAGTGATGAACTTCGGGCTGAGTTGGCCGCACTGGCGCCAAGCCGTTAATTCATTTCTATCGGTTTAAAGGGAGATTTGACTATGTCGGTAGAACATTCTGGTTCTCAATCCCACGGCAGTGCCGTCGTGTCGGAAAACACTGGCGGGGTCTACGCCGCGCTGTTCAGCAAGATCAACTTGAGCCCTGTGATGGAGTTGGGCGGGCTTGAGGTGTTTCAAAATACCGAAGCGCTTTCCGAAGTGTCTGTTGATGAGCGGGTTACTGCGGCGGTTAATGTATTTTTGCAGCTGCTGAAACAGTCTTCCCATAAAGTCGAGCGCTTGGATAAGGTGCTGTTGGATGAACATATCGCCGCGCTGGACAGGCAAATAAGCCGACAACTCGATGCAATCATGCACCACCCGGACTTTCAGCGCGTCGAATCGACCTGGCGGGGGGTGAAATCGCTGATCGACCAGACGGATTTCCGCCAGAACGTGCGCATAGAACTGTTGGATATCAGTAAAGAACATCTGGTGCAGGACTTTGAGGACGCGCCGGAAATTGCCCAAAGTGGCCTCTACCTGCATACCTACACCCAGGAGTACGACACGCCGGGCGGCGAGCCCATTGCTGCCGCCATCTCCAATTACGAATTCGACCGCAACCCCCAGGACATTGCCCTGCTGCGCAATATTTCCAAAGTGGCGGCCGCTGCCCATATGCCCTTTGTGGGGGCTGTCGGGCCGGCATTCTTTGGCAAGACGTCCATGGAAGAAGTGGCCGCGATCAAGGACATCGGCAATTACTTTGACCGTGCCGAGTACATCAAGTGGAAGTCGTTCCGTGACAGTGATGATGCGCGCTACATCGGCTTGACGATGCCGCGTGTATTGGGGCGGCTGCCCTATGGTCCTGACACCGTTCCCGTGCGCAGTTTCAACTACATCGAGAGCGTCAAGGGGCCGGATCACCACAAGTACCTGTGGACCAACGCCTCCTTCGCGTTCGCCGCCAACATGGTCAAGAGCTTCATCGCCAATGGCTGGTGTGTGCAGATCCGTGGGCCGCAGTCGGGTGGAGCGGTCACCGAGTTGCCCATTCACCTGTACGACCTGGGCACTGGCAACCAGGTGAAGATTCCTTCGGAGGTGATGATCCCGGAAACCCGTGAGTTCGAATTTGCCAACCTCGGGTTTATCCCTCTGTCCTACTACAAGAATCGCGATTATGCGTGCTTCTTTTCTGCCAACTCCGCGCAGAAACCCGCCTTGTACGACACCGCCGATGCCACGGCAAACAGTCGCATCAACGCACGCCTGCCCTACATCTTTTTGCTGTCGCGCATCGCCCACTATCTGAAATTGATCCAGCGCGAAAACATCGGCACCACCAAAGACCGGCGCCTGCTGGAGCTGGAGCTGAACAAATGGATTGGCGGGCTTGTCACCGAAATGACCGATCCCGGCGATGACCTGCAGGCTTCGCACCCGCTGCGCGAGGCGAAGGTGACGGTGGAGGACATTGACGACAACCCGGGCTTCTTCCGCGTCAAGTTGTACGCCGTGCCGCATTTTCAGGTGGAGGGCATGGACGTGAACCTCTCGCTGGTTTCGCAAATGCCCAAGGCCAAGGCCTGAGTCAATCGTAGGGAAACGATGCCATGAAGATCGATCGCCCACTGTGGGCCAGCGGCGTATTGCTGTCGGCGCAGCAATTCCAGCAACAGGCACGTTGGGAGGCCTGGGCCCACGAACAGGTCGCTCGCCTGAGCCTGGTGCACCCTTGGGGTGTGCAGGCGGTTGGGTTTGACCTGGACGCCTTGCGCCTGAGCAAACTCAAGGCCACCCAATTGTGCCTACGCCTACCTGACGGTACGTGGGTCGATACCGACGCTGTGGACCGCCTGCCGCCGGCCTTGGAGTTGGCACCGTTGCCAGCCGACGCCGTTCAAGCGGTGCTTGTGCACGTGGCATTGCCGCTGGAACAGGCCAATGGCAACAACTGCCTGTTTGACGGTGGCAACCCCGACCGGCCCACCCGTTATCGCCAGGACTGGCGTGAAGTCCAAGACCTCTACGCCGATGAGAAACAGTCCATCGGCGTGCTGGAGCACACCCTGAGCCTGCGCCTGCACAGTGATGACAACGCCGATTATGTCACCTGTCCCGTTGCGCGCCTGGCCCGCGACGGGCAAGGCGCCTGGGGCCTTGATCCGGTCTACGTGCCGCCGCTGCTGAGCTTTGCGGCGCATCCAGGCTTGCTGCGTCAGCTGGACAACCTGTTGACGCAATTGGCCGCCAAACGGCAACGGCTCATGGGCATGCGGCGTGAGAGCAACCAACGCATGGCCGACTTTGCCGTGGCCGACGTTTCGCTGTTCTGGCTGCTCAATGCGCTGAACACCTATCAGCCGGTGCTGGCCGACCTGCGGGACTTTCCTGCCAGGCATCCCGAGCAGGTCTACGGGGAGCTGGTCAAGCTCGCAGGCAGCCTGCTGACGTTTTCGTTGGAACACGATATCGACAAGGTGCCGGCCTACCGTCACGGCGAGCTGGAAGCGGTGTTCGCGCCGTTGATGAACACTATTTCGTTGTTGCTGGAAGCCAGCCTGCCGTCGCGGGTGGTTGCCCTGGAGCTGGAGGCGCATGGCGCCAATCGTTGGCAGGTCAAATTGAATGACCCGCGCCTGCGCGAGCCTGACGGCGCCGATTTCTACCTGTCGGTGCGCAGCCGCCTGCCGGCTGCGCAGTTGCAGGATCAGTTCCCGCAACTGTGCAAGGTCGGCACGCCGGACGAAGTCGATTACCTGATCAACGCTGCACTCGACGGCGTGCCCTTGCTGGCGCTCGCACATGTGCCCGCGGCGATTCCACTGCGTCTGGAAAACCAGTATTTCGCACTCAATTTCGCGCATCCGAAAGGGCAGGCGGTATTGGCCGAAGGGGTGTGTGCGTTCTACGTACCCAGCACATTGGTCGAGGTCAAACTCGAACTGTTTGCGGTGTTGCGCACATGAGCCGGGTCAATTCGAGCGGGCACAGCGTGTTGCCTGCGGACATCGATGAGCTGTTGCAGGACACCTATCTATTGGTGGTCGAGTTGCGCCAGGGCGCTTTCTCCGAGGGTCAACCGCAGTTGTGGCCGCTGTGCGTCGAGCAGGTCGAACGGGTGCGGCAGCGGCTCGCAGCGGCGGGCATGGCCCCGCGCGCCATCGACTACATCTCCCACGCGCAATGCGCGTTGCTGGACGAGACGGTGCTCACCTTTGCGAAAAAAGACGATCAGGCCGCGTGGGCAAAACCGCTCCAGGCTGAGTTTTTCAACCACCATCAGGCGGGCGAGTTCTTATACGAGGACATGCAGGCCGTGTTAGGCGAACCCGCGCCTGATCGGCAGGTCCTGACGGTGTTCCAGCGTGTGCTGATGCTCGGGTTCCAGGGCCGTTATCGTGACCCGAACGACCCCGCACGCGAACGCTTGTTGAACGCGCTCAATGCCTATGTCGCGCCCTTGAGGCCCAGCCAGGGCCTGATTACCCAGGCGGGTGGTGGCGTGGTCTGGGCGCTAGGCTGGCTGCAATCGCCGTTGCTGCATGTGCTCGCTGCCGCCGTGGTGTTGGCGGCAATGTGGTGGGGGTTGAATCAACTGTTGAGCGATACGGTGGTTTCGCTCTTGCCTGATCAAGCGTGAGGGCCAGATGAGCATCACTTCTCACCGAGTGCTCGTGCTGTGGGCCGGGGGATTGCTCCTGGCGCTGCTGGCCATCATTCCAATTAGCGTCTGGGCGCGAGCCACCGGGATCTTGCTCGGGATGGCTGGCATCGGCTTGGCCTGGGTCGCCGTGAACCGCAGGGCAGCCGCGTTGCGCGCATCCGTGCAGCTTGACGATACGGCCGCCTTGCCGGCGGCGTCCTTCCGGCACCCGGTGCTGCTGGTCTGTGGTGATGGGCTCGATGCACTGTTTGCCCCGGTCTGCGCCGATCGGTTGGTCTTGCGGGTGATCCCGTCGGGTTGTTACGTGCGCGTGCCAAGCCTGGAACAATTGCCGGCGATCAGCGACGCCATCCTCGCATTGCGTCCCGGTTGGGGCGCTCAACTTTGCGTGATGTTTGTCGTCAACCCCAGTGCCCATGCTGACAACGCTGCCTTGCTGGGACGGGTGCGAACCTTTGGCTACCAGGCCGCCCTGGTGCGCAAGCGTGGGATCGCGCTGCCGCTGTTGCTGGTGAGTTACCTGCAAACCTTGCAAGGCGCCGATCCGTGGTTCAGTTGGGAACAGGGCGAGTCTCAGCCTTGCGCCCGCGACAACAACCAGTGCACCACGCTGGACGAGTGGCAGCAGCAAGCCGTTGATACGCCCACCCGCGCCGCACGACTGCACGCCTGCGTTCAACTGAACAGTGTCGCGCAGTGGCTGCACGTTGAGGTGTTGCCTAGCCTCGGTCGGCACGACACGGATGTAGCCTGCGTGTGTGCGATCAAAATGCTCCCGGTTCTTCCTCAGGCAGTAGAAGGGAACCTGTGGTGCCAATGGCTTGCGCAGAAGGTGGCGCTGGTCGACCGGCGGGTGAGTGATGCAAGCGCGGCATTGCCCTTTCCTGATGCGTTGCTCAGCGTGTTCAAGCGCGGCTCCGCGTACACGTCACTGCAACGGGCAAGCGTCGTGGCGTTGTGGTTATGGGTAGTCGCCAGCGCCGCTGCACTGGCCAGCTCGGCTTGGCAGAACACCCTTTTGCTGCGCCAGGTCAGCGATGACCTGCGGCGCTACACCTCGATCCCGCCGCCGACACACCGTGAACAACGCGCGTTCCTGCTCCGTGAGGATGCCATCACCGCGCTGCGTCATGCGGCCCGGCGCCTGGACATCTACTACCGACAGGGCGAGCCCCTGGCGCTGGGGCTGGGCCTGTATCGCGGCGAGCATTTGCGCGCGCCTTTGCTTGCCGTGCTGGCCGCCCATGTCGAGCCACCAATGACGGTCTTGCCTGCGGGGCCGGCCCGTGTGGTGCGGCTGGACAGCCTTTCGCTATTCGCCACCGGCAGCGCCCGGCTCAAGCCGGGTTCGACCAAGGTCCTGATCAACGCACTGGTCGGCATCAAGGCGCAACCAGGCCTGCTGATTGTGATCGCCGGGCACACCGATGCCACCGGCGACGCTGAGAAAAATCTCCGGCTGTCCTACGCCCGAGCCGCTGCCGTCCATGGCTGGATGCAGCAAATGGGCGGGATTCCCGACAGCTGCTTTGCGGTGCAGGGTTTCGGCGCCAGCCAGCCGATTGCAAGCAACGACACTGACGCGGGGCGAGCAGCCAACCGCCGCGTCGATATCCGTCTGGTGCCTTCGGCGGGAGCCTGTTCGCTCCCGCCCCAGGGATCGGTCAGGCAACCCCCTGTCGCCTATCGCGACGTTTGATTCCCAAGAAAAGGAGCTTCACATGGCAATTCCCGTTTACCTCTGGCTACAAGACGACGGCGGCGCCGACATCAAAGGTTCGGTGGATGTGCAAAAGCGCGAGGGCAGTATCGAAGTGATCGCCCAGGACCACAGCCTTTACATCCCGACGGACAACAACACCGGCAAGTTGACCGGTACGCGGGTGCATACCCCGTTCCTGTTCTGCAAGGAGATCGATGCGTCCAGCCCATACCTCTACAAAGCGGTCACCACCGGACAAACCCTCAAGAGTGCCGAGTTCAAGTGGTACCGCATCGACGATGCGGGGCAGGAGGTCGAGTACTTCATCACCAAGCTGGAGCAAGTCAAGGTAGTGAAGGTCGCGCCGAAAATGCATGACGTCAAAGACCCCGGCAAAGAGAAGCACAACCACCTTGAGCAGATCGAGTTGCGCTACGAGAAGGTCACCTGGACCTACAAGGACGGCAACATCATTCACTCCGATGCCTGGAGCGAACGCCAAAGCGCTTGATGGCGGTGATCGGTTGGGCGTCCGTAAGCGGGCGCTCAACCGAACACATCACGCTTCAAGACGGATGACACAACCAGCCCCTTGGCGAGGACGTATTTTGTATGGCCCATCACTCCACCCGTTTGCTGCGACGACTCAATCCTTACTGCGCCCAAGCGTTGAGTGCGGCAGCCTCGTTGTGCCACGGCAGTGCGCACGCGCAGATCACCATCGAGCACTGGCTGCTCAAGCTGCTGGGCCAGGGGGAGGGCGACCTGACCGTCATCGCGCGGCGTTACGAATGGGATCTGGACGCGCTGTGGCATGGCTTGCTTGAGCACCTCGACAGCCTGCCACGCAGCATGCAGGGCAAGCCGCAGCTGTCCGAGTCTTTACAGCAATTGATCAGAAATGCCTGGCTGCGCGCCTCGCTCGACGACAACAACGACAGCCTGCGCTCGGCACACCTGTTGGCGGCCTTGATGGAGACGCCCAGCCTGTTGGCCTGCGAAGCCGCATGGCCGTTGCTCAGTCTCAGTCAGGCGCAATTGCAACGCTTGATGGTGCTGGTGGATCAAACGTCTGAGGAGCGCCCCGAGTTGAAGGGGGCCACTGAACCGGTAGCCATTGAACCGATAGAAAATACCGCTGGGCAGGCAACGCTCGACCGGTTCACCCAAGACCTCACCGCCAAGGCTGCACAAGGCAAGATCGACCCGGTGTTTGGCCGTGACGATGAAATCCGCCAGGTCATCGACATCCTCAGTCGGCGGCGGAAAAACAACCCGCTGCTGGTGGGCGAACCCGGGGTTGGCAAAACAGCCTTGGTTGAAGGCCTGGCCTTGAGCATCGCCCAGGGGCGTGTGCCTGTCAGCCTCAAATCAGTCTGCGTACGCACCCTGGACCTGGGCTTGTTGCAAGCAGGCGCCGGTGTCAAAGGTGAGTTCGAGCAACGCCTGAAAAACGTGATCGATGCCGTGCAACAGTCCGAGATCCCCGTGCTGTTGTTTATTGACGAGGCCCATACCCTGATCGGCGCCGGCAACCAGGCCGGTGGTGCCGACGCGGCCAACCTGCTCAAGCCGGCCTTGGCCCGTGGCGAATTGCGCACCATCGCCGCGACCACCTGGAGTGAGTACAAGCAGTATTTTGAGCGCGACGCGGCCCTCGAAAGACGCTTCCAAATGGTCAAGGTCGATGAGCCGGACGACGCCAACGCCAGCCTGATGCTGCGTGGCTTGAAGTTGCGCTACGCCAGCCATCATGGCGTGCATATCCAGGACGCGG
The DNA here is from genome assembly GCF_053456465.1 of Pseudomonas acericola (SeqCode). Lineage (NCBI taxonomy): Bacteria > Pseudomonadati > Pseudomonadota > Gammaproteobacteria > Pseudomonadales > Pseudomonadaceae > Pseudomonas > Pseudomonas acericola (SeqCode). The sequence goes on along the minus strand of NZ_JBRFJB010000005.1, from coordinate 6,783 downwards.
CGGTGCAGGCGGCGGTGAGCCTGTCGCGGCGCTACCTGACCGGGCGTCAACTGCCGGACAAGGCGGTGGACCTGCTGGATACAGCCAGCGCCCGGGTGCGCATGAGCCTGGACTGTGAGCCGCAAGCGCTTGTGCGTCTGCACGCCCGTTGCATGGCATTGGAGCTGGAGCGCCAGGCACTGGAGCAAGACCAGGCCCTAAGCGGCAAGAGCGTCGATGAACGCCTGGCATTGATTGACGCGCAGTCCGCTGATTTGCAACGTGAGTACACCGCACTGGAACAGCAACACTGCCAAGAGCTCGCCTTGATCAAGCAACTGCTTGAAGCGCGCCAAGCGCAGCCGTTGCAGCGGGACACATGTGCGCAGTTGCAACAACAACTGCACAGCCTTCAAGGCGCTCAGCCGTTGCTGTCACTGGATGTCGATGTGCGCAGCGTGGCGCACGTCGTTGCCGATTGGACCGGGGTTCCGCTGGGCAGCCTGCTCAAGGACGAACAAACCCACCTCTTGGCGCTGGAACAACAATTGGCGCAACGCGTGATCGGCCAGGCCCCAGCGCTCAACGCACTGGCACAACGGCTGCGCGCGGCCAAGGCCGGGCTGACCCATGAACATGCGCCGCTGGGGGTATTCCTGCTGGTGGGCACCAGCGGCGTGGGTAAAACCGAAACCGCCCTGGCCCTCGCCGACAGCCTGTTCGGCGGTGAGAAATCACTGATCACCCTCAACTTTTCCGAGTATCAGGAAGCCCACACCGTCAGCCAACTCAAAGGCTCGCCGCCCGGTTACGTTGGCTATGGCAAGGGCGGTGTCCTGACCGAAGCCGTGCGACAGCGGCCCTACAGTGTCGTACTGCTGGACGAAGTCGAAAAGGCCCACCGCGACGTGCTCAACCTGTTCTATCAAGTGTTTGATCGCGGCTTCATGCGCGATGGCGAAGGGCGCGAGATCGACTTTCGCAACACCGTCATCCTCATGACCTCGAACCTCGGCAGCGATCTACTGCACAACTGCTTGCAGGCCCAACCCGACGCCCCCGACAGCGTGCTGCACGAACAACTGCGGCCGATCCTGCGGGAGCACTTCCAACCGGCGTTGCTCGCACGGTTCCAGACCTTGATCTATCGCCCGCTGCAAGCCGACGCCCTCAAACGCATCGTTGCGCTCAAGTTGGCCCAGGTGGCCAAGCGTCTGCGCGTGCACTACGACCTCGACTGCCGGCTCGGCGAGTCACTCAACGACGCCCTGGTTGCCGCCTGCCTGCTGCCGGACACGGGGGCACGCAACATCGACAGCCTGCTCAACGAGCAGATCCTGCCCGTACTCAGCCAGCAACTGCTGGAACGGCGGGCGGCGCAACAGCGCTGCCAAAGCGTCAGCCTTGAGTACAGCGAAGCAGACGGTATCAGCCTGAGCTTCACCGATGGCGATCCTGAATCTCTAACCGCCGTCATGGAGGCCTGAGGATGAGTGTTTTCTTCGATCACAGCCGGCACACGCTGTGGGTGAGCAAGGTTGCAGCGCAGCTTGACGTCTTGGCCTTCAACGGCGAGGAACGGCTCAGCCAACCTTTTAGCTACTGCGTGGAGTTCACCAGCCCCGACCTCGACCTCGCCGCCGACTCCATGCTTGGCAAAACGGCCAGCTTCAGCCTGCACGCCCCACCGCAAAAACTCCCGTTGCTGAGCGTGACCCCGCCCAAGATCAAACCGTTGCGCACCCTGCATGGCGTGGTCACCCACTTCGCGCGACAGTCCGGCTCCAACGATCAAGGCACCTACGCACTCACCCTGCAACCCCGAATCGCCCTGCTTGAACGCGGCCGACAGTCCCGCATCTACCAACACCAATCCGTGCCCGAAATCGTCGAACATATCCTGCGCAGCCGTCATGGTTTCGAGGGCCAGGACTTCCTGTTCAGCCTCAAGCGCGACTACCCCCGGCGCGAACAGGTTATGCAATACGGCGAAAGCGACCTGGCCTTCATCAGCCGGTTGCTGGCCGACGTGGGCATCTGGTATCGCTTCACCAGCGACGAACGCCTGCGCATCGACGTCGTTGAATTTTTCGATAGCCAGCGCGGTTACCAGTTCTACATCGAGCTGCCCCTTCGCCCGCAATCCGGTCTCGGCAGCAGCGGACAGGACGGCGTATGGGCGTTGCAATCCAGCCACCAAGTTGTCGAGCAACAGGTCAGCGTGCGCGCCTACCATCACCGTGACGCCAGCGCCCAACTCAACGGCGAGATCGACCACCGCCGTGGTGCAACCACCACCTACGGCGATGCGTATCACTACGCCGAACCCTACACGGTCCTCGGCAATCGGCTGGATGAAGGCGAAGACCTGCAAAGCGAAAGCGGCTACTTCTACGCACGCCTGCGGCACGAACAGTATCTGAACCAGCAGACCCAATTGAGCGGCATCAGCAGCAGCGCCACCCTCGCACCGGGCCAAGTCCTCAAGATCAGTGGCGGCGCTCCCCAAGCCTTCAAACCCGGCGCAGTCATTACCCGCCTGACCACCAAGGCCGCCCGCGACCGCAGCTTCGAAGCCACTTTCGAAGCGATCCCCTATTCAGAAACCGTCTGCTTTCGCCCAGCCCCACAAACCAAACCCCAAATCGCCGGCACCGTCCCGGCCCGCGTCACCAGCCCCCAGGCGAACGACCCCTACGCCCACATCGACCTGGAAGGCCGCTACCGCGTCAACTTCCTGTTCGACCGCGACACCTGGAAACCCGGCGAAGAAAGCCTCTGGCTACGCCTGGCCCGCCCCTACGCCGGCGACACCCATGGCCTGCACCTACCCCTGATCCCCGGCACCGAAGTGGCCATCGCCTTCGAACAAGGCGACCCGGACCGCCCCTACATCGCCCATGCCCTGCATGACAGCCAGCATGTGGACCACGTGACCCTGCGCAACTACAAACGCAACGTGCTGCGCACCCCGGCCAACAATAAGTTGCGCATGGACGACACGCGGGGGCAGGAGCACATCAAGTTGAGTACGGAGCACAGTGGCAAGAGTCAGTTGAATCTGGGGCATTTGGTGGATGCACGGAAGCAAAAGCGCGGCGAAGGGTTTGAGCTGCGCACGGATGGCTGGGGGGCGGTTCGGGGTGGGAAGGGGGTGTTTATCAGTGCGGATGAGCAGGCCAAAGCGACGGGCCATGTGCTTGTGATGCAGCCGGCTTCTAATCTGATTCAAGGTGCAAAAGTACAGATGACGGAATGGCTGAAGATTACCGATGCTCACCATAGCCGCATGCCCAGCGTAGCCGGCCTTGAGCAGTTTCAAGTTGATGCAACGAACCTGAGCGGTGCAGCGATTTTGCTCAGTGCACCCAAAGGCATTGGCGCGGTTACCCCTGCGAGCCTGCTGCTTAAAAGCGGTGAAGCCCTTTATGTGCAAAGTAATGACGAGATCAACCTGGCCGCTGGCAATCGGCTGTCTGTGAACGCGAGCCAGGCCATATCTTTGTTGGCCCAGCAAGAAGGGATGCGCCTCGTTTCCGGCAAAGGTCCCCTGGAAATCGAATCCCATGCCGGCCTGATGAACGTGGCCGCCCAACAAGACCTCACCCTGCAATCCGTGCAGGGCCAAGTGCAACTGACGGCTAAAAACGGCATTACTTTGGCGTGTGGAGGTGGATATATCCGCATCACGCCCAGCGGAGCTATTGATATCTATAGCCCAGGAAAGTTGACCCTAAAGGGCCAGCATGTCTGGGAGAAACCAGAGAGTCGAAACTTTCCGATGCCTGAACTACCGCAATCTGTGTGTGAGGAGTGCCTGGAAAAGGCACGGGAAAATGCCATCGGTTTGTTGCGGCGTGAAGGTTGACGGGAGTGTTATACGAATGAGTACATCAACTCAGTGGCTTGTGCAGATCAAACAGATATGCACTCAGGTTGGCTTACAGCACGTTGATCTATTACTCGACCAAACTGCATGGCATAACAATGTGTTGCCCGGGTTACGCAAAATCAACCCGCCAGTGCCCTGGTTCTCACTATTCAGCGGTACGCCCGAAGAGAACATGCTCAATCATGCCCCGTTATTGATGCGTCTGGATTTTGCCCACTGGCAGCATGAAGCCTGGCTGGAAGAGTTGATAACTCACTGCGCCACCGAAGCTAGACTGCTGGTTCTGGTGTCTGCGTTGGACTTTGAAGTGCTTGCTCATGCGTTACGCGCCTTGTTGCAGTTCAACTGGGGCGGCTGCCCCGGTTTGTTGCGCTACTACGACCCGCGCATATTTCCCCTGTTGATGTCCTCAATCCTGAACAAGGAGCAGCGTGACGCGTACTTGGAAGTTGCGTGCTATTGGGGATGGCTTGATCGGGATGAACAGCCGCAATGGTTGGAGGGGAAGTGCCAGTCAAAACTGGGTGGTATCGCATTCCGTCCGGCCCTGGACCTGAGTGATCAGCAATGCGACCTCATCGGTGCGATTAGTGATGCACAGGAACTTCTGAATAACGGTGTGCTTGATGATTTTAACGGCAGTCAAGAGCGGCGTTTCACTTTGTTGTATTCATATGCGGTGCAGGCGTGCCAGGAAAACTATTTTGGCAGGCTAAGCGAGTACGTGAAGCGGAAGATTTAAGCGTGGTTTTTAGATTGCGTGATGTCGTGAAGCCTGATGTTTATGGTGTGTGAGTCGTGAGTTAGGAGCTGAAAGTTATGAAACTATTCATTCGGTTGGTGATGCTAGTTGTGTGGGGTGGTGTTGGCCTAACAATGTTGGGTTGCTCTGGGAATAGTCCTGAGATGGTGGCGGGTAACATACAAGCGATTAACCATACCACGGGAGCGATTAATTGGTTTTCGGTGAATGGTTATCGCGCGCATGGAGGTGGTGGGCGGTCGTGTTGCATTATTATGCCGGCTGTATGGCGACCTGGTTTAAAGGCTGCCATTGAGTGGGAGGTTGATCCTAATCCAACTGCGAAAATGCCATCTGTGACATCTATTGAGTTTCGTCAGGCGTATGAAAGACATGCCAAAAACTACGTGAGCCATAGTATTGTGGTTGATATTCCTGAATGGTCAGGGAAAGAGCGTTGCGCATTAAAAGTTCACTTTCTGGTGTGTAAGAAAGTCAAAGTTACCAACTCGTGCTGGGCTCCTAGCTCACCTAACTATCCTATTAAAGATCCCGAAGATGTGCAGGAGCCTTCCGTATGCCCGGAGTAAATGTGATCTCAAAAAACAACGTTTGGGCTCCATCACATTTTCCGATCGCAGGACGGTTGCCGCGCGAGACTTTGAAAGTAGTCGGAAATTATGAAATGCAGACAGCGGAAGAGCAGCGCTTTCGCCAGTCGACTAATAGCGATGGGCGCAAACAGCACTCTGAGTGCTGCCATAGCCTACATATCAGTCTGTTCTTCGATGGCACCAATAATAACGACGATAACGACAGCAAGAAAAATCATCCCAGCAATATAGCAAAGCTTTTTCATGCGTCGTTGGGAGGCAAAAAAGCAGAGGAGCGAGGTTATTTTTCTTATTACATGCCTGGTGTTGGAACTGCTTTTCCAGAGATCGGAGAGCTGGATTACAGTGCTGGCGGATTGAAGTATGCCTCTGGAGGCGAAGACCGCATCAATTGGGCGTTGGTGCAACTGGTCAGTGCACTCACCTTTGCGTTGACAAGAAACGAAATACTTGAGCCTGATGCCAAACGCTATGTCGAGGCAATGAGCACCTGGAAAGCCCCCCTGATGATTGCTATGGGCAAGGGCAATCGTCGGCGCACGATGGACAAACTGCTCAAGCCATTGCAAGACCTCACGGGGAGGGCCAGGCCTCGCGTGCTGGGTATCAAGCTGTATGTCTACGGGTTCTCCCGTGGCGCCGCACAGGCGCGCACGTTCGTCACGTGGTTGAGTGAACTGTTCGATACCCCGCCGGGGGCCGAAAGGCCGTCGCAGAACCTGATTGGTCTACCCGTTAGTGTAGAGTTTCTCGGGGTGTTGGATACAGTCGCTTCAGTAGGCATTGCCCATGCGGCCCCTTTTTTTGCCGGGCATATGGATTGGGCCGATGACACCCAACTGCTCCCGGATGCCCAGCGCTTTCCGGGCCTGGTCAAGTGCTGTCGGCACTTTGTCGCGGCATTCGAGCAACGCTCATGCTTTCCGTTGGATTCAATCCGTAACGAGGACGGCCAATATCCCGACAATACCTATGAAGTGGTGTATCCCGGGGTTCATTCTGATGTCGGTGGCGGTTATCCGCAGAACGATCAGGGCAAGGCGCGCGGTAGCACCCAGGAATTGGTGTCGCAGATCGTTTTGCATGATCTGTATGCCTCGGCTTTTGAAGTGGGTGCGCCATTGCAAGTGCCGGTGGAGGTGCTACCGAAATCATTAATCCCGCAAAAATCCTGGCGAGAAATGGGCCCCCAGACCTTGGCGGATTTTGTGGTCAATCAGCAGGTAATCGAACGCTTCAACACCTGGCGCAAAACCCTACCCGGCATCCCCGCCGACGAGCCCACCCCCGATACCCCCGAGCTCTACCAACCCCTGCGCCTTAACGCACCCGTCGAAGCCGTGCTGGCGGACCAACTCGCCTGGATCACCGGCTGGCGCATCGGTCGTTATGCCAATGATCGCGACGGCACCAACGACAGCTACAAGCATCAGCCATTCTTCAAGCAGGCGGTGGAAGCCACGCCTCACCAGGCCAGTGAACAACTCAAGGCCTATGAACAACATAAAAAAGACCTCGCCGACCTGCGCTTGAGAACACCCGAAGCCGCCACGAAT
>NZ_JBRFJB010000004.1:0-740766 GCF_053456465.1 Pseudomonas acericola (SeqCode) | reverse complement strand
CTTCAACAACTTCAACCACTTGCGCTTCAGATCTCTCATCAGCGGGAGGCGAATTCTACAGCGTTACACGCTGCTGTCAACACCTCTTTTTCAACTTCCTGATCACTTCGATAAACTGAAGCAACCCTCTGCCGAAACCTACATAACTCATTGTTTACCAAGGAGTTTTCCGTTTCGACTGCGCCGGAAGTGGGGCGAATTATAGACAGTTACAATTCGCCGTCAACACTTAATTACAGATTTATTCGGATTTGAGCGTGATGCGTGCAAACGCCTTCTTTCCAGCCTGGCAAACGTGGGTAGCGCCCAGCTCGTATATAAAGGTGCGATCAACAACCTCACCATCTATACGCACCCCGCCCGAACCCAACAGATCACGCGCAACCGCCGAGTTCTTCACCAAGCCCGCCTTATTAAGGACAGCAGCAATCGGCATTGCCTCTGCAGCAGTCAGCTCAACCTCCGGCAGATCATCCGGCAGTTCGCCATCCTTCATGCGATTGCCTGCCGCGCGATGAGCACTGGCCGCAGCCTCGTCACCATGGAAACGCGCAACAATCTCTTCCGCCAGCTTGATCTTCACGTCACGCGGATTGGCACCCGCCTCGACATCAGCGCGCAACGCATTGATCTCATCCATCGAGCGGAAGCTCAACAGTTCGAAGTAGCGCCACATCAACGCATCAGGAATCGAAACCAGCTTGCCGTACATAACACCCGGCGCTTCCTGGATACCCACATAGTTACCCAGCGACTTGGACATCTTCTTGACGCCATCCAACCCCTCCAGCAACGGCATGGTCAGGATGCACTGAGCTTCTTGCCCATACGCACGCTGCAGCTCACGCCCCATCAGCAGGTTGAACTTCTGATCGGTACCACCCAACTCAACGTCCGCACGCAGCGCCACCGAGTCATACCCCTGGACCAGCGGATAGAGGAACTCGTGAATAGCGATTGGCTGGTTGGTGGAGTAACGCTTGTCGAAGTCATCACGCTCAAGCATGCGCGCCACAGTGTACTGAGAGGTCAGGCGAATGAAATCCGCCGGCCCCATCTGATCCATCCAAGTGGAGTTGAACGCCACTTCCGTCTTGGCCGGATCAAGGATCTTGAACACCTGAGTCTTATAGGTCTCGGCATTGTCGAGCACTTGTTCGCGCGTCAGCGGCGGGCGCGTTGCGCTCTTGCCACTGGGATCACCGATCATCCCGGTGAAGTCACCTATAAGGAAGATGACCTGATGCCCCAGCTCCTGGAACTGGCGCAGCTTATTAATAAGCACGGTATGACCCAGGTGCAGGTCCGGCGCAGTCGGATCAAAGCCGGCTTTAATACGCAGGGGCTGGCCACGCTTGAGCTTTTCGATCAGCTCCGCTTCGACCAACAGTTCTTCCGCACCACGTTTTATCAGCGCTAGCTGCTCTTCAACCGACTTCATAACAGACCCGCAAGGCTCAGATTCAAAAGGGAACCAACCATACAAGATCAGGGACTAATTACAAGTTTTGCCCTGCGCACGGACACCGTTCAGCAAGCCCAGCGTTCGCGAGCTTGCGCCACAGATGATTTGGTTATATTTTATACAGTTATTTCATCTTCATCATGTCATTCATCTTTTCCATTTCATCTTCAAAGTCAAAATTACTTATGACCACTGAACCGTCTAAAGCGCCGCCGCTTTACCCGAAGACCCACCTGCTCGCCGCAAGTGGTATCGCCGCTCTTCTCAGCCTGGCACTCCTGGTATTCCCTTCCAGTGACGTAGAAGCCAAACGAACATCCCTGAGCCTTGACCTGGAAAGTCCAGTTGAACAACTGACACAAGATCAAGACGCTTCCGACGCGCAACAAGCCACAAATGCACCCACCGAATCACCGTTCGCCCAGATAGACGGCAGCCCTGAAGAGACCCAGCAAGCAGCCCAGGAGCAACCTGCGCCTGCTGCCAAGAACCCTCAGCATCGCGAAGTAATAGTGGCCAAGGGCGATACTCTTTCGACCCTGTTCGAGAAGGTCGGCCTACCGTCCGCAACGGTGAGTGAAGTACTGGCCAGCGATAAACAAGCCAAGCAGTTCACCCAGCTCAAGCACGGCCAGAAGCTTGAGTTCGAGCTGACGCCTGACGGCCAGTTGCACAACCTGCACAGCAACGTCAGCGACCTGGAAAGCATCACCCTGACCAAGGGCGCCAAAGGTTTCGCCTTCAACCGCATCACCACCAAGCCCGTGATGCGTTCCGCCTATTCCCACGGCGTGATCAACAGCTCCCTGTCGCAATCGGCCGCCCGCGCCGGCCTGTCCCACAGCATGACCATGGACATGGCCAGTGTGTTTGGCTACGACATCGACTTCGCCCAGGACATCCGCCAAGGCGACGAATTCGACGTGATCTACGAACAGAAGGTCGCCAATGGCAAAGTGGTCGGCACCGGCAACATCCTCTCCGCGCGCTTCACCAACCGCGGCAAGACCTACACAGCTGTGCGCTACACCAACAAACAAGGCAACAGCAGCTACTACACGGCTGATGGCAACAGCATGCGCAAGGCTTTCATCCGCACGCCCGTGGACTTCGCTCGCATTAGCTCGCGTTTCTCCATGGGCCGCAAGCACCCAATTCTGAACAAAATCCGCGCCCACAAAGGCGTCGACTACGCCGCCCCGCGCGGTACGCCGATAAAGGCTGCGGGTGACGGCAAAGTCCTGCTGGCCGGCCGCCGCGGTGGTTACGGCAACACCGTCATCATCCAGCACGGCAATACCTACCGCACCCTGTATGGCCACATGCAAGGTTTCGCCAAAGGCGTGCAGACAGGCGGCACCGTGAAGCAAGGCCAGGTGATCGGTTATATCGGCACCACCGGCCTGTCCACCGGCCCGCACTTGCACTATGAGTTCCAGGTCAACGGCGTACACGTCGACCCACTGGGCCAGAAGCTGCCGATGGCCGACCCGATCGCCAAGGCCGAACGCGCGCGCTTCATGCAACAGAGCCAGCCACTGATGGCACGCATGGACCAGGAGCGCTCCACCCTGCTGGCCTCGGCGAAGCGTTAAGGTATGTCGCTCTATATAGGTGTGATGTCCGGGACCAGCCTCGACGGCCTGGATATCGCCCTGATCAAACAGGACGGGGCGATCGAGCTGATCGCCACTCACTACATTCCCATGCCCGCCGCCCTGCGCACCGAGTTGCTCGGCCTATGCGCCAGTGGCCCGGATGAGATCGCCCGTTCGGCCATTGCCCAGCAACATTGGGTGACGCTCGCCGCCCAAGGCATTCACGCCCTGCTCGACCAGCAAAACCTCAAACCCCAGGATATTCGCGCGATTGGCAGCCACGGCCAGACCATCCGCCATGAGCCCGCTCGCGGCTTTACCGTACAGATCGGCAACCCTGCCCTGCTCACCGAGCTGACAGGCATCACCGTGGTCAGCGATTTCCGCAGCCGCGATGTCGCCGCCGGTGGCCAAGGCGCCCCGTTGGTTCCGGCCTTTCACGAAGCACTGTTTGGTGAGCGCACCGGCAATCGCGCGGTTTTGAACGTAGGAGGCTTCAGCAACCTCAGCCTGATCGAGACTGGCAAACCAGTAGCCGGTTTCGACTGCGGCCCAGGCAATGTGCTGCTGGATGCCTGGATTCATGAACAACGCGGCGAACACTTCGACCGTGATGGCCAATGGGCAGCCAGCGGCACTATCGCGCCCCAGCTACTCAGCGCCCTGCTCAGCGACCCCTTCTTCCTGACCAAGGGCCCAAAAAGTACCGGCCGCGAAGTGTTCAACCTGGGATGGCTGCAACAACACCTTGGCCGATTGCCCGTATTCGCGCACCAGGACGTCCAGGCCACCCTGCTGGAGTTGACCGCCCTGACCATCGTCGAGTCCCTGCAAAACGCCCAACCTCAGACCGAAACCCTGCTGGTCTGTGGCGGTGGCGCGCACAACTCGACATTAATGAATCGTCTGGCGACGCTACTACCCTCAACCCAGGTCAGCAGCACCGCAACCCATGGCGTAGACCCTGACTGGGTCGAAGCCATGGCCTTCGCCTGGCTGGCCCACTGCTGCCTCGAAGGCATCGCCGCCAACCGCCCCAGCGTGACCGGCGCGCGCGGGCTTCGTGTATTGGGCGCGATCTACCCCGCCTGAGCCCCAGACAGCAAAACGCCGCTTGGCCTATGAAAGCCAAGCGGCGTTTTTGTATCCGCTGTCGATCAGATCGAGAACGAAGACCCGCAACCACAAGTGGTGGTGGCGTTAGGGTTCTTGATCACGAAACGCGAACCTTCCAGACCTTCCTGGTAATCCACCTCGGCACCCGCCAAGTACTGGAAGCTCATCGGGTCCACGACCAGGCTCACGCCCTCGCGCTCGACGATGGTGTCGTCATCGGCCACATCTTCATCGAAGGTAAAACCGTACTGAAACCCTGAACAACCGCCGCCCGTAACAAATACGCGAAGCTTCAAGCGATCATTACCCTCTTCATCGACCAGGCTCTTCACCTTGTGCGCAGCACCGTGGGTGAATTGCAAAGCCGTGGGGGTGAAGGATTCAACGCTCATGCTGATAATCTCCCGGCGTACCGCCGCCATATGCGTAATGGCGGGCATTATCCGCTTCTCCTAGAAAAGCGGTCAACTATTGTTACGGTATATCAATCTGCGTGGCGGCCATTAAAAACGCAAAAGGCCCGATCAACGGGCCTTTTGTGCAACTACCTGAACGCCTTAAGGCAACATGCCCGCGTGGGACAAGCCCAGCTTCTCATCCAGGCCGAACAGGATGTTCATGTTCTGCACCGCCTGGCCCGACGCGCCCTTGACCAGGTTATCGATCACCGACAACACCACCACCAGGTCGCCGTCCTGTGGACGGTGCACGGCAATACGGCACACGTTGGCACCACGCACGCTACGGGTTTCCGGGTGGCTGCCCGCCGGCATCACATCGACGAACGGTTCGTTGGCATAACGCTTTTCAAACAGCGCCTGCAGGTCCACCGAGCGATCGACCACGGTGGCGTACAGCGTGGAGTGAATGCCACGGATCATCGGCGTCAGGTGCGGCACAAACGTCAGTCCTACATCCTTGCCGGCCGCGCGACGCAGCCCTTGGCGGATTTCCGGCAAGTGACGATGCCCTTTTACCGCATAGGCCTTCATGCTTTCCGACGTCTCGGAGTACAGCGAGCCTACCGCAGCACCACGACCGGCGCCGCTGACACCCGACTTGCAGTCAGCGATCAAACGCGATGCATCCGCCAGCCCGGCCTCCAGCAACGGCAGGAAGCCCAACTGCGTAGCGGTCGGATAGCAACCCGGCACCGCAATCAGGCGCGCTTGCTTGATCTGCTCACGATTGACTTCCGGCAGGCCGTACACCGCTTCTTCAAGCAGCTCCGGCGCGCCGTGAGGCTGGCCGTACCACTTGGCCCACTCATCGGCGTCTTGCAGACGGAAGTCCGCCGACAGGTCGATGACCTTGGTACCCGCCGCCAGCAGCTCACCGGCCAGCGCATGGGCAACCCCGTGCGGCGTGGCGAAGAACACCACATCGCAGGCGCCCAGGGTCTTGATGTCCGGCACACTGAACGCCAGGCCGTCATAGTGGCCTCGCAGGTTCGGGTACATATCGGCCACAGCCAGCCCGGCCTCGGATCGGGAAGTGATGACCACCACCTCAGCTTGCGGATGCTGTGCCAACAGACGCAGCAATTCGACACCGGTGTAACCCGTGCCGCCGACGATACCGACCTTGACCATAAACCTGCCCTCAACGAACCCACTGGAAAGCCGACGATAATAGGGGCCGTATCGTCCTGCGACAACCGTCAACGTGACGTACGGGCGCATGAGCCACTACTATCGCCCCTACCGTGAACCTGGGAATAACTAAAAATGCTTTATCTATGGGTCAAAGCCTTCCACATCATCAGCATCGTCTGCTGGTTTGCCGGGCTGTTCTACCTGCCGCGCCTGTTCGTCTACCACGCGCAGAGCGAAGACACCGTCAGCAAGGAACGCTTCAGCCTGATGGAGCGCAAGCTGTATCGCGGCATCATGGGCCCGGCGAGCGTGGCCACGCTGCTGTTTGGCGGCTGGCTGATCTACCTGAACCCGAGCATCTTTCACTCGGGCGGCTGGATCCACGCCAAGCTCACCCTGGTTGTACTGCTGATCGGCTACCACCACATGTGCGGCGCGCAGGTAAAACGCTTTGCCCGTGGCGAAAACACCCGCAGCCATGTCTTTTATCGCTGGTTCAATGAAGTCCCGGTTCTGCTATTGCTGGCTATCGTAATTTTGGTCGTGGTCAAACCGTTCTAACTTCAATCACACGGGGTAACTCCAATGTCGCTGCCCGCTTTGCTTGAACAACGTCTGCGCCTGCCGGTGGTGGTCGCGCCGATGTTTCTGATTTCCAATCCGCAACTGGTGCTGGCCTGCTGCCGCAATGGCGTCGTCGGGAGTTTCCCGGCGCTCAACCAGCGCGAAAGCAGTGGTTTCAAGGCCTGGCTGGAGGAAATCGAAGCGGGCCTGGCGCAGCTGGACAACCCCGCGCCCTACGCCGTGAACCTGATCGTGCACCACAGCAACCCACGGCTGGAGGCCGACCTGGCGATCTGCGTCGAGCACAAGGTACCGATCGTCATCACCAGCCTCGGCGCGGTGAAGGAACTGGTCGATGCCGTGCACAGTTACGGCGGCCTGGTCTTCCACGACGTGACCACCCGGCGCCATGCCGAGAAAGCCGCTGAAGCCGGCGTGGATGGCCTGATCGCCGTGGCCGCCGGCGCCGGTGGCCATGCCGGCACCTGGAGCCCGTTCGCGCTGATCGCCGAGATCCGCCAGTTCTTCGACAAAACCCTGCTGCTGGCCGGTTGCCTCAACCATGGGCACGAAGTCCTCGCGGCCCAGCTGCTGGGAGCTGACCTGGCCTATTTCGGCACGCGCTTTATCGGCACCACCGAAAGCCACGCCCCGGATGCCTATAAGGAGATGCTGCTCACATCGCGCGCCGCCGACATCGTGCACACTCCCGCAGTGTCCGGCGTGCCCGCCAGCTTTATGCGCCAGAGCCTGGAAAACGCCGGTTTCGACCTCGCCGCGCTGCAAGGCAAAGGTGACGTCAACTTCGGTTCCAAGCTCAAGCCATTAAGCGACGAAGCCAAGGCTTGGAAGACCGTCTGGTCGGCCGGCCAAGGCGTTGGCGAGATCGACGACCTGCCAGGCGTCGATGAACTCGTTGCGCGCCTGGATGCCGAATACCGCAAGGCGCGCGAACAGGCGGTACAATTGCGCTGGCCACGCTGACCCCACCGCAAGGCCTGCCGCTTGAGCAGGCCTGCATTACCTCCCCGATTAAGTGACAAGGAAGCCCGCATGAGCGACAACCGTTTCAAGATTGTGTTTGATGGAGCCTTGCTCCCGGGGGTCGAAAGCACCACTGCCAAACTGAACCTGGCCGAGCTGTTCAAAAGTGACGTCGAGGCGATCGAGAAGCTCTTTACCGGCCGCACGGTCGCGCTGAAACGCGATCTGTCCCGCCCAGATGCCGAAACCTACCTCAATGCGCTGAAAAACGCCGGAGTCGATGCCCGCATCGAAGCCGAGCAGCCCGTCGCATTCAGCCTTGCCGAAACCCATGAGACCGATTCAACCGCGCCTGGCGCATCCCCCTACGCACCGCCCCGTGCTGCCGTAGGTGATGACTTGCCCGAGTACGCCACCCTCAACGTGTTCACCCTCAACGGCCGTATTGGTCGCCTGCGCTACCTGGCGTGGATGCTGGTGATGAGCGTTGCGATGCTCTTTGCGGCCGGCATTATCATCACCGTGGGTGCCGCCATATCGGTCGCCTCGCCGTTGGTCGCCATGATTGTCGGCCCACTGCTGTGGCTCGCGCTGATCGTCGCGATGTTCTGGATCAGCATACTCATCAGCGTGCAACGCCTGCACGACCTGGGCTGGTCTGGGTGGTTGTACGCGCTGAACCTGGTGCCGATCGTCAACACCGTCTTCGCCATTCTGCTGCTGGTGCTTCCAGGCAACGCCGGCGCCAACCAGTACGGCGCGCCGCCACCGCGCAACTCGACCGCGGTAAAAGTCCTGGCCACCCTGTGGCTGGCGTTTATTCCCGTGATGCTTGCCATCATGGTCACGTTGAGCATGTACGGCTACCTCGACCAACTCGGCGCCAACATCGACAGCAGCTACGAAAGCAGCTCCATCACCTCCGATGCTGACACCGACCAGAGCGTGATCGTTGAGGAAGACGACGCGCAAAGTGCTGACGAAGCAGCTGAACCTGTAGACTCTCCAGAACAGTAAGAAACGCCCGCCGCCTGTGATGCCTCTGTCACAGGCTCGGCGGCGTTGCGATGGAGAAAGGCATGACCCGTTACGCTCTGATCACCGGTGCCTCCAGCGGCATCGGCCTGGCTTTGGCCGAAGCCCTGGCCCGCCGCGGCCGCAGCTTGATTCTGGTGGCCCGCCAGCGTGATCAGTTGGAAAGCATTGCACTCGAATTGACTCAACGTTTCGGCGTCGAGGTGCTGTTTCGTGCCTGCGACCTGGGTGAGCCGCTGCGTTTGTCCGGGTTTCTGCTGGAGCTTGAAGAAGGCGAGCGGCAGATCGACCTGCTGGTCAACTGCGCCGGTATCGGCACCAGCGGGCCGTTCCTGGCCCAGGACTGGATGACCGAGCAAGACCTGATCGAAGTCAACATCCTCGCCCTGACCCGCATGTGCCACGCCTTGGGCAACTCCATGGCGCTGCACGGTGGCGGGCAGATCCTCAACGTCGCCTCGGTGGCCGCCTTCCAACCTGGCCCGTGGATGAGCAGTTACTACGCCAGCAAGGCCTACGTGCTGCACTTCTCCGAAGGTTTGCGCGAAGAATTGAAAACCTGCGGCATCAAGGTCTCCGTGCTCTGCCCCGGACCGACACGCACCGCGTTCTTCGGCACCGCGCAAATGGACACCGCCAAGCTCGACCGCAGTGAAAAACTGATGAGCCCGGAAGAAGTGGCCCTGTTCACCGTGCGCGCCCTGGAAAAAAACCAAGCCATCATCATTCCCGGCCGCCGCAACCGCTGGCTCGCCTTCAGCCCGCGTTTCAGCCCGCGCTGGCTGACCCGCAAGATTGCCGGCGCGATCAACAAGGCCTATTGCCCGCGTTGATCGCCTGAGTACACTCACCCTGCCTACTCAAAATGGAGAAACAGCTGTGGATACTCTGTTCACCAAGATCATCAACCGGGAAATACCGGCGGACATCATCTACGAAGATGATCAAATCCTGGCCTTCAAGGACATCTACCCGGCAGCGCCCGTGCATTTCCTGGTCATCCCGAAGAAACACATCGCCACCCTCAATGACCTGACCGAAGAAGACAAAGCCCTGGCCGGCCATATCTTGTTCACCGCCCAGCGCCTGGCACTGGAGCTGGGTTGCGAAGAAGGTTTCCGCGTGGTGATGAACTGCAACCCGAAAGGCGGGCAGACCGTTTATCACATTCATATGCATGTGCTGGGTCAGCGCCAGATGAACTGGCCGCCGGGTTGATTCTTGCGGGGGGCCTGCGACTGCAGCGCAGTCCAGCGGGAGCAAGCTCCCTCGCCACAAAGGCAAATTGACTCAGCGCAAACGCTTCACCTTCTCTTGCGGTAAACTGGCCGCCGAGATTCTTCCCGGAGGTCAGCATGACTACCCAACGTCACTACTCGCCGATTGACCGTCTGTTGCTGCAAGCCGACATGGCCATGCGCACGCTGCTGCCGTTCAGCGGCCAGCCGTATCGCCCCTCGCCCGCCATCGTGCAGCCCGACGCGCAGATGAGCGAGACCGACACCCGCCACGTCGCCGGCCTGATGCGCATCAACCATACCGGCGAAGTCTGTGCCCAGGCGCTGTACCAGGGCCAGGCGCTGACGGCCAAGCTGCCGCAAGTGCGCGCAGCCATGGAACACGCCGCCGAGGAAGAAATCGACCACCTGGCCTGGTGCGAGCAACGCATTCGCCAACTCGGCAGCCATCCCAGCGTGCTCAACCCGCTGTTCTACGGTTTGTCGTTTGGTATCGGCGCCGCTGCCGGCCTGATCAGCGACAAGGTCAGCCTGGGGTTTGTCGCCGCGACTGAACATCAAGTGTGCAAACACCTGGACGAACACCTTGAGCAATTGCCAGCAGAGGACGAAAAGTCCCGCGCCATCCTTGAGCAAATGCGCATCGATGAAGAACACCACGCAGAAAGCGCGTTGGATGCAGGCGGTTTCCGCTTCCCGGCGCCGGTGCGGTTCGGCATGAGCCTGTTGGCCAAGGTCATGACCAAAAGTACGTACCGAATCTGACCCACAAAAAAAGGGCGCTTTCTAAAAGCGCCCTTTTTTTTGGCCAACGGCCTACCCATCAACCCAGTTCGATGATCTCGTAATCATGGGTGATGGCCACACCGGCCGCGCCGAGCATGATCGACGCCGAACAGTACTTCTCGGCCGACAGCTCGATGGCACGCTTGACCTGAGCTTCCTTCAGCGCCCGACCCTTCACCACGAAATGCATGTGGATCTTGGTAAACACCTTGGGATCTTCAGTGGCGCGCTCGGCTTCCAGGAAGGCTTCGCAGCTTTCCACGGCCTGGCGGGATTTCTTCAGGATGCTGACCACGTCGAAATTGCTGCAACCGCCTACACCAAGCAGGAGCATTTCCATCGGGCGTACGCCCAGGTTACGGCCACCGGCTTCCGGCGGGCCATCCATGACCACTACATGGCCACTGCCCGACTCACCGAGGAACATGGCTTCGCCCGCCCATTGGATGCGTGCCTTCATCGCCCAGACTCCACTGCTAAAAAAGGGTCGCCAGCTTAGCACAGGGCCTGATCACGACAGCGTTTCCCATCAAAGCGATCAATAGCAGGGTTTGCCGAGCAAATTGGCTAATCGAGTCAGAATGTGTCTGTTAAGCTGGCGCCAAATCGATGGCGTATTGCTAGCATTTATACAACCTGTATCAATGCCGATACCTACGAATACAACAACTTCGCGCTGTCTTCCGGGATACAACCATGGTTGCTCTTACGCCCATACCCAAGATCAAGAATCTCGACAAGCTGTTGATGCACTGCCAGCGCCGACGCCACCCGGCCAAGCACAACATCATCTGCGCCGGTGAACGCTCGGAAACGCTGTTCTTTATCATCAAGGGCTCGGTCACCATCCTGATCGAGGACGAAGACGGCCGCGAAATGATCATCGCCTACCTCAACACCGGCGATTTCTTTGGCGAGCTGGGATTGTTTGAACAAGCCGGCAAAGAGCAAGAGCGCAGCGCCTGGGTGCGGGCCAAGGTCGAGTGCGAAGTGGCCGAGATCAGCTACACCAAATTCCGCGAACTGGCCCAGCAAGACCCGGACATTCTCTACGCCCTCAGCGGCCAGATTGCCCAGCGCCTGCGGGACACCACGCGCAAGGTCGGTGACCTGGCGTTCTTTGACGTCACCGGACGCGTGGCCCGCTGCCTGCTGGACCTGTGCAAGCAACCCGACGCCATGACCCACCCCGATGGCATGCAGATCAAAGTCACGCGCCAGGAAATCGGACGTATTGTCGGTTGTTCGCGGGAGATGGTCGGCCGTGTGCTCAAGGATCTGGAAGAGCGCAACCTGGTCAACGTCAAAGGCAAGACGATGGTGGTGTTCGGTACCCGCTAAATCGCCAGGAAGCCGGCCAGCATCTGACGGTACAAGGTGTCCAGCCGGCTGATCGCATCCGGCGCGGGAAAGACTTCGTGCAAGGCGATATGGCTGTCGGCACGCACCCGCTGGTCGAGGCCGCATGCTTCGTTGAAGCGATTGACCGCCGCGATCAGTTCTTCACGGTCGCCGTCCAGCAGCAGTGCACCGTGCACCAACCCCACAGGGCGACCACCACTTTGGCGCCAGCGCTGGGCAGTACCGACCATTTTTCGGCCGTTGAGATTGACGTTATAGCGACCGTCGCAGAACGCGCCGTCGATTTCACCGACAGACGCATCGCCCCCCAGCTCGATCAGCAGATCGCAGATGGGCTGGCAGAGCCGCAAGTAACCGGTTTCGATACGATTCTGGTCGCCTTCACTGCGCGGGGGTGCGTAGACCAGGGCGATGTTCACCGTGGCCGACGATTGTGGCACAGGCTCGCCGCCGGTTTCCCGTAGCAACACCGGCCAACCGGCCTCTGCCGACACCTGGCTGGCGGCGTCGAATGCCGGCAGGCGGCTCAACCGGCGTGGCATCACCAAGGCTTGATCGTTGGGTTGCCAGAACAGCAGGCCATAGTCCTGATCGCCGGCGCAGACGGCGGCCAACAGGTCTTGCTCGGCGGCAAGCCCAGCTTCAACCGTCATCCTTACTGGCTTAACCATCAAACACCTACCTTTCTGAACAAACACAAATCCAAATGTGGGAGCTGGCTTGCCTGCGATAGCGGTGTATCAGCCAACGAATCCATCGACTGATACACCCTCATCGCAGGCAAGCCAGCTCCCACACTTAAACCACATTCCAAATTTTGGCCGCGGTTCAATCAGTCCAGGGTCGAACCACTGACCGCCACACCCCGCTCCGGGAAGAACAGGCGCTGCAACTCCGCGCCCGGGTTCTCGGCACGCATGAACGTCTCGCCGACTAGGAACGAGTAAACCCCACTGATTTCCATCAGTTCCACATCGGCACGGTTGACGATGCCACTCTCGGTAATCACCAAGCGATCGCGCGGAATTCGCGGCAGCAGGTCGAGGGTGTTTTCCAGGCTGACTTCAAAGGTGTGCAGGTTACGGTTGTTGACCCCCACCAGCGGTGTGTCGAGGGTTTTCAGTGCACGCTCCAGCTCATCGCCGTCGTGCACTTCCACCAGCACATCCAAACCGACGCTTTTCGCCACGGCCGCCAGTTCGGCCATCTTCACGTCATCCAGCGCGGAGACGATCAGCAGCACACAGTCGGCGCCCAAGGCGCGGGCTTCGACGATCTGGTACGGATCAACCATGAAGTCCTTGCGGATCACCGGCAACTTGCACGCCGCGCGGGCCTGTTGCAGGAACAGGTCGGAACCCTGGAAGTAGTCGATATCGGTCAAGACGGACAGGCACGTCGCGCCGCCCTTCTCATAGCTGACGGCGATTTCCGATGGGACGAAGTTTTCGCGGATCACGCCTTTGCTCGGCGAAGCCTTCTTGATCTCGGCGATCACGGCTGGCTGCTTGAGCTTGGCCTGGGCGATCAAGGCATTGGCGAAACCACGCGGTGCATCGGCAAGCTTCGCCTGGGCTTCCAGCTCGGCGAGGCTGACGCGGGCGCGGCGCTCGGCCACCTCTTCGGCTTTGCGGGCCAGGATCTTTTCCAGAACGGTTGGCACACTCATCCCTCATTCTCCATCTTGAATACTGCGGTGAATGCTCCCAGCTCTTCGAGCTTCTCGCGAGCCAGACCGGTGTGCAGCGCATCGTGGGCCAAGGCCACACCTTCCTTAAGACTATAGGCGTGGTCGGCCGCGTAAAGTGCCGCGCCAGCATTCAGAACAATCATCTCTGCCGCTTTTTGACCGTTCTCGGTCTTGCGACGCCCCAGGGCATCGCGAATCAATTCAAGCGAAGCCGCCGGGCTTTCCACCGCCAGGCCGTGCAAGCTCTGGCTCTTCATGCCCAAGTCTTCAGGCTCGACCCAGTATTCGGTGACCTGATCATTCTTCAGCTCCGCCACAAAGGTCGGCGCCGCCAGGCTGAACTCGTCCAGGCCATCCTTGGAATGCACCACCAGCACATGCTTGCTGCCCAGACGCTGCAACACTTCGGCCAATGGCCGGCACAGCGCCTGGCTGAACACACCCACTACCTGGTGCTTCACACCGGCCGGATTCGTAAGCGGGCCGAGCATGTTGAACAGGGTGCGCAGGCCGAGGTCTTTACGCGGGCCAGCGGCGTACTTCATCGCACTGTGGTGAGTCTGGGCAAACATGAAGCCGATGCCGACGTTGTCGATGCAACGCGCCACTTGTACTGGCGTGAGGTTCAGGTAGATGCCGGCCGCTTCCAGCAGATCGGCACTGCCGCTCTTGCCGGACACCGCACGGTTACCGTGCTTGGCCACGGTGCAACCCGCCGCCGCTACTACAAAAGAAGAAGCCGTCGATACGTTGAAGATGTTCGCACCGTCACCGCCGGTGCCCACCACATCAACCACGCCGTCGAGGGTCTTGAGCTCAACCTTGTCCGCCAGCTCGCGCATCACCGACACGGCGCCGACGATCTCGTCGATGCTCTCGCTCTTCATGCGCATCGCCATCATGAACGCGCCGATCTGCGCGTCGGTGCATTGACCGGTCATGATCTCGCGCATCACATCGCTCATTTCAGCGGTGCTCAGGTCCAGATGGCCGACGATACGGCTCAGGGCAGTCTTGATATCCATGGAAAGTCCTTAGCGCGTGCCGCCGCTCTGCTTGAGAAAGTTGGCGAACAGCTCGTAGCCCTGCTCGGTCAGGATCGATTCAGGGTGGAATTGCACCCCTTCGACATTCAGTGTCTTGTGGCGCAGGCCCATAATTTCATCGACCGAGCCGTCTTCCAGTTGAGTCCAGGCCGTCAGCTCCAGGCAGTCCGGCAGGGTTTCGCGTTTAACCACCAACGAGTGATAGCGCGTCACCGTCACCGGATTGTTCAACGCCTGGAACACGCCGAGGTCTTTATGGAACACCGGGCTGGTCTTGCCGTGCATCACCTGGCGCGCACGCACCACGTCACCGCCAAAGGCCTGGCCGATGGACTGGTGGCCCAGGCACACGCCGAGGATCGGCAGCTTGCCAGCAAAATACTTGATCGCTTCCAGGGAAATACCCGCCTCGGTCGGCGTGCACGGCCCCGGCGAAACCACGATGCGCTCCGGGTTCAGGGCAGCGATTTCGGCCACGGTCATTTCATCGTTGCGCACCACCTTGACCTCGGCACCGAGCTCGCCCAGGTACTGCACAACGTTGTAGGTAAAGGAGTCGTAGTTATCAATCATCAGCAACATGGGGCAAGCCTCAGGAATTCGGGGTCTGTTCAGCCAGCGCAACGGCGCGGAACATCGCGCGGCGCTTGTTCAGGGTTTCTTCCCATTCGAGGGCCGGCACCGAGTCGGCGACAATCCCGCCACCGGCCTGCACGTGCAGCTCCCCGTCCTTGATCACGGCGGTGCGAATCGCAATCGCCGTGTCCATGTTGCCGTTCCAGGCGAAATAGCCCACGGCGCCGCCGTAGACACCGCGCTTGACCGGCTCCAGCTCGTCGATGATCTCCATCGCGCGGATCTTCGGCGCACCCGACAAGGTGCCGGCCGGCAGAATCGCGCGCAGTGCGTCCATCGCCGTCAGGCCAGCCTTCAGCTCGCCGGTGACGTTGGACACGATATGCATCACGTTGGAATACCGCTCGATGACCATCTTCTCGGTGAGCTTCACCGAACCGATTTCCGAGACCCGCCCGGTATCGTTGCGGCCCAGGTCGATCAGCATCAGGTGCTCGGCGATTTCCTTGTCGTCGCTGAGCAGGTCTTTTTCCAGCGCCACATCCTCTTCTTCGGTCGCGCCACGTGGGCGCGTGCCGGCAATCGGGCGCACGGTGATCAGGTTGTCTTCGACACGCACCAGCACTTCCGGCGAGCTGCCCACCACGTGGAAGTCGCCAAAGTTGAAGAAGTACATGTACGGCGTCGGGTTGAAGCAACGCAGCGCGCGGTACAGATCAATCGGCGCGGCCTTGAAGTCAATGGACATACGCTGCGACGGAACGACCTGCATGCAGTCACCGGCAAGGATGTATTCCTTGATGGTATCGACGGCGCGCTCGTAGTCATCCTGGGTAAAGCTTGAGCGAAAAATCGGGTCAGCCGCCGGTGGACGGCTGAGGTCCAGGCCGCGACGCGGGGTGATCGGCTGGCGCAGTTTTTCCAGTAGGGCTTCGAGGCTGGCCTGGCCTTGCTCGAACGCGTCCGCCTGGGACGGGTCAGCCAGCACAATCGCGTGCATCTTGCCGGCGAGGTTGTCGAACACGACGACCGCGTCGGAAACCATCAGCAGAATGTCCGGCACGCCCAACGGGTCCGGGTTCGGGCATTTGCCCAAGCGCTTTTCCACGTAGCGCACACAGTCGTAACCGAAATAACCCACCAGGCCACCGTTAAAACGCGGCAGGCCAGGAATGGTCGGCACGTTGTAGCGCGCCTTGAAGGTTTCGACAAAGGCCAGCGGGTCTTCTACGTCGTGGCTTTCGATCTCGACGCCATCATGGGTGATGCTCACATGGTGGTCGTGAACCCGCATGACGGTGCGGCACGGCAGGCCGATGATCGAGTAACGGCCCCACTTCTCGCCGCCCTGTACCGATTCCAGCAAGTAGGAATTGGGCTCGTCGGCCAGTTTCAGGTAGATCGACAGCGGCGTGTCGAAGTCGGCCAGGGTTTCGCAGGCCAGGGGGATACGGTTATAGCCGGCAGCGGCCAAACGCAGGAATTCTTCGCGGATCATGTGTGCCTCGTGGCGTGAGGGTCTAACGGTCAGGTATGCAAACGTGCCGCATGGCGCGGCCAGGATCAGTCAGGCGCGCCAACGCCAGCGGGCCAGGGCCTTGATGACTTTCATCCAGAGTTTGCGAGTGACCACCACGATGGGATTTCCAGAAGGGGACGGATCGGTGTCGGGCAACGTTATCTCAGCGCCCGCTCCCAAGCAACCGGGGATTAGCAGTCGCAGGTCATCAATTACCAGCGACGGCGACTCTTCGGCAATCGGTCGGCCGTGGTTATAGCCGTAGCTCAAGGCCACGCACTGCACGCCAGCCGCCTTTGCCGCCAGTACATCGCTGCGCGAATCGCCGACAAACAACGACTGCGACGCCGGAATATTCGCCATTTTCATCACGAAAAACAGCGCCGCCGGGTCGGGTTTCTTCTGCGGCAAGGTATCGCCGCCGATGATCCAGCGGAAATACCGGCCGATCTTCATCTGGTCCAACAGCGGCGCGACGAAACGCTCCGGTTTGTTGGTGATCAGGGCCATTTCCACGCCCTGCTTGCTCAGCCATTTGAGGGTGTCACGCACGCCGGGGTAAACCACGGTCAGTTCGTGGCCGTCTTCATAGGCGGCGTTGAACAGTTCCAGGGCGTGCTCGGCCTCGACCTCATCGACACCTTCGTCATCGATATCATTGGCCAAGGCCCGGCGCACCAGCATCTGCACGCCGTTGCCAACCCACGTGCGCACGTCCTCAATGGCCACCGGTTTGCGCCCCAGCTTGAGCAGCATCTCGTTCACCGCCGCTGCAAGGTCTGGCACCGAGTCGATCAGGGTTCCGTCCAGATCGAACATCACCAGCCGTGGCAGCTTGCCGGGAAACAGCTGCTCGAAGCCGCTCATGGACGTGCCAGCGCTAGCTCGGCGCGCATCTTGTCGATGACGTCCTGGTAGTTCGGTGCGTTGAAGATCGCCGAGCCGGCGACAAAGGTGTCGGCGCCAGCGGCGGCGATTTCGCGGATGTTGTTGACGTTGACCCCACCGTCGATTTCCAGACGGATATCACGGCCGGACGCATCGATCAGCGCACGGGCTTCGCGCAGCTTGTCGAGGGTGCCGGGGATGAACTTCTGCCCGCCGAAACCTGGGTTGACGCTCATCAGCAAGACCATATCGACCTTGTCCATCACGTACTTGAGCACGTCCAGCGGCGTCGCCGGGTTGAACACCAGGCCCGCCTTGCAGCCGCCTTCGCGGATCAGTTGCAAAGTGCGGTCCACGTGTAGCGTGGCTTCCGGGTGGAAGGTGATGTAGGTCGCGCCGGCTTCGATGAAGTCACCGATGATGCGATCCACCGGGCTGACCATCAGGTGCGCGTCAATCGGCGCGGTAACGCCGTACTTGCGCAGCGCCGCGCAGACCATCGGGCCGATGGTCAGGTTGGGCACGTAGTGGTTGTCCATGACATCGAAGTGCACGAAGTCGGCGCCAGCGGCCAACACGTTGTCCACTTCCTCACCCAGGCGGGCGAAGTCGGCGGAGAGAATCGATGGAGCAATTACGAAGGGCTGCATGACGCACCTTTTCTGAGCTAAATCACGATGGCGCGCATTGTATACCGCATGCTTTGCCGCGCGCACCGTGACCTGGCTCAATGGCTAGTAGGCAGCCCGGTAGATTTTCTCGATATCGGCTGCGCTGAGCTTGCGCGGGTTATTGCGCATCAGCCGCTCAATGCCCGCTGCTTCGGTGGCCATGGCGGGGATCGCCTCCTCGGGCACGCCGAAGCTGCGCAGCCCCGCCGGGATCTCCACTGCGGCACACAGTCGCGTCATCGCCTCGACAGCCTGGTCGGCTGCATCGTTGACGCTCAGACCCGTGATATTCACGCCCATGGCCTGGGCAATCTCCTGCATGCGCTCGACACACGCCAGCTTGTTCCAGTGCATCACGTAGGGCAGCAGCAAGGCATTGCTCACGCCATGGGCAATGTTGAAACGCCCACCCAGCGGATACGCCAGCGCATGCACCGCGCCCACCCCGGCATTACCAAAAGCCATACCGGCCATCAGGCTGGCGGTGGCCATGTCGTCGCGGGCCTGCAGGTTGGATGGGTTGGCGTAGGCCTTGGGCAGCGCCTTGGCGATCAGCTTGATTGCGCCAATCGCCAGCGCGTCGGTGATCGGCGAAGCATTCAGCGACAGGTACGACTCGATGGCATGCACCAGCGCATCCACGCCACTGGCGGCAGTCACGCTGCGCGGGCAGGTGAGGGTCATTTGCGGACTGATCAGCGCGACGTCCGGCAGCAGGTAGTCGCTGACGATGCCTTTTTTCAGCTGCGCGGCCTTGTCGGAAAGAATCGCCACGTTAGTCACTTCCGAGCCGGTGCCGGCTGTGGTCGGAATGGCAATCAGCGGCGGGCCTTTGCGCGGCACCTGGTCAACGCCGAACAAATCCGCCAGGGCGCCGTGGTAACCGGCATACGCGGCCACGCTCTTGGCAATGTCGATGGCACTGCCACCGCCCACGCCGATCAGACCGTCATGCCCGCCCTCGCGGTACACACGCATGCAGTCTTCGACGATGGCGATTTCCGGGTCCGGCAGTACCCGATCAAAGATTTCATAACTGCGCTCGCCCAAGTGTTCGAGCGCCAGCGCCACGGTGCCGGACTTGACCAGCGCGGCGTCGGTGACGATCAGCGGGTTGTCCACATCCAGGCGGGTGAGCTCAGCGGCCAGTTGTTCGATGGCGCCAGCGCCAGTGAGCAGTTTGTGGGCGATCTTGAATGAGGAAGTACTCATGTGCGCGGCCTCTTATTCGGAAATGGGCTGGCACAAGAGTAGCTGTCTGGGGCGTGTTGTCAGCTATTCAGCAAGTGAATACGCAGGTAATTCAAAGTGGGCACGGTCAATGTGGGAGCTGGCTTGCCTGCGATAGCGGCGTGTCAGCAAAAGATGGGCAAGCTGGCCCACCGCTATCGCAGGCAAGCCAGCTCCCACAGTTGATCGGGTTTCGGTCAGTTAGACCTGGGCGGTACGTAGTTTTTCGCTGCGGCCGCGCAGCCATTCCAAGGTCAGCAACAACAGTACAGAGAAGGCAATCAACAAGGTCGCTGCGGCAGCGATGGTCGGGCTGAGGTTCTCGCGAATCCCGCTGAACATCTGCCGTGGCAACGTCGCTTGCTCAGGCCCGGCGAGAAACAGCGTCACCACCACTTCATCAAACGAGGTGGCAAAGGCAAACAACGCCCCGGAAATCACCCCCGGCGCAATCAGCGGCAAGGTCACCCGGCGAAACGCGGTCAACGGCGACGCCCCCAGGCTGGCCGCTGCCCGCACCAGGTTATGGTTGAACCCCTGCAATGTCGCCGACACGGTGATGATCACAAACGGCACGCCCAGCACCGCATGCACCACGATCAGCGAGAAAAAGCTGTTACCCAGCCCCAGCGGCGCAAAGAACAGGTAACTGGCCACGCCGATAATCACCACCGGCACCACCATCGGCGAAATCACCAAGGCCATCACCAGCGCCTTGCCGGGGAAGTTGCCGCGCGTCAGGCCAATCGCCGCCAGCGTGCCGAACACCATGGCCAGCACCGTGGCCGCCGGGGCGACGATGATGCTGTTCTTCAGCGCCCGCATCCATTCGGCCGAGGCGAAGAAGTCCTGGTACCAGTGCAGCGAGAAGCCTTGCAGCGGGTACACCAGGAAACTACCGCTGTTGAACGACAGCGGGATGATCACCAGCACCGGCAATATCAGGAACAGCAGGATCAAGCCGCAGAGTATCCGCAAGCTGTAGAACCACACCCGCTCAACGGGCGACATATAAGGGCTCAGCATCGCAAGGTCTCCTTAGCTCAGGCGCAGGCGGCTGGCGCCCACCAGCCGGTTGTAGATCAGGTACAGCACCACGGTGGCCAGCAGCAGCAAGCCGCCCAACGCCGTCGCCATGCCCCAGTTGATGCTGGTGTTGGTGTAGAAGGCCACGAAGTAGCTGACCATCTGGTCGTTCGGGCTGCCCAGCAGTGCCGGGGTGATGTAGTAACCAATCGCCAGAATGAACACCAACAGGCAACCGGCACCCACGCCAGCGTAGGTCTGCGGGAAGTACACGCGCCAGAAGCTGGCGAACGGATGGCAGCCGAGGGAAATCGCCGCGCGCATATAGGTCGGCGAGATGCCTTTCATCACGCTGTAGATCGGCAGAATCATGAACGGCAGCAGGATGTGCACCATGGAGATGTACACGCCGGTGCGGTTGAACACCAATTCCAGCGGTTTATCGATCAGGCCCATGCCCAGCAGCGCACTGTTGATCAGCCCGCCGGATTGCAGCAACACGATCCATGCCGCCACCCGCACCAGGATCGAGGTCCAGAACGGCAGCAGCACGAGGATCATCAATAGGTTGCTTTTGCGCGCTGGCAGGTTGGCCAGCAGGTACGCCAGCGGATAGGCCAGCACCAGGCAGATCGCCGTGATGACCAGGCCCATCCAGAAGGTGCGGGCGAAGATGTCCAGGTAGATCGCCTGGTCCGGCGTGGCCGGGGCCACTTCGCCGAGGTCGTCGATGCGGTGATCGACGGCCGCCAGCAGATAGAACGGCGTCAGGCTGCTGGTGTTGCGCCGGATCGCCTGCCAGTACGCCGGGTCGCCCCAGCGTTCGTCGAGGCTTTCCAACGCTTCTTTATAAGAGGCCGGCGCTTCGGTAAACGGCAGCGCCCGCGCGGTTTTGGTCAGCAGGCTGCGATAGCCGGCCAGTTCCATGTTCAAGCGTTTGGACAGATCGCCCAACGTCTGGTTTTTGCGGGCTTCGCCCAGGTCCTCGCTGAGGGCCTGATACACCGGTTCGCCCGGCAGGCCGCGACCGTCCCAGGCCGTGACCGCCACCACGGTACGCGGCAAGCCGCCCACCACTTCCGGGTTGCCGACACTCTTGAACAGCAGCGCAACGATCGGCACCAGGAACACCAGCAGCAAAAACAGCACCAGCGGCGCAATCAAGGCCTGGGCCTTCCAGCGGTTGACCCGCTCGGCACGCGCCAGGCGCTGCTTGAGGGTGGGGCTGTTGACCTCGTTCGAGGGAACGGCGATGGCCATGGCTAACTCCGGGAAATCTAAGATGGTTTCACTGTGGCCCGGGCTTTCTGTGGGAGCCGGGCTTGCCCGCGATGGCATCGACTCGGTGTATCAGGTGCACCGAGG
Organism: Pseudomonas acericola (SeqCode); assembly: GCF_053456465.1. Classification (NCBI taxonomy): domain Bacteria; kingdom Pseudomonadati; phylum Pseudomonadota; class Gammaproteobacteria; order Pseudomonadales; family Pseudomonadaceae; genus Pseudomonas; species Pseudomonas acericola (SeqCode). Next base: position 719,012 of record NZ_JBRFJB010000004.1, on the reverse strand, counting down.
TGTCTGCATCGCAGGCAAGCCAGCTCCCACATAGGCCTGCTTTCACAGGGATTTAGTCGGTGTTACTTGGCAGCCCACGAGTTGAAGCGCTGCTCCAACTGCTCACCGTTATCCGCCCAGAAGCTCACGTCGATCTGCACCTGGTTGGCGATGTTTTCCGGGGTGGTCGGCATGTCCTTGAGGATGTCCTTGGCCAGCAACGGTACGGCTTGGGTGTTGGCCGGGCCGTAGGCGATGTTTTCCGAGTAGGTCTTCTGCTGCTGCGGTTGCACGGAGAAGGCGATGAACTTCTTCGCCGCTTCTGCACGGTCTTTCGCCAGGCCTTTAGGGATGGCCCAGGCGTCGAAGTCGTAGATACCGCCGTTCCACACCACTTTCAGGTTGCTTTCTTTCTGCACGGCGGCGATGCGGCCGTTATAGGCCGAGCTCATGACCACGTCACCCGAGGCGAGGTACTGCGGCGGCTGTGCGCCAGCTTCCCACCACTGGATCGACGGTTTCAGTTCGTCGAGCTTCTTGAACGCACGGTCCTGGCCGTCTTTGCCCGCCAGCACTTTGTAGACGTCCTTCGGCGCAACACCGTCGGCCATCAGGGCGAATTCCAGGGTGTACTTGGCGCCTTTACGCAGGCCGCGCTTGCCCGGGAATTTCTTCACGTCCCAGAAATCGGCCCAGCTGGTGGGCGCCGAGGCCAGTTTGTCGGCGTTGTAGGCCAACACGGTGGACCACACGAAGAAGCCCACGCCGCATGGTTGAATCGCGCCCTTCACGTAGTCGGCGGTGTTGCCGAACAGTTTCGGGTCCAGGGGCTCGAACATGTCTTCGTCACAACCACGGGACAGTTCTGGCGATTCCACTTCCACCAGGTCCCAGGACACGCTCTTGGTGTCGACCATGGCCTTGACCTTGGCCATTTCACCGTTGTACTCGCCAGCGACGATCTTGCCGTAGCCCGCGCTTTCCCACGGCGCATAGAACGCCTTGACCTGTGCCGCCTTGTTCGCGCCGCCAAAGGACACAACGGTCAGGTCCGGGCCGGCCATGGCGTGTGTGGCGCCCAGCAAACCGATCGCCAGCGCCGAATACTTCAAGGATTTCAACATTGTTGTTCTCTCCACGTGCAGGGTTGGTGAAGCCATGGGGGCGATCAATTCGCCTCTAGAAGTGGGTCGAGTGCGCGAACGTGCTCGACTTGCCAGCCAATCGGAACCACGTCGCCGACCGCCAGGGCTGGGTCCAGCTCGGCAATCGGTTGTTTCACAAAAAAATCGCTCTTGCCGCAGACTTCCAGGCGCACACGTACGTGGTCGCCCAGATAGATGAATTCGGCCACGCGGCCAGAGAAGCGGTTGACGCAGCTTTCGCTGGAGCCATTGAGGCTCACACGCTCCGGGCGCACCGACAGGGTCACCGGGCCGCCGATCTGGCCGACGTTGACCGCCAGCGCCTCGACTTTCTCGCCGCGCGCCAGCTCGACCACGCAACGCTCGCCGGTGTGGCTGTGCAGGCGGCCATTGAGGCGGTTGTTCTCGCCGATAAAGTTGGCGACAAAGGTGTTCTTCGGTTCTTCGTAAAGGGTGCGCGGTGCGGCGATCTGCTGGATCTCGCCTTGGTGGAACACGGCCACGCGGTCAGACATGGTCAGCGCCTCGCCCTGGTCGTGGGTCACGTACACCACCGTCACGCCGAGGCGTTGGTGCAGGTGCTTGATCTCCATCTGCATGTGTTCGCGCAGCTGCTTGTCGAGGGCGCCGAGGGGTTCATCCATCAGTACCAACTGCGGTTCAAACACCAGCGCCCGGGCCAGGGCCACGCGCTGTTGCTGGCCACCGGACAACTGCGCCGGATAACGCTGGGCGAAGGCATCGAGCTGGACCATGCTCAGCACGCGTTTGACCCGCTCGCTGATGTCGGTCTTGCTCAAGCCGCGCACCGACAGCGGGAACGCCAGGTTCTCGGCGACGGTCATGTGCGGGAACAGCGCGTAGTTCTGGAACACCATGCCGATGTCGCGCTTATGCGGCGGCACGTTGTTGATGGAACGCCCGGCCAGCTGGATTTCGCCGGCGGTCGGCGTTTCAAAGCCGGCGAGCATCATCAGGCTGGTGGTCTTGCCCGAACCGGAAGGCCCGAGCAAGGTGAGGAACTCGCCCTTGCGAATCTCCAGGTTGAGGTCTTTGACGATCAGGTTCTCGCCGTCGTAGCTCTTCTGCACGCCACGAAAGCTGACCAGGACCTCATTTGAATCCACCTCGCTCATACCCGCACCTTTGTGTTTTGGACTGCTGTGGCACAAGCGTAGTCCAGGCGCGAGGCCCCGGAAATCGGGGGCCGGGAGAGAATTGCATCAGCCGGATGGAAGGTTGGGGGTAGGGATCGCCCTACACGGATGGCGGGGATGGGACAGTGTGGCCGCAAGCGGTTAGCTGCAAGCGGCAAGAATGGGTTCGGCGGTGTTTTGGGGGTGTCGTTTTTGGGTATGTGGTTAGAGAAGCTTGTGCTCCATGGCGTACTTCACCAGTTCGGCCAGGGAGGTGATATTGAGCTTTTGCATCAGGCGCGCCTTGTGGGTACTGATGGTCTTGCTGCTCAGCGCCAGCTGCTGCGCGATGTCATTCACGTTGGCGCCCTGGGCCAGGCGCTCGAACACCGAGAACTCACGCTCCGAGAGTAACGAGTGCAACGGTCGCGCATCCGTCAGGCCGACTTCAAACACCATGCGGTCCGCCAGGTCCGGGTCGATATAACGCCCGCCCGCCGCGACCTTGCGAATCGCCGTGAGCAACAACGCAGGATCGCTGTCCTTGGTCGCGTAACCCGCAGCGCCGACCTTCAACGCGCGCGCAGCCATTTGCGCTTCGTCATGCATCGACAACACCAGGATCGCCGGCGGGTTGCTCAACGCACGAATCCGCGCGATGGCTTCCAGGCCGTTGACGCCGGGCATCGAGATATCCAGCAACACCACCTCGCACGGCACATGGCGCAAGGTCTCCAGCAACTGCTCACCATTGCTCGCCTCCCCCACCACCAGCAGGTCTTTGGCCAGGCCGATCAATTGCTTGATGCCTTCTCGAACGATGGTGTGGTCTTCGGCTACCAGTACGCGAATCACAGGGACTTCCTCTTAGCGTTATGCATCCAACGGCACCGTGACACTCAGGGTGGTGCCCTCCCCCAACTCGCTGTCCAGGCGCAACTTCCCGCCCATGATCAGCACCCGCTCGCGCATGCCCACCAGGCCAAACGACACCGGGCGGCCCTGGGCCGGGATGAAGCCGACGCCATCGTCGCTGATGGTCAGCCGCAAGTCCGTACCTTCCACCGCCAGGGTCAGTTCGACAGTATGCGCCTGGGCATGGCGCATCACATTGGTCAGCGCCTCTTGCAGGATGCGGAACAGGCCGATGGCCTTGGCATCGCTCAAGGCCGGCAGGTTATCCGGGACCTGCACCAGGCAGGGGATTTGTGTGCGGGCTTCGAAGCGCCGCGCCTGCCATTCGATGGCCGAGGCAATGCCAGCATCGAGAATCGGCGGGCGCAACGCCGTCGCCACGTCGCGCACTAGCTGGAACAACTGCGCGATCAGACGCTTCATGCTGTTCAAGCGCTCGTGCAGGCCAGGGTCCAACTGCGCGTAGGCCAGTTCGCACATGGACGTCTCCAGCTTGAGCACGGTGAGCATCTGCCCCAGTTCGTCGTGGACTTCCCGGGCGATGCGCGCCTTTTCTTCTTCGCGCACGGTTTCCAGGTGGGCGGACAGCTCACGCAATTGCGCCTCGCTTTGCAGCAAGGCGGCGACGTAGCGGCGGCGCTCGGTCACGTCGTTGAGGTAGACCACCAGGTATTCGCCGTCGGCAAAGCGTAAAAAACTCAACGACACATCGGCGGGCAAGAGGCTGCCATCGGCACGCCGGCAATCGGTGGCGAAGTTTTGCGGGCCGTCTTCGCTGGCGCGGGCGCGCTTCCACAGGTTGAGCCAGCGGTCCATGTCCAGCGTCGGATCAAGGTCCACCAGCGGCCGCTCGATCAACGCGCCGGGGCCGTAGCCGAGCATGCTTTCGGCCGCGCGGTTGGCGTAGCGCACGTGGCTGTCCCAGTTGACCCAGAGGATGCCGACGGTGCTTTGGTCGATGGAAAACTGCGTCAGCCGCAACGCTTCGGCCCCTGCTGCACGCGCGGCGCTTTCTTCCCGTGCGCCGAGCAAACTGTGCTCCAGGCCGTGTAACTGGCGACGCTGCCAGAACACCGCCGCCAGGCTGGCAAGCAGCAACAGGGCGAGCAACAGGCTGAGGTTTTGCCACAGCCCCGGCGACTCCGACAAACGCGGGTATTTGGGTTGCAGCCAGCGGTTGTGCAGTTGGTCGAGGTCACGGGCGGGGATCGCACGCAACGCGCTTTGCATGATGCCGGCCAGCTCCGGCCATTCCCGGCGCGTGGCTACGCGCAGCAATTGCGGCAGGCCGATGTCGCCCACCACGGCCAGCCCGGCGAATTCGGCTTCACCCGACAACCGGCTCAATTGCGCCTCATCCACCACGGCATACCGCGCCTGCTGGCTGACCAGCAACTGCAACGCCTGGCGTTCCATGGGCACGCCTTGCAGGTTCAACTTGGGATACGTGCTGCGCAGGTAATCGGCGACGGCGCTGGGCATGCGCACGGCGATGCGCGAGAGCTCGTCGAGCTTTTCCAGCTCGACGGCACCGCCACCATCACGGATGCCGACGATATGCTGGGGCACGCGCATATACGGGTCGCTGAACAACCACAGGCGCAAACCGGCCGGGGTTTGTTGCAGGCCGGGGGCGATGTCGACCTCACCGTCGCGCACCGCTTCTTCCAACTGTTCCTGAGTAGGAAAATTGCGCCAGCTCAGCTCGATATTCAGCGCCTTGGCCAGCCACTGCATCAACTCGACATTGGCCCCCGACAAACGCTGCAAGCGGCGATCGTATTGCGCGTAGGGCGCCTGCAAGACCAGGCCCACTCGTAATTCCGGGTGCGTGGCCAACCACTCCCGCTGCCCCGCATCCAGTTGCGCTTGCGGCACCGCAGGCGCAGGGGCGGCCCCCGCGATCAAGGGAAACCATAAACAGCCGATAACCAGCAGACAGCGAAAACCCATGATCCACGTCTCACATCACTGACAAATACAGACCAACCCATTAGGCTGCTGGAATCTCTTCTGGCCGGAAATCAACGATGCCATCTCGAAACCGTTCAGCAGTGCCAGCATTGTGCCTGTCGTTACTCTTTACCAGCGGCTTTTCTGTACAGGCCGCCGATACGCCCGCGCCACCCGCCGAAACAGCCGCCGTGCGCCAGCCCTTGACCGAGCGCGGCCAGGAAGACGCCGCAGCCCTGGAACGCCAGGTGCCACGGGAGGAACAGCAACAATTGCAGGGCGGCAGCGACACCTTCCTGGCCCTGTGGAAACCGGCCAACAGCGCCGAGCCCGAAGGCGTGGTGATTATCGTACCGGGCGCCGGGGAAAGTGCTGACTGGCCGCAAGCAATCGCACCGCTGCGGCGCAAATTACCCGACGCCAACTGGGGCACCCTCAGCCTGTCGCTGCCGGACGTGAACATTGACACCCTGCCGCCACGCCTGATCGAAGCGCCCAAGGCGGCGGTCGATACCAGCAGCAAAGACGGCAGCACCGCCGCCAAACCCATCGAACAAGCCGCCAGCGCCGAAGCCGAAGGCACCGACCCCGCCGTGGTCGCGGGTGCGGACGAGCAAGACAAGACCGACGCCAAACGCATCTTCGACCGCATCGATGCCGCCGTCGCCTTCGCCCAGACCCAAGGCGCGCGCAGTGTGGTGCTGCTCGGCCATGGCACCGGCGCGTGGTGGGCCGCGCGTTACCTGGAAGAGAAACAACCGGCACAGGTGCAGAAACTGGTGATGGTTGCGGGCAAGTCGCCGGTCGGACGCCAGCCGGGCCTGCAACAACTGGCGCCGACACTGAAAGTGCCGACGGCGGATGTGTTCTATCAAGACACTGCGCAGGAGCGCAAAGCGGCACTGGAACGTGTCCAGGCCGCCAAGCGTTCGAAGAATGACGGCTACAAGCAGGTGTCGCTGAAGACCGTGCCGGGGAACAGCTCGGCGGAGCAGGAGCAGTTGTATCGGCGAATTCGCGGGTGGTTGAGCCCGCAGGCGACTGCCGACTGATCCTGACCTGGAACCCCAATCTCCTGTGGGAGCTGGCTTGCCAGCTCCCACAGGAGATTGGGTTGTCAGTCAGGAATCCTTACTGTCAGCGAAAATCCCGGCGCTCGCGAATCAGCGTGTAGGCATTGTGCAGTTCACGGGTTCGCTCGGTGGCCTCGCTTACTTGCGCGGTGCTGGCACCACTGCCGGCAATCTTGTCCGGATGGTGGCGACTGAGCAGGCGGCGGTAGGCGCGCTTGATCACCGCAGGTTCAGTGGTGGCCGTCACGGCGAGCAGACGCAATGCGTCCTGATAAGACATACCCCGACTCACCAGCGGCTTGCGCTCCGGCTTGTAATCAGCGGCCAACGCCTGGAGCTGTTGCGGCGTCCACCCCAACCATTTCCCCCATAGCTCGATCAGGTCGCGCTCGGCGTCATCCGCCTTGCCGTCGGCCCACACCATGCGCCAGCACGCACGCAGCACGCCTTCCGCCGCATGGGGCTGGCGCTTGAGCACGCGCAAGTAACTGCGCACGCGGTCTGATCCGGACTTGCCACGGTTGAACGCAGCAATCGCGCGGCGCTGGGCCGGCTCGCTCATGTCCAGCGCGCGCATCTCTTGCCGCGCCTGCTGGATATGCCCGTCCACGATGCGGCCATTGCTTTTCGCCAGGCGGCCGAGCAGCACAAACAACAGCTCGTCATTGCGCAACGCCGGGCGCCCGCCGAGGCGTTCGCGCAGTTGCGCCCAATTGTGCAGTTGCAGCCGGCGATCCAACGCCTGCCCCAACAGCGCACCCAACAAGGCCCCCGGAATGCTGGCAATGGCAAAGCCAGCCCCGGCGCCGATCAGCGTCCCTGGCCACAGCATCTTACTGCCCCGCTGTCAGCAGGGTTTCAACCTGTGCCAGGCGTTCCAGCGTCCCGACATCAATCCAGCGTCCCGCCATGTGTTCCCCCGTTACCAAACCTTTGACCATCGCCGCCCGCAACAGCGGCGCCAGCTTGAAGGCACCGCCAGTGCAACCCGCGAACAACCGGGGGTCGAGCACTGAAATGCCACTGAAGGTCAGGTTATCGGCACCGGGCGCAGCATCATGAAGCAAACCCTGAGCAAGGTAGAAATCACCGCCGGAGGGGTGATGCGCCGGGTTGTCGACCATCACCAGATGGGCCAGGCCCTGGAGCGGTTGCTTGAGTTGGGTGAAGTCGTAGTCGGTCCAGATATCGCCATTGACTACCAGGAACGGCTCATCCCCCAACAGCGGCAAGGCCTGGAAAATCCCGCCGCCGGTCTCCAGCGGTTCGCCCTCCGGCGAGTACTGGATGCGCAAGCCGAACTGCGCGCCGTCGCCCAGGTAGCTTTCGATCTGCTGGCCGAGCCAGGCATGGTTGATCACGATATCAGTGAAGCCAGCCTTGGCCAGCGCCTCCAGGTGATACTCGATCAACCGCTTGCCACCGGCCTGCACCAATGGCTTGGGCGTGTGCAGGGTGAGCGGACGCATCCGCTCACCTTTGCCCGCGGCCAGGATCATGGCCTTCATACGGTGGCCCCGACGGGTTGGCGCAGGCTGGCCAACAGTTCAGCCAGTTCGCGCAGCTCAGGGCGCTCGGCCAGCACGGCTTCTATATAGGCGAAGAAGCGCGGCACATCGGCCAGGTAGCGTGGCTTGCCGTCGCGATGGCAGATACGCGCGAAGATGCCGATGACCTTGAGGTGGCGCTGCACGCCCATCAGGTCGCTGGCGCGCAGGAAGTCGTCGAACTCGGCATGCACCGGAATGCCGGCTTGCTGCGCGCGGTCCCAGTAGCCGCGCTGCCATTCGCGCACACGGGCCTGGGGCCAGCTGAGGAACGCATCCTTGAACAGGCAGGTGATGTCGTAGGTCACCGGGCCGTAGACCGCATCCTGGAAATCCAGCACCCCGGGGTTCGGTTCGCTGATCATCAGGTTGCGCGGCATGTAGTCGCGGTGCACCAGCACTTTCGGCTGGGCCAGGGCGCTGTCGATCAACAGGTCGCTGGCACGTTGCCAGAGAGCTTGCTGCCGGGCATCCAATTCGATGCCCAGGTGACGGCGCACGTACCACTCGGGAAACAATTCCAGCTCACGGCGCAGCAAGGCGACGTCATAACTGGGTAGTGGTGCGTCCATCGGCAATTGCTGGAAAGCCAGCAAGGCGTCGATGGCGTCGGCAAACAATTGATCGGCGTTTTGCGCGTCAATCACGTCCAGATACGTTTTTGTGCCCAGGTCATTGAGCAAAAGAAAGCCGCGCGGCAAATCTTCTGCATAAATTTTTGGCACATTTATTCCCGACTTTGCCAGCAAATGAGCGATATCGACGAAAGGTTTGCAGTTTTCCTGGGGGGGTGGCGCGTCCATCACGACAAACGTGCGGGCGCCGCCTTCCCAGCGGAAATAACGCCTGAAACTCGCGTCGCTGCTGGCCGCGGTCAATGTGGCCGGGGGTACGGCACCCCAGCCTTGAGCGTTGAAAAGGATCGGCAGTTGCTCATCCAGCCAGACTTCCAGCTGTTGTAAACGTAGATCTTGGTCGGGCATTACAAGGGTCTCCGACGGCCCTAGCCGTCAAGCGGGTCATGCTTTATTATCACGCATCTTTTTCAGACCATCGAGAGTCGTGCGGCCCACACCGCGGGCAGATGGCACGCAGGAAGCCCGGACTAATAAGATGGCATTGAAATCCCCCGCGTTTCGTAGAAAATTTCCGTTGCTGGTAACCGGCAGTCTGCTGGCCATGCAACCTTTCGCCACCTCATTCGTGGTCGCTGCGGAGCAGTATGACTGTTCCGTCTCCGCTTCGGGTGCCTGGGCTTGCGCGCCGAAGACCGCCGCCGCCCCATTGCCACCGCGCCCGGTGCATGACGGTGCTGCCGTCAGCTCGGCCGGCGACACGGCGCAAGCCGCTGCCGGTGGCAACGCCGAGGCCGCGCCGCAGACCGCACTGGTCACCGACTCCAAGGGCCGTGGCCTGCGTTCGCGCAGCGCCGACTACAGCCACCTGGACTGGGTACCCCGCGAGAAGCTGACCGCCGCCCAACTGGCCGAAACCGGCCCGTATTGCGGCGGTGCGTACATCGAGCCGACCCGTCCTGGCATGCACGACAAGACGAGTTCGAGCGATGCGCCGACCTTCATCGGTGCCAAGGCTTCGCGTTACGAGCAGGAATCCCAAGTCGCAACCCTGGCCGGTGACGTTGTCATGCGCCAGGGCAGCATGCAGCTGGAATCCGAAGAGGCCAGCCTGTACCAGGCTGAAAACCGTGGCGAACTGAACGGCAACGTTCGCCTGCGCGACAACGGCGCCCTGATCGTGGGTGACCGCGCCGAAGTCCAACTGGACACCGGTGCCGCCCAGATCGACAACGCCGAGTACGTCCTGCACAAATCGCGCATCCGCGGTAACGCGCTGTACGCCAAGCGTGCCGAAAACGCGATCATCCGTCTCAAGGACGGTACGTACACTACCTGTGAGCCAGACAGCAACGCCTGGCAGCTCCGGGGCAACAACATCACGTTGAACCCGGCCACCGGTTTCGGTACGGCCACCAACGCGACGTTGCGGATCAAGAACATTCCGATCCTGTACACCCCTTACATCTATTTCCCGATCGACGACCGTCGTCAGTCCGGCTTCCTGCCGCCGAGCTTCAGCACCGGCAGCGAAACCGGCTTCACCCTAGTTACGCCGTACTACTTCAACCTGGCACCGAACTACGATGCCACGTTGTATCCGCAGTACATGACCAAACGCGGCCTGTTGATGGAAGGCGAATTCCGCTACCTCACCAAGTCCAGCGAAGGTCAGTTCGGCGGCGCGTACCTGAACGACGACAGCGACGAGCGCAAGCTGCAGTCCGAATACGAAAAAACCCGCTATATGCTCAATTGGCAGCATAAAGGCGGCTTGGATTCGCGCGTATCGACCCAGGTTGACTACACCCGCATCAGCGATCCGTATTACTTCCAGGACCTCAAGTCCTATCAGGAAGGTGTGGAAAGCCGCGACTTCCTGAACCAACAAGGTTCCGTGGCGTACCGGGGTGACTCTTACCAGGCGCGCTTGAACGTGCAGGCTTATCAGCTTGCGACGATCTCCCAGATCACGCCGTACGATCGTTTGCCGCAGATCACCTTCAATGGGGCACTGCCATACCATCCAGGCGGGCTGAATTTCAGCTACGAGACCGAAGCAGTCCGGTTTGAGCGTAGCCTGGAAAACGGCACCTTTATCAATGAAAACGGCGGCATCGAAAATCGCCTGGATACCTACGTCACCGGCCTGACCCGTGCAAACGGCACTCGCCTGAACGTAGCGCCAGCGGTTGAATATCCGATGAACTGGACCTACGGCTTCATTACGCCGAAGCTCAAGTACGTTTACACCAAGTACGATCTGGATCTGGATAGCCAGGGCAAGAACGACATCGTCGCGGCCCAAGCGGCAGCAGCGCAAGCCGGCACCCAGTACTCGGGCGGCACATTTAAAAGCTCCCAAGACCGTGCAGTTCCAATCGCCAGTGTCGACAGCGGCCTGTTCTTCGACCGCAGCACCAACTGGTTCGGCAAAGACTATCGCCAGACCCTCGAGCCGCGCGCTTTCTACCTCTACGTTCCGAACAAGGACCAGAGCGATATCCCGGTATTCGACACCAGCGAGTACTCGTTCAACTATGCCTCGCTGTTCCGTGACAACCGCTTCAGCGGCTCCGACCGGATCGGCGACGAAAACAAGCTGTCCCTGGGCGTGACCAGCCGCTGGATCGAAGAGAATGGCTTCGAACGTCAGCGCGTATCCGTGGGCCAGGCGGTGTACTTCAAGGATCGTCAAGTTCAACTGCCAGGCGTACTGGCCTCCGACCGTGCCGACGCACAGTCCGACGTATCGCCAATCGCCCTGGACTACGAGTTCCGCTTCAACCGCGACTGGCGTGCTACTGCCGACTACAACTGGGACACCGAGAGCCACAGCCCTCGTTCCGGCAGCGCGATGTTCCACTACCAGCCGGAAGACAACCCGAACAAGGTCGTCAACCTCGGCTACCGCTATCGCAACGACCAGGTGGTGTACAACCAGCTGACCGGCAAATGGCAGTTCGGTGGTGACTACGGCACGCCTGGCCAAGCGAACTACGTGAAGGATTACTACAAAATCCAGCAACACGACTTCTCGATGATGTGGCCGATCGTTCCACAGTGGAACCTGATCACCCGCTGGCAGTATGACTATGCCCGCAACCGTACCCTGGAAGCCTTCGGTGGTTTCGAGTACGACAACTGCTGCTGGAAACTGCGCGTCATCAACCGTTACTGGGTTTCCAACGACGAATACAGCCAGATCGCCCCGCTTAACGAAAAGGGTGACCACGGGCTCTTCCTGCAGATCGTCCTCAAAGGACTCGGCGGCCTGACCGGCGCCAAGGTAGAGAGCTTCCTCGACAAAGGCATTGAAGGTTATCGTGAACGTGAAGACCAAGCTTTCTGATTGTCTGCGCCCGCTCGTACTGGGCGCGCTGTTCCTGGGTACCGCATCGGCACACGCTGCGGTTCAACAGCTGGATAAAGTGGTGGCCATCGTCGATAACGACGTGATCATGCAGAGCCAGCTGGACCAACGCGTCAAGGAAGTTCAGCAAACCATCGCCAAGCGTGGCGGTGGCGTGCCACCGACCAGCGTGCTGGACCAACAGGTGCTGGAGCGCCTGATCGTCGAGAACCTGCAACTGCAGATCGGCGAACGTTCGGGCATCCGTATTTCGGACGAAGAACTGAACCAGGCCGTCGGCACCATCGCTCAGCGCAACAACATGAGCATTGACCAGTTCCGCGCGGCCTTGGCCCACGATGGCCTGTCCTATGAGGACGCCCGTGACCAGATCCGCCGTGAAATGATCATCAGCCGTGTCCGTCAGCGTCGTGTGGCCGAGCGGGTTCAGGTCTCCGAGCAGGAAGTGAAGAACTTCCTGGCCTCGGACCTGGGCAAGATGCAGCTTTCCGAAGAACTGCACTTGGCCAACATCCTGATCGGTACACCGGACAGCGCCAACTCCGAGCAGCTCAATGCAGCTGCCGCCAAGACCCAGGCTGTTTACGAACGCCTGAAAGCCGGCGCCGACTTTGCCCAGACTGCGATTGCCGTTTCCAACAGCGACAACGCCCTGGACGGCGGTGACATGGGCTGGCGTAAAGCCGCGCAACTGCCACCTCCGTTCGACCGTGAGCTGAGCGCCATGCAGCCGGGTGATATCACTCAGCCTGCACGCACGCCAGGCGGTTTCATCATCCTCAAGTTGCTGGAAAAACGCGGCGGCGAGACCTCGCTGAAAGACGAAGTGCATGTTCGTCACATCCTGGTCAAACCAAGCGAAATCCGCACCGAAGCACAAACCAAGGAGCTGGCCCAGAAGATCTATGACCGCATCGAAAGCGGTGAAGACTTCGCCACCCTGGCCAAGAGCTTCTCGGAAGACCCAGGTTCTGCCCTCAACGGCGGCGACCTGAACTGGATCGACCCGAAAGCCCTGGTGCCGGAGTTCCAGGACGTCATGGCCAAGACCCCGCAAGGCGTATTGTCCAAGCCGTTCAAGACCCAATACGGCTGGCACGTGCTGGAAGTCCTTGGCCGTCGCGCCACCGACAACACCAGCCAGGCCCGCGAGCAACAAGCACTGTCCGTACTGCGTAACCGCAAATACGACGAAGAGCTGCAAACCTGGTTGCGTCAGATCCGTGACGAAGCCTACGTAGAAAACAAGCTGCCAGGCGCCGAGCAAACAGGCACCGACCAGGCAACCCAGTGAAACCCCAGCGTTTCGCGGTAACACCCGGCGAGCCGGCCGGCATTGGTCCAGATCTGTGCCTGCTGCTCGCTTCGCACCCTCAGCCACACCCCCTGATTGCCATTACCAGCCGCGACCTGCTCCTTGAGCGGGCCGCGCAACTGGGCGTGGCGGTCAGTTTGCTGGAGGTAGCACCGGGCAACTGGCCGGACCTGCCCGCCCCCGCCGGCAGCCTGTATGTGTGGGACACTCCACTGCAAGCCAAGGTGGTGGCCGGGCAACTGGACAAAGCCAACGCTGCGTTTGTGCTGGAGACCCTGACCCGTGCGGGCCAAGGCTGCATCGACGGTGACTTCGCGGGCATGATCACCGCCCCGGTGCACAAAGGCGTGATCAACGAATCGGGCATCGCCTTTTCCGGACATACCGAATTCCTCGCCGAACTGACCCACACCGAACAAGTCGTGATGATGCTGGCCACCCGCGGCCTACGCGTCGCCCTGGTGACCACGCACCTGCCGCTGCGTGAGATTGCCGACGCCATCACCGTCGAGCGTGTGGAACGCGTCACCCGCATCCTGCACGCCGACCTGCAACAGAAATTCGGCATTGCCCAGCCGCGCATCCTGGTCTGTGGGCTCAACCCCCACGCCGGTGAAGGCGGCCACTTGGGCCATGAAGAAATCGACATCATCGAACCCACCCTGGAGCGTCTGCGCCAAGAAGGCATGGACCTGCGCGGCCCATTGCCTGCGGACACTCTGTTTACCCCCAAATATCTGGAGCACTGCGACGCAGTGCTGGCGATGTACCATGACCAGGGGCTGCCTGTGCTGAAATACAAAGGCTTTGGCGCCGCAGTCAACGTGACACTGGGCCTGCCGATCATCCGCACCTCCGTCGACCATGGCACTGCCCTGGACCTGGCCGGCAGCGGCAAGATCGATACCGGCAGCCTGCACGTGGCCCTGGAAACCGCCTATCAGATGGCCGAGACCCGTATATGACTGAGCATTACCAACACCGGGCGCGCAAGCGCTTCGGGCAAAACTTCCTGCACGACGCGGGCGTGATCGACCGCATCCTGCGCTCCATCCATGCCAAGCCTGAAGACCGCCTGCTGGAAATCGGCCCCGGCCAGGGTGCACTGACCCAAGGCCTGCTGGCCAGTGGTGGGCAACTGGACGTGGTGGAACTGGACAAGGACCTGATCCCGATCCTCAACCAGCAGTTCGCCGGCAAGCCGAACTTCAACCTGCACCAGGGCGATGCGCTGAAGTTCGACTTCAACAGCCTCAATGCCGCGCCCAACAGCCTGCGGGTCGTGGGCAACCTGCCGTACAACATCTCCACGCCGCTGATTTTCCACCTGCTGAACAACGCCGGGATCATCCGCGACATGCACTTCATGCTGCAAAAAGAAGTGGTTGAGCGTTTGGCGGCTGGCCCTGGCGGTGGTGATTGGGGTCGCCTGTCGATCATGGTTCAGTACCACTGCCGCGTCGAACACCTGTTCAACGTAGGCCCGGGCGCATTCAACCCGCCGCCGAAGGTCGATTCGGCCATCGTGCGCCTGGTGCCGCACGCCGTGCTGCCGCACCCGGCCAAGGATCACAAGCTGCTGGAGCGCGTTGTCCGCGAAGCGTTCAACCAGCGTCGCAAGACGTTGCGCAACACGCTCAAGGCCCTGCTGAGCAACGCTGAAATCGAAGCCGCCGGCGTCGATGGCAGCTTGCGCCCAGAGCAACTGGACCTGGCGGCGTTCGTGCGCCTCGCCGACCAGCTTGCCATCCAGCCAGCGCCCGCTGCGGACTGAAGCCTGCCGAGCCTGGGCCAGACAGCATGTCTGGCCTAGTGCCCACCTCTTGGCCTAGACTGATCCGCATCTGCTGTCCCCCGCTTTTGCTTTTAAGGCCTCTTGCATGTCCGATCCTCGCTACCAGATCGACGTCAGCGTCGTCACCCGCTTCCTGGCGGACCAATCGCAACCCGAACACAACCGCTTCGCCTTTGCCTACACCATCACGGTGAAAAACAACGGGCTGGTGCCGGCCAAGCTGCTGTCGCGCCACTGGGTGATCACCGATGGCGACGGCCAGGTCGAGGAAGTGCGCGGCGCAGGCGTGGTTGGCCAGCAGCCGTTGATTGACTGCGGAGCCAGCCACACCTACAGCAGCGGCACGGTGATGACCTCCAAGGTCGGCACCATGCAAGGCTCGTATCAGATGAAAGCCACCGACGGCCAGTTGTTCGACGCCATCATCGCGCCCTTCCGCCTCGCCGTGCCGGGAGCCCTGCACTGATGGCGACGTACGCGGTCGGCGACCTGCAAGGCTGCCTGGAACCCCTCAAGTGCCTGCTTGAACGCGTGTCCTTCGATCCAACCCGCGACCGCCTGTGGCTGGTCGGAGACCTGGTCAACCGCGGCCCGCAATCCCTGGAAACCTTGCGCTACTTATATAGCCTGCGCGACTCACTGGTTTGCGTCCTGGGCAACCACGACCTGCATCTGCTGGCCGCCGGCAAGAACATCGAGCGCCTGAAAAAGGGCGACACCCTGCGGGAAATCCTCGAAGCGCCGGACCGTGTCGACCTGCTGGACTGGCTGCGCCGACAAAAGCTCATACACTACGACGAGGCCCGCAACATGGCCCTGGTGCATGCTGGCATCCCGCCGCAGTGGACACTGAAAAAAGCCCTCAAGTGCGCCGCCGAAGTCGAAGCGGCCCTGGCCGATGACAGCCTGTACACCGCCTACCTCGACGGCATGTACGGCAACGACCCCGTGAAGTGGGACAACGACTTGACGGGCGTTGCCCGCCTGCGCGTGATCACCAACTACTTCACGCGCATGCGCTTTTGCACCGCCGAAGGCAAACTGGACCTCAAGAGCAAGGAAGGTGCCGATACCGCACTGCCCGGCTACAAACCCTGGTTCGCCCACAAAGAGCGCAAGACCCGTGACACAAAGATCATCTTTGGCCACTGGGCAGCCCTCGAAGGCCAGTGCAATGAACCCGGCGTGTTCGCCCTCGACACCGGTTGCGTGTGGGGTGGCGCCATGACCCTGATGAACATCGACACTGGCGAGCGCCATCGCTGCCAGTGCGAATCACCCCTTTCCGTTACCCTGCCGGCCGCCAAGCCCTAGGAGCCCCCATGAGCGAATTCAAACGCATCTCCCCCGAACAAGCCCAGGCCCTGCGCGGGCAAGGCGCAGTGGTCGTCGACATCCGTGATCAGCCGACCTACGTGGCGGCTCACATCACTGGCGCCCAACACCTGGACAACGTCAACATCGCCGACTTCATCCGCGCAGCCGACCTCGATGCGCCGGTGATCGTGGCCTGCTACCACGGCAATTCCAGCCAGAGCGCAGCTGCCTACCTGATCAGCCAGGGCTTCTCCGACGTCTATAGCCTGGACGGTGGCTTTGAGCTGTGGCGTACGACCTTTCCTGCGGAAATTGCCTCGGGCGATTCGCAATAATTTTTTTCAAACCCCGCTATCCCGCGTGACGCTTGGCCTCGCGCCGTTTCTGACGAACGGCGCAGCCAAACTAATTACGCATCGCGCCTTGACCTCCCCGATTCCGAACTATCCTTAAGCGCAGGCCATCCGAATCAGGGGAGAGCCGGTACACCGGCGTGCGGGTCATCGGTAGCGTTTCAGGGTGTTCTGGGGGGAAAACGGCCATTGACGATCGTCAATGACTGCCAGCATCGACTGATTGATCCGGCGTCGGCTCCACGTATCGAGCGAGGTGACGACGTCATGAGTATTTTTAGCCACTTCCAACAACGCTTCGAGTCCACACAGCAAGAAGAACTCACGCTGCAGGAGTATCTTGAGCTGTGCAAAAAGGACCGCAGTACCTATGCGTCTGCCGCCGAACGCCTGCTGCTGGCGATTGGCGAGCCGGAGCTGGTAGACACCTCCAACAACTCGCGCCTGTCGCGGATTTTTTCCAACAAGGTGATCCGCCGCTATCCGGCCTTTGAAGACTTCCATGGCATGGAAGAATGCATCGACCAGATCGTCTCCTACTTCCGCCATGCCGCCCAAGGCCTGGAAGAGAAGAAACAGATCCTCTACCTGCTCGGTCCCGTCGGTGGCGGTAAATCGTCCCTGGCCGAAAAGCTCAAACAACTGATCGAGAAAGTGCCCTTCTACGCGATCAAGGGCTCGCCGGTCTTCGAGTCGCCCCTGGGCCTGTTCAACGCCACCGAAGATGGCGCGATCCTCGAAGAAGACTTCGGCATCCCTCGCCGCTACCTCAACACCATCATGTCGCCCTGGGCCACCAAGCGCCTGGCCGAGTTCGGTGGTGACATCAGCCAGTTCCGCGTGGTCAAGCTCTACCCATCGATCCTCAACCAGATCGGCGTGGCCAAGACCGAACCTGGGGATGAGAACAACCAGGACATCTCGGCACTGGTGGGCAAGGTCGATATCCGCAAGCTCGAAGAATTCCCGCAGAACGACGCCGACGCCTACAGCTACTCGGGCGCGCTGTGCCGGGCCAACCAGGGCCTGATGGAGTTCGTGGAGATGTTCAAGGCACCGATCAAGGTGCTGCACCCACTGCTGACCGCCACCCAGGAAGGCAACTACAACAGCACCGAAGGCCTGGGGGCGATTCCGTTCACCGGGATCCTGCTGGCCCACTCCAACGAATCGGAGTGGCACACCTTCCGCAACAACAAGAACAACGAAGCCTTCATCGACCGGATCTATATCGTCAAGGTGCCGTACTGCCTGCGGGTCAGCGATGAAATCAAGATCTACGACAAGCTGCTGTTCAACAGCTCCCTGGCCAAAGCGCACTGCGCACCCGACACCCTGAAGATGCTCGCCCAGTTCACCGTGCTGTCGCGCCTCAAGGAGCCGGAAAACTCGAATATCTACTCGAAGATGCGCGTGTACGACGGCGAAAACCTCAAGGACACCGACCCCAAGGCCAAGTCGATCCAGGAATACCGCGACACGGCCGGCGTAGACGAGGGCATGAACGGCCTGTCGACGCGTTTTGCGTTCAAGATCCTGTCCAAGGTCTTCAACTTCGACCCCCACGAGATCGCCGCCAACCCGGTGCACCTGCTCTATGTGCTGGAACAGCAGATCGAACAGGAACAATTCCAGGCCGAGACCCGCGAACGCTACCTGCGCTTCCTCAAGGAGTACCTGGCGCCGCGCTACATCGAGTTCATCGGCAAGGAAATCCAGACCGCGTACCTGGAGTCCTACAGCGAGTACGGCCAGAACATCTTCGACCGCTACGTGCTGTACGCCGACTTCTGGATCCAGGACCAGGAATACCGCGACCCGGAAACCGGCGAGATTCTCAACCGCGTAGCCCTCAACGAGGAACTGGAGAAAATCGAGAAACCGGCCGGCATCAGCAACCCGAAAGATTTCCGCAACGAAATCGTCAACTTCGTGCTGCGTGCACGTGCCAACAACAACGGCAAGAACCCGACCTGGCTCAGCTACGAGAAGCTGCGGGTGGTCATCGAGAAGAAAATGTTCTCCAACACCGAGGATCTGCTGCCGGTCATCAGCTTCAACGCCAAGGCCAGCAAGGAGGACCAGCAAAAACACAACGACTTCGTCACACGCATGGTCGAACGTGGCTACACCGACAAACAGGTACGGCTTCTGTCGGAATGGTACCTACGGGTCCGGAAATCGCAATGAAGTAGCTACAAGCTTCTAGCTACAAGCTGCAAGAGAACAGCGCACGCCGCTCGGACTTGCAGCTTGCAGCTTACGACTTGAAGCTCCCCGGAGGGGCCCCATGAGCTATGTGATCGACCGACGCCTCAATGGCAAGAACAAGAGCACGGTGAACCGCCAGCGTTTCCTGCGGCGTTACCGTGACCACATCAAAAAGGCCGTGGAAGAGGCTGTCAGCCGCCGCTCCATTACCGATATGGAGCATGGCGAACAAATCAGCATTCCCGGACGGGACATCGACGAACCGGTGCTGCACCATGGCCGGGGTGGTAAACAGACGGTGGTGCACCCGGGCAACAAGGAATTCACCACCGGCGAACATATCCAGCGCCCCCAAGGCGGTGGCGGCGGCAAAGGCCCGGGCAAGGCCGGCAACTCCGGCGAGGGCATGGATGAGTTCGTGTTCCAGATCACCCAGGAGGAATTCCTCGAATTCATGTTCGAAGACCTGGAGCTGCCCAACCTGGTCAAGCGCAACCTCACCGGCACCGACACCTTCAAGACCGTGCGCGCAGGGATCAGCAACGAGGGCAACCCGTCGCGCATCAACATCATCCGCACCCTGCGCTCGGCCCATGCGCGGCGTATCGCCCTGTCCGGCAGCAGCCGCGCGAAACTCAAGGAAGCCAAGGAAGAGCTGGCCCGCCTGAAACGTGAAGAACCGGACAACTTCGGTGATATCCAGGAAATCGAGGCGGAAATCGAGAAACTCAGCGCGCGCATCCACCGCGTGCCGTTCCTCGACACCTTCGACCTAAAATACAACTTGCTGGTCAAGCAGCCCAACCCCAGCTCCAAGGCGGTGATGTTCTGCCTGATGGACGTTTCCGGCTCCATGACCCAGGCCACCAAGGACATCGCCAAGCGCTTCTTTATCCTGCTGTACCTGTTCTTGAAGCGGAACTACGACAAGATCGACGTGGTGTTCATCCGCCATCACACCAGCGCCCGGGAAGTGGACGAAGAGGAGTTTTTCTACTCACGGGAAACCGGCGGCACCATTGTTTCCAGTGCGCTGAAGCTGATGCAGGAGATCATGGCCGAGCGCTACCCGGCCAACGAATGGAACATCTACGCGGCCCAGGCCTCGGACGGCGACAACTGGAATGACGACTCGCCGATCTGCCGCGACATCCTGATCAACCAGATCATGCCGCACGTGCAGTACTACACTTACGTTGAAATCACCCCCCGTGAGCATCAGGCCCTGTGGTTCGAATACGAGCGCATCGGCGAAGCCTTTGCCGACACGTTCGCCCAGCAGCAACTGGTCTCGGCCGGCGATATCTACCCGGTCTTCCGTGAACTCTTCCAGCGCAGGTTAGTGACATGACCGCCAAAAAAGAGCAAAGACGCCAACCGATCTCCACGGGTTCCGAGTGGACCTTTGAACTGATCCAGGCCTATGACCGGGAAATCAGCCGCATCGCGGCGGGTTATGCCCTGGACACCTACCCCAACCAGATCGAAGTGATCACAGCCGAGCAGATGATGGATGCCTATGCCTCGGTCGGCATGCCCCTGGGCTATCACCATTGGTCCTACGGCAAACACTTCCTCAGCACCGAGAAGTCCTACAGCCGCGGCCAGATGGGTCTGGCTTACGAGATCGTGATCAACTCGGACCCGTGCATCGCCTACCTGATGGAAGAAAACACCATCTGCATGCAGGCGCTGGTGGTGGCGCATGCCTGCTACGGGCACAACAGCTTCTTCAAGGGCAACTATCTGTTCCGCACCTGGACCGACGCCAGTTCGATCATCGACTATCTGGTGTTCGCCAAGCAGTACATCATGCAGTGCGAGGAACGCCACGGCATCGACGCCGTGGAGGACCTGCTCGACTCTTGCCATGCGCTGATGAACTACGGCGTGGACCGCTACAAACGCCCGTACCCGATTTCTGCCGAGGAAGAACGCCTGCGCCAGAAGGAGCGCGAGGAGCACCTGCAAAAGCAGATCAACGACCTGTGGCGCACCATTCCGAAAAAAACCGGCAAGAACAGCGACAAGGATAATGCGCGCTTCCCCGCCGAACCTCAGGAAAATATCCTGTACTTCCTGGAAAAACACGCACCGCTGCTGGAACCGTGGCAACGGGAAATCGTGCGCATTGTGCGCAAGATCGCCCAGTACTTTTATCCACAACGCCAAACCCAGGTGATGAACGAAGGCTGGGCGACGTTCTGGCACTACACGCTGATGAACGACCTGTATGACGAAGGCCTGGTCACCGACGGCTTCATGATGGAGTTCCTCACTTCCCACACCAGCGTGGTATTCCAACCCGGCTTCGACAGCCCGTACTACAGCGGCATCAACCCCTACGCGCTGGGTTTTGCCATGTACCGTGATATCCGGCGCATGTGCGAACACCCCACCGAAGAGGATCGCCGCTGGTTCCCGGAAATCGCCGGCACCGATTGGCTGTCCACCATCAAGTTCGCCATGAGCAGCTTCAAGGATGAGAGTTTCATCCTGCAATACTTGTCACCCCAGGTAATTCGTGACCTCAAGCTGTTCAGCATCCTCGACGACGACCTCAAGGATGACCTGGTGGTACCCGCCATCCACGACGAACCCGGCTACCGCACCATCCGCGAGACCCTGGCCGCGCAATACAACCTGGGTAACCGCGAGCCCAACGTACAGATCTATAGCATCGACGTGCGCGGCGACCGCTCGCTGACCCTGCGCCACCAGCAACACGACCGCAAACCCCTGGGAGAATCCACCGAGGAAGTGCTCAAGCACCTGCACCGGCTCTGGGGCTTCGACATTCACCTGGAAACCCTGCAGGGCGATCAGGTGATGAAAACCCACCATGTGCCACCGCGCACCGATCACAACGACAACGACTACGGCCGCCTGGACCTGGCCGTCGTGCATCTCTGAAACCGCAAAGCCTCCATTGGCCAGGCACAGGCGTTATCCTGTGGGGCTAATGGAGGCTTTTTCATGAAAATCTACAAAGTCGGCGGCGCGGTACGCGATCGCCTTCTGGGCATCCCGGTCACCGACATTGACCGCGTTGTGGTGGGCGCCACGGCCGAAGAGATGCTCGCCTTGGGCTATAAGCCGGTGGGCTCGGACTTCCCGGTGTTCCTCGACCCAAGAAACGGCGACGAGTACGCCCTCGCCCGCACCGAACGCAAGAGCGGCCGGGGTTACGGCGGCTTTGTGTTCCACGCAAGCCCCGATGTCACGCTGGAAGAAGACCTCATCCGCCGCGACCTGACCATCAATGCCATGGCAGAAGACGACGATGGCAATGTGACCGATCCTTATGGCGGCCTGCTTGATCTTGAAGCGCGCGTCCTACGTCACGTTTCCCCCGCTTTCGCCGAAGATCCATTGCGAGTCCTGCGCGTTGCCCGCTTCGCCGCACGCTACGCCAACCTGGGTTTCACCATTGCGCCGCCAACCCTGGAGCTGATGCGCCAACTCAGCGCATCCGGCGAACTGGAAGCCCTGACCCCGGAACGCAGCTGGAAAGAAATCTCGCGCGCACTGATGGAAGATCAGCCCCAGGTATTCATCCAGGTCCTACGGGATTGCAATGCGCTGAAAACCTTGATGCCGGAGGTGGATGCGCTCTTCGGTGTGCCGCAACCCCCAGCCCATCACCCTGAAATCGACACAGGCGTGCACACCCTGAGCGTGCTGGAACAGGCCGCCTTGCACAAACAGCCGCTGACCGTACGCTGGGCCTGTCTGCTGCACGACCTGGGCAAAGGCCTGACGCCTGTGGATAAGTTGCCCCGGCATATTGCCCACGAACACACCGGTTTGAAGCTGGTCAAGGCGGTCAATGAACGCTTCAAGGTACCGAGGGAATGCCAGGAACTGGCGCTGCTGGTTTGCCAGTATCACACCCACGGCCATCGCGCCCTGGAGCTGAAAGCCTCGACATTGCTGGAGTTGTTGCAGAGTTTTGACGTGTACCGTCGGCCGCAGCGCTTTGAAGAGTTTGTGGTCGCCTGCGAGATGGACGCCCGTGGCCGCAAGGGTTTCGAGCAGCGCAGTTATCCACAGGCGGATTATTTGCGCGGAGCAGCCAAGGCTGCGCGCGAAGTGGCGGTGGCGCCATTGCTGGAGCAAGGCTTCAAAGGCCCGGAACTGGGCGAAGCGCTGAAGCGCGAACGGCTCCAGACGTTGAAAGCCTACAAGGAACAACACAACCTCTAGACGCCAATCCATTGTGGCGAGGGAGCTTGCTCCCGCTGGAGTGCGCAGCGCTCCCAAGATTTTGGGGCCGCTACGCAGCCCAGCGGGAGCAAGCTCCCTCGCCACAGAACGCTCAGTGTCTACAGAAGCTCATCGGGTGTGAGCTGCTGGCCCTGCCATTCAAACTCCACAGGCGCCAGCACCTGGTCGATCTGCGCATCGCGCCACAGCTCGGCCAGCGTCTTGCCCACCTCGGGGTGCACACGCTGCGGCGCCATCAACGACAGCGGCCACAGCACAAAGGCGTTCTTGAGGATTTCTGCACGCGGCAGGATCAAGCCATCGAAATTGCCCACCAGATCGCCGTACAACAACACGTCAATGTCCAGCGGCAGGCCCTTGCGATCCGGCGCATAACGGCCATTGTCAGCCTCGATGAATTTCAAGCGGCGGTCCAGTTCCATCAACGGCAGGTCGGTATAGGCCGACACCACCAGGTTGAAGAACGGACCACTCTTGATGCCCACCGGCTGGCTTTCGAACACCGCCGAGCAGCGGACATCCGTCAAAAAACTCGCCAGTGCGTCAAGGCCGGCGCACAGGTGAGTCTCGCGCTCGATATTGCTACCAAGGCCAAGGTAAACCTGAGTTAGCGACATCCGCGCTCGATCTCCACGCCCACGCCCTTGGCAGCCGGCACGGCACCGGGCTTGGTCAACTTGAGGTGCAGCCAGGGAATCTGGAACTCGCTCATCAACACTTCGGCCAAGCGCTCGGCGAAGGTTTCAACCAGCTGATATTGGGATTGCTCGGCAAACGCCTGTATACGTGCGGACACGCTGGCGTAGTCCAAGGCCAGGGTCAGGTCGTCACCGGCCGCAGCCGGGCGGTTGTCCCAGGCGAAGCTGAGGTCCAGGCGCAGGCATTGGCGGATTCCGCGCTCCCAGTCGTAGGCCCCGATCACGGTGTCGACTTCCAGGCCTTCGATAAACACTCTGTCCAAGCACTCTTCTCCGCAGCACGACAAGGGCGCGATGCCCCGTTAGAATCAGGGCGTCCTCGCCCGGAATAGTTAGCATGTTTTGGTCACTGGCGATTCTCGCCTACCTGCTCGGCTCGCTGTCCTTCGCCATTTTGCTCAGCCGCCTGACGGGAAATCCCGACCCGCGAATGAGTGGCTCAGGCAATGCCGGCGCCACCAATATGTTGCGCCTGGCCGGCAAGAAGCTTGCCGTACTGACGTTGCTGGGCGACCTGTGCAAGGGCCTGTTGCCCGTGTTGATCGCCAGCCTCGCCGGCCTTACCCTGCAACAGCAGGCCTGGGTCGGCGTGTGCGCCGTCCTCGGCCATCTGTTTCCCCTGTACTTCCGCTTTCGCGGCGGCAAGGGTGTCGCCACGGCGGCCGGCATGCTGCTGGGGATCTACCCACCGGCGGCCTTGCTGGCCGTTATCGCCTGGCTGCTGACGTTCTACCTGACCCGCACCAGCTCGCTCGCCGCGCTGATTGCCACCCCGCTGACCCTGCCGTTGCTGGCCTGGCAGGAACCGGCGGCGCTGTTGCCGATGAGCGTACTGACACTGTTGATCGTCTGGCGCCACCGCGGCAATTTACGCGACCTGTTTGCCGGGCGCGAACGGCATTTTTAAATACCCGCGATGAGCCCGGCTCACGTTACGCGTTACAGCGGCGACAACTGCTCCATCGGCCAGCGCGCCTGCACGCTGATCGCCAGGCTTTCATGCTGCCCGGCCTGCAAGCGCTGGCAGCCGGCATAGGCGATCATCGCGCCGTTATCGGTGCAGAACTCAGGGCGCGCGTAGAACACGTCGCCTTTCATGTCACCGAGCATTTTCTCCAGCGACGTGCGCAACGCCTTGTTGGCGCTGACGCCGCCAGCGATCACCAGGCGCTTCATGCCGGCCTGCTTGAGGGCACGCTTGCACTTGATGGTCAAAGTCTCCACCACGGCCTGCTGGAACGCCAGCGCGATGTCGCAACGGGCTTGCTCACTGTCGTCCCCGGCGCTGACGCTGTGCTGCCAGGTATTCAGCGCGGAGGTTTTCAGGCCGCTGAAGCTGAACATCAGGCCCGGGCGGTCGCACATCGGCCGCGGGAAGGTGTAGCGGCCGGCCACACCTTTTTCGGCGAGACGGGCGATTTCCGGGCCACCGGGATAATTGAGGCCCATCATCTTCGCGGTCTTGTCGAAGGCTTCGCCGGCAGCGTCATCCAAGGATTCGCCCAGCAGGGTGTATTGGCCGATGCCATCCACCTGAACCAGTTGCGTGTGACCGCCGGAAACCAACAAAGCGACGAACGGGAACTCGGGCGGTGTTTTTTCCAGCATCGGCGCCAGTAAATGGCCTTCCATGTGGTGCACGCCGAGGGCCGGAATGCCCCAGGCAAACGCCAGCGCCTGGGCGCAAGAGGCCCCAACCAGCAGGGCTCCGACCAATCCGGGGCCTGCGGTGTAGGCAATCGCGTCGATCTCGGTCGGCACGCAGCCGGCCTCGTCCAACACCTGGCGAATCAACGGCAGCATGCGTTTGACGTGATCGCGGCTGGCAAGCTCCGGCACCACGCCGCCATAGGCACGGTGCAGGTCGATCTGGCTGAACAGTGCATCGGCCAAAAGCCCGCGTTCACTGTCGTAAAGTGCGACACCGGTTTCGTCGCAGGAGGTTTCAAGTCCCAGTACTAGCATGGGTTTGCGCCTTGTAGAGGCTGAATTCGAAGGCGCGCATAATAGTCGCCACTCCCCCTCCCGACTAGCGGTTTTCGATCAGAGGCTTTGCATTCCGGGCAATGAGGGGTTAACATCCGCAACCCTTAAAAACCGACGACCTCAGCCGCGAATTTCTTGCGACGAGAACGTTGATCCCGGTAATGAAAGAAGGTAGCTCTGGATGCCAGCCGTCAAAGTTAAAGAGAACGAACCCTTCGACGTAGCTCTGCGTCGTTTCAAGCGCTCCTGCGAAAAAGCCGGTGTACTGGCTGAAGTTCGTAGCCGCGAATTTTACGAGAAGCCAACTTCTGAGCGTAAGCGCAAAGCAGCAGCCGCTGTTAAGCGTCACGCTAAGAAAGTTCAGCGCGAACAGCGCCGCGCCGTTCGTCTGTACTAATACACAGACGTTCGTAGCAAGCTTCTGCCAAGCCCGGCCCTCAGCCGGGCTGTTGGCATTTGCGGATATCGCTTGATGCTTCACTGTTGACGCCGCACACGCGACCGAAACAACTGCTTCACACGTCAGGACTGGCTCTTCTGCCAGCGGTGCACGTCTCTTCTGACGAGTCTAACAAGGCTACTGACGAGCACACTTATCCTACAAACAGACGATCAACTGTGTCGGCTGTGCTCGCGCGAGCTTCCGAGGCCACCATTGGCCAACACCGGATGCCGGGGCAACATTTCCATGCCGAAAACCTGATTGAAATTAACGTCAGTGAATGAACGGCAGATACACTTCCTGAAAGCCCAAGCAGACAGTTGATGATCGAGCCACGTTACGTGCGCCCGAGCACATCACGGGCCCTCATTTACACGCAGTGATGACGAGAACGCCATGGCCGGGCTTATTCCCCAGAGCTTTATTGACGACCTTCTGAACCGCACCGACATCGTCGATGTTGTCAGCTCGCGCGTGCAACTGAAAAAAGCCGGCAAGAACTACACGGCCTGCTGCCCGTTTCACAAAGAGAAAACCCCGTCGTTCAGCGTCAGCCCCGACAAGCAGTTCTACTACTGCTTCGGCTGCGGCGCGGGCGGCAACGCCCTCGGCTTTCTCATGGACCACGACAACCTGGATTTCCCCCAGGCCATCGAGGACTTGGCGAAGGCTGCCGGCATGGAAGTCCCGCGCGAAGAAAGTGGCCGCCCGCACAAACCGCGCCAGCCCACCGATTCGCCGCTGTACCCGCTGCTGACGGCCGCCGCCGACTTTTATCGTCAGGCGCTTAAAAGCCATCCGCAGCGCAAGGCCGCCGTCGACTACCTCAAGGGTCGCGGCCTCACCGGTGAAATCGCCCGTGACTTCGGCCTGGGTTTTGCCCCACCCGGCTGGGACAACCTGTACAAGCACCTGAGCAGCGACACCCTGCAACAAAAAGCCATGATCGACGCCGGCCTCTTGGTGGAGAACGCCGAGACCGGCAAGCGCTATGACCGCTTCCGCGACCGCGTGATGTTCCCGATCCGCGACAGCCGTGGTCGCATCATCGCGTTCGGTGGCCGCGTACTGGGGGACGACAAGCCCAAGTACCTGAACTCCCCGGAAACCCCGGTATTCCATAAGGGCCAGGAGCTCTACGGGCTGTTCGAAGCACGCAAGAACAACCGCAACCTCGATGAGGTCATCGTGGTTGAAGGCTATATGGATGTGATCGCGCTCGCCCAGCAGGGCCTGCGCAACGCGGTGGCAACGCTGGGTACCGCCACCAGCGAAGAACACTTGAAGCGCCTGTTTCGTGTAGTGCCCAGCGTCCTGTTTTGTTTCGACGGCGACCAGGCCGGCCGCAACGCCGCCTGGCGCGCCCTCGAAGCCACGCTGTCGAGCCTGCAGGATGGGCGCCGCGCGCGCTTTTTGTTCCTGCCCGAAGGCGAAGACCCGGACACCCTGGTCCGCTCCGAAGGCACCGACGCATTCCGCGCCCGTATCAATCAACACGCGCAGCCGCTGGCAGACTACTTCTTCCAGCAACTGACCGAAGAAGCCGATCCGCGCTCCCTCGAAGGCAAGGCCCACATGGCCACCCTCGCCGCGCCGCTGATCGACAAGGTGCCGGGCGCCAACCTGCGCACCCTGATGCGTCAGCGTTTGCAGGAGATCACCGGTTTAAGTGGCGAAGCGGTCAGCCAGCTGGCCCACAGCGCACCGCACGATGCAGCGCCGCCGGTCTACGACCCAGGCATGGATTACGACGCCATGCCGGACTATGCCGACTTCCACCAACCGCACGAGGCCTACACGCCCCAACAGGAGTGGACACCGAAAAAGCCCGGCGCCGGCGGCAAGAAATGGGACAAGAAACCCTGGAGCAAGAACGGCAAGCGCGGTGATCGCGACGAGGCTTACGCCCCTCGCACGCCGGTCGCCGTAGAAGCGCCAACCTTGATTGCCCTGCGCACGCTCATCCATCACCCGCAATTGGCGGGCAAGGTTGAAAGCGCCGATCACTTTGCAAACGCCAGCAACACCTACGCCCAGGTGCTAATCGCGCTGATTGAGGCGGTGCAGAAAAATCCTAAGCTAAACTCAATTCAGTTGATGGCTCGCTGGCATGGCACCGAACAAGGTCGTTTGTTGAAAGCACTCGCGGAAAAGGAGTGGCTAATTGACGGCGATAACCTTGAACAACAGTTTTTAGACACCATTACTAGGTTATCCGAGGGCCAGCACACGCAGACCCTCGACGAACTCATCAAGAGAGCAAGGCAGCCGGGATTATCGGCTGAAGAGCAAATTCAGATAGCAAAACAGATGCGCGACCTCTTAAAACAGAATGTTTCCGCATCAAACCCGACCTCAGCTGGCGTGTGAGGTCATAGCTCGGGTATAATCCTCGGCTTGTTTTTTGCCCGCCAAGACCTTCAGTGGATAGGGTGTTATGTCCGGAAAAGCGCAACAGCAGTCTCGTATCAAAGAGTTGATCACCCTTGGTCGTGAGCAGAAGTATCTGACTTACGCAGAGGTCAACGATCACCTGCCTGAGGATATTTCAGATCCAGAGCAGGTGGAAGACATCATCCGCATGATTAATGACATGGGGATCCCCGTACACGAGAGTGCTCCGGATGCGGACGCCCTTATGTTGGCCGACGCCGATACCGACGAGGCAGCCGCTGAAGAAGCCGCTGCTGCGTTGGCCGCGGTGGAGACCGACATCGGTCGCACGACTGACCCTGTGCGCATGTATATGCGTGAAATGGGTACCGTCGAGTTGCTGACACGCGAAGGCGAAATCGAAATCGCCAAGCGTATTGAAGAGGGTATCCGTGAAGTGATGGGCGCAATCGCGCACTTCCCTGGCACGGTTGACCACATTCTCTCCGAGTACACTCGCGTCACCACCGAAGGTGGCCGCCTGTCCGACGTCCTGAGCGGTTATATCGACCCGGACGACGGCATCGCGCCGCCTGCTGCCGAAGTACCGCCGCCTGTCGATGCCAAAGCCGCGAAAGCGGACGATGACTCCGACGACGACGAGGCTGAAGCCAGCACCGACGACGAAGAAGAAGTCGAAAGCGGTCCAGACCCGATCATCGCTGCCCAGCGTTTCGGCGCGGTTTCCGATCAAATGGAAATCACCCGCAAGGCGTTGAAGAAGCACGGTCGCGCCAACAAGCAGGCAATCGCCGAGCTGCTGGCCCTGGCTGAGCTGTTCATGCCGATCAAGCTGGTCCCGAAGCAATTCGAAGGCCTGGTTGAACGCGTTCGTAGCGCCCTTGAGCGTCTGCGTGCACAAGAGCGTGCGATCATGCAGCTCTGTGTTCGTGATGCGCGCATGCCGCGTACCGACTTCCTGCGCCAGTTCCCGGGCAACGAAGTTGACGAAAGCTGGTCTGACGCACTGGCCAAAGGCAAGGCGAAATACGCTGAAGCCATCGGTCGCCTGCAACCGGACATCATCCGTTGCCAGCAAAAGCTGACTGCGCTTGAAACCGAGACCGGCCTGACGATTGCCGAGATCAAGGACATCAACCGTCGCATGTCGATCGGTGAGGCCAAGGCCCGCCGCGCGAAGAAAGAGATGGTTGAAGCGAACTTGCGTCTGGTGATCTCCATCGCCAAGAAGTACACCAACCGTGGCCTGCAATTCCTCGATCTGATCCAGGAAGGCAACATCGGCTTGATGAAGGCTGTGGACAAGTTCGAATACCGTCGCGGCTACAAGTTCTCGACTTATGCCACCTGGTGGATCCGTCAGGCGATCACTCGCTCGATCGCCGACCAGGCCCGCACCATCCGTATTCCGGTGCACATGATCGAGACGATCAACAAGCTCAACCGTATTTCCCGGCAGATGTTGCAGGAAATGGGTCGCGAACCGACCCCGGAAGAGCTGGGCGAACGCATGGAAATGCCTGAGGATAAAATCCGCAAGGTATTGAAGATCGCTAAAGAGCCGATCTCCATGGAAACCCCGATTGGTGATGACGAAGACTCCCATCTGGGTGACTTCATCGAAGACTCGACCATGCAGTCGCCAATCGATGTCGCCACCGTTGAGAGCCTTAAGGAAGCGACTCGCGACGTACTGTCCGGCCTCACTGCCCGTGAAGCCAAGGTACTGCGCATGCGTTTCGGCATCGACATGAATACCGACCACACCCTTGAGGAAGTCGGTAAGCAGTTTGACGTGACCCGCGAGCGGATCCGTCAGATCGAAGCCAAGGCGCTGCGCAAGTTGCGCCACCCGACGCGAAGCGAGCATCTGCGCTCCTTCCTCGACGAGTGATACCAGAACCCCCGGCCCAGGCCGGGGGTTTTGTTTTGCATCGATAAAACTCTGCGTAACCCCCCTCCCCCCGTAATGCCCGTCTACACTCGAAACATTCCCCGTGCCATAACGAGACCGTTATGCCCAGATTGCCGACTGTGTTGCTGCTGTCGCTGCTGACCTGGACCGCAACGGCTGGCGCGTTGACTCTTACCGACGATGAGCGTGGCTGGCTGGCGGACCATCAGGAGCTGCGGCTGGGGGTGGATGCGTCATGGCCACCCTTCGAATACCGCGATGAAAATGGCCACTACCAAGGCCTGGCCGCAGACTACGTGCGCCTGATCCAGGACCGCCTGGGCGTGCGGGTCAAGCTGATCGAACCGGCCAGCTGGAGCGCTGTGCTCGAACAGGCCCGGAACAATCAGCTCGATTTGCTGCCCGGCATCATGTCCACCCCAGAGCGCCAGAGCTACATGGCGTTCACGCGCCCCTACCTGGACTTTCCCATCGTGATCCTGGCCCATGAGGGCGGCGCCAAGCCGCACAACCTCAAGGACCTCTACGGCCTGAAAATTGCCGTGGTGGAGAATTACGCGCCCCATGAACTGCTGCGCACCCACCACCCCGACCTCAACCTGGTGGCCATGCCGAATGTCAGTTCGACCCTGCAAGCACTGGCCACCGACGAAGTGGATGCCGTGGTCGGCGACCTCGCCTCCAGCGTCTGGAGCCTGCGCCAACTGAAGCTCGATGGCTTGTACGTCAGTGGCGAAACCCCCTACCGCTACCAACTGGCAATGGGCGTGCCCCGGGACAACAAAATGCTGGTCGGCATCCTCGATAAAGTCCTCGCCGACCTCAGCCCGCAAGAAACCGACGCCATCCAGCAACACTGGGTGGGCAGCATTACCGATCACCGTGAATTCTGGACTGACCTGCTGACCTACGGCTTGCCCGCGGTATTGCTGCTGAGCACCGTATTGGCCATCGTCATCCGCATCAATCGCCGGCTCAGCTCGGAAATATCCCGCCGCGTCGCGCTAGAGCAAGAACTGCGCAGCAGCGAATACCACTATCGCGGCCTGGTGGAGAGCCTGTCCGCCATCGCGTGGGAAGCCAGCGTTGTCGACTTCACCTACAGCTACGTGTCACCCCACGCCGAGGAGCTGCTGGGCTACCCCCGCGCACACTGGCTGATCCCCGGTTTCTGGCGCAACATCATTCACCCAGCCGACCTGACACGCGCCGAAACCTACTGCCTGCGCGAAACCCGCGCCAACCGCGACCACAGCATTGATTACCGCGTCATCACCGCCGATGGCCACTGCTTGTGGGTGCGCGATATTGTCAGCCTGATAGAACACGGCCATGAGCCGGTACTGCGCGGCTTGATGATCGACATCAGCGAAGCCAAACGCACTGAGGAAGCCCTGCAACTGTCCGAGCAAAAGTTTGCCTCGGTGTTTCAGCAATGCCCGGACATATTGATAATCGCCCGACTGTCCGATGGCTGCCTGCTGGAAGTGAACAAGGCATTCGAGGACCAGGTTGGCCTGAGCGCCGAAGAGGTGGTGGGCAAAACCGGCACGGCATTGAACATCTGGGGGACCGAGGGTACCGGCCCTGATCTGCTGCAAAGGGTGCAGACCTCCAGTATCCGCAACCTGGAGATGCCCTTTCGGCGCAGCAACGGCCAAGCCTTTACCGGCCTGATTTCCGCCGAACCGTTCCAACTCGACACCATCGAAGCCATCGTCGTGGTGGTGCGCGACATCTCCCAGCTCAAGGAAACCCAGCAACAGCTGCAAACCTCCGAAGAAAAATTCGCCAAGGCGTTCCATGCCTCACCCGACGGCCTGCTATTGAGCCGCCAGAGTGACGGCCTGTTGATCGAAGTAAACGATGGCTTCAGCCGTATTACCGGTTTCAACAGTGCCGCATCCCTTGACCAATCAGCCTTGGACCTGGGCATCTGGGTCGACCTGAACGAACGCAAACACATGCTGGAACTGATGCATCGTGACGGTTTTGTTCGCGACTTCATCTGCCATATCCGCCGCAGCGACGGGCAGATCCGGCTCTGCGAGTTGTCCAGCCGGCCACTGCCCATCGGCGATGACGACTGCATGCTCACCATCGCCCGCGACATCACCGAACGCCAACTGATGCAGGAGAAGCTGCAACAAGCCGCCACGGTCTTCGAAAGCACCGCCGAAGGCGTGCTGATCACCGACACCCGGCAGAACATCAGCGCCGTCAACCGCGCCTTCAGCGAGATCACCGGCTACAGCGAGGCCGAAGCCCTGGGCCACACCCCGCGCCTGCTCGCGTCCGGGCTACACGACAGCGCGTTCTATGCCGCGATGTGGCATCAACTGACTGCCCAAGGCCATTGGCAGGGCGAGATTTCCAACCGCCGCAAGAATGGCGAGGTTTACCCGAGCTGGCTGACGATCAGCGCCGTGCGCAACCGCGAGCTGTTGATCACGCACTTTGTTGCCGTGTTTGCCGACATCTCCAGCCTCAAGCTGGCCCAGGCGCGCCTCGACTACCAGGCCCACCACGACCCCCTGACCGGCCTGCCCAACCGCACCCTGTTCGAAAACCGACTGCAGGCCGCCCTCAACGGCCATCAAGAAACCGGCAAGCAAGGCGCCGTGCTGTTTCTCGACCTGGACCGTTTCAAACACATCAATGACAGCCTCGGCCACCCCATCGGCGACCTCTTGCTCAAAGACATCGCCGTGCGCCTCAAGGAGCAACTGCGCGACATCGACACCGTCGCCCGCCTCGGTGGCGATGAATTCATCATCCTGCTGCCAGGCCTGCAACACGCCACCGACGCCGACTACCTCGCGAACAAGCTGCTGGCGTGCTTCACCCCACCGTTCCAGGCCGGTGAACACGAGTTCTTTATCAGCGCCAGTATCGGCACCAGCCTCTACCCCCAGGACGGCACCGACGTGGCCACCCTGGTGAAGAACGCCGACGCCGCGATGTACCGCTCCAAGGCCAAGGGCCGCAACCGGGTCGAGAGCTACACCCGCGACCTCACCGCCCAAGCCAACGAGCGCGTGGCCCTGGAGCACGAACTGCGCCGCGCCATCGAACGCGACGAACTGAGCCTGTACTACCAGCCAAAACTCAGCCTGGAGACGCAAGAACTGATCGGCGCAGAAGCCCTCATCCGCTGGCACCACCCGACCTTCGGCGATGTGCCCCCCGAGCACTTCATTGCCCTGGCCGAAGAAAACGGCATGATCCTGCAGATTGGCGACTGGGTACTCGAACAAGCCTGCCGACAAATGCACGCCTGGAATCGCACCTTCGACGATTTCGGCACACTCTCGGTCAACCTTGCCGGCGCGCAACTGCGCCACCCCAACCTGTTGTCACGCATCGAACAACTGCTGCACGACTACCGCCTCGAACCCGGCTGCCTGCAATTGGAGATCACCGAAAACTTCATCATGAGCCAGGCCGAAGAAGCGCTGGCAGTCCTGCACCAACTCAAGCAACTGGGCGTACAACTGGCGATTGACGACTTTGGCACCGGCTATTCATCCCTCAGTTACCTCAAGCGCCTGCCGCTGGACTTCCTGAAAATCGACCAATCCTTCGTCCGCGGCCTGCCCGACGACCCCCACGACGCCGCCATCGTGCGCGCCATCATCGCCCTGGGCCACAGCATGCAATTCACCATCATCGCCGAAGGCGTGGAAAACCCCGCGCAACAGGCATTCCTTGCCGCAGAAGGCTGCGAACAGATGCAAGGCTACATCGTCAGCCTGCCCCTGCCGCCGGAGCTTTTTGCCGCGAGCTTTCTTCGTATGAGCCTTGAGGATTTTTCGGATAGCACAGCAGAGAAACCATCGCTATAATCCGCGACCTGTTAAGGGCCTATAGCTCAGTTGGTCAGAGCAGAGGACTCATAATCCTTTGGTCCACGGTTCAAGTCCGTGTGGGCCCACCAACTCCAAAGCCGCGCATTGCGCGGCTTTCGCGTTTCTGGCGCAATAGTTTCTCGGCCCACCCCGCCGAATAAAACACCGAAAGTGCCCAAAAAGCGTCCACACTCTCAGCGCCAACTCACTGGAGCCACCCCTTGCCCGCCCTAGATGAAATCGACCGCCAACTGATCGCCGCCCTGCAGATCAACGCGCGCGAAAGCGTGGCCATGCTCGCCCGGCAGTTGGGCATCGCGCGCACCACGGTGACCTCGCGCCTGGCGCGCCTGGAAAAAACCCAGGTCATCACCGGTTACGGTGTACGCCTGGGCCAACGGGTCGCCGATGGCGGTTTGCAAGCGTATGTCGGGATCACAGTGCAACCGCGCTCAGGCAAGGAAGTGCTGCGCCGACTGAGTGCGATGGCCCAGGTCCAGCAGTTGTGCGCCGTGAGTGGCGAGTTCGATTACGTGGCGTGGCTGCGCACCGATTCGCCGGAGCAGCTTGACCAGTTGCTGGACCAGATCGGCAGCGTCGATGGCGTGGAGAAAACCACCACCTCGATCATCCTCAGCAACAAATTGGATCGCGGACAGCCAGTCTGACCGCCAACTTCGTCACTTTGACTAAAAACAGTTCAATACGACGACACATTGCGTCTTATTAACGCAAGCTACGCTCCCTAAACTGGCTGCCATCTTTTCCTATACTCAGCGGGACGTGCCCCGCCGAGTCGCCAGCCAGGTCAGCCATGAACCCATTCAATAAAAACAATCGCCACCCTGCAGACGGTAAAAAACCCATCACCATCTTTGGCCCGGATTTCCCCTTCGCCTTTGATGACTGGATCGAACACCCCGCCGGCCTGGGCAGCATTCCCGCCGCCCAGCATGGCGCTGAAGTGGCGATTGTCGGTGCGGGCATCGCCGGCCTGGTGGCCGCCTACGAGCTGATGAAGCTCGGCCTCAAACCCGTGGTGTACGAAGCCTCGAAAATGGGCGGGCGCTTGCGCTCCCAGGCATTTGAAGGCGCCGAAGGCATCATCGCCGAGCTGGGTGGAATGCGCTTCCCGGTGTCGTCCACCGCGTTCTACCACTACGTGGACAAGCTCGGGCTGGAAACCAAACCGTTCCCCAACCCGTTGACCCCAGCCTCCGGTAGCACCGTGATCGACCTGGAAGGCCAGACCCATTACGCACAAAAGCTGTCGGATTTGCCGGTGCTGTTCCAGGAAGTTGCCGACGCCTGGGCCGATGCCCTGGAAGCCGGCTCGCAGTTCGGTGACATCCAGCAAGCCATCCGCGACCGTGATGTGCCGCGCCTCAAGGAGCTGTGGAACAAGCTCGTGCCGTTGTGGGACGACCGCACCTTCTACGATTTCGTCGCCACCTCCAAGGCGTTTGCCAAGCTGTCATTCCTGCACCGCGAAGTCTTCGGCCAGGTCGGCTTTGGCACCGGCGGCTGGGACTCGGATTTCCCCAACTCCATGCTGGAAATCTTCCGCGTGGTCATGACCAACTGCGACGACCACCAGCACCTCGTGGTCGGTGGCGTGGCACAAGTGCCCATGGGCATCTGGCGCCATGTGCCAGAACGTTGCGCCCACTGGCCGGCCGGCACCAGCCTCAGTTCGTTGCACCGTGGCGCACCTCGGGCCGGGGTGAAGCGCATTGCCCACGCTGACGGTGGCCGTTTCGCCGTCACCGACAACTACGGCGATACCCGCGAATACGCCGCCGTGCTGACCACCTGCCAAAGCTGGCTGCTGACCACCCAGATCGAATGCGACGAAAGCCTGTTCTCGCAAAAAATGTGGATGGCCCTGGACCGCACCCGCTACATGCAATCGTCGAAAACCTTCGTAATGGTCGACCGCCCATTCTGGAAAGACAAAGACCCGGAAACCGGCCGCGACCTGATGAGCATGACCCTCACCGACCGCCTGACCCGTGGCACCTACCTGTTCGACAACGGCGACGACAAGCCGGGCGTGATATGCCTGTCTTACTCGTGGATGAGCGACGCGCTGAAAATGCTCCCGCAGCCTATCGACAAGCGCGTGAAGCTGGCCCTCGACGCCCTGAAAAAGATCTACCCGAAAGTCGATATCAAGGCGCGCATCATCGGCGACCCGATTACCGTATCCTGGGAAGCCGACCCGCACTTCCTCGGGGCCTTCAAAGGCGCGCTGCCCGGTCACTATCGCTATAACCAGCGTATGTATGCGCACTTCATGCAGAAGGACATGCCCGCCGAACAGCGTGGGATTTTTATCGCCGGTGACGACGTTTCCTGGACCCCGGCCTGGGTGGAAGGCGCCGTGCAAACGTCGCTGAACGCCGTGTGGGGCATCATGACCCACTTCGGCGGCAGCACTCACCCGGAGAACCCGGGGCCGGGCGATGTATTCGACGAAATCGGCCCGATCGCCCTGGCCGAGTAAGGAGCCGAACCATGCGTGTCGCCCTGTACCAATGCCCGCCGCTACCGCTGGACGTGGCCGGTAACCTCAAGCGCCTGCATCAGTTGGCGCATGAAGCCTCCGGCGCCGATGTGCTGGTGCTGCCGGAGATGTTCCTCAGCGGCTACAACATCGGCGCCGAAGCGGTTGGCGCCTTGGCCGAGGCGGCAGATGGCCCCTCCGCGCAGACGATTGCCGAACTGGCGCAAAGCGCGGGCCTGGCGATTGTGTATGGCTACCCGGAGCGCGCTGAAGACGGGCAGATCTACAACGCCGTGCAGTTGATCGACGCCCACGGCCAGCGTCTGTGCAACTACCGCAAGACCCATCTGTTTGGCGACCTTGATCATTCGATGTTCAGCGCCGGAGGCGACGACTTGCCGCTGGTGGAGCTCAACGGCTGGAAGCTGGGAATGCTGATCTGCTACGACCTGGAGTTCCCGGAAAACACCCGGCGCCTGGCCTTGGCCGGTGCCGAGCTGATCCTGGTGCCCACGGCGAA
Organism: Pseudomonas acericola (SeqCode); assembly: GCF_053456465.1. NCBI lineage: Bacteria > Pseudomonadati > Pseudomonadota > Gammaproteobacteria > Pseudomonadales > Pseudomonadaceae > Pseudomonas > Pseudomonas acericola (SeqCode). Next base: position 681,789 of record NZ_JBRFJB010000004.1, on the reverse strand, counting down.
CATGGTGCCGTTCGACTTCGTCGCCGATGTCACCGTGCGGGCGCGGGCCTTCGAGAACCAGTGCTACGTGGCCTACGCCAATTACTGCGGGCACGAAGGCGAGATCCACTACTGCGGGCAAAGCAGCATCGCCGCGCCGGATGGCCAGCGCATTGCCCAGGCGGGGCTGGATGAAGCCTTGATCATCGGCACCCTGGAGCGCCAATCGATCCTCGATGCCCGCGCCGCCAACCACTATCTGCACGACCGCCGCCCCGAACTGTACGGCGCGCTGCACAAGCCCTGACCCATTGGGTTTGCTAGCATAGGCACTTCCTACGTTTCGGAAGTGCCCATGCCTGCGCCGGCCCACCCCCTTGATCGTCAACTGACCCTCGCCAATGGCTTGCGGGTTACCCTGCTCCATGCGCCACGCTTGAAGCGCTGTGCCGCAGCCTTACAGGTGGCTGCCGGTAGCCATGACGTGCCGCTGGCTTGGCCGGGACTGGCGCATTTTCTTGAACACCTGTTGTTTCTCGGCACCGAGCGTTTTCCTACCAGCGAAGGGTTGATGACTTACGTGCAACGCCACGGTGGCCAGGTCAATGCCAGCACCCGCGAGCGCACTACCGACTTCTTCTTTGAGCTGCCGGTAGCAACCTTTGCCGATGGGCTGGAACGCTTGGCGGACATGCTGGCCCACCCGCGCCTGGCGCTGGACGATCAACTGCGCGAGCGCGAAGTGCTGCATGCGGAGTTCGTCGCCTGGTCTCAAGATGCCAAGGCACAGCAACAGGTGGCGTTGTTCGAAGGGCTGGCGGCGGATCATCCACTGCGGGGCTTTCATGCGGGCAACCGCGATAGTCTGCCGGTGGAGCGTGACGCATTTCAGCAGGCCTTGCGGGAATTTCATCAGCAGTTTTACCAGAGCGGGCAGATGAGCCTGCGTCTTGCCGGGCCGCAGCCGTTGGACGAACTGGAGGCCATGGCACGGCGGTTCGGCGAGCAGCTGTCTACAGGCCCGTTGCACCCTCAAGCCGCGCCGCCGGCATTGATGGCCGGCCTAGCCCAGGGCTATCAGTACAAAGCAGACAATCACCTGCATCAGGTCATCACTTGCCATGCGCCCCACGCGGCGCTCGAGTTCCTTTGCACCTGGCTTAACGCTTCGGCGCCGGGCGGGCTGTTGGCCGAGCTGCAAACCCGGCAACTGGCCACTGACTTACAGGCGACGGTGCTGTATCACTTCGCCGGACAAGCGCTGCTCGATATCGACTTTACGCTCGGCGTACAAGGTGAACAGGCGACACTGATTGAATCCTTGTTGCACGACTGGCTGAGCTTTTTCGCACACAGCGATTGGACTTCACTGAGAGAAGAGTTCGCCCTGCTCGCCGCTCGCCAGCAACAGACCCGCGGCGCCCTGGCCTCGGCTCAACACGCAAGCGAAGACTTGTCGGAACAGGCCATCGCCGCTCTCAAAGCCATGTTCGACACCCTGCACCTGCCGGCCTCCCGACACACATGGCAACTGCCACCCAACAATCCCTTCCTGCGCCCGCCGCTCAAGGAAGAGCGCGCCGGCCTGATTCGCGGCCAGACCAGCGCTCACCGGGGTTTGCGCACGTTCGCCCAGGATCGTTCGCGGGGGCGCCGGGAGGTTTCGGCACTGACGTTCAGCCAAGCGCTGGCGGATGACACCGATGAAGCAGCGCTGTACCTGCACTGGCGCTTTGCTCCCTCAGGCCTGGAAAGCGCCTTGCAGCCATTGCGTGAGAATGCTCGCCAGGCGGGCATCGAAGTGTCGTTTGAAACCGTCGGCAATGACTGGCTGGTGAAACTGGTCGGGCTACCCGACCCCATGCCCGCAGTGCTGGACGCGTTGGCGCACAGCCTGAATCAGACGCAACAGGCACCCTGCGCGCCCACGCCAATGATCGCCATCCGCGAATTGCTTAAGGCGTTGCCCGCTTTCTGTACCGCCAACACGCCCGAAAACACCGAGGCAACCTGGGCCAGCGCACAGTGGCAAGGCCTGGGGCTGGGGTTTTCCGCCACATCTGAAGCGGCGATCAAAGCCGCAGCGGCCCGCCTGCCTGGGCACCCAACAAATCTCCAACAGGTCCCGGCAACCCTCGGCGGCCAGCGTGTCTGGCACGAGATACAAACCGATTCCAACGAAGCCGCCTTGCTGCTGTTTTGCCCGGCACCCAGCCAATCCTTGGCGGATGAGGCTGCGTGGCGCCTGCTTGGGCATATGCTCCAGGGCCCGTTTTACCAACGCCTGCGGGTAGAACTGCAAATCGGCTACGCGGTATTCAGCGGCGTCCGACAGATCAACGGGCAAACCGGCCTGCTGTTTGGCGTGCAATCCCCCAGCGTGTCCCTCGATGGGATCGTCGAACACCTGCAATCCTTCCTCATACAATTGCCGGCACGCATCAGCAGCAGCGAAGACCTCGGTAACCTGGCCCTGGCCCAACAGTTTTCAACTGAGACGCTACCCCTTGCCCAGGCCGCCGAACTGCTCTGGAACGCGCGTTTGGCGGAGCATCCGGAGGATTATCTGGAACGCCTTCAACAATCAATCCAGAGCCTTACGCGTGAACAGATGCTGCACGCCGCCGAGCAATTGATCGACGCCACAGGAGGCTGGCGCTGTATCGCCAACGGCCCAATCATCCAGGGCCAATGGCAGTCTCCAGGCTGATCATTGCCAACCCTGCAACAGGCTTTTTCCTCCGAGACAGCGCTAACTTGAACAGATCTGAGTATTATTCCTACGCACACAGCTGAACATCTCCGATTGGAGGTGGACTATATATATTACTTGGTAGTGAAAGTCCCATCCCTTGGTAGGAGTAAGAATATGACCTGGTCCAAACCTGCTTACACTGATCTGCGTATCGGTTTCGAAGTCACCATGTACTTCGCCAGCCGTTAATCTGCTGGGTAATACAACGCCTCGGCCCGCCCGGGGCGTTTTTGTTTTGAGCTTTGCTTGGGAGCTACCATGTTTGTCCAGATTCTAGGTTCCGCCGCCGGCGGTGGTTTCCCCCAGTGGAACTGCAACTGCGTGAACTGCGCGGGTTTTCGTGATGGCAGCCTGCGGGCCCAGGCGCGCACCCAGTCGTCCATCGCGATCTCCGACGATGGCGTGAATTGGGTGCTGTGCAACGCCTCGCCGGATATTCGTGCGCAACTGCAAGGCTTTGCGCCGATGCAACCGGGCCGCGCCCTACGCGATACCGGCATCAGCGCGATCATCCTGATGGACAGCCAGATCGACCACACCACCGGCCTGCTGAGCCTGCGCGAAGGTTGCCCGCACCAGGTGTGGTGCACCGACATGGTCCATGAAGACCTCAGCACCGGCTTCCCGCTGTTCACCATGCTCACCCACTGGAACGGCGGCCTGGCCTGGAACCGCATCGAGCTGGACACCAGCTTCACCGTCCCGGCCTGCCCCAACCTGCGTTTCACCCCGCTGCCCTTGCGCAGCGCCGCCCCGCCCTACTCGCCGCACCGCTTCGACCCGCACCCAGGCGACAACATCGGCCTGATCGTCGAAGACCTGCGCACCGGCGGCAAGCTGTTCTACGCCCCTGGCCTGGGCAAAGTCGACGCGCCGTTGCTGGAGATCATGGCCGGCAGCGACTGCCTGCTGGTGGACGGCACGATGTGGGATGACGATGAAATGCAGCGCCGTGGCGTCGGCACCCGCACCGGGCGCGAGATGGGCCACCTGGCGCAAAACGGCCCCGGTGGCATGCTCGAAGTGCTGGAGCAGTTGCCCGAGCAGCGCAAAGTACTTATCCACATCAACAACACCAACCCGATCCTCGATGAAGACTCCCCCGAGCGAGCCGAACTGGTGCGGCGCAATGTCGAAGTGGCTTACGACGGCATGAGCATTGAATTGTAGGAGCGATCGAAATGACTAACACGCCGTTGACCACCGCTGAATTCGAAGCCGCCCTGCGGGCCAAGGGCGCCTTCTACCATATCCATCACCCGTATCACGTGGCGATGTACGAAGGCCGCGCCAGCCGCGAGCAGATCCAGGGCTGGGTCGCCAACCGCTTCTACTACCAGGTGAACATCCCCCTGAAAGACGCCGCGATCCTGGCCAACTGCCCAGATCGCGAGATCCGCCGCGAGTGGATCCAGCGTTTGCTCGACCATGACGGCGCCCCCGGTGAAGACGGCGGTATTGAGGCCTGGCTGCGCTTGGGCCAGGCCGTTGGCCTCGACCCCGACCAACTGCGCTCGCAGGAATTAGTACTGCCGGGCGTGCGATTCGCGGTCGATGCCTACGTCAACTTCGCCCGTCGCGCCAGCTGGCAAGAAGCCGCCAGCAGCTCGCTGACCGAACTGTTCGCGCCGCAGATCCACCAGTCGCGCCTCGACAGCTGGCCGCAGCATTACCCGTGGATCGACCCCACCGGCTACGAATATTTCCGCACCCGCCTGGGCCAGGCCCGGCGCGATGTGGAGCACGGCTTGGCGATCACCCTGCAGCACTACACCACCCGTGAAGGCCAGGAACGCATGCTGGAAATTCTCCAGTTCAAACTGGATATTTTGTGGAGCATGCTGGACGCCATGAGCATGGCCTACGAACTGAAACGCCCGCCTTATCACAGCGTGACCGACCAACGGGTGTGGCATAAAGGGATCGCCCTATGAGCTTTGACCGCAGCAAGAAACCGACCTGGCGCCAAGGCTATCGCTACCAGTACGAACCCGCGCAAAAGGGCCATGTGCTGCTCTACCCCGAAGGCATGATCAAGCTCAACGACAGCGCCGCGCTGATCGGCGGCTTGATCGACGGCGAGCGCAATGTGGCGGCGATCATCGCCGAGCTGGATAAGCAGTTCCCCGGCGTGCCTGAGCTGGGCGACGACATCGAGCAATTCATGGAGGTCGCCCGTGCTGAGCACTGGATCACCCTTGCCTGAAAAACCGCCGATTGGCCTGCCGTTGTGGCTGCTCGCCGAGCTGACCTACCGCTGCCCGTTGCAGTGCCCGTATTGCTCCAACCCGCTGGATTTTGCCGAGCAGGGCAAGGAACTGAGCACCGAACAGTGGTTCAAGGTGTTTCGCGAAGCGCGGGAAATGGGCGCCGCGCAGTTGGGGTTCTCCGGCGGTGAACCGCTGGTGCGCCAGGACCTCGCCGAGCTGATCGCCGAGGCGCGCAAACTGGGGTTCTACACCAACCTGATCACCTCCGGCATCGGCCTTACCGAGCAGAAGATCAGCGACTTCAAGAAGGCCGGCCTGGACCATATCCAGATCAGCTTCCAGGCCAGCGACGAGCAAGTGAACAACCTGCTGGCCGGCTCGAAAAAAGCCTTCGCGCAAAAACTCGAAATGGCCCGCGCGGTAAAAGCCCACGGCTACCCGATGGTGCTGAACTTCGTCACCCATCGGCACAATATTGACAAGATCGACCGCATCATCGAGCTGTGCATCGCGCTGGAAGCGGACTTTGTCGAACTCGCCACCTGCCAGTTCTACGGCTGGGCGCAGCTCAACCGTGTCGGGTTATTGCCAACCCAGGAACAGCTGGTGCGCGCCGAACGCATCACCAACGAATACCGCGCCAAACTGGAAGCCGAAGGCCACCCGTGCAAGCTGATTTTCGTGACCCCGGACTACTACGAGGAACGCCCGAAAGCCTGCATGAATGGCTGGGGCAGTATCTTTCTGACCGTCACGCCGGACGGCACTGCCCTGCCCTGTCACGGCGCCCGACAAATGCCGGTGCAATTTCCCAATGTGCGCGAGCACAGCATGCAGCACATCTGGTACGACTCGTTCGGTTTCAACCGCTTTCGCGGCTACGACTGGATGCCCGAGCCGTGCCGTTCATGCGATGAAAAGGAAAAAGACTTCGGCGGCTGTCGTTGCCAGGCCTTCATGCTCACGGGGGACGCGAGCAATGCCGACCCGGTGTGCAGCAAGTCCGAGCAGCACGGCATCATCCTAAAGGCGCGGGAAGAAGCCGAACACGCCACTCAGACCATCGAGCAACTGGCCTTTCGCAATGAGCGCAACTCACGGCTCATCGCCAAAGGCTGACGGCCTCAGCGCTTGGCGATGATGTACACCGCGTGAATGATGCCCGGGAAATAACCGCACAAGGTAAGCAGAATATTCAGCCAGAACGCACCGGCGAAACCCACTTGCAGGAACACACCCAGTGGCGGCAGCAGAATGGCGATGATGATACGAATGATGTCCATGGGTTCAGCTCCAGAAAATCGGCTCGTGTGAGCCGTGTAGCTAATCGACCTTGGGGGTTCGTGAGGGTTCAGTGGGATCTGGCATAGCGCCACCTTTAACGACGCAGACAAAAAAACGCCCCCAACCAAAAGAATCAGGCCGGAGGCGCCGCGTATACCGCGAGACGGTTCAGGAAATAAGGGTTAAACAGCGATGCCCTTGCGGCATTGCAGTTGCGCGGTGCGCACGCGGGAGAAGGCGCGCGCCAGGCGCAGGAGCATTTCGTCGATGTTGCTTTTGCTGACCGTCAGCGCCGGGGTGAAGCGCAGGCAGTTGGCTTGCGGCGCGTTGAGGATCAAGCCTTCGTGCAGCGCAGCTTTTACCACCGCATCCGCAGAATCATCCGACAAGGTCAGGCCCCACATCAGGCCGTGGCCGCGCAGTTGGCCGTGGTCGTAGCGGTAAGCCAGGCGGGCGAGGCCTTCGCCCAGGTGCAGGCCGGCTTCGCGCACATGCTCTAGAAAGCCGTGTTCCAACACGGTATCGAGTACGGCCACACCGGCCGACGCCATCAGCGCATTGCCGTGATGGGTGCCTTCCAGCTCACCCACTTCGAAGCAACAGGCTTTGCCCCGCGCCAGCAGCGCCGCCAATGGAACGCCGCCGCCGAGGCCTTTGCCGAGGGTGATGATGTCGGCGCGCACGCCGTATTGCTGTTCGGCGAGCAAGGTGCCGCAGCGGCCGAGGCCGGTTTGCACTTCGTCGAGGATCAGCAGGATGCCCAGCTCGCGGCACAGGCGCTCGACGCCTTTGAGATAGTGCTCGGTCGCGGGAATCACGCCGGCTTCGCCCTGGATCGGTTCGAGCATGATCGCGACGGTTTGCGCATCCACAGCGGTGTGCAGGGCTGGCAAATCGTTGAAGGGCACGTGGCTGAAACCCGGCAATTGCGGTTCGAAGCGGTTGCCAGCGGCGCCCGCCGAAGCGGCCATCGCGGCGAAGCTGCGCCCATGGCAACCGGCGCTGGCGCTGATGATCCGATAGGCGCCGCCGCGATGCAGCTGACCCCATTTGCGCGCCAGCTTGATCGCCGCTTCGCAGGCTTCCGCGCCGCTGTTGAGCAGGTAAGCCTGGTCGCTGCCGGTGCGGTGGCACAGGCGCTCGGCCAAATTGAGTTGGGCGCGGTTATACAGGCCATTGCCCGGGTTGATCAGCGCCTGGCTCTGGTCGGCCAGGGCTTTGATCAACACCTGCGGGCTATGGCCGAGGCTGTTGGCGGCGTTGCCCTGGCTGAAATCCAGGTAGGCACGGTCCTCACTGTCCCACAGCCAAGAACCCTGGCCGCGTACGAAAACTTGCGGCGGCCGCGCCACGGTGGGCATCAGGGAATCTCCCGACGGCGATTCGTCCAGAATCAGGTCATCCAGGCTCGGCGCAGGGCGACGCATATTGAACAGGTTCACACCTCACCCCCGATAACAACCGGACCTTGGTCGGTACACCCAGCCACTACGGCCATGAGGTTTATTGCCTTGCCTATGTAAACGCTATCTGAATAAACGCTGTTCATTGCCCGATCTGGCCCTGTAAGCCCTGCGAATAGGCGCTAGACTAGGCGTCTCGGGGGCCAACAGCCATTTCGATTTTCCAGCTTTTTCGATAAGTAAGTCTTATGGATTTCAAGCAACTGCGTTATTTCGTCGCGGTGTATGAGGAAGGCCACGTCGGCCGTGCCGCAGAGCGTCTGTCGATCTCCCAACCGGCGCTGTCCCAGCAGATCCGCCACCTGGAGCAGAACCTCGATGTGAGCCTGTTCGAACGCAGCAGCAAACGCCTGTTGCCGACCCTGGCCGCCCACACGCTGTACAACCACGCGTTGCCGCTGATCGATGGCATGCAGCAAGCCGTCGAGGCCTTGCGCAACTTCAAGGGCCAGGCGATGCGCACCTTGGCCATCGGCGTGCTGCAAACCGTGCACACCAGCCTGGTCCCGCAAATGCTCGAACGTGTGCGCAAGGCCCAGCCCCATCTGGTGGTGCAGATCTACGAATTGACCGGGCTGGAGATCGAGCGGCGGCTGCTCAATGGTTCGCTGGACATCGGCATCAGCTACCTGCCGCCCCGCCAGCCGGGACTGCACGGCGCGCTGCTGTACGAAGATGAGTTGAAGGTAGTCATCCCCGAGGATCACCCGCTGCGGGAATTCAAGAAAGTCTCGCTGAAACAGGCGGCCGAGTTGCCAATGTTGTTGCTGGGGGAAGAGTTTCAGGTCCGGCAGATCTGGCAGGGCCAGTTGGCCAACCTCGGGCGGCGCCCGCAGGTGCAGGCCGAGCTGAACACCATGGTGGGGATTCTCGACAGCCTGCCCCACACCCAACTGGCGACGGTGCTACCAGGGCGTTCCCAGGACGAACACAACAGCAAAGCGTTGCTGTGGAAACCCTTGAGCGAACCCAGGGTGCCGTTGAAAGTGGGCTTGGTGTGCCGCGATGCGCAGCGCCAGCAGGCGACGGTAGCGCTGTTGCGCACCTTACTCGAAGACGTGATGAATGCCCCGCAGGCAGGCGCCTGACTTTTTCGCGGGCAAAAGAAAACCCCGCCGAAGCGGGGCTTTGCAGACTGTTTCCCTGACATCCATTTCACTCCGCCGTCCTGGCAGAATCCTACGTGTCCGTGTTGTTGCTTTGCGCTTCCTGCGCGACGTCCATGTGAAGTAGATTATCTGTGGATCCAATTTGGCGATAGAGGACGAATAGCAGCACGTCATGTAAGAGAATGCTTACACGCCCTCCAAGCCCTTAGAACAGTGCTTCATCCAGCAAAAACAGTGATTCGCTACCGGCTTTTACCGACGCACTCAGCGACTGGATGCGCGGCAGCAGGCGCGCAAAGTAGAAGCGCGCCGTGCCCAGCTTGCTGGCGTAGAAGTCTTCCTCGGCCTCTTTGCCCAGCGCCGCCTTGGCCATACGTGCCCACATGTAGGCGTAGGCCATGTATCCAAACGCATGCAAATACTCCACGGAGGCCGCGCCGATTTCATTCGGGTTGGTCTTCGCGCGGTCCAGCACCCAGGCGGTCAATTCGTCGAGGTTGTCCACCGCCGCGCTCAGCGGCTTGGTGAATTCGGCCAACTCGGCGCCTGTCGATGCGATGAACTGGCGGATCTCGTCGGCGAACAAGGTGTAGAACGCACCGCCGCTGCCCACGATCTTGCGGCCCATCAAGTCCAGCGCCTGGATGCCGTTGGTGCCTTCGTAGATCTGGGTGATGCGCACATCACGCACCAGTTGCTCCTGGCCCCACTCGCGGATGTAGCCGTGGCCGCCAAACACTTGCTGGCCGAGCACCGTGGTTTCCAGGCCGAGGTCGCTCAAGAACGCCTTCGCGACGGGTGTCAGCAGCGCCACCAGGTTATCCGCACGTTCGCGGGCTGCCGGGTCTTCGCTGAACTTGGCGATGTCCAGTTGCGTCGCCACATAAGTGGAGAATGCACGGCCGCCTTCGTTCGCCGCCTTCATGGTCAGCAGCATGCGACGCACGTCCGGGTGGACGATGATCGGGTCCGCCACTTTGTCCTTGGCCTGGGCACCGGTCGGCGCACGGCTTTGCAGGCGGTCACGCGCGTATTCAATCGCGTTCTGATACGAGCGCTCACCCGACGCCAGGCCCTGGATGCCAACGCCCAGACGCTCGTAGTTCATCATGGTGAACATCGCTGCCAGGCCGCGGTTCGGCTCGCCCACCAGGTAACCCACGGCGCCATCGAAGTTCATCACACAGGTCGCAGACGCCTGGATGCCCATCTTGTGTTCGATCGAGCCACAGCTCACCAGGTTACGTGCGCCCAGGCTGCCATCGGCATTGACCATGAACTTGGGTACGAGGAACAACGAAATGCCCTTGGGACCGGCCGGCGCATCCGGCAGCTTGGCCAGCACCAGGTGGATGATGTTGTCGGTCAGGTCGTGCTCGCCACCGGTGATAAAGATCTTGGTGCCGCTGATGGTGTAGGAACCGTCCGCCTGCGGCTCGGCCTTGGTGCGAATAATCCCCAGGTCCGTACCGGCATGGGCTTCGGTCAGGCACATGGAGCCGGCCCACTCGCCGGAGTACATTTTCGGCAGGTAGATGGCCTTGAGTTCTTCACTGGCGTGAGTGTTGATCGACACACAGGCGCCAGACGTCAGCATAGGGTACAGGCCAAACGCCAGGCTCGACGAGTTGATCATCTCCTCGACCTGGGCCGAGACCGCCTTGGGCATGCCCATGCCGCCGAACACCGGGTCACCGCCTACACCGACCCAACCGCCTTGCGCGTAGGTTTTGTAGGCCTGTGGATAACCGTCCGGGGTAAACACCGCCGTGTCTTCCCAACGGCAGCCCTGCTCATCGCCGCCACGGCTGAGGGGGGCAATGGATTTGGCGGTGACTTTGCCGGCTTCTTCGAGGATGGCCTCTACGGTTTCGGCGTCAACGGTGTCTGCCAATGCCGGCAATTGGGCCCAAGTGGTGGCGACCTCAAAGACTTCATTGAGGACGAAGCGCATATCACGCAGCGGCGCTTTGTAATCAGCCATGGCAAACCTCGTGAGAACGTGAAAAGTAATTCGGTAAGTGTCGGTTTTACAGGCTCCGAGTGTACCCGAACAACTTTTCAGACACATAGGGTCCACTTATGACTGATTGGTATTTTTAAGTCATCAGAGCGCAAATGCCTCCGCCGGCAGACTCATCAGGCATTCGCTGCCCGCTTCCACCGCCGCGCGGTGCGTAGCGGTACGTGGCAACAGGCGCTTGAAATAGAACTCGCAGGTAGCCAGCTTGGCCTTGGCGAAGTCGGCATCATCCTGCTCAAGGGCAGCGATCGCCATGCGCAACCATAAGTAGGCAAGTACCACGTAGCCGCTATACATCAAGTAATCCACAGCCGCCGCGCCGACCTCATCGGGGTTTTTCATGGCGGCCATACCGACCTTAGTGGTCAGTTCGCCCCATTCCCCATTCAGTTGATTGAGCTGCGCCACATAGGCCTTGAGCTCCGCGTGCTCGGCATTCGCCACGCAGAACTTATGCACAATCTTGGTAAACCCGCGCAGCAACTTGCCCTGGCTGCCGAGCACCTTGCGCCCCAGCAAGTCGAGGGCCTGGATGCCGTTGGTGCCCTCATAGATCGGCGCGATCCGCGCATCTCGCGCCAGTTGTTCCATGCCCCATTCGCGAATGTAGCCATGGCCGCCGAAAATCTGCATGCCGTGGTTGGTCACCTCCAGGCCGGTGTCGGTCATAAAGGCCTTGCAGATCGGGGTGAGGAACGCCAACAGGTCTTCCGCCTCCTGGCGCCGGGCCGCGTCGCTGCTCAGGTGCGCAGTGTCGAGCAACTGCGCGGTGAAATAAGTCAGGGCGCGGTTGCCTTCGTTGAAGGCTTTCATGGTCAGCAACATGCGCCGCACGTCGGGGTGCACGATGATCGGGTCGGCGGCTTTGTCCGGGGCCTTGGCGCCGGTCAGGGCGCGCATTTGCAGGCGGTCGTTGGCGTATTTGATTGCGCCCTGGAAGCTCGCCTCGCCGTTGCACAAGCCCTGCATGCCGGTGCCCAGGCGCGCGTGGTTCATCATGGTGAACATGCAGTTGAGGCCTTTGTTCGCCTCGCCGATCAAAAAGCCCTTGGCCCCGTCGAAGTTCAGCACGCAGGTGGCCGACGCCTTGATGCCCATCTTGTGTTCGATGGAGCCGCAGTGCACCGCGTTGCGCTCGCCCGAATCCGCATGGAACTTGGGCACGATAAACAACGAGATGCCCTTGGTGCCCGCCGGCGCGTCCGGCAGCTTGGCCAGCACCAGGTGGATGATGTTCGCACTCATGTCGTGCTCACCGGCCGAGATGAAGATCTTGCTGCCGGTGAGCGCATAGCTGCCGTCCGCCTGGGGCGCGGCGCGGGTCTTGATCAGGCCCAGGTCGGTGCCGCAGTGGGCTTCGGTGAGGCACATGGTGCCGGTCCACTCGCCGGCGGTGAGTTTGCTCAGGAAGGTGTCTTTTTGCTCCGCGCTGCCGTGGGCGTGGATCGCCGACATCGCGCCATGGGTCAGCCCCGGGTACATGCCCCAGGACGTGTTGCTGGAGCCGATCATCTCGCTGAGCACCAGACCCAGGGATTGTGGCAAGCCTTGGCCGCCGTAGGCCGGATCTGCCGCCACGCCGTGCCAGCCGCCTTCGACGTATTGGGCGAAGGCTTCCTTGAAGCCCTTGGGCGTGGTGACCACACCGTTATCGAAATGGCAGCCTTCTTCATCGCCACTGCGGTTCAGCGGGGCGAGCACGTTTTCGCAGAATTTCGCGCCTTCTTCGAGGATTGCGCTGACCATGTCCGGGCTAGCGTCGGTCGCGCCCAGCGCAGTGTAGTGGCCGTGGAAATCAAACACGTTGTCGATCAGAAAGCGCATGTCGCGCAGGGGAGCTTTGTAGTCAGGCATGGCAATGTCTCCGGCAGCAGATGGCTCCAACCTACTGCCGGCAACACGCCTGGACAATCACTGTAGCGCTGCTGAATACAGCGCCATTACTCAACCGGCAGCGCTCTCCATGCGCACCGCGCCACGCCGGGTTTGCCCGGCCGCGATCACGCAATTGCGCCCCGCGCCCTTGGCGGCGTACAGCGCCTGGTCGGCGGACTTGAGCACTTCTTCGCTGGTGCGCTGCTCGGCCTGGCGTTCGGCCACGCCGATACTCACGGTCACCGACACACTGGTGGCCCCGCTGCCCACGCGCCGCTGGCGACCTTGCTGATCGTCTTGCGGGCGGTCCGGATTGCGCAGCTTGATGTCGTAGTTGGCGATGATCTCGCGGATCTCTTCCAGGTGCGGCATGCATTCGTCCAGGGTCTTGCCGGCAAACACCACGGCGAACTCTTCCCCGCCATACCGATAAGCGCGCCCGCCACCGTTGACCTTGGCCAACTTGCTCGCCACCAGGCGCAGCACCTGGTCCCCCACGTCGTGGCCATGGGTGTCGTTGAAGCGCTTGAAGTGATCGACGTCGGTCATGGCCAACACGTAGTTGCGGCCCAAGCGCTGCATGCGCTCGTTCAACGCACGGCGCCCCGGCAGGCCGGTCAGCTCGTCGCGGAAGGCCATTTGATACGCCTCATGGGCCACGCCGGCGGCGATCATCAGCATCACTTGGCTGCACATGATGTTGAGGGTGAACGGCAGGATGAAGGTTTGCGGCAACATCCAGAACAACCCGACAAACCCCACTAACTGCGCCGCGTGCAGCGGACGTGGCTGATACCAGTACTGCGCCGCCAGGGTCAGGAAGCCGATCAGGAACATCGGGTATGACAATTGGATCAAGCTCATCCAGTTGCCATGCAGCGCCGGCCAGCGAATCTCCGCCAGCCAGTTCAGCAGCGCCTGGGGATAACTTTGCTCCAGCGCCAACGCCACGCTGCCGACGGCAAACAGCACCGCACAGCGTGCGACGAAGTCGCGGAACAGGTGGGTCTTTTCCTGCCACAGCGCGTAGATGCTGAACAACAGCGGCAACAACAGGCAACACAGATGGAACACCACGGCGGCGTCTTCGCGCACGCGGCCGTTGTCGCGGTAGTAATCGGTCTGGGTATCCAGCAAGAAGTAGGCGATATACACCGTGATCATCAGGAACAGTTCGCGCTGGCGACGGTACACCGCGCAATACGAACCGCCGAGCAACAGCACCAGGGTCGGCAGCACGTTGAACAGCGAGGTGAAGAAGACGTTGAGGTCTTTGACGTACGCAGCCGACAGCCCGGCCAGCAACAGCAGCAACGAAGGGAGAAAATGACTGAACCGTACAGCGGACACGCGTGACAAGGGTAAAACTCCGACCCGTAAAAATGATGGCATTTTGCCTTTATGCGAACAGTTAAGCACAACCTGGCACGCATGTATCACATTGCCATCACTGTAACGGCAGCCGCCGCTAATCCCTGAGCGCTGCACTGGGGTTTTTTATCGCCCACAAAAAAGCCGCCGCTCCCGTAAAGGAGCGGCGGCTCTGGAAGTGAACCCGGTAAGGCTTAGTAAGCCAGGCCGAAGTCTTCTTCTTTCATGTCCATCAGGTTGTTGGCACCCGACAGCATGGTGGCTTTATGGGCCAGGGTACGCGGCAGGATGCGCTGGAAGTAGAAGCGCGCGGTCTGCAGCTTGGCAGTGTAGAACGCCTCTTCCGTGGTGCCAGCGGCCAGTTTTTCGGCTGCCAGGCGCGCCATGTCGGCCCAGAAGTAAGCCAGGCAGGCGTAACCGGAATACATCAGGTAATCCACCGAGGCGGCACCGACTTCTTCGCGGTCTTTCATCGCGGCCATGCCGACCTTCATGGTCAACTCGCCCCACTCTTTGTTCAGTGCCACCAGCGGTGCGACGAACTCTTTAACGGCTTCGTTGCCTTCGTTGGCCTGGCAGAACTTGTGCACGATCTTGGTGAAGCCCTTGAGCGCTTCGCCTTGGGTCATCAGCACTTTACGGCCCAGCAGGTCGAGGGCCTGGATGCCGGTGGTGCCTTCGTACAGCATCGAAATGCGGCTGTCGCGCACGTTCTGCTCCATGCCCCACTCGGCGATGAAACCGTGGCCGCCGTAAATCTGTACGCCGTGGTTGGCGGATTCAAAACCGACTTCGGTCATGAACGCCTTGGCAATTGGCGTCATGAACGCCAGCAGGCCGTCGGCTTGCTTCTTGGCTTCGTCATCGGTGCCGTACTTGACGATATCCACTTGCTTGGCGGTGAAGTACACCATCGCACGGTTGCCTTCGGCGAAGGCTTTCATGGTCAGCAGCATGCGGCGCACGTCAGGGTGCACGATGATTGGGTCAGCGGCCTTGTCCGGCGCTTTCGGGCCAGTCAGGGAACGCATTTGCAGGCGGTCGCGAGCGTACTTCAGGCCACCCTGGAAGCCGATCTCGGCGTGGGACAGACCTTGCAGCGCTGTGCCCAGGCGCGCGGTGTTCATAAAGGTGAACATGCAGTTCAGGCCTTTGTTCGCCGGGCCGATCAGGAAACCGGTGGCCGCGTCGAAGTTCATCACGCAGGTGGCGTTGCCGTGGATGCCCATCTTGTGTTCCAGGGAACCACAGGTCACAGCGTTGCGCGCGCCAATCGAACCGTCTGCATTCGGCAGGAACTTCGGCACGATAAACAGCGAGATGCCTTTGGTGCCAGCCGGTGCGTCCGGCAGGCGGGCCAGCACGATGTGGACGATGTTGTCGGCCATGTCGTGTTCACCGGCCGAGATGAAGATCTTGGTGCCGGAGACTTTGTAGGAACCGTCGGCCTGAGGCTCGGCCTTAGTGCGCAGCATGCCCAGGTCGGTGCCGCAGTGCGGCTCGGTCAGGCACATGGTGCCGGTCCATTCGCCCGACACCAGCTTGGTCAGGTAAGCGTCTTGCTGCTCGGCGGTGCCGTGCTCGGAAATGGTGTTCATCGCACCGTGGGACAGGCCCGGGTACATGCCCCACGACCAGTTGGCGGCGCCGACCATCTCGCTCACTGCCAGGCCCAGGGATTCCGGCAGGCCTTGGCCGCCGTGCTCCACGTCGTGGGCCAGGCTTGGCCAGCCGCCTTCGACGAATTGTTTGTAGGCTTCTTTGAAACCCGTAGGGGTTTTAACGCCTGACTCACTCCAGGTACACCCTTCGATGTCGCCCACGCGGTTCAACGGTGCCAGTACTTGCTCACAGAACTTGGCGCCTTCTTCAAGAATGGCGTCAACCATGTCCGGGGTAGCGTCCTGGCAAGCCGGCAGGCTTTGATAGTGCGCTTCATAGCCAAGCAGTTCGTCACGAACGAAGCGAATATCACGCAAGGGGGCCTTGTAGTCAGGCATAGCGATAAACCTCTGCTGATGTATCTGGAATGAACAACCGCGTGGATTTGTTGTAGCGGTCAAACAGGTGTTTGAAACATACGTTTACGACCTGGGGATGTCAAGACGCCGTTTGTCATGACGCCAATCAATGACGCGCACGGCGATGCTTGCGGCGGGTTGCCACAGCAAAGGAAAGTGTAGGAGTTCAGAGGGTTGGCGCAGGACAAATGTGGGAGCTGGCTTGTGTGGGAGCTGGCTTGCCTGCGATGCAGGCGCCGCGGTGTATCAGAAGAATCGAGTAGAGGCCATCGCAGGCAAGCCAGCTCCCACAGAAGAGCCGGCAAGCCTGAAGAGAGGGGGTTAAGCGTAGGTGTCGATCAACGTACCAAGCATTTCATCCGAAGCCTTGGCAACCTTGGCGCCCAGCTCCACTTGAAACTTGCCTTGCGCCATCTCGACCATATTGCTCGCCGAGTTGGAAGGCTGGGCACGGTCATTGGCGCGCAGACGATCAACCTGCGCATCCGAGGGCTGGGTCGTCGCGGCGCTGGCGATTTTGCCGGCGGCCTGGTCGACACGGTTCTGCCCGGTCTGAATGGTGCTCAGGCCCGAATAAAACGCGCTGCTTCCAGAGATGTCCATGGCGTAAGCCTGCCTTTAGAGAATCGTGAACGCTGATTGAAGCAGAGAAACCGGCAAAACACCCGTCAAAAACACTAATGGCACAATGCCTTAGTGATAGCCAAAATCAGTCAAGCAGGTCCAACTGCAAGTACTCCGCGACGGCTTCGGCCCCGGCGTGCTTGAGTTTCGGCACGCGGCCCAGGCATGGCGCAGGCAGGCGTTCGGCCAAGGTGGCGAGGTTTTCTTCCAGACGGGAGGTCTTCGGGTCGATGATATTCGCCACCCAACCCGCCAGCGGCAAACCGTCCCGCGCAATGGCTTCGGCGGTGAGCAACGCATGGCTGATGCAACCCAAGCGCACGCCCACCACCAGGATCACCGGCAGCTTCAACGCGATGGCCAGGTCCGACAGATTCGCCTGGTCGGCCAAGGGTACGCGCCAGCCACCCGCGCCTTCGATCAGGGTGAAATCCGCGTCCCGCGCCAACACCTGCTGCATGGGCTTGAGCAACGATTGCACCGTGAGCGCAACGCCGGCTTCCCGTGCCGCCAAATGCGGTGCGATGGCCGGTTCGAATGCCACCGGATTCACCTCGGCGTAACTCAGCGGCAATGAACATTCGGCCAACAACGCCAGTGCATCGGCATTGCGCAGGCCCTTGGGCGTGACCTGACAACCAGATGCCACCGGCTTACCGGCGGCGGTACTTTTTCCGGCCTGTCGCGCCGCATGCAGCAGCCCGGCGGCGACGGTGGTCTTGCCGACGTCGGTGTCGGTGCCCGTAATGAAATAAGCGACGCTCATAACGGTTTCTCCAGTACTGCGTACACCACCTGGTAAGTCGCCGGCAGGCCCTGGGCCTGTCGGAACTGCTCGTAAGCGTCCACCAGTGCAACAATCCGCGCGCGCCCCGTCAACCCTCCCGGCCGGCCCGGGTTGAGGTTATGCGCGCCCAGTGCCTTCAATTCATGGGTCAGGCTGCGCACATCCGGGTAATGCAACACATGGGGCTGGCGCGCCAGGCTGACCACGCGCAATCCGCTGGCCGCGCACAACTGCTGGTACGCCTCGAAGGTGCGGAAGCGGTTGACGTGCACCAGGCCATCCGCCGCGCTCCAGCTTTCTCGCAACTCATCCAGCGTGCCCACGCACAAGCTGGCGAACGCCAGCACGCCACCGGGTTGCAGCACGCGATGGGCCTCGCTGAGTACGGACGCGAAATCCGCACACCACTGCACCGCGAGGCTGGAGAAGATCAGCTGCAAGCTTTCAGTTTTAAGCGGCAAGCGTTCGGCGTCGCCGGCGATGAAATGCTGCGCGCCGCCCAACGGCCGGGCGTGGTTGAGCATGCCTTCGGCGATATCCAGCGCCACGCCTTGGCTGGCGGGCAAACGCTCGCCCAGCACACGGCTGAAGTATCCCGTGCCACAGCCCATATCCAGCCAGCGTTGTGGCGCGAGGGCCGCCGGCAGGCGGGCGAGCAGTTCACTGCCCACCGCGCGCTGCAACTCGGCCACGCTGTCGTAACTGGCCGCTGCACGGGAAAACGACGCCGCTACCTGGCGCTTGTCTGGCAAGGCGCCCGGCAGTTGGGGGTGGGATAAATCAGTCATCAACGCACTCATGCAAAAAAGCCTGGATGGCCCCCGCGACACCGTGGGGGTCTTCCAGAAGAAAAGCGTGACCGGCCTGTTCAATCAGGCCGATTTCAACATCCGGAAGCACGCTCAGCAGGGCGCTTGCCGCTTCGGCGGGCACCAGTTCATCCAGCCCGGCGAACAGGTGCATCTGCGGGCCGCGATACGCCAGCAAGGCGTCGCGGGTATCGAGTTGGGCGAGCAGTTCAAGACCGCTCATCAACACGCTGGAGGGCGTATTCGGCGCCCCACTGACCAGCAAACGCGCCAGCCCACGCGGATCCGCAGCGCCCTTGGCGCACAGCAGGCCGAAGCGTTTGAGGGTGACTTGGGAATCTGCATGGCAACCGGCGAGGAAGGCGTCAAAGGTCTCGGCGGGCATCGCACTCGGCCAACCGTCATGGCCGACGAAACACGGGTTGCTCGCCAGGGTCAGCAGGCCGCAGCAACGTTCGCCGCGCCGCGCCGCCAGCTCCGTAGCGAGCATGCCGCCGAGGGACCAGCCGCCCAGCCAGGCGTTGTCCGGCAATGTGGCGTCGAGTTCATCCAGCCATTCGTCAAGGTCGCTGGAGTCCAGCGCCGGCAACGGCTCGATCTGCACCCGCAGGTGTTCGTCGAGGCCCTGCAAGGCGGCGGCCAAGGGTTCCAACGGCGATACGCCGAGGCCCCAGCCGGGTAACAAGATCAGTCGATCACGCATGGTCGGGCTCCGTGGCGCCTAACAAGCGGAAACACTCTTCCAATGCGTTTAACAATAGCTGCACCTGCGCCTCGGTGTGGGCCGCCGTCAACGTCACGCGCAAACGCGCGCTGCCGGCCGGCACGGTGGGCGGACGGATTGCGGTAACCATCAGGCCACGCTCGCGCAGCATCTGCGACAGGCGCACCGCCTTGGCGCTGTCGCCGATCAGGATCGGCTGGATCGGCGTAAAGCTCGCCATCAAGTCCAGGCCCAACTGCTCGGCGCCCTCGCGGAACTGGCGGATCAGGCCGTTGAGGTGCGCGCGGCGCCAATGCTCGGTGCGCAGCAGCTCCAGGCTTTTCAACGTGGCGCAGGCCAGCGCCGGCGGTTGGCTGGTGGTGTAGATATACGGCCGCGCGAACTGGATCAGGCTTTCGATCAGCTCTTCACTGCCCGCCACAAAGGCACCCGCCGTGCCAAACGCCTTGCCGAGGGTGCCAACCAACACGGGCACGTCGTCCTGGCTCAAGCCGAAGTGCTCGACGATCCCGCCGCCGGTGGCGCCCAGCGGACCAAATCCGTGGGCGTCATCCACCATCAGCCACGCGCCTTTTGCGCGGGTTTCACGGGCCAGCGCGGGTAAATCGGCCAAGTCGCCGTCCATGCTGAACACGCCATCGGTGACCACCAAGGTGTTGCCGGTGGCCTTTTCCAGACGCTTGGCCAGGCTGTCGGCGTCGTTGTGCAAATAGCGATTGAAACGCGCCCCAGACAGTAAACCGGCATCCAGCAGCGAAGCATGGTTAAGCCGGTCTTCCAGCACCGTATCGCCCTGCCCCACCAGCGCCGTGACTGCGCCGAGGTTGGCCATGTAGCCGGTGGTAAACAGCAGCGCGCGCGGGCGGCCGGTGAGGTCGGCCAGGGCTTCTTCCAGCTCATGGTGTGGCGTCGCATGCCCCACCACCAAGTGCGAAGCGCCACCGCCCACGCCCCAGCGGGACGCACCGGCGCGCCAGGCTTCGATCACTTGCGGGTGATTGGCCAGGCCCAGGTAATCGTTGTTGCAGAACGCCAGCAACGGCTGGCCGTCCACCACCACTTCCGGGCCCTGGGGGCTTTGCAGCAGAGGGCGTTGGCGATAAAGATGTTCGGCACGGCGGGCAGCGAGGCGCGCGGAGAGATCGAAAGACATGCTGGCCTCGAATAAGCAGACTGAACGCGGTCCAAATGTGGGAGCGGGCTTGCTGTGGCGAGGGAGCTTGCTCCCGCTCGACAGCGCAGCTGGAGCCGGCTTTTTGGGGGCGCTTCGCACCCCAGCGCAAGCAAGCTTGCTCGCCACATCAAGCCAGCTCCCACACTGGATTGCATTCCAATCAATAGAGAGATGGGCGTCAAACCACTGCGTTGTAGAACTGCTCGCTGCTCTTCTGCTCCACCAACGCCTGCTCAATCGCTGCCTGATGCACCTCATCGGCGTGCTCTTCACGCGCCTCCGGCAAGATCCCCAAGCGCGAGAACAGCTGCATGTCCTTGTCCGCCTGCGGGTTCGCAGTGGTCAGCAACTTGTCGCCGTAGAAGATCGAGTTGGCACCAGCAAAAAACGCCAGGGCCTGCATCTGTTCGTTCATCGCCTCACGGCCAGCCGACAGGCGTACGTGGGACTGCGGCATGAGGATGCGCGCCACGGCGAGCATGCGGATAAAGTCGAACGGGTCGATGTCCTCGGCGTTCTCCAGTGGCGTACCGGCCACCTTCACCAGCATGTTGATCGGCACCGATTCCGGGTGTTCCGGCAGGTTGGCCAGTTGGATCAGCAGGTTGGCGCGGTCGTCGAGGGACTCGCCCATGCCGAGGATGCCGCCGGAGCAGATCTTCATCCCCGAATCCCGGACGTAGGCCAGGGTTTGCAGGCGCTCGCTGTAGGTGCGAGTGGTGATGATGCTGCCGTAGAACTCCGGCGAGGTGTCGAGGTTGTGGTTGTAGTAGTCGAGACCGGCCTGGGCCAGGGCTTCGGTCTGCTCCTGGTCGAGGCGACCGAGGGTCATGCAGGTTTCCAGGCCCATGGCCTTCACGCCCTGGACCATCTGCAACACGTAGGGCATGTCCTTGGCCGACGGGTGCTTCCACGCGGCACCCATGCAGAAGCGCGTCGAACCGATGGCCTTGGCGCGGGCGGCCTCTTCGAGGACCTTCTGCACTTCCATCAGTTTTTCTTTTTCCAGGCCGGTGTTGTAGTGGCCCGACTGCGGACAATATTTGCAATCTTCCGGGCAGGCGCCGGTCTTGATCGACAGCAAGGTCGACACCTGCACACGGTTGGCGTCGAAATGCGCGCGGTGCACGGTCTGCGCCTGGAACAGCAGGTCATTGAACGGCTGCACAAACAGCGCTTTGACTTCGGCGAGGGACCAATCGTGACGCAAGGTGGCGGTGGTGCTGGCGCTCATGGGCGATTCCTTGATTATGCTTTGGCAAGCGCTGCGGGAAGGGCAATACCCACAGACACGACACGGATGCTCGGCATATTTAAGGAAGATTCATGCACTGTCAACCTGACTACAAACACCAGGTTTACATCTGGTTAAAAAACGAACATACCTGTTTAATCTGCGATGAAGCGACACACTCCAGCCATTGTGTGTGCAACGTCTGCGAAACCGAGCTGCCTTGGCTGATGACACCCTGTGAAATCTGCGCCCTGCCCTTGCCGATGGACGGTCTGATGTGCGGCCAATGCCTGAAAAAACCACCCGCCTTTAAACAAGTGATCGCACCCTGGACCTACGGCTTCCCAATCGACAGCCTGATCAGCCGCTTCAAGCACCAGTCACGCTGGCCACTCGGGCAAATGCTCGCGCGGCTGTTGGGCCAGCACTTGCAACACCGCTTCGACAACGCCGAACTCACCCGCCCCGACTGCCTGCTACCCGTGCCCATGGCGCGCAAACGCCTGCGTGAGCGTGGCTTCAACCAGGCGCAAATGCTGGCGCGGTGGCTCAGCCAAGACCTCGACATCGCCGTTGATGAACACCTGCTGTTACGTCCCCAGGACACCGTCGCGCAACAGGCCCTCGACGCCAAAAGCCGTCAGCGCAACCTGCTCACGGCCTTCGCCCTGGCCGCCAACGCCGACGTGACGGGCCGCCACTTCGCCCTGGTGGACGATGTACTCACTACCGGCGCCACCGCCCATAGCCTCGCCCGCCTGTTGAGCAACGCCGGCGCGCGGCAAGTCGATGTGTATTGCCTGGCCCGCACGCCTAAACCGGGCGCCTGACTTGACGTCGCCGCGCCTTGCCCGCAACGTTCGGCTCATCTCATCCAAGCGTGTCGCCATGTCCCTGCCAGCCTCCCTCAGCCAACACATCATCCGTCGCCCCCAACGCATTGCCTTGCTGGGGCACATCGCCGAACAGGGCTCGATCACCCGCGCGGCAAAAAGCGCCGGCTTGAGCTACAAGGCCGCCTGGGACGCCATCGACGAACTGAACAACCTCGCGCAAAAGCCCCTGGTGGAACGCAGCGTCGGCGGCAAGGGCGGCGGCGGCGCCAAGTTGACGGCCGAAGGTGAGCGGGTGTTGCGCCTATACCAACGCCTGCAAGTGTTGCAGGCAGAACTGCTGGGTTCGGATGAGGCCGCCAGCGACTTCAATCTGCTCGGCCGCCTGATGTTGCGCACCAGCGCGCGCAACCAGTTGCACGGCCAAGTCATGGCGATTGAAAGCCATGGCCGCAATGACCTGATCCGCCTGCAACTGGCCGGCGGCCTGACGCTGCAAGCGCAGATCACCCACGACAGCACCCAGCGCCTGGAATTGGAGACCGGCGTGGAAGTGGTCGCCCTGATCAAGGCCGGCTGGCTGGAATTGCTGGCTCCCGGCGCCGCTGCAACACCTGGACACAATTGCATGGGCGGCAGGATCGACGCGATTCTCGACGCCGACGACGGCCCCAGCGAAGTGCGCATCGCTCTGCCCAATGGCCAGGTTTTATGCGCCCTGGCGCAGTCCGACGCGCTCAGGGCCTTGGGCGCCGCCGAGGGCCAGGCGATCCAGGTGCAATTCGCGCCGAGCAATGTGCTGCTCGGTACGCCGGTGTAGGCAACGCCCGCCGTCAAACTGCAACAATTTCGTCACGCGCGCTCCTTAAGGTGTCTGCAAAAACCGCAGGGAGCCTGAGATGAGCCTATTAGAAGAAAACCAAGCCACCGACCTTGAACAGATGGTTGGCCTCACTCGCCGCCGCTTTATCGGTGCTGGCGCCCTGTGCGGCGCGGCGATGTTCCTCGGCGGCAACCTGCTGAGCCGCAGCGCGATGGCCGTCAACGCCGCTTCCACCAGCCCGTTGCTGGGTTTCACCAGCATCGCCGCCGCCACCAGCGACGCCATTACCTTGCCACCCGGCTACAGCGCTTCGGTGTTGATCAGTTGGGGCCAACCGCTGAGCAAGAACGCGCCAGCGTTCGACCCTTCCGGCAACGGCACGGCCGAGGCCCAGGAACAACAATTCGGCGACCACAACGACGGCATGAGCCTGTTCGCCTTCCCCGGCGAAGACAATCGCGCGCTCATGGCGATCAACAACGAATACACCAACTACCGCTACCTCTTCGCCCACGGCGGCGCGCCGCAATCGGCCGAAGAAGTGCGCAAGGCCCTGGCCAGCGAAGGCGTGTCGGTGATCGAAGTGCGGCGCCAGGGCGACACCTGGCAGTTCGTCCAGGACTCACGCTACAACCGGCGCATCCACGGCAACTCGCCGATCCGCCTGGGCGGCCCCGCGGCTGGCCACGCCTGGCTGAAAACAGCCGCCGACAAAACCGGCACCAAAGCCCTCGGCACCTTCCAGAACTGCGCCAACGGCAAGACACCGTGGGGCACTTATCTGACCTGTGAAGAGAACTTCACCGACTGCTTCGGCAGCAGCAACCCACAACAAACCTTCGACGCCGGGCAAAAGCGCTACGGCGCCGTGGCCGCCAGCAAAGAGATCAACTGGCATCAGCACGACCCGCGCTTCGACATCGCCAAGAACCCCAACGAACTCAATCGCCACGGCTGGGTGGTGGAAATCGATCCGTTCGATCCAAAGTCCACCCCGGTCAAGCGCACCGCCCTCGGCCGCTTCAAACACGAAAACGCGGCGCTGGCCGAAACCAGCGACGGCCGCGCCGTGGTGTACATGGGCGACGACGAACGCGGTGAGTTCATCTACAAGTTCGTCAGCCGCGACAAGATCAACCACAAGAACCCCAAGGCCAACAAAGACCTGCTCGACCACGGCACCTTGTATGTGGCGATCTTCGACGCCGGCGACGGCAACGCCGACCATCCCAAGGGCAGCGGCCAATGGGTCGAACTGACCCATGGCAAGAACGGCATCGACGCCAGCAGCGGTTTCGCCAGCCAGGCCGAGGTGCTGATCCACGCGCGCCTCGCCGCCAGCGTGGTGAAAGCCACGCGCATGGACCGCCCGGAATGGATCGTGGTCAGCCCCACCGATGGCCAGGTCTATTGCACCCTGACCAACAACGCCAAGCGCGGCGAAGACGGCCAGCCGGTGGGCGGGCCCAACCCTCGGGAGAAAAACGTCTACGGCCAGATCCTGCGCTGGAAGGCCGACGCCGATAACCACGGCGCCCACACGTTCAGCTGGGACCTGTTTGTGGTGGCCGGCAATCCGGGCGTGCATGCCGGTACGCCGAAAGGTGGCTCGTCAAATATCAACCCGCAGAACATGTTCAACAGCCCCGATGGCCTGGGCTTCGACAAGGCCGGGCGCTTGTGGATTCTTACGGATGGGGACTACAGCAACGCAGGCGACTTCGCCGGAATGGGCAATAACCAGATGCTGTGTGCCGACCCGGCCACTGGGGAAATCCGCCGCTTCATGGTCGGACCAGTGGCGTGTGAGGTGACAGGCATCAGCTTCTCGCCGGATCAGAAGACGCTGTTTGTGGGGATTCAGCACCCGGGAGAAACCGGAGGTTCGACCTGGCCGGAGCATTTGCCGAACGGCAAGCCGCGCTCGTCGGTGATGGCGATTCGGCGGGATGATGGTGGGATAGTCGGCGCCTGATAGGGCCTCATCGCAGGCAAGCCAGCTCCCACAGTTGA
Source organism: Pseudomonas acericola (SeqCode) (assembly GCF_053456465.1). Taxonomy (NCBI): domain Bacteria; kingdom Pseudomonadati; phylum Pseudomonadota; class Gammaproteobacteria; order Pseudomonadales; family Pseudomonadaceae; genus Pseudomonas; species Pseudomonas acericola (SeqCode). Next base: position 656,678 of record NZ_JBRFJB010000004.1, on the reverse strand, counting down.
AGGTATTCACAACTCCAACTGTGGGAGCGGGCTTGCCCGCGATAGCAATGGCACAGACACCCCCCATCCCAAGCCGGGTGCGTTACCATACCCGGCCGGACGCGGCGCCCTGCTGCGCGCAGGAGTTCGCATGGCCCACCCGTTTGAAACACTCACCCCCGACCTGGTCCTCGATGCCGTCGAAAGCATCGGCTTCCTCAGCGATGCCCGCGTATTGGCGCTCAACAGCTACGAAAACCGTGTCTACCAGGTGGGCATCGAAGACTCCGAACCGCTGATCGCCAAGTTCTATCGCCCGCAGCGCTGGACCAACGAGGCGATCCTCGAAGAACACCGCTTCACCTTCGAGCTGGCGGAATGCGAAGTGCCAGTGGTCGCGCCGCTGATCCACAACGGCGACAGCCTGTTCGAGCACGCCGGGTTCCGCTTCACCCTGTTTCCCCGCCGTGGCGGCCGCGCACCGGAGCCGGGCAATCTCGACCAGCTCTATCGCCTTGGGCAACTGCTGGGCCGTTTGCATGCGGTGGGTTCCACCCGCCCGTTCGAACACCGTGAAGCGCTGGGGGTGAAGAACTTCGGTCACGATTCCCTCAACACGCTGCTCGAAGGCAACTTCATTCCCAAGAGCCTGCTGCCGGCCTACGAGTCCGTGGCCCGCGACCTGCTCAAGCGCGTGGAAGAGGTGTACAAGGCCACGCCCCACAAGAACATCCGCATGCACGGCGATTGCCACCCCGGCAACATGATGTGCCGCGACGAGATGTTCCACATCGTCGACCTGGATGACTGCCGCATGGGCCCGGCGGTGCAGGACCTGTGGATGATGCTCGCCGGTGACCGTCAGGAATGCCTTGGGCAGCTGTCGGAATTGATGGACGGCTACCAGGAATTCCACGATTTCGACCCGCGCGAACTGGCGCTGATCGAACCGCTGCGCGCGTTGCGCTTGATGCATTACAGCGCCTGGCTCGCGCGGCGCTGGGATGACCCGGCGTTTCCCCATAGCTTCCCGTGGTTTGGCAGTGAGCGTTATTGGGGCGACCAGGTGCTGGCGTTGCGCGAGCAACTGTCGGCCCTCAACGAAGAACCCCTGAAACTCTTCTGACCCAACCCCTCCCCTGTGGGAGCTGGCTTGCCTGCGATGACGGCTGCACATTCAGCATGAATGTGTCTGAACGACCGCTATCGCAGGCAAGCCAGCTCCCACAGAAAAGCGCCACCCGCTACCTGACAAATATCCTTACAATCGCGCTTTGATAGCTGCCTAAGCAAGGATTCTGCAATGCACGCCGCCAACCCCCGCAAGGGTTACATCCTGGGCCTGAGCGCCTATGTCATCTGGGGTCTGTTCCCTCTCTACTTCAAAGCCATCGCCAGCGTCCCGGCCGCCGAAATCATCGTGCACCGCGTGTTGTGGTCGGCGCTGTTCGGCGGTTTGCTGCTGATGGTGTGGAAACATCCCGGCTGGTTCCGCGAACTGCGCGACAACCCCAAGCGCCTGGCGATCCTGGCCCTCAGCGGCTCGTTGATTGCGGGTAACTGGCTGACCTACGTGTGGTCGGTGAACAGCGGGCGCATGCTGGAAGCGAGCCTGGGTTACTACATCAACCCGTTGGTGAATGTGCTGCTGGGCATGCTGATCCTCGGCGAACGCCTGCGGCGCTTGCAGTGGGCTGCGGTCGCGCTGGCGGCAGTGGGTGTGGCGCAGCAAGTGTGGCAGGTGGGCAGTTTGCCGTGGGTGTCGCTGGTGCTGGCGCTGACCTTCGGGTTCTACGGTTTGATCCGCAAGCAGGCGCCGGTCAAGGCACTGCCGGGGCTGGTGGTGGAAACCTGGATGCTGGTGCCGATTGCCGTGGCGTGGTTGTTGTTCAACCCGACCGCCCACAGTGCACAACTTGAGTTCTGGAGCACGTCCGAAGCCTGGTGGCTGGTGGCCGCAGGCCCGGTCACGCTGATCCCACTGGTGTGTTTCAACGCCGCCGCACGGCATTTGCCCTACACCGCCTTGGGCTTTTTGCAGTACGTCGCGCCGACCCTGGTGCTGCTGGAAGCCGTGCTGCTGTTCGGCGAGCACCTCGCACCGAGCACGCTGATTGCCTTCGCGTTTATCTGGGCAGGCCTGGTGGTCTACAGCGTGGATGCGTGGCTGAGCGTGCGCAAACGCTGATCAAATAACGTACAAAACTCTGCAAGCCACAGCCGGCGTGGCTTGCAGACATCCACCCCAAGGTTATCCACAACCTGATCCCCGCCATTTGTGCACAAGCGCTTGAAATTGCTCGTTTTTTGCTCAAACAACGAAGGCGCCCGGCCGGCGTGGCCTGCCGCCGGGTCTCTACAGGTTATCCACAGGCCCATGCAAGATTTTCATGCATAACCCTGTGGGCAGATTATTCCTCGTGGTGCAGTTCCACCATCAAGTCATCGGCCAGGGTTTCCAGGGATAGCTGTAAGGTATCCAGGGACAGCGCCGCCGGCACCTGCAACAGCGCCTCGGCGGTAAACAGCGGGTCGCCGCTCATGGGCGCCGGGCGCACATCGGTACTCAGGCTCTCCAGGTTCACGCCCAGCTTGCTCAGCAGCGCGGTGATCTCGCGCACGATGCCTGAACGGTCATTGCCCACCAGCGTCATCATGATGGATTTGGACGCACTAGCCTGCCCACTGCTGCCCTCGCCCACCAGCACGCGAATGCCGTGTGTGGATAAGTCCTCCAGCGCACCCACCAATGCCTGACGGTTTTCTGTGGGAACACTGACCCGCAGGATCCCGGCAAATTGCCCGGCCATGTGGGCCATGCGGCTTTCCAGCCAGTTGCCGCCGTGGGCGGCGATGTTCTGCGCAATGCGTTCAACCAGGCCGGGTTTGTCGGCGGCGATAATTGTGAGTACAAGATGGTCCATGGCAAAGCCCTCTGGAATTCAATCTACAAGGTGGACTCGGCAGCCGCCGAAAACAAATCGTGTACCATTTTTATATTTATCTGGAACAATCCAATAGTTTTTTGAGAACATCCCGTTCTCCGCTGTGACCGTACGACCAAAGTGGGTCGCTAAACGACGTATTTAGTCTAATTTTCACAACCGCAAGTCATCATGTAGTATGCGCAACCTGGCACTACATAATGAAAATCTAAAAAGCGCTTAAGCTGTGCAGAGTGAGGCAAGCAATGACTGAACACGTTCAAGTCGGTGGCCTGCAGGTCGCCAAAGTCCTGTTCGACTTCGTGAACAACGAAGCCATTCCCGGCACCGGCATTACTGCCGACCAGTTCTGGGCCGGTGCCGACAAGGTCATCCATGACCTGGCGCCGAAGAACAAAGCCCTACTCGCCAAACGCGACGATTTCCAAACGCGCATCGACACCTGGCACCAGACCCACGCCGGCCAGGCTCACGATGCGGTGGCCTACAAGGCCTTCCTGCAAGACATCGGATACCTGCTGCCAGAAGTCGCAGATTTCCAGGCCACGACCCAAAACGTCGACGACGAGATCGCCCGCATGGCCGGCCCGCAGCTGGTGGTGCCGGTGATGAATGCGCGCTTCGCCCTCAACGCCTCCAACGCACGTTGGGGCTCGCTGTACGACGCGCTGTATGGCACCGATGCCATCAGCGAAGCCGACGGCGCCGAAAAGGGCCAGGGCTACAACAAAGTGCGTGGCGACAAAGTGATTGCCTTCGCCCGCGCCTTTCTTGACGAAGCCGCACCGCTCAGCGCTGGCAGCCACGTCGATTCGACCGGTTACAAAATCGTCGACGGCAAGCTGATCGTCAGCCTCAAGGGCGGCAGCAACAGCGGCCTGCGCGACGACGCACAACTGATCGGCTTCCACGGCGACGCGGCACAACCGACCGCCGTGCTGCTGAAGCACAACGGCCTGCACTTCGAAATCCAGATCGACGCCAGCACCCCGGTCGGCCAGACCGACGCCGCCGGCGTCAAAGACGTGCTGATGGAAGCCGCGCTGACCACCATCATGGACTGCGAAGACTCCGTCGCCGCCGTCGATGCCGATGACAAAGTGGTGATCTACCGCAACTGGCTCGGCCTGATGAAAGGCGACCTGGCCGAAGAAGTGGCCAAGGGCGGCAAGACCTTCACCCGCACCATGAACGCCGACCGCGTTTATACCGGCGTGAATGGCCAGGACGTGACCTTGCACGGCCGCTCCCTGCTGTTCGTGCGCAACGTCGGTCACCTGATGACCATCGACGCGATCCTCGACAAAGACGGCAACGAAGTGCCGGAAGGCATGCTCGACGGCCTGGTCACCAGCCTGGCCGCGATCCACAGCCTCAACGGTAAAAGCAGCCGCAAGAACAGCCGCACCGGTTCCGTGTACATCGTCAAACCGAAGATGCACGGCCCGGAAGAAGCCGCGTTCACCAACGAGCTGTTCGGCCGCATCGAAGACGTGCTGAACCTGCCGCGCAACACCCTGAAAGTCGGGATCATGGACGAGGAGCGCCGTACCACGGTCAACCTCAAGGCCTGCATCAAGGCCGCCAGCGAGCGCGTGGTGTTTATCAACACCGGCTTCCTCGACCGCACCGGTGATGAAATCCACACCTCCATGGAAGCCGGCGCGATGGTGCGCAAGGCGGCAATGAAGGCAGAGAAATGGATCGGCGCCTACGAAAACTGGAACGTCGATATCGGCCTGAGCACTGGCCTGCAAGGCCGTGCGCAGATCGGTAAAGGCATGTGGGCAATGCCCGACCTGATGGCGGCGATGCTCGAACAGAAAATCGCCCACCCGCTGGCCGGCGCCAACACCGCGTGGGTACCGTCGCCGACCGCCGCTGCGCTGCACGCGCTGCACTACCACAAGGTCGACGTCTTCGCCCGCCAGGCCGAACTGGCCACGCGCGAACGTGCGTCGGTGGACGACATCCTGACCATTCCTCTGGCGACCAATACCGATTGGTCCGACGAAGAAATCCGTAACGAGCTGGACAACAACGCCCAGGGCATCCTCGGTTATGTGGTGCGCTGGATCGACCAGGGTGTCGGCTGCTCGAAAGTGCCGGACATCAACGATGTCGGCCTGATGGAAGACCGCGCCACCCTGCGTATCTCCAGCCAGCACATCGCCAACTGGCTGCGCCACGGCATCGTCAACGAAGCCCAGGTGCTGGAAAGCCTCAAGCGCATGGCGCCGGTGGTGGACCGTCAGAACGCTGGGGATAAGTTGTACCGCCCACTGGCACCGGACTTCGACAGCAACATCGCGTTCCAGGCAGCAGTGGAGTTGGTGATTGAAGGGACCAAGCAGCCGAATGGCTATACCGAGCCGGTGTTGCACCGTCGGCGTCGGGAGTTCAAGGCTAAAAACGGCCTGTAAATGAAAAAAGCCCTGGTCGAGAGACCGGGGCTTTTTCTTTGGGGTGTTGGGGTGACTGTGGCGGCCTCATCGCAGGCAAGCCAGCTCCCACATTTTGATCGAGTTCCGACAGGATACACGCGGTCAAATGTGGGAGCTGGCTTGCCTGCGATGGGGCCCGCCCGGCAACCACAAAAAATCAGGCCGCCATCCCCAACTCCCGCTTGACCATCTTCGCCAACTTCACGCTATCAATCGGCTTGAGCAAAAAGTCCACCACGCTCAAATGCATCGCATCAATCACATCCAGCGCTTCCGCATCCCCCGACATGATGATGATCGGCAACGCCGCCCGCGTGGACTCGCGCACCTTGCGGATCAGCTCCAAACCGTTGCTGGGCGCCATGCGCAGGTCGGTGATGAGCAGGCCAATGGAGCCGCTGGACTGCAACAATGCCCACGCCGCCTCGCCGCTCTCGGCCGTCATGCAGCGAATACCGTCCAGCGCGAGGATTTCCGCCAGCAGTTCACGGGCGTCCTTGTCGTCATCGACGATCAACACCCGTTGCGGCGGTAAATCGGGCTCCAGCATCACGGCGCTCAGCGCCTCGCGCTCGGCATCACTCAAAATATCGTGGTCGGACATACGGTTCTCAGCAGTTCTCATCAATCTCCCAGCACACTCGTCAGACATCTGCGGAAGGGCGATCAATGTGCACTTCGTCGGAAAGTTTGCCTAGTGGGCGTTCTACGGGTTTTGCACAATCTTCATGTAAGGTTTTTCCCTAGGTTTACAGCGACTCCCGGGACCTAGACTTACGTCCAATGGGCACCCGACCCGCAGGAGCCGACCATGCAGGACGATAACGACAATAAAATTGCGGTCACTGTTATGAGTAAAGCTGATGCCTTCGCCCAGGCGGGGAAAACTGCTGTGTTGCAGAACATTCACGGCACCTTGCAGTTCCTGCAACGCTTCCCGCCGTTCAACCAGATGGAAAACGCGCATTTGGCGTTTCTGGTGGAACAGTGCCAATTGCGCTTCTTCGGCCCCGGCGAGAGCATCCTCAAACCGTCGGGCGGGCCGGTCGAACACTTTTACATCGTCAAGCAAGGCCGTGTGGTCGGCGAACGCCCGGACTCGGCAGAGACCACCTTCGAAATCGCCACCGGCGAATGTTTCCCCCTCGCCGCGCTACTCGGCGAGCGCGCCACCCGCACCGAGCATAAAGCCGCTGAAGACACCTTCTGCCTACAGCTGAACAAGCCGGCGTTTATCAAGCTGTTCGCCCTTTCCAGCCCGTTTCGCGACTTTGCCCTACGTGGCGTGAGCAGCCTGCTGGATCAGGTCAACCAGCAAGTCCAGCAAAAAGCTGTGGAAACCCTCGGCACCCAATACTCCCTGAACACCCGCTTGGGCGAATTGGCCATGCGCCATCCGGTGACGTGCAGCCCGGCCACACCGCTGCGCGAGGCGGTGACGCTGATGCATGAACAGCAGGTCGGCAGCATCGTGATCGTTGACGAGCACAAGGCGCCCCTGGGGATTTTCACCCTGCGCGACCTGCGCCAGGTGGTGGCCGACGGCACCAGTGATTTCAACCAGGCCATCGCACGCCACATGACCCAGGCGCCGTTCTACCTGACCCCGGACCACAGCGCCTTCGACGCGGCCATCGCCATGACCGAACGGCACATCGCCCACGTCTGCCTGGTGAAAGACCAGCGCCTGTGTGGCGTGGTGTCCGAACGCGACCTGTTTTCCCTGCAACGGGTCGACCTGGTGCACCTGGCCCGCACCATCCGCAACGCGCCCCGGGTGGACAACCTGGTGGCGATCCGCGGCGAGATCGGCCAGTTGGTCGAGCGCATGCTGGCCCATGGCGCATCGTCCACCCAGATCACCCACATCATTACCCTGCTCAACGATCACACCGTGTGCCGGGTGATCGAGCTGACCCTGGCCGAAAAAGGCGACCCCGGCGTGCCGTTCAGTTGGCTGTGTTTTGGCAGCGAAGGCCGCCGCGAGCAGACGCTGTACACCGACCAGGACAACGGCATCCTGTTTGATGCCAAGGACGCCGCCGAAGCCGCGTCTATCCGCGCCCTGCTGTTGCCCTTGGCGCAGCAGATCAACCAAAGCCTGGCGCTGTGCGGCTTCAGCCTGTGCAAAGGCAATATCATGGCCGGCAACCCCGAGCTGTGCCTGTCGCGGGCCGAATGGGCGCGGCGTTTTGCGGCGTTTATCCGCGAGGCCACGCCGGAGAATCTGCTGGGTTCGAGCATCTATTTCGACCTGCGCGTGGTGTGGGGCGATGAGCGCGGCTGCGAGCAACTGCGCCAGGGCATTCTTGATCAAGTCGCGGATAACCGGCTGTTCCAGCGCATGCTCGCAGAGAACGCCTTGCGCCAGCGCCCGCCCGTAGGACGTTTCCGCGAGTTTGTGCTGTCGCGCAAAGGCAGCGAAAAGGCCACGCTGGACCTCAAGGTGCAGGGCCTCACGCCCTTTGTCGACGGTGCGCGCCTGCTCGCGCTGGCCAATGGCATTCACGCCAACAACACCCTGGAGCGCCTGCGCCAGTTGGTGGTCAAGGAAGTCATCGAGCCGCTGGACGGCGCCGCCTATGAAGAGGCGTATCACTTTATCCAGCAAACCCGCATGCAGCAGCATCAGTTGCAGACCCGGGAAAACCAGCCCTACTCCAACCGCGTCGATCCCGACAGCCTCAACCACCTCGACCGGCGCATCCTGCGCGAATCCCTGCGCCAGGCCCAACGCCTGCAAAGCAGCCTGACGTTGCGGTATCAGCTGTGAGTCTGTTCAGTTGGTTGCGTGCGAAAAAACCACGGCTCGACACCCCGCAACAGCAACGCCTGGCGCAGTTGCCCACGCCTGCCGCACTGGGAACCGGCACCTTGCGCAGCCAGCGCTGGGTGGTCCTGGACCTGGAAACCAGCGGCCTGAACCTCAACCGCGACCAGGTGCTGTCCATCGGCGCGGTGGTGATCGAAGACGGCGCGGTGGATTTCTCGCAGATGTTCGAGCGCACCTTGCAACGCGCCGAGAGCAAACTCAGCCCCAGCGTGCTGATCCACGGCCTCGGCCCCAGCGCGATTGCCGCCGGCAGCGATCCGGTGGAAGCGCTGTTGGACTTCATGGCGTTTGTTGGCGACAGCCCGCTGCTCGCCTTCCATGCCCCCTTCGATCAACACATGTTGTGCCGGGCGCTCAAGGACAGCCTGGGTTATCGCCTGTCCCACCCGTTCCTGGACGTGGCTGATATCGCCCCGCTGCTGTGCCCCGAGGCGCATATCCGCGAAGCCGGGCTGGATGACTGGATCAATCACTTCAACCTGCACGTGGGCGAACGTCATCACGCCAGCGCCGACGCCCTGGCCACGGCCGAGCTGATGCTGATCCTGTTCAGCCGCGCGCGGCAGCACCACATCGACACGCCGCAAGCGCTGCACGAGCGTTTGAGCCAATGGAAACGGCGTAAACAGGCGCCCTCTTTCTAGGGGACGCGGAGCGCCTGGGGAGGCATTCCCACGCAGAGCGTGGGAACGATCACCCGACAGACGCCAATTGCGCCCACCCGACGCCTCTGACACAATCGCGAATAATTCTCGTTAGTTTAAACACTTTGTTTGCCAGGTGATGCCTTGTCGTCGATCCAGAACCCACACAGTGAGCTTGTTGGCGCGTTGTATCGCGACCATCGTGGCTGGCTGTTGGCCTGGCTAAGACGCAACGTGGCCTGCCCGAGCCGCGCCGAAGACCTGAGCCAGGACACCTTCATGCGCCTGCTGGGCCGTGACGAACTGCGCGAACCCCGCGAACCCCGGGCGTTCCTGGTGGCCATCGCCAAAGGCCTGCTGTTCGACTACTTCCGTCGCGCCGCCCTTGAACAGGCCTATCTCACCGAACTGATGCTGATCCCGGAAAGCGAACACCCCTCGCCGGAAGAGCAGCAACTGATCCTCGAAGACCTCAAGGCCATCGACCGCCTGCTCGGCAAGCTGTCGAGCAAGGCCCGCGCCGCCTTCCTCTATAACCGCCTCGACGGGATGGGCCACGCCGAAATCGCTCAGCGCCTCGGCGTATCCGTGCCGCGTGTGCGCCAGTACCTGGCCCAGGGCATTCGCCAGTGCTACATCGCCCTGTATGGCGAGCCGCTGTGAGCGTGATCAGTTCCAAACCGGTGTCGGCCCGTGTGCTGGATGCGGCGATTGCCTGGCAGCTGTCCCTGGATTCGGGCGATGGCAGCCCGGTTGAGCGCGAAGAATTCGACAAATGGCTGGCCAGCAATGAAGAACACGCCCGCGCCTGGCGCCAACTGGGCATGCTCGACCAGCGTTTCAGCGCAGCCTCGGGCCCGGCACGGGCGGCGTTGTTGCAGTCCCGCGAGGGCATTCGCCAGCGGGTGCGCAAGCTCGGCAGTGGCCTGGCGAGCATCGTCGTGGTGATTGGCCTGGCCCTGTTTGCCGGGGAGCGTTATGTGCCGATCCACTATTGGCTGGCCGACCAGCGCACCGCCACCGGCGAGCAGCGCACGCTGAAACTGGCGGACGGCACCCTGATCAACCTCAACACCCACAGCGCCATCGACGTGCGCTTCGATGACAAGCGCCGGCTGATCGTGTTGCAGGAAGGCGAAATCCTCGTCGAGACCGGCCACAACGATGCGCGGCCGTTTTATGTGCAGACCCGCGACGGCAGCCTGCGCGCACTGGGCACGCGGTTTATCGTCAAGCGCGAAGAAGACGCCACGCGCTTGAGCGTGCTGCAATCGGCCGTCGGCGCCCAGCCCGAAGCGTTGCCGCAGGAACAGATTTTCAAGGAAGGCCAGCAGGTGCTGATGCGCAGCGACGGCCTGGGCCCTACGCTGGCCGTCACCCCCGCTACCGATGCGTGGACGCGCGGCATGCTGGTGGTGGACAACGCGCGCCTGGGCGATGTGGTGGCGGAACTGGCGCGCTACCGCACCGGGCATTTGGGTGTGGATAAGCATGTGGCGGACCTGCGTATTACCGGCAGCTTCCCGCTGCATGACACCACCCTGGCGTTGAATGCGCTGCTGCCGACGTTGCCGGTGCAGATCGAGCAGCACACGCCGTGGTGGGTGACTGTCGGCGCCAAGCCTTAGGTTCTGTGGTGCCTGGGCGATTGCTATCGCAGGCAAGCCAGCTCCCACACTTAACTGTGTTCACAAATCAAATGTGGGAGCTGGCTTGCCTGCGATGAGGCCCTCAAGAACACCCCAAAAAAATATTTGCACCCAGCCCTATCACTTTTCGATTCTCGTTCGGCACCTAGGCAATTGAGAAATATTTCCATTCAGGAGCCGCCCCATGTCCCGCACGCTAGACACCCTGTTGCGCCCCAGCCTGTTAGCCGTGGCCATCGCCCTCAGCGCCCCGCTGGCCAGCACCCCGCTGATCGCCGCCGAACAGGCCTCCAGCGTGCGCGCCTACAACTTGCCGGCGGCTCCCCTGGCGAGCACCTTGAACCAGATCGCCAGCCAGGCTGGCCTGGCGTTGACCCTCAACCCGGCGCTCGCTGCGGGTAAAACCTCGGCTCCGGTCAAAGGCCAGTTCGATGCACAGGGCGCACTGCGTGAGGCGCTGCGTGGCACGGGCTTGCAGTTGGAGCAGAGCAGTGCGGGGACGTACACGCTGGTGGCGATTCCGGAGGGTGTGGTGGCGTTGCCTGAGACCAATATCACCGGTCAAGGCAGCTATGAAAGCGCATGGGGCCCAGCGGACGGCTATGTCGCAACGCGCACCGCTGCCGGCACCAAGACCGACACACCGATTGCCGAACTGCCGCGCTCCGTCTCGGTCATTACCCGCAAACAAATGGAAGACCGCTCGGTACTCAACCTCAACGACGCCCTGCGCTACACCGCTGGCGTACAGAGCAGCGGCTACGGTTCCGACTCGCGCAGTGACTGGTTGCTGGTGCGCGGCTTCGTGCCGACGCAATTCCTCGATGGTCTGCCATTGCCGAAAGGTAACTACGCAACCCCAAAAATCGACACCTGGGACCTGGAACGCATTGCCGTCCTGCGTGGCCCGGCGTCGTCGGTCTACGGGCAAACCCCTCCGGGCGGCTTGCTGGATATGGTCAGCCGTCGGCCGCAAGCCGAACGTTCGAATGAAATCGAAGTGCAGGCCGGCAGCAACAACCACAAGCAGATCAACTTCGACAGCACCGGCAAGATCGATGACGAGGGCCAGTTCCTCTACCGCATCAGCGGCGTCGTGCGCGACAGCAATACCGCCGTGGATCACATCCCGGACAAACGCTACAACGTTGCCCCCAGCCTGACTTGGAATATCAACGACGATACCAAGCTGACGTTGCTCACCCAGTTCACCCGCGACGATACAGGGATCACCGGGCAGTTCCTGCCCTTGCAAGGCACCAAGCTGAGTTCGCCCGCCGGCAAGATTTCCCATCACAAGAACCTCGGTGATCCGGATTGGGAATTCTATGACCGCACCTACTACGCGCTGGGCTACGCCTTCGAAACGCGTCTGAACGACACGTGGCAGTTCCGCCAGAACCTGCGCTACACCAAGAATGATCTGTCGTTCCAAGGCATCACGGCGGGCGGCGCGTTCTATCCAAACGGCCCGGAACTCGCAGTCGACGACGCTGGCAACGTCACCCGTTCTGCCGGCAAGGTCGATGAAAACATCGGTCAGTTCGCCGTGGATAACAACTTCCAGGCCGACTTCCAGACCGGCGCAGTAAGCCACACGTTGCTGCTGGGCCTGGATCATCAGCGCTCCGACAGCGATGCGCGCTGGCTATGGGGTTCGGCCGGTGTACCGACCATCAACTTCAACCGCCCGGTGTATGGGCAAGACTTCTCCAAAGTCCAGTACTTCACCATGTACGACTACACCCAAAAGACCCAGCAGACCGGCCTTTACGTCCAGGACCAAATGGCACTCGACAACTGGCGCCTGACCCTCGGTGGGCGCGAGGACTGGGTGCATACCGGCACTACGTTCCACAACCTGAATGACGCCACCAACACCCAGCGTGACAAGCATTTCAGCGGCAACGCGGCGCTGAGCTACGTGTTCGACAACGGCATCACCCCGTATCTGTCCTACGCAGAATCGTTCCAGGCGGGTACCGGTACCCAAGTGGCGAGCACCGGAACGTTCAAGCCAACCGAAGGCAAGCAATACGAAGCCGGTGTCAAATACCAACCACCGGGCACCATGGCACTGTTTGCTGCTGCGGTGTTTGACCTGACCCAGCAGAACTCCACCGTGACTGAAGGCAGCATCACCCGCCAGATCGGTGAAGTGCGCGTTCGCGGCCTTGAACTGGAAGCCAGTGCCGACGTCACCGAAAGCCTCAAGCTGGTGGGTTCGTACACCTACAACGACAGTGAAATCATCGAAGGTGCTGCCGCCGAGAAAGGCAATCGCATGAACCAACTGCCACGCAACCAAGCCACTGGCTGGGCCGACTACACATGGCGCAGCGGCCTGCTGGACGGTTTCGGCGTCGGTGCGGGCGTGCGTTACGTCGGCGACACCTACGGCAACGCCACCAACACCGATTTGGGCCATGTCGGCTCCTACACCGTGTACGACGCGTCGGTGCACTACGACCTGGGCCGTGTGAACAACACCCTCAAAGGCGTGACGGTCGCGGTCGACGCCAAGAACATCTTCAACAAGGACTACCTGTCCACCTGCGATGGTTACTACTGCTATTACGGCGACCAACGCAACGTAGTCGCCAGCGTTAATTACAAATTCTAAGACGGTGAACAGCCGCTGACGAAGGGCCGCCTGAACTGCGGCCCTTTTTGCCTTGGAGCCGTGATGAAAAGCAAAACCATCCGCCGCTGGTCCTTCATCCACACCTGGACCAGCCTGATCTGCACGGTGTTCCTGCTGCTGCTTGCCCTCACCGGCCTGCCGCTGGTGTTTCACCACGAGATAGATCACCTGCTGGGCAACGAGCCGCAGCTGGCGCAAATGCCCGCCGACACGCCGCAGCTCAACCTGGAGCAGTTGGTGGCCAAGGCCGAGGCCCATCGCCCCGGCGAAGCCATGCAGTACCTGGCGTGGGACGAGGACGACGCGAACGGCGTGATTGCGATCATGGCCGCCACCGCCGGTACCGAGCCCAACTCGTCCCACACGTTCATGCTGGATGCGCGTACCGGTGACGCGGTGGAGATGCCGTCGGCGAATGGCGGCTTTACCCTGTTCCTGCTGCGCCTGCATGTGGATATGTTCGCCGGGCTCCCAGGCAAGTTGCTGCTGGCGTTCATGGGCATTCTGTTTGTGGTGGCGATTATCTCGGGCACGGTGTTGTACCTGCCGTTCATGCGGCGCCTGAAGTTCGCCACCGTGCGCCAGGACAAATCCACGCGCCTGCGCTGGCTCGACCTGCACAACCTGCTCGGCGTGGTCACCCTGACCTGGGCATTGGTGGTGGGCGTCACCGGCGTGATCAGTGCCTGCGCCGACCTGATCATCGCCGCCTGGCGCCAGGACAGCCTCAGCGCCATGATCGAGCCGTACAAACACGCGCCACCGCTGAGCCAACGCGCACCGGCCAGCGAATTGCTGACCATCGCCGCCAAGGCCGCGCCCGGCATGCAGCCGGACTTTATCGCCTTCCCCGGCACGCGGTTTTCCAGTGAGCATCACTATGCGGTGTTCATGAAAGGCAGCACCCACCTGACCTCGCACCTGCTCACGCCGGTACTCATCGACGCCAGCACCCTGGCCGTCACGGCCATCGCCGAACGGCCGTGGTACATGGACGCCATGGGCATGTCCCAGCCCCTGCACTTTGGCGACTATGGCGGCATGCCGATGAAGATCTTGTGGGCGGTGCTGGATGTGCTGACCATCATCGTATTGGGCAGTGGGGTTTATCTGTGGATCGTCAGGCGTAAGACATGAAGCCAAGACAGTCGAGTTTCTGGAAGGTGTTTGGCATTCCCTTGGGGATTGGCGTGCTCAGTGCGGCGGGGTTGTTTGCGGCGTTGCTGGGGGATGGGTGGTGGGATTCGTTGAGTTGGGTGGGATTGGGGGTGCCGGCTGTGATTGGTGTCTGGGGGTTGTTTAGGCGGCGGGGCTAAGGGCCTCATCGCAGGCAAGCCAGCTCCCACATTGGAGGGTGTTCACAATTCGAAATGTGGGAGCGGGCTTGCCCGCGATGAGGCCTTCAAAAACACCACCAATGCCTCTAGGCTAGCCCCTGCCCATCTTGAGGAATGCCCATGTCCACCATGACTCTGTTCCACAACCCCGCCTCCCCCTTCGTGCGCAAAGTCCGCGTGCTGCTGCTCGAAACCGGCCAGCAGGACCGCGTGGCCCTGCAAGCCACCCTGCCGACGCCGATCCAGCCCGACCAGCACGTGCTGCAAGGCAACCCGGTGGGCAAGATCCCGGCCCTGCGCCTGGCCGACGGTTCGGTGCTGCACGACAGCCGGGTGATCCTCGATTACCTCGACCACCAACACGTCGGCAACCCGCTGATCCCCCGCGACGGCTCGGCGCGCTGGCGCCGCCTGACCCTGGCGTCGATGGCCGACGGCATCATGGATGCCGCCGTGCTGGTGCGCTACGAGACCGCCATGCGCCCGGTGGAGAAGCATTGGGACCAGTGGCTGGACGAACAGCGCAACAAGATCCGCCGCAGTGTCGCCGAGTTGGAAGCGGACGCGATTGCGGAGTTGGCCAGCCACTTTGATATTGCCGCGATCAGTGTGGCGTGTGCCTTGGGTTACCTGGATTTCCGCCACCCGGACCTGCAATGGCGCCTTGATAACCCGAGGCTTGCCGCCTGGTACGCCGAGGTCAGCCAGCGCCCTTCGATGCAGCAGACCCAGCCACCGCTCTGAAACCCACCGCTGACCAGTGTGGGAGCTGGCTTGCCTGCGATAGCGGTGTGTCAGTTTGCACTTGTTTTCCTGGCCCACCGCTATCGCAGCGATGCGGCGACCCGACAAGCCAGCTCCCACATAGTCCAGCGGCGTGGTTGAGGTAGTCGATCATCCGCGCCTTCATTTGCTGATCTTCCCTTAACCCAATCATTGCACCCCCTCCAGATCAAACTGCAACGGCTCCACCGCCTTGCGCTTGCCCACGCCATACCAGTCCAGTTTGCGTGTCAGCACCATCACCGTGCCCAGCAGGCCAAACAGCAGCAGCGAGCCCATCAGCAGCGCGTAATCCTCGGCGCTCAACAGCCCGTACAGCAAGCCATACAACGCCGCCAACCCCGCCGAAAAGCCCAGCCCGTGGCTGATGCTGCGCAGCACATGGCAGACGTAGAAACCAATCAGCAACACACAGGCGCTGGCGGAGATGAGATAGGCCAGGGCAAAGCCGATGTGCTCGGACAACGACAACAACAGCAGGTAGAAAAACGCCAGCGCAAAGCCCACCAACGCGTACTGGACCGGGTGCACCGCCAGGCTCTTCAGCACTTCGAACAGGAAGAAGCCGGCAAAGGTCAGGCCGATAAACAGCAGCGCGTATTTGATCGCCCGGTCGCTCTTGAGGTACTGGTCCACCGGGTCGATGAAGTTCACGCCGAAGCTGCGGTTGGTGAAATCCTTGCAGCCCTGGCCGTCCAGGCAGCTTTGCAGCGCCTGTTCGAGGTTGGTGGAAAAGAAGGTGGTCTGCCAGTTGGCGGTAAAGCCTGCGTCGGTCACGTCCCGCTGGGCCGGCAGGAAGTTGCCGATAAAGCTCGGGTGCGGCCAGTTGGAAGCGAGCGAGACCTGGCTGATCTTGCCCACCGGCACCACTTGCAACTGCTCGGTGCCTTGCAGGCGCAGATCGAAGGCGAAGTCCACGACGTAGGGCTTTTTGCTGTCCTGTACCGGCAACGCCACGTGCACGCCCTGCCCCAGCCAGTCCACTTGGGAGCCGGGTTCGAAGTCCAGTTGCTGGCTGCCCAGCTCCAGTTTCAGCGCGTTTTCGATGCCGCGAATATCGCTGATACCCACCGCCAGAAACGCCGGCTCAAAGCGGTAATCGGCAAAGTCTTCGGTGATACCCCATTGCGTGGGCAACTCGAAGCGCCCACTGATGCGGTTGTCGGCATGGAACAGCCGCGCCTGGTAAATGCCCCGTGCGCGCAGTTCGGTCTGCACTTTGCCGTCGAGTTCAAAACGGTCCGGCAGGAAATACAGACGACCACGTTCTTCACGGGTGACTTCGTAGCGTTTGTTGAGCTTTTCATTGAGCTTCCACTCGCGCACGGTCTTGCGATAAGGCACCACCATCACCGGGCCGGTGAGGCGCTGGCTGTAGCTGGAACTGCGGGCAATATCTTCCAGCACTGCATCACGAGTGTATTGGCGATCGCCGATGATGCCGTTGATCATCAGCAATGGAATCAGCAATACCAGCATCAGCAGCGCAATCGCGCCCAGTTTGAAAAGCAGACTGCGGTTCATGGGACTCTCCCTGTTTTGATGGGGCGAGTCTGGGCAGCCTGTGTGGGGGGTTTATGTGGGCAATGTGGAGACTGTGTGGAGATGCAGCACCACTTGCACGCCGCCGGGTACGTTGCCGATCTGCAAGGTGCCGCCGTGCAGCTTCATCACTTCTTCGACAAAATTCAGGCCCAGGCCGGTGCTTTTACGCCCGCTGGCCGGACGTGGCAGCGAGTAGAAACGCTCGCTCAGGCGTGGCAGGGCGTAGTCGGGAATCGGCGCCGCCTGGTTGAACACGCTGATGTGCACGTCGTTGTGCTGCGCGTGCGCACTGAACTTCAAGGTGCCGCCCGCAGGCGTGAAGTCCAAGGCGTTGTCCAGCAGATTGCCCAGGGCCTGGCGCAACAGGAACGGTTCGCCGTAGACCTTCACATCGGCAGCAATCGCCTGTTGCACCTGCAAGCCGGCGCGTTCGATCCGCGCACATTGCGCCGTGAGCATGTCCTCGACCATCGCCGCCAGCGGGATGCTCGCCTGCTCCTCCAGGCCCTGACGCTGCTCCACCTGCGCCAGGTTCAACAGGCGTTCGATCAACTGCTGCAAACGCGCGCTTTCGCTGTCGATATTACCGACAAACCGCTGCTGCTGTTCACGGCTCATATCGCCCTGCAACAGCTCCGCCGCGCCGCGAATCGCTGCCAGCGGGCTTTTCAATTCGTGGGTCAGGGTGTGCACGTAATGCTCGACGTAGGCCTTGCCTTCCAACTGCGTGCGCATGTGCTCCACGGCGCTGGACAGCTGCTTCAATTCGCCGCCACGGTAATGCGGCAACTCGGCACGGCGGCCTTCGCTGACGGCCTCGGCATACGCCGTGAGGCGGCGCAACGCGACCGTCAGCCACCACGACAACAACGCCCCCAGCAACAGGCCCAGCACCACCAGCCCGGCGCCATACCACAGCAGGCGCCGCTCGGTGCGGTCCACATAGGGCTGCAACGAGCTGTTGGGCTTGGCCACGGTGACCACGCCGATGATCTCGCCGTTGTCGCGGATCGGTGCGCCCACATGCATCACCGACGAGGTGGCGTCGTCCTCTGCGCTGCGGGTGGAACGCGCACCGTACTCGCCGCGCAGGGTCAGGTACACGTCGTTCCACTTGGAATAGTCCTGGCCCACCGCCTCGCCCGTGGAATCGAGCAGCACGATGCCCTTGGCGTCGGTCACGTAGATGCGATGGTTGACCTGGTTTTTCGGCAGGCCCCAGATAGTCGCCCTCGGCTGGCGATTGCCGTAGGCCTTGAGCCATTCAGGCCAGTGGCTTTGGCCGAGGGTGCCGTTCTTCACGTCATCGCGCAGGATCTCGGCGAGCAGGTTGGCGGTGTCCACCAGGGTTTCTTCGGTGGACTGGCGCACGCCGGGGCGGATCTCCTTCATCACCGTGCTCAGCACGAAATAGCCGGTCAGGCCGATAAACAGCGCATACACGAGGAAGATCCGCAGCCCCAGGCGCATCAGCTGTGGCTCGGGCTGTAGCTGTAGCCGAGGCCGCGATGGGTCTGGATCGGCTCGGCGTCCGCCGCCACGCTGCGTAATTTGCTGCGCAGGCTTTTGATATGGCTGTCGATATTGCGCTCATAGCCGGCATCCGCCGCCACGCCGACCGCGTCCAGCAATTGCTCGCGGCTGAACACCCGCTCGGGTTGTTCCAGCAGGCTTTGCAGCAGGCGGAATTCGTGGCGGGTCAGGCTCAGCGGCTGGCCGCGATAGTTGATCTGCATGCGCTCCAGGTCGACCTGGAACACCGCCGGCGCCACACCGGGGCCGACGCGCTTGAGAATCGCCTTGACCCGCGCCGCCACTTCCCGTGGGCTGAACGGCTTGACCACATAATCGTCGGCGCCGATTTCCAGGCCCACCACGCGGTCAATCTCACCGTCGCGGGCACTGAGGAACATCACCGGCACTTCACTGAAACGGCGCAGTTGCTTGCAGGTTTCAAAGCCGGTGATGTCGGGCAGGCCGATGTCGAGGATGATCAGGTCGGCCGGCGCCTGGCGCTGATGGGCCAGCGCCTCCTGGCCAAGGCTCAGCCAGGTGGTGGTGAAGCCCTCGCCTTGCAGGGCGAATATCAGCGTGTCGGCTATCGCCGCTTCGTCTTCGACAATCAGGATGTGAGGCATGGGGCTCTGTCAGCAGTCCGGTTTGTCCGCAGTGTAACGACGCGCCGGGTTCACCGCTGCGCCAAATTCACGCAGGGCCTTGGCGCCGATCAACAGCGGGTAGTTGAAGCTGCTGCGGTCGGTGAGGTTGACCTCGACGGTGCGCTTGACGTTGCCCAGGCACATTTCCAGGTCGATCACCGGGCGCTTGGCCACGCTGGCTTCGTCCTTGTCGTCGTCCTCGTCGGCGCGGCTCTTGATCTTGCTGATGCGCGAGACTTTGTGCTCGTAGACCTTATCGGATGCGTCCTTGCCGCCGAGGCGGAAGCGTACCCAGTCGTCGCCGTCACGCTGGAAGGTTTCGATGTTGCGCGCAGAGAGCGAGGCCGTCAGGGCACCGGTGTCCATCTTGGCCTTGAAGGTTTCGCCGATCTCCGGCAATTGGATGTATTCGTAGCGACCGTAGAGGGTCGGTTCGGCGGCCATGACCGGCACGGCAACCAGGGCGAACGCAGCAAGTAACAGTTTCACGAAGGGATGTCCTCGGAAAGAAGTAGGCGGATTCTAGACCGCAAAAGCGCGGGTTAGTTAGCTCGCGTCAACCATACTGGCCGCATTGTGAAACATTCGTCCGGCGCTTTGCGATTTGGCCTCTAGACTCACCTTGCTTATCATGGCCCGCCCACAAGAATCCAAGAGTTGCTTATGCGCCGCCTGCTCACCGGCTGTTTTGTCACCCTGCTGCTGTTGCTCAACACCCTGGTCCTGATCGGTCCGTTGATGGTGTTTGCCCTACTCAAGCTGGTCGCCCCCGGCCGCTCCCGCGACTACATGTCCTGGGCGGTGATGTGGATCGCCGAAACCTGGGCCGAGATCGACAAGCTGATCTTCGCGTTGTGCATCCCCACCCAATGGGACATTCGCGGTGGCGGCGACTTGCGCACCGACACCTCCTACCTGGTCATCAGCAACCATCAATCCTGGGTGGATATCCCGGCGCTGATCCAGGCCCTCAACCGGCGTACGCCGTTCTTCAAGTTCTTCCTGAAAAAGGAACTGATCTGGGTACCCTTCCTGGGACTCGCGTGGTGGGCGCTGGATTACCCGTTCATGAAGCGCTACAGCAAGGCGTTCCTGGCCAAGCACCCGGAGCTGGCGGGGCAGGATTTGCAGATAACCAAGCAGGCGTGCGAGCTGTTCAAGCGCCAGCCAGTGACGGTGGTCAATTATCTGGAAGGGACGCGGTTCACCGAGGCCAAGCGCGCGCAGCAAGCATCACCCTTCACACGCTTGCTCAAACCTAAGGCGGGCGGCGTGGCGTTTGTGCTGGCGGCGATGGGTGAACAGTTGGATGCGATCCTCGACGTCACCGTGGTTTATCCACAGGCGAAGATCCCGGGGTTCTGGGACTTGATCAGCGGCGCGGTGCCGAAGGTGATCATTGATATCCGCACCCGCGAGCTGGACCCGGCGTTGTGGCAAGGGGATTACGAGAACGATCCAGCGTTTCGCCAGACCGTCCAGAACTGGGTGAACCAGCTCTGGAAGGAGAAGGATGCGCGCATCGAACACCTGCGCGCCGAGCAGTAATCAGCTACCGGTACCCCACGCCTGTGCCAGCTTGCCCAGCACCGACTCGCTGGCACCCTGGCCACCCAGGTATTGCAGGATCACCGGCGCAAACTGGCCGATCATGCCGCTGTCCATACCCAGGGCGCTGAATGCGGTGTTCAGGTCATTGGTGCTTTTCACGTTACCCAGCAGGCCGTCCAGGCCGCTGGTCTTGCTGCCGCCCGCTTGGCCGAGCATCCCGCTCAAGGCCCCGAGGCTGCCCAGGGCGTTGTTGCCCGACAGTTGATCCAGACCCGGCACGCTCTTGCCCAATTGCGAATAGTCGCTGCCGCTCAATTGGTTCTTGGCCAGGCCCAGCATCGCGCCGGTGCCGCCGACGGCTTGCTCAGGGGTGACATTCAGCTGCGAGGTCAGTGCGCTCAGCAGGCCAGCGGTCTGGGAGCTCGGCGCTGCGGCAGCCGCCTTATTGTTGCCGCCCTGGGCACCGGAAACGGCGTTGGCCACATCGCCGAGGCTGAAACCTGCGGCAAATACCGGGCTGGCGGCCACGGTCATCAGGCAGGAAAGGGCGAAACCGCGTGAAATCTTCATTGAAACAACCTCTGGATGTAGGAGCTAAAAGCAGGCGTTTGACTGACACTCCCGGAGGAATGTTCCCACTTCAAGATTAGTTCAGAAAAAGCTGCATCCGAATGGCCTGCCCCTGCGTATATCGGGTATGCACCGCCCGGAGTCGGATGGAATGAATGCAAGAGCTGAACTACCCTCTGCCTACCGTGCGCAGTTCCGTCGCCCTCGTCCGAGTGCTTGGAGAAGCCCTATTTCCATCAACGATGCTGACCCGTTGCGGCCTTTACTGGCCCAATGTGCCTTGGGCAACCGCCAGGCATTCGAAACCCTGTACCGCAGCGTTTCACCGCGTCTGCACGGTGTTGCCTTGCGTTTCATGGGGCGCCCGGACTTGGCTGAAGAGGTGCTGCAGGAAGCCTTCGTGCGCATCTGGTACAACGCCTCGCGCTACGAGGCCCACCTGGCGGCGCCGATGACGTGGATGGTCAACATCACCCGCAACCTGGCCATCGACCAATTGCGCAAACGCCACGAGCAACCCCTGGCCGATGGCCAACAGGATGCCATGCTCGACGACCGCCCCAGCGCCCACGAACAACTCGACCGCGAACGTGACGCCCATGCGCTGAACCGCTGCCTCGATAGCCTTGACGCTGTGCAGCGCCAATCGATCAGCGTCGCGTACTTCAAGGGCCTGTCGTGCGCGGAGCTGGCCGAACACATGGCGGCACCGTTGGGCTCGGTGAAATCCTGGATTCGTCGTGGCATGGAGCGCCTGCGCAGGTGCCTTGAATCATGAACTACCAAACCACCGCCCTGCGCCGCGCACTCGCCGCCGACTATGCCATTGGGCTGATGCCGGCTACCGCCCGTCGGCGTTTTGACCGCCTGCTGCTGGACGATGCGGCGCTGCGCGTCGAACTCGGCCACTGGCAGGACGCCCTCGCCAGCCTGACCGGCACGCTGCCTGAACACCCGGTGCCGGACCACGTATGGGCCGGCATCCAGGCGCGCATCGAGCCGCAGGTGCTGCACCTGCCAGTGAAGAAACCGGTGTGGCGCAATATGCGCCTGCTGGCGGCCGCCTGCGCAGTGGGCGTAGCGCTATTGGTGGGCGTGTTGTACCCGCGCGATCCCGGCGTGACTTACAACGCCACCCTGCTCAACGCCAGCCAGCAGCCGGCGTTGCGGGTGCAGGCGGTGGGCGATCATCTGCAAATCGAAGCGCTGGCGTTGGCCGCTGTGGAGCCGGCGCGGGACTTGGAGCTGTGGGCCGTTCAGAGCGGCGGTAAACCCATATCCCTGGGCCTGGTGCCTGCTGGCGGAAAAGGTCGGATTGCGCTGAGCGCGGCGCAGCAGGCGTTGCTTATCAAGCCGCTGACCCTGGCCGTCAGCCTGGAACCACGCGGCGGTTCACCGACCGGCCAACCTACCGGCCCCGTGCTATATCAAGGCCAATTGGCATCACTTTAACGAAGATCACGGCTGATGGGCTCAGGAACCCATCGCCGCGCGCAAGGTCCATGAACTAACTACAAAATTTGTCAGGAAGAGACCTATGACTACGATCGCCCCCCAAGTGCCTGAGTACAAGCCCTCGTTCTGGACCCGCCCGCGTCTTTTCGTGGGTGTTTGCCTGGTGGTACTCGCCGGTGTCGGCGGCGCCCTGTACACCCAGGACTCGGTCAAATCCGCCGCCACCCTGGTGACCACGGCCCAGCAACCTGCGGCGCAGATCATGGCCCACAAGGACTACCTGGAAGTGCAATCGATCGCCGCCACCGCCGTCGCGCCAGGCCAGAGCCTGGAACTGTGGGCGATCCCCGAGGACGGCGTGCCGGTATCCCTTGGCCTGTTGCCAGAAGATGGCAAAGGCATCATCGGGCTGAACCCGCGTCAGCAGGAGTCCATCAAGAAGCCTGTGGCGCTGATGGTGAGTTCGGAAACCAAAGGTGGATCGGTGAGCAAGCAGCCGACGGGGCCGACGGTTTATCAGGGCGCGCTGGCAGTTCGCTGAGGAGGCAAAGCAGGTCTAGGGCAGCATAACGAGACGCTTGCGCGTTTTTTACCGATGTAACCGTTATGTATGACCGTCGCCCCGCCCTACCTCCTCCGTACATCATTACTTATGAAAGAAGAGAATTGGCACGTTCTGTAATCACTATAAAAACTGTCAATGTTGACAGTAGAAAGCCGAATGCGGAGTGCAGATCATACCCACTCAAATAATAGAGTGGAGCACTACAACATGCAGACCAAAGTATCATTTTTCGCACTTTTTCTTTTCGCATCACTAGCCGGCACCGCCTATGCGGACGACTGTCCGGATGTATCTAAAATCACCGGGACGGGCGGTTCATTTGCTGTGAGTGGTGCCAGTGGCATAAGTGGATCGCAATGGGTGCTCAGCACGACCTCCGCAGACGTTGATCTGGCTACGCTCACGTTCCAGTCGGTGCGTATTCAAAAAGAAAACGATGAAACAGACGCGACGAAAAAGAAAGATTGGGCCGCTATTTGCCGCTACGTGGATTCAAATAATGAATACGTCACGTTGATCTCCAAACCCAATACGTCCATCAAAACCCAGATTGGTAACTGGGCAAACGTGACCACTACTGCCTTTGACAATGAAGTCAGAGCTAAAACCAAGTTAGCCAGTGACGCAACAGACGCCGATATCACCGCGTGGGACTGCGTAAGCTCAGCCCCCTCCAATTGCACCTTTCAATAGAAAAAGCGGATTGCGATGAAGAGTGCAATTTGCTGAAAGCCATCAGCCAACGCTTGCAGACTTACACCGCCAAGGAAGGCAGATCCCTATCTGAGGCTGACAACTCTCAAATAAAAAAATGGCGACCTCCAGGGCCGCCATTTTTTGCGCAATGCTTTACGCCGCACTGAACAACTTATGTGGATCAATCACAAACTTCTTCGGCACACCCGCATCAAACTCGCCGTAGCCTTTTGGCGCTTGATCCAGGCTGATCACCTCCACGCCAACAATGTCAGCGATGTTGATGCGATCCCACATGATCGCCTGCATCAGCTGGCGGTTGTACTTCATCACCGGCGTCTGGCCGGTGTGGAAGCTGTGGGATTTGGCCCAGCCCAGACCAAAGCGAATGCTCAGGCTGCCCATCTTCGCGGCGGCATCCACGGCACCCGGATCTTCGGTGACGTACAGCCCAGGAATACCAATCTTGCCCGCCACGCGCACCACGCCCATCAGCGAGTTGAGCACGGTGGCCGGCGCTTCGGCCTTGACGCCGTCATGCCCGTGACCGCGTGCTTCGAAGCCCACGCAGTCCACCGCGCAGTCCACTTCCGGCTCGCCCAGCAGCGCAGCGATCTGCTCGTGCAACGGGGTGTCGGTGGACAGGTCGGCAATCTCGAAACCCTGGGCCTTGGCATGCGCCAGGCGGATCGGGTTGACGTCACCGATGATCACCACGGCCGCACCGAGCAGGCGGGCTGAGGCGGCAGCGGCCAGGCCGACCGGGCCGGCACCGGCGATGTACACGGTGCTGCCTGGGCCAACGCCGGCAGTCACGGCGCCGTGGTAGCCCGTTGGGAGAATGTCGGAGAGGCACGTCAGGTCACGGATTTTTTCCATGGCCTTGTCGCGGTCTGGCAGTTTCAGCAGGTTGAAGTCGGCGTACGGCACCAGCACGTACTCGGCCTGGCCACCGGTCCAGTCGCCCATGTCGACGTAGCCGTAGGCACCGCCCGGGCGGGCTGGGTTGACGCTCAGGCACACGCCGGTGTGTTGTTCTTTGCAGGAGCGGCACAGACCGCAGGCAACGTTGAACGGTACCGAGACCAGGTCGCCAATTTTCAGGTTTTCGACGCCGCTACCCATTTCGATCACTTCACCGGTGATCTCGTGACCGAGCACCAGGCCGACCTGGGCAGTCGTGCGGCCGCGCACCATGTGTTGGTCAGAGCCGCAGATATTGGTGGAGACCACGCGCAGGATGACGCCGTGCTCAATCTTCCTGCCACGGGGGTCCTGCATTTTGGGATAGTCGATTTTCTGTACTTCGACCTTGCCGTTGCCGAGATACACGACACCACGATTACCAGACATGCTTTCACCTCGCTGTTGTTTTTATGGAACTGCGTTGCCCTTGGGTGGGCAGCGCGTTAAATGCTCGGGTACAGATGCTGTTTTTGCGTTGTTTGTCAGGGCCTCATCGCAGGCAAGCCAGCTCCCACATTTGATCGGGTTCACACGGCCAAAAATGTGGGAGCGGGCTTGCCCGCGATGGCGATCTAAAGAACGACCGTGCGATTGGCGTTCAAAAACACCCGCCGCTCAATGTGATACCCAACGGCCCGTGCCAACGTCAGCCCTTCAATATCGCGCCCCTTGGCAATCAAATCCTCGGGATAGTGGCTGTGATCCACCACCTCCACGCCCTGGGCGATGATCGGGCCTTCATCCAGGTCGTTGTTGATGTAATGCGCCGTCGCGCCGACCAATTTCACGCCCTTGTTGTACGCCTGATGATAAGGCTTCGCGCCCTTGAACCCGGGCAACAACGAGTGGTGAATGTTGATGGCCTTTCCATCAAGTTTGCGGCACAGCTCCGGCGACAGCACTTGCATGTAGCGCGCAAGGATCACCAGTTCGGCGCCGGTGTCTTCCACCACCTGCCACACCTGACGCTCCTGTGAAGGCTTGTCGTTGGGGTCGAGGGGGAAATGGTAGTAGGGAATCTGGTGCCAGTCGGCCAACGGCTTCAGATCGGGGTGGTTGGATACCACCGCGACCACGTCCATCGACAGTTGGCCGATGCGCTGGCGGTACAACAGGTCGTTGAGGCAGTGATCGGCCTTGGAGACCATGATCACCACTTTTGGCCGGTAGTTCGGTGCCGTCAGTTCGAAGATCATGCCGAAGGCTTCACCGCGCGTGGCCAGGCCGTCGCGGAAACCTTGTTCGTCAAAACCGTCTGGCTGGCGGAACTCCACGCGGATGAAGAACCGGCCCGAAAGCCGATCATCAAACGAGTGGTGCTCAGTGACGTAGCAACCCTGCTCGAACAGGTAGCGGGTGACCGCGTCCACCGTGCCGAGCACGCTGGGGCAGTCGGCGGTCAAAATCCATGTATCGGGTGCGCGGCTCATGGGGCTTTCCTCAGGCTTGGACGTTGAGGCCGAATTCCGCAGAGGCGTCCTGCAACCACAACCACCAGTAATCCGAGAAGCTGCGGCGAATCAGCAGTTCCCAGGTGTCTTCGGCCGTGTGGCGGATCACCAGTTGCGACTTGGCGAACACCGTGCCCACCGCCTTGCCCACCGGGAAGTTGTCGGGGTGCACGTCGTAGCTGGTGGACTTCATCAGCACATCGCGCACGTTCGGCCCGCTCAGCTCAAGAATCTGCTGGCCGCCGCTGACGTTGACGATCTGGATATGCAGCTCACCCAGGGCGTCACGCAGGTTTTTCTCGGCGGCGAACTCGTCACCGCTTGGCACGATGAGCAACCACTCATCCGGGCCGAGCCATTGCAGGCTGGTTTCGCCTTTGACGATCACGGTCAAGGCGCTTGGCAGTTCGATACCCAGGGCCTTGTGCACGCCGGCGGCGAAAGCGGCGTCATGGCCATCGCCACGGATGGTCAGGTGGCCCAGGAGTTTCTTTTCGCGCACGCTCACGCCGGCGTTCTTGCGGCCCTTGCCGACCAGGCTAGCGAGGTCGGCATGGTGCAGCGACGACTCGGCCTTGGCCCCGGTGGTTGGGCGTTGTTGGTAAACATTGGCTGCTGTCATAAAGCACCTGTTTTGAATGCTGTGGTGTCTGTTCTGGCCTCATCGCGGGCAAGCCCGGCTCCCACAGGGGAATACATTCCAGTGTGGGAGCTGGCTTGCCTGCGATGCAGGCGACTCGGTCCATCAGATGTTCTGGCGATCGCCTTTCGGGTCAAAGAACACCGAAGACACAATCTCCGCCTCGATCACGCTGCCATCCGCCTGCGGCGAAAACACCCGCTCGCCAATGCGCTTCAAGCCGCCCTTCACCACACCCATCGCGAACGAATAGCCGAGGGAGTTGTGGGCATAACTTGAGGTCACGTGACCGACCATCTTCATCGGGATCGACTGCTTCGGATCGAACACCAACTGCGCGCCTTCCGGCAGCCACACTTTCGGGTCTACCGGCTTCAAGCCCACCAGTTGCTTGCGCTCTTCACGCACGCAGTCTTCACGGTTCATGCCGCGCCAGCCGATCCACGAGAACGGTTTGGTGCGTCCCACGCACCAGCCCATGTTCAGATCGTCCGGGGTCATCGAGCCGTCAGTATCCTGGCCGACGATGATGAAGCCCTTCTCGGCCCGCAGCACGTGCATGGTTTCGGTGCCGTACGGGGTCAGGTTGTACTTCTTGCCAGCGTCGACGATTTTTTCCAGCACGCCCATGGCGTAGTCGGCTTGCACGTTGACTTCGTACGACAGCTCACCGGTAAACGAAATACGGAACACCCGCGCCGGTACGCCGCCCACCAAGCCTTCTTTCCAGGTCATGAACGGGAAGCCGTCCTTGTCCAGGTCGATGTCGGTGACTTCGGCCAGCAGCTTGCGGCTGTTGGGGCCGGACAGGGTCATGGTGGCCCAGTGGTCGGTGACCGAGGTGAAGTACACCTTGAGGTCTGGCCACTCGGTCTGTTGGTAGATTTCCAGCCACTGGAGTACGCGGGCCGCGCCGCCGGTGGTGGTGGTCATCAGGAAGTGGTTGTCGGCGAGGCAGGCGGTGACGCCGTCGTCGAAGACCATGCCGTCTTCCTTGCACATCAGGCCGTAGCGCGCCTTGCCCACGTCGAGTTTTGTCCAGGCGTTGGTGTAGATGCGGTTGAGGAACTCGCGGGCATCCGGGCCCTGGATGTCGATCTTGCCCAGGGTGGACGCATCCAGCAGGCCAACGCTGTCGCGCACGGCCAGGCATTCGCGTTTCACCGCAGCGTGCAGGTCTTCACCGTTGCGCGGGAAGTACCACGGGCGTTTCCACTGGCCGACGTCTTCAAACTCGGCGCCGTTCTTCACGTGCCACGCTTGCAGCGCGGTGTAGCGGACGGGTTCGAAGATGTGCCCACAGTGACGACCGGCTACGGCGCCGAAGGTTACCGGCGTGTAGTTCGGGCGGAACATGGTGGTGCCCATCTGTGGGATGGTCACGTTCAACGAACGGGCGGCAATCGCCAGGCCGTTGACGTTGCCCAGCTTGCCCTGGTCGGTGCCGAAGCCCAGCGCGGTGTAGCGCTTGACGTGCTCGACCGACTCGAAACCTTCGCGGGTCGCCAGTTCGATGGCGGCGGCGGTCACGTCGTTTTGCAGGTCGACAAATTGCTTCGGTGCCCGTGCGGTTGGCTTGTCGTGCGGCACTTGGTAGATCGCCAGCGTCGGTTCTTCCAGACGGCTCAGGGCCTTTGGCAGCGTACCTTCCACCGGCGCAAAACCGGCTTCACTGGCTGCGCGCACGCCGCCTTCAAAACCATCGGCCAGGGAATCGCCGAGGCCGTAGACGCCATTGATGCCGCCCACGCACACACGTTTCTGCGGTGCTTCGCCCGGTACAAAACCGAGGATGTCTTCACGCCAGGTCGGCTTGCCGCCCAGGTGCGAAGCCAAGTGGACCACCGGGCTGTAGCCGCCGGAACTGGCCACCAGGTCGCAGTCCAGCCACTCGCCGGGGCTGGTGACTTTGTGGGCCTTGACGTCAATCGCAGCAACGCGCGCAGCGGTCACGCGCTTGGTGCCACGGGCTTCGACCACGGCGCTGCCGGTGAGGATGCGAATACCTTTGGCACGGGCTTCTTCAACCAGTGCACCGCGAGGGTTGTGGCGCACATCGGCCACGGCGACCACTTGCAGGCCGGCATCCAACCAATCCAGCGCAACGCGGTAGGCGTGGTCGTTGTTGGTCGACAGCACCAGCTTCTTGCCCGGTGCCACGCCGTAGCGACGCACGTAGGTCGAAACCGCACCGGCGAGCATGTTGCCCGGCACGTCGTTGTTGCCATACACCAGTGGACGCTCGCACGCACCGGTCGCCAGCACGACGCGCTTGGCGCGCACACGGTGGATACGCTGGCGCACCACACCAATCGGCGCACGGTCACCGAGGTGGTCGGTGAGGCGTTCGTGGATGGTCAGGAAGTTATGGTCGTGGTAGCCGTTGACGGTGGCGCGGGGCAGCAGCACCACGTCCGGCAGGGCTTTCAATTCAGCGATAACGCTGGCAACCCATTCAGCGGCTGGCTTGCCGTCGAGGCTTTCACGGGAATCCAGCAGCGAGCCGCCGAACTCTTCCTGCTCGTCGGCGATGATCACGCGGGCACCGCTGCGGGCGGCAGCCAATGCGGCAGCGAGACCGGCAGGGCCTGCGCCGACCACCAGCACGTCGCAGTGACGGTTGAAGTTGTCGTAGGTGTCCGGGTCGTTCTCGGTCGGCGAGCGGCCAAGGCCCGCGGCCTTGCGGATGTACTTCTCGTACGTCATCCAGAACGATTGCGGGTACATGAAGGTTTTGTAGTAGAAACCCGGCGGCATCAGCTTGCCGCCGACCTTGCCAAGAATGCCCATCACGTCGGTGTTGACGTTCGGCCAGCCGTTGGTGCTGGTGGCGACCAGGCCTTGGTACAGCGCCTGTTGCGTGGCGCGCACGTTGGGGATCTGGGTGGCTTCGGTGGCGCCGATCTGCAACACCGCGTTCGGCTCTTCGGCGCCGGCGGCAAAGATGCCGCGGGGACGCGAATACTTGAAGCTGCGGCCGATGATATCGACGCCGTTGGCCAGCAGGGCTGCGGCGAGGGTGTCGCCTTCAAAGCCCTTGTAGGTCTGGCCGTTGAAGGTAAACGTCAGGACTTTGTTACGGTCGATCCGGCCACCGTTGGACAGGCGATTGGTCTGGCTCATACCTTCTCTCCAGAGGCCTTGGCGGTGAATTGTGGCTTCTCACCGATCTTGTAGGTTTCAAGAATTTCGTAGGTCAGGGTGTCGCGGGTCGCGTTGAAGTACTGGCGGCAACCGGCGGCGTGAATCCACAGTTCGTGGTGCAGGCCGCGCGGGTTGTCGCGGAAGAACATGTAGTCGCCCCACTGCTCATCGGTGCAGGTATTCGGGTCCAGCGGACGCGGGATGTGCGCTTGGCCGGACGCGTGGAATTCCTCTTCGGAGCGCAGTTCGCCACAGTGAGGACAGAAGATATGCAACATAGGAAATTTCTCCTGTTAGTGGGCGACGGCCGCAGCGCCGTGTTCGTCGATCAACGCACCGTTGTGGAAACGGTCGATGGAGAAAGGTGCCGCCAACGGGTGCATCTCACCCTTGGCCAGGCTGGCGGCAAACACGTTGCCTGAACCCGGTGTGGCCTTGAAGCCACCGGTGCCCCAACCGCAGTTGAAGAACATGTTCGGTACCGGGGTCTTGGAGATGATCGGGCATGCATCCGGCGTGGTGTCGACGATGCCGCCCCACTGACGGTTCATGCGTACGCGCGACAGCACCGGGAACATCTCGACGATGGCCTGGATGGTGTGCTCGATCACCGGGTACGAACCGCGCTGGCCGTAGCCGTTGTAGCCGTCGATACCGGCGCCGATCACCAGGTCGCCCTTGTCGGACTGGCTGATGTAACCGTGTACGGCGTTGGACATGATCACGCTGTCGATAATCGGTTTGATCGGCTCCGACACCAACGCTTGCAGCGGGTGGGATTCGATCGGCAGGCGGAAGCCCGCCAGCGAGGCCATATGCCCGGAGTTACCGGCGGTGACTACACCGACGCGCTTGGCGCCGATAAAGCCCTTGTTGGTTTCCACGCCGATGCACACGCCGTTTTCCTTGCGAAAGCCGATCACTTCGGTCTGCTGGATCAAGTCCACGCCGAGGGCGTCGGCAGCGCGGGCAAAGCCCCACGCCACGGCATCGTGACGGGCCACGCCGCCGCGCCGTTGCACGGTGGCGCCGAGCACTGGGTAGCGGGTGTTTTTCGAGCAATCCAGGTACGGGATCTCGTCCGCAACCTGCTTGGCGTTGAGCAGCTCACCGTCGACGCCGTTGAGGCGGTTGGCACTCACGCGGCGCTCGGAATCACGGATGTCTTGCAGGGTGTGGCACAGGTTGTAGACGCCACGCTGGGAGAACATCACGTTGTAGTTCAGGTCCTGGGACAGGCCTTCCCACAGTTTCATCGCGTGTTCGTACAGGTGCGCCGACTCGTCCCACAGGTAGTTGGAACGCACGATGGTGGTGTTGCGCGCGGTGTTACCGCCGCCCAGCCAGCCTTTCTCGACCACGGCCACGTTGGTGATGCCGTGCTCTTTGGCCAGGTAGTAGGCGGTCGCCAGACCATGCCCGCCGCCGCCGACGATGACCACGTCGTAGACCTTCTTAGGGGTCGGCGTGCGCCACATCTTCTGCCAGTTTTCGTGGTGGCTGAGGGAGTGCTTGAAGAGGCCGAAGCCCGAGTAGCGTTGCATAGTCATTACTCCAAAACCGCGCTCAGCGATAAACCGGGAAATCAGCGCACAGGGCAGACACGTGCTTGGCCACGTTGGCCTCGACATCGGCGTCGCCGAGGTTGTCGAGGATGTCGCAGATCCAGCCAGCCAGTTCGATGCACTGCGGCACTTTGAAACCACGCGTGGTCACCGCCGGGGTGCCGATGCGCAGGCCCGAGGTCACGAACGGCGACTGTGGGTCATTCGGCACGGCGTTCTTGTTGACGGTGATGTGGGCGCGACCGAGGGCGGCGTCCGCCTCTTTGCCGGTGAGGCCCTGACGGATCAGGCTGACCAGGAACAGGTGGTTATCGGTGCCGCCGGACAACACGTCATATCCGCGCTTGATGAACACCTCGGCCATGGCCTGGGCATTGTCGATCACTTGTTGCTGGTACGCCTTGAAGCCCGGCTCCAGCGCTTCCTTGAAGCACACGGCCTTGCCGGCGATGACGTGCATCAGCGGGCCGCCCTGGGCACCGGGGAACACGGCAGCGTTGAGTTTCTTTTCGATTGCTTCGTTGGACTTGGCCAGGATCAAACCACCCCGTGGACCGCGCAGGGTCTTGTGGGTGGTGGTGGTGACCACATCGGCGTAAGGCAGCGGGTTCGGGTACAGACCGGCAGCGACCAGGCCTGCCACGTGGGCCATGTCCACGAACAGCAACGCGCCCACTTTGTCGGCGATGGCGCGGAAGCGTGGGAAATCCAGAGTCTTGGAGTAGGCCGAGAAGCCTGCCACGACCATCTTCGGCTTGTGCTCGACCGCCAGGCGCTCGACTTCGTCGTAGTCGATCAGGCCGGTGTCGGTGTTGATGCCGTATTGCACCGCGTTGTACAGCTTGCCCGAGGACGACACTTTGGCGCCGTGGGTCAGGTGGCCGCCGTGGGCCAGGCTCATGCCGAGGATGGTGTCACCGGCGTTGATCAGGGCCAGGTACACGGCGCTGTTGGCGGACGAACCGGAGTGCGGTTGCACGTTGGCGTAGTCGGCGCCGAACAGTTGCTTGGCGCGCTCGATGGCCAGGGCTTCGACTTTATCCACATGCTCGCAGCCACCGTAGTAGCGCTTGCCCGGGTAGCCTTCGGCGTATTTGTTGGTGAGGCCGCTGCCTTGCGCTTCCATCACACGTTTGCTGGTGTAGTTCTCTGACGCGATCAGCTCGATATGATCTTCCTGGCGCTGCTCCTCGGCGTTCATCGCCGCCAGCAGTGCGTCGTCATATCCCTGGATCTGGTCTTGTTTGCTGAACATCGCGTCTCTCCCAGCCTTTCGTATTGTTGAGGCCCGGTGCAGGGCCCTTTGATGCGATGGTAGGGCTGGCGCTTGTAGATCAAATGCCTACGCACGCCACGCAAAGGTGCGTTTACGACATTGCCGAAACAACACCCAAAAAATGTGGGAGGACTTCTGTGGGAGCTGGCTTGCCTGCGATGGCGTCGCCTCGGTGCAACTGACACACCGAGGTGCCTGCATCGCAGGCAAGCCAGCTCCCACAGGGGTTAGGCGATGGTCTGGCGGACGAGTAGCAGCAGCAGGAAATGCAGCGGATAAAGGGTATAAGCCCAGCGCCGCATGGCCGGTGGCGAGACGTATTTGGCATGTCGCAACAAGAACAAACCCGCCAATGGCGCAATCAGGCATGCGGCCAGCCCCAACTTCGCCACCAGCGTGTCGCTATTGAGCAAAACCTGCCATTGATTGGCCGCCACACACACCAACCCCGGCAATACGCTGAAATACCAGGCACGGCTGAACACCAGCAACATCGCCAACGGCAGTAATACGCCGAAAAAACCGAACATCAACTGCGAGGAAAACACCCCGGCAATCGCGACGGCAACCAGCGCCAATCCTCGATCAAAAAGCGCCTTCTGCTGCCATCCTCGCGCAACCAGCAGGCCCAGCGCCAAGGTCGGCAACACGTTCAACGTATCGGCATCGTCGATAAACATCCGATACGGCACTTCGCTGATCACACTGAACAGCAGCAGCCAGCCCAGATAACGGCCGCTGACGGACGCGTTTTGCACCCGGTGCAGGTTCGCCGCAATCGCCAGGCAAAACCACGGAAACGCCAGGCGCCCCGGTACATACAGGCCATCCAGGCTCAACCCGACGTACCGCAGGTGATCCAGCACCATGCACAGCAGCGCCAGCCATTTGAGAGAGTCCAAAGCGCCGTCTCGGACAGGTCCGACAGGCAAGGTGTGAGTGCCGTGCATAATTCCCCAACGACTTTGCATTTACAGTACGTGCGCACCCCCGACAATCTTGGTTACAGTGCGCACCAACATCGACCACAGGAATGGGCCATGACCGACAAGAGCCAACAATTCGCCAGCGACAACTATTCCGGCATCTGCCCGGAAGCCTGGGCCGCCATGGAACAAGCCAACCAGGGCCATCAACGTGCCTACGGTGACGATGAATGGACCCACCGCGCCGCCGACGGTTTCCGCAACCTGTTCGAAACCGATTGCGAAGTGTTCTTCGCCTTCAACGGCACCGCGGCCAACTCCCTGGCGCTGTCCTCGCTGTGCCAGAGCTACCATAGCGTGATTTGCTCGGAAACGGCCCACGTCGAAACCGACGAATGCGGCGCCCCGGAGTTTTTCTCCAACGGCTCCAAGCTGCTCACCGCCCGCACTGAAAACGGCAAGCTGACCCCGGAGTCGATCCGCGAGATCGCCCTCAAGCGCCAGGACATCCACTACCCCAAGCCGCGCGTGGTCACCCTGACCCAGGCCACGGAAGTGGGCAGCGTGTACACCCCGGACGAAATCCGCGCGATCAGCGCCACCTGCAAGGAGCTGGGCCTGAACCTGCACATGGACGGCGCACGCTTCTCCAACGCTTGCGCGTTCCTCGGCTGCTCGCCGGCCGACCTGACCTGGAAAGCCGGCGTCGACGTGCTGTGCTTTGGCGGCACCAAGAACGGCATGGCCGTGGGTGAGGCGATCCTGTTCTTCAACCACAAACTGGCCGAAGACTTCGACTACCGCTGCAAACAGGCCGGCCAACTGGCGTCGAAAATGCGCTTCCTGTCCGCGCCATGGGTGGGCTTGCTGGAAAACGACGCCTGGCTCAAACACGCACGCCACGCCAACCATTGCGCGCAACTGCTGAGCAGCCTGGTAGCGGACATTCCGGGCGTGGAGCTGATGTTCCCGGTGCAGGCCAACGGCGTGTTCCTGCAACTCTCGGAACCGGCCATCGCCGCGCTGACGGCCAAGGGCTGGCGCTTCTACACTTTCATCGGCAAAGGCGGCGCGCGCTTCATGTGTGCGTGGGACACCGAGGAAGAACGTGTAAGAGAACTGGCGGCGGATATTCGCGAAGTGATGGGCGCCTGATACTGGCGTAATGCCGAGTCTGTTATTTGATATTTCTGACAGCAGTGCACTGCATATTCATTGACTAGCCTCTTGGAACCCGGAAGGAAAAAGCCGCTGCAGCGGCTACCTTTCGGGCCTAACTGCCTGCCGAATCATCGGCCGGAAATGGAAATCCAGCAGAGCGCTAAACCATGGAATATCAAAGCAACGGCAATACCCTGCAAAGTGACGACGGCGTCAGCACCACCGTGATTGACTGGGATGAGTTCAGGACATCCGCCAAAGTCGGCGACACCATCCGCGAGCCATCCAGAACATTGCGGATCTACGACAAAGTCTATGAACTGACAGCATCAGGCCAGCACTTCGTCGTGCACATCTTCGCCCAGTAACCACTAATGTGGGAGCGGGCTGATCGTTCCCACGCTCTGCGTGGGAATGCCTCCCCGGACGCTCCGCGTCCCATTCAAGGATGAATGCATGGGCAGAAGCCGCTACATCATCACCGAACCTGAAAAACCGCACTTCCTGACATGTACCGTCATGGAGTGGCTACCGTTGTTCACCCGAGACTACCTCGTTGCCCATCTCTTGAATTGCTGGCGCTACCAGCAACGCCATAAAGACTTAAACCTTTACGGCTACGTCATCCTCGAAAACCACCTGCATTTCGTTGCCCAGGCACCTGACCTGAACAAGTGCCTGCGCCAATTCAAGTCTTTCACCGCCCGCTCCATCATTGATGACCTGCAAAACAAAGGCGCCGAACGCGTTCTGCAACGCCTGCGCTTCAGCAAACGCGCGCACAAGACGGATCGGGTTTATCAACTTTGGCAAGAAGGCTCACATGCCGAGATGGTGTACAGCGAGGCTGTGATGCGACAGAAGCTCGATTACATCCACCACAATCCGGTTAAACGCGGTTACGTGGATTTGGCGGAACACTGGCGGTATTCCAGTGCGCGTAACTATGCAGGGGCGGAAGGGCTGATCGATATCCAACGCTGGTATTAATGAGGCGGGACGCGGAGCGTCCCGGGAGGCATTCCCACGCGGAGCGTGGGAACGATCAGAACTGCGCTCGCTGTTAGAACTCGATGCGCACATCGCCTTTCGGCACGCTGCAGCACGACAGGATGTAACCCTCGGCTTCGTCTTCCTCGGTGATCCCACCGTTGTGTTCCATCTCAACCTCGCCGCCCAGCTTCATCACCTTGCAAGTGCCACAGATCCCCATGCCGCAGGCTTTCGGAATCAACAAGCCGAGCTTGGCCGCCGCTGCGTGTACGGTTTCGCCGGGGGCCACGCGGATGCTTTTACCCGAGGCAATGAACTCCACCTGGTGCAGGTCCGCCAGATCGACTTCCGGTGCATCGGCGGCCTGTTCGGCTTGCTCCACCGCGTCGGCACGGGCTTCCGGTGGCGTCGCACCGAAGGACTCCTCGTGATAACGCGCCATGTCAAAACCGGCGACTTCCAGCAGGCGCTTCACCGCATTCATGTACGGCGTAGGCCCGCAGCAGAACACTTCGCGCTCCAGGAAGTCCGGCACCATCAGTTCCAGCATCTTGTGGTTCAGGTAACCGCGATAACCGGCCCATGGCTCGCCCAGGCCGTGTTTCTCACAGATCAGGTGCAGGCTGAAGTTGTCGATCCGCGACGCCATGTGCTCCAGTTCGCGGTGGTAGATGATGTCCTTGGGCGAGCGGGCGCTGTGGATAAACGTCATGTCGACGTTGGCGTTGGTGTCGTAGAACCAGCGCGCCATGGACATCACCGGGGTGATCCCCACGCCGCCGCTGAGGTACAGCACTTTCGGGCTCGGGAAGTCGATGGCGTTGAACAACCCCACCGGCCCGTGCACCGCCAGTTCCTGGCCTTCGTGCAAGGTATCGTGCAGCCAGTTGGAGACCTTGCCGCCCGGTACGCGCTTGATCGTCACCGAGAAGCTGTAGGGCACCGACGGCGAGCTGGAAATAGTGTAGGAACGCATGATCGGCTGGCCTTCGATTTCCAGCTCCAGGGTGACGAACTGCCCCGGCTTGAAAAAGAACAGGATCGGCTGATCAGCCATGAAACAGAAGGTGCGCACGTCCCAGGTTTCCTGGATGACTTTGACGCAACGGACGATGTGCCGACCATTGGCCCAGGTCTGGGTGGTTACCGGATTCAGGAAATTATTAGACATGTTGTTCTCCACCGCCGACGTCGGCCTTATGGTGGCGATTCTGCGTAACGCCGAATGCGCCCATTTACCTATCTGCGACATTCACATACTTATCGCGACCAGGCCCCAACTACCTAGGGTTAAGCGTCGGGATCAGATTGGGCCATGTCGCCCATGGATAAGGTTCGTCGCATCGGCGGCCCCACACTCGCTGCCAACAACGACGCTTTCTTTACGCCTTGCACTGCACCAACCGTAGCCACTATTCGCCGGCCACACAGAATGGCCATGAGGACACACACGATGGACGTCACCGCAACCTTAAGCTTGGGCGATCCGCTGGAACCCGCACGCAAGGCCACCGCGCAAATGCTGCAAGAGCGCGAGCGCACCTTCTCGCTGCCCCAGCCGTTTTACTCTGATGAGCGGCTGTTCGATATCGACATGCAGGAGATCTTCCAGAAAGAGTGGCTGATCGCCGGCATGACCTGCGAAATCCCCACCAAGGGCAACTACCTGACCCTGCAAGTGGGCAAGAACCCGATCATCGTGATCCGTGGCGCCGAAGGCGTGGTGCATGCGTTCCACAACGTCTGCCGCCACCGCGGTTCGCGCCTGTGCACCAGCGACAAGGGCAAGGTCGCCAAGCTGGTCTGCCACTACCACCAGTGGACCTACGAACTGGACGGCCGCCTGCTGTTCGCCGGCACCGAGATGGGCGCCGACTTCGACATGAAGCAGTACGGCTTGAAACCGGTGAACGTGAAGACCGCCGGTGGCTACATCTTCATCAGCCTGGCCGAGAACCCGCCGGCCATCGATGACTTCCTGTCGACGCTGAACCATTACATGGAACCGTACGACATGGAGAACACCAAGGTGGCGATCCAGACCACCTTGTTCGAAAAAGCCAACTGGAAGCTGGTGTTGGAAAACAACCGCGAGTGCTACCACTGCAACGCGTCGCACCCGGAACTGCTGAAAACCCTGCTGGAATGGGACGACGTCACCGACCCGCGCGCCGACCAGGCCTTCAAGGACCACGTCGCCGCCTCCGCTGCCGCCTGGGACGCCGAGAAGATTCCTTACGCCCACGCCAGCTTTGGCCTGCGCAACCGCATCGTGCGCATGCCGCTGCTCAAGGGCACCGTGTCGATGACCCTCGACGGCAAGCAAGGCTGCGCCAAACTGATGGGCCGCATCCAGAACCCTGACCTGGGCTCGATGCGCATCCTGCACCTGCCCCACTCGTGGAACCACTGCATGGGCGACCACATCATCGTGTTCACCGTGTGGCCGATCAGCGCCCAGGAAACCATGGTCACCACCAAGTGGATCGTGCACAAGGACGCCGTCGAAGGCGTGGACTACGACGTGGAGCGCATGCGCCAGGTGTGGGACGCGACCAATGACCAGGACCGTCGCCTGGCCGAAGAGAACCAGCGCGGTATCAACTCAACGGCCTACCAGCCAGGCCCGTACTCGAAGACGTACGAGTTCGGTGTGGTCAACTTTGTGGATTGGTACAGCGAGCGCATGCTGAGCAACCTGGGTGCAGCACCGGCGCCGTACCTCAAGGGCGTGGCCGTACACGAATAAAAAATGTGGGAGCTGGCTTGCCTGCGATAGCGGTGTGACTGACACACCGCTATCGCAGGCAAGCCAGCTCCCACATTTGAATCTTCTCAATGTTCAAAATTTGAGCAATACCGGCACAGACCTTTAACCCCGTGCCCTCCAGCCTTTACCCAACAACTTATCCACAAAGCCACCCACAGCAATTGTGGGCAACTCTGCTTACCGCCCACAAATAACTGAAGAAAATCCGTGACTTATTCAAGTAGACGGTTTTAAGCAAGCACTGGTCAATTTTTAACCATAACTCTGCAAGCAGCGTAAACCGTGGCCTGTAGCGGTACGCAAACACCTTATCCACAGAACCGCCAACAGACTTTGGGTGTAACTTTGCCTGCGCTGTGGAAAACCACGCCAAAGCGTCATAAACCGAGGCTTTCAGCGCTTTCATTCGCATTTACAGGCAAATCGATCACTTTTTGACCATGTCACCGAAAGCCTTTATCCATAAGGCCTGTAGACGATAGCGAACATCTTATCCACAGAAGCGCCAACAGACTTTGGGGGCAAGTCCAGCCCGCGCCACGCCCTTATCCACACAAAAAAGCCCCTAAAAACCGCAACTTAGCCTGATCACTTTTCATACAACCGGCTACAGGCGTTGATTGGCGTGGCCTGTGGACAGCCACGAACACCTTATCCACAGCTACGCGCACAGCGATTGTGGGTAACCATCCAAACTGTACAAAAAACACCCAGCACCTACACTCATTCTTGCAGTTCACTTCACAAGCCTGGGTTAACGCGGAAGTCCTTGGCGGGATGACAGGAGACACAACGGTGATGTGGCAGGGCAAACCCAGCCATCGCTGCGCCAACGGTTTTACGCTGATTGAATTGCTACTGACGCTGGCCCTGCTGGCCACGCTTGCGACAGTGGCTTATCCGCTGACGGCACTGATGGGTAAACGCGACCGCGAACTGGACCTGCAACGCTCGTTGCGGGAAATACGCCGCGCCATCGATTCCTACAAAGAAGCCAGCGACGACGGGCGCATTGAAAAGAACGTCAGTGCCAGTGGTTATCCACCGACCTTGCAAGCACTGGTCGAAGGCGTCACGGACAAAACCAACCTGCAAGGCAATAAACTTTATTTCCTGCGCCGCATTCCACGCGACCCCGTGTGCGAATGCCCCGAACTCGCACCTGAAAAAACCTGGCAACTGCGCAGCTACAAGAGCACCGCCGACAACCCACAAGAAGGAGAAGATGTCTTCGACGTTTCATCCCGCAGCCCCCGGGAGAGTTTGAATGGAACGTTATACAGCCAGTGGTAACCGGGGTTTTACCCTGATCGAGTTGCTGGTGGTCATGGCCATCATCGCCACGCTCATGACCCTGGTAACACCGCAGTATTTCCGTCAGCACGCCAAGGCCCAGGAAACCGTGCTGCGCCACAACCTGTCGTCCATCCGCCAGGCGCTGGACCAATACCGCGAAGACCACGGCGCCAACCCCGAATCCCTGCAAACCCTGGTGGATAAACGCTACCTGCGAGACGTGCCCAAAGACCCGGTCACCGACAGCCGTGACACCTGGCAACTGCAACCCTCAGACGAGCAAGGCCTGGGCGACGTGCGCAGCGGCGCGCCCGGCAGGGCCAAGGACGGGACGGCCTATGCCGACTGGTAAACAGCGCCAACAGGGCTCGGTGTTCATGGGCATGCTGGTGACGGTGGCCGTGGTGGCCGTGATGCTGATGGAAGTGGGCACGCTGTGGTCCAGCGTGTTGCAGCGCGAGCGCGAGTTGGAATTGCTGGCGCGGGGCAACGAGATCCGCCGGGCGATTGGGTTGTATTACCGGGAGGGCAACAGCTTTCCCAAGTCCCTTGAAGACTTGGTGCTTGACCGACGCCAGCCCACCGTCAAACGCTACCTGCGCCGGGTCTACGACGACCCGCTGACCGGCACCGCAGAATGGGGCGTGGTTGAGGGGCCGGGGGAAACCATCATGGGTGTGTTCAGCACGGCCAAG
Organism: Pseudomonas acericola (SeqCode); assembly: GCF_053456465.1. Classification (NCBI taxonomy): domain Bacteria; kingdom Pseudomonadati; phylum Pseudomonadota; class Gammaproteobacteria; order Pseudomonadales; family Pseudomonadaceae; genus Pseudomonas; species Pseudomonas acericola (SeqCode). The sequence continues at coordinate 615,996 of NZ_JBRFJB010000004.1, read as the reverse complement.
GGCACGCCGTTTAAACAAGGCAATTTCTCAGTCATTAACCAAGGTTTTTCAGGGCAAGGAAGTTATCAAGGGTGGGTGTTTCTGTATGGCTCTGTGCAGAGTAATCCTGCAACCCGCACCGCTCCCATGGGAGATCAGCTGACCAATGATGGCAATTGAATTAGCACACTGATCGTTCCAGCAGTTCGGAACTTGTTTATCTGAATTGAAGGTGACTGAGCATGAATAACTTAAAAAGGCACATCAAGAGTTTGCTCAAATGGATGCTTGCAGGTGTGCTGTTGGCGCCTGCGCTAGCGTTCGCCCATGGTGCGGTGGACATCCCCATTGCCAGACAAGTCTATTGCAAGACGCTCCCGGACTTTTGGTCAGGCAGCCCCAGCGACGCGGGATGCGCCGCACTGGACGCCGCAAGCGGGCAGTATCCGGGCCAGCAATGGAATGAAGTCGCGCATCTGATCGCAGCCCCCGGTTACAACGATCCCGACACTGTTAAAAGAGAAGTCCCCGATGGCCAACTTTGCTCCGCTGCCGACAGCAAGAAAGCTGGCTTGAATCTGGTTTCGCCGGACTGGTTCAGGACAGACGTCACACCCCAAGGCGGCATGATGGATGTGCGGATCATCGGTACTGCGCCGCATGTTCCAAGCTTCGCCAATGTTTACATCACTAAACCGGGGTTTAACCCTACTACCACGCCGCTGACGTGGAACAACCTTGTCCTGATCCACACAGAGCAACTGACTATTGCTCAAACCAACTGGGGCAGTGTACCCCCCGCCATACCCGGAGCCTCTGGGTTCTTCCAGTTCAAAGTCCCGCTTCCAGCAGGCCAGACAGGCCTTGCCACCTTGTTCGTGCATTGGCAGCGTATTGATCCCGCAGGAGAGGGCTTCTACAACTGCATTGATATCAACCTTGTTGGAGCTTCACTACCGGGATCGCTATTTGACCTGGGCCAATTCATCGATGCCATCATGAGCACGCTCAAGCCGGGCGATGCTGTGCACTTCCGTATTCTGGATAACTCACCAGCAGCGAAGGAGGTTGTAGACATCACCCTTCCTATTACGCAAACCAACCTGGACCCGACAATCTGGGGGCAACAACTGGCGAGCCAAATCAATCCGGCCATTGCCAAAGTGGGAGAAAAACAAGGCAACAACGTAACCTACAATGCAAAAGACCCCAGCGCCAACTCGGTATTCGCGCTTGCCAAAGGTTATTCCAAAGCGATGTCGATCATTCCAGGCGGAGGTCAAACGCCGGTCAATCCAGCGGCTCCGAGCGCGCGGATTACTGGACCAATCTCATTGAAGTCGGAAGAAGCCTTTACATTCAGTGGCACGGGGTCGACAGGCAGCAATGGCCCATTGCTCTATCAATGGGCAGTCCCTGGGATGGAAGGCTCGCAAAGCGGTAGTACCCTCCGAGGCAAAGCCTTCAAGGTCGTAACAGCGACTGTTTTCACGGCGCGCTTAAATGTACGTGATCAGCAAAATGGCAAAACTAGCCAAGCGACCTTGGATTTCACTGTTTCGCCCTCAGATGGCGGCGGCACTTACCCTGCCTGGGTCGCAAACGGTGGCTACATCGGCGGCTCAAGAGTATCTAACCGTGGGAAAAACTATGAATGTAAACCGGGGGATTCGGTGCCGTGGTGTAACCAGGCAGTAAACGAGCCTGGAACGGCCAATGTCCCTGCCTGGGAACGCGCCTGGCGGGTTATCCCGTAAGTAAGCGGCATATTCGTTGTCTCTATAACAGCAAGCGCCAAACGTTATAGGGCGCCTTTCGGCGCCCTATATCCAGCAACGCTACAGTTGAAGAAGTACGTGTTCCAACGCAGTCCTACCGGCGGTGCCCATTTGAACAACGGGCCGGGAGAGTTATACACAACCGCCGTACCTTGGCATCCCAACAGGGTATCTCCATGCGCGAACATTCATTTATCCACAGCTGCCGAACCGGCTTCACATTGCTGGAGCTGCTGGTCGTTCTCCTCATCATCGCCCTCCTCGCCGGCTACGTCGGCCCGAAGATGTTCGACCGCCTCGAACTGGCCAAAGTCCAAACCGCCCAAGGCCAGATGAAATCCCTGGCCGACGCCCTGAACCAGTACCGCCTCGACACCGGCAACTACCCCGACGAAACCCTCGGCCTGAACGCGCTCACCACGCGCCCCGCCAATGCCAACAACTGGCAGGGGCCGTATCTGAAAACGCTGCCGCCCGACCCCTGGGGCAACCCGTACATCTTCAAGAACCCCGGCACGCCACCCAACGACGCCGAGATCATCTCCCTGGGCCGCGATGGCAAGGCCGGTGGGATGAACACCTACGCCGACATCGTCTACGGCCTGTGACATGCGCACCCTGCGGCTTGCCCTGACCCTGTTGTGCCTCACGGGCACCGCCCAGGCCGACTGTTGGCAACTGGCAGCCAGCCGCTACCACATCGACCCTTTGCTGCTGTACGCCATCGCCAAGGTCGAATCCGGGCTTAACCCCAACGCACGCAATATCAACAGTGACAGCAGCCAGGACATTGGCCTGATGCAAATCAACAGCCGTCATTTGCCAGCCCTCGCGCAGTGGGGCATTACCGAACAAAACCTGATCACCCAGCCCTGCACCAGCGTGATGGTCGGCGCATGGATTTTGGCCGGATTCATTCAACAGAAAGGCTACGGTTGGCAGGCAGTCGGCGCCTATAACGCCGGCGCCAAACCGGGCCGGGATGAGCGCCGTACGCGCTATGCCTTGGCCGTCTGGCGCTACTACGGCGAGCTCCTGCAACAACGCCAACAACTGGCGAGACAGACGCCATGATCGACATCGACGCGCGCATCATCCGCGACGGCCATTTGCAGACCCTGCGCCTGCAAGCCCTCGACCTCAAGCAGGCGCGCCAGCAACTGCAAGCCGATGGTGCCCAGGTCGTCTCCCTGAAGGCTCGTCGCCAACTCAAGCTGCCCAGCCGCCGCGCCAAGTTCGCCCTCGGCCTGTTTATCCAGGAGCTGGTGGTGCTGCTCGACGCCGGCCTGGTGCTGGTGGAAGCCGTGGAAACCCTGCGCGACAAGGCGCCGCCGGGGATCAACCGGCAGGTGATGAGCGAATTGCTGGCCTCGATGTACGAGGGCAACTCACTGTCCAAGGCCATGCAGCTGAAGCCGCAGACTTTTCCCGAGCTGTTGATCGCCACCGTGGCGTCCTCGGAACACAGCGGCCAACTGGCGGTGGCCCTGCGCCGTTATCACCACTTTGAGGCGCACCTGGAGACGGTAAAAAAACGCGTCAGCGGTGCGCTGATGTATCCCTTGGTGGTGCTCAGCGTTGGCGCGCTGATCCTGTTGTTCCTGCTGTTTTTCGTGATCCCGCGCTTCGCCTCGGTGTTCGACTCGGTCACCGATCTGCCCGCCACCGCACGTTTCATGGTGTGGTGGGGCGCGCTGGTGGAGACCCGTGGCACCGAACTATTGATCGGCGTGGTGCTGGCGATTGTCGGCCTGGTACTGCTGTTGCGCAGCGCCGCATTCAAGCGCCGCGCCGCCGCCCTGTTCTGGAAAATCCCCAGCCTCGGCGCCCAGCGCACGCTGTTTATCCTCGCGCGGTTCTACCGCACCGCCGGCATGTTGCTGATGGGCGGGATGCCGGTGGTTACGGCGGTGCAAATGTCCGGCGCGCTGTTGCCCACCGAGCGCCAAAGTGCGCTGCGCCAGGCCATGACCGACATTCAGGCCGGGCAGCCGCTGTCCACCTCCCTGGCCCGCCATCAACTGACCACCGCCGTCGCCGAACGCTTATTACGCGTGGGCGAACAGAGCGGTGAATTGGCGGCGATGTGCGAGCGCATCGCGCAGTTTCACGATGAAGCGCTGGAGCGCGCCATCGAGTTGTTCAGCAAAGTCTTCGAGCCACTGCTGATGCTGGTGGTGGGCGGCTTGATCGGCCTGATCGTATTCATGTTGTACATGCCGATTTTCGAACTGGCAGGGTCCATACAGGGGTAGGCGCCATGAGCGAGCAGACACGGCAATGGCAGGCCCTCGCAGAGCGTCGTTCAATGTCGCTGGCCAACTACCTGCTGGAGGTGCTGCACAAGGCGCCCGAGCAATTGAGCAGCATCGCTGCGCCGCTGGGCTTGATCGCCATCGAGCCAAGCCACCTCGAAGCCCATTGGCGTTTCGACCACTTGCCACTGCCCCAGGCATTGATTCACAACGTACTGCCCATCGATTACCAGGGCCAGACCTGCCTGGTGCTGGGCGACCCGTTTACCTTGACCAATCGCCACTGGATCCAGTCCACCCCCAGCCTGCGCCAACTGCCCCTGGCCATGAGCTTGCCGGATGCGGTGAAGGCCCAACTCAAACGGGCCGAAACCAGCCAGCGCGTGATGCAGCCCTTTGGTGAAGACGACGAAAACGCCCGTGTCGGCCAGTCCGCGGCGGAAATCTCCCTGAGCAGCATCGCCCGTGACGACAACCCGGTGGTGCGCCTGGTCAACTCCATGCTGTTCGACGCACTGCAAAGCCGCGCCAGTGATATCCATGTGGAAACCACGCCTGCGGGCCTGGTGATCAAGTACCGCATCGACGGCGTGTTGCAGCAGATGGGCCAGGCCAGCGGCCTCGACATGGCTGAACAGGTGCTGTCGCGGATCAAGGTGTTGTCGGAGCTGGATATCGGCGAGCGCCGGGTGCCCCAGGACGGGCGTTTCAAGATGAAGATCCAGGGCCGCGAGGTGGATTTTCGTGTGTCGATCATGCCCAGCATCCATGGCGAAGACGCGGTACTGCGCATCCTCGACAAGTCGCAGCGCGGGGACTCCCTGAGCCTGGAAGGCCTGGGCCTGGCCGCCGACACCATCGCGCGCATTCGCGTGTTGGCCAGCGAACCCTACGGCATGCTGCTGGTGACCGGCCCTACCGGCAGTGGCAAATCCACCACCTTGTACGCGGCCCTGTCAGAGACCAATACCGGCGAGAAAAAAATCATCACCATTGAAGACCCGGTGGAATACGAACTGCCCGGTGTGTTGCAGATCCCCGTGAATGACAAGAAGGGCCTGACCTTCGCCCGGGGCCTGCGCTCGATCCTGCGCCATGACCCGGACACGATCCTGGTGGGTGAAATCCGCGACGGTGAAACCGCCGGCATCGCGGTGCAGGCGGCGCTGACCGGGCACTTGGTGATGTCATCGGTACACGCCAACAGCGCGTTCAGCGTGCTGGAGCGCTTCACCTACATGAACGTGGACCCGGCCAGTTTTGTCGAGGCCCTCAACGGCGTCGTTGCCCAACGCCTGGTGCGGCGTATCTGCGCGGACTGTGCGGCGGATGCCGAGCCCGACGCGGAAATCGCCCGGCTCGCGCAACTGAGCGACGCCCAACTCAAGCAGGGCCACTATCGCGTGGGCAAGGGCTGCGACGCCTGCCGCCACACCGGTTATCGCGGCCGGCTCGCCTTGGCGGAAGTGCTGACACTGACCGACAGCATCAAGGAAGGCCTGCTCAATCGCAGCTCGGCATCGGTCTTGCGCGAGCTGGCGCGTGACGCTGGCCACGTGTTCATCCGCGATATCGCCCTGGCCCATGCGGCCCGGGGCGATACCACGCTCAAGGAGATTCACCGTGTCATTTCCCTTTATTGAGCACGTCGTGTGGCTTAACAGCAGCGGCGCCACCTGGGCCGCGTGCCCGCGCTGGCGGGGTGCAACCGTGTGGCGCGTGGAACAGGCCGGCGAACCGTTGGCCGCCTGCGCCGCCCTGTTGGAGCAAGCGCCCCGGGGCCGCGTACGGTTCCTGGACCGGGCCAACGTGCTGCTGGGGTTTCCCCACGTGCATTACCTGATGCTGCCGTGGCAAACCGGCCTGTACCGGCAGGCCGACTGGCAAGGCTTCGCCGAAGCCGCGTTCGCCCAACAGGCCGGTATCGACACCAGCCAGTGGCAGGTGCAGGTCGCCAGCAGTGCGTTCGGCCATGACCGCCTCGCGGTGGCGATCCCACGGGCGTTGCTGCAAGACCTGCGCGACCTGTTCAAGCTGGCCCGCTTGCCCCTGCTGACCTGTACGCCACTGCTCACCGCCGTGGCCCAACGCTATTGGCGATACCTGCCCGAAGACTGCGTGCTCGCGGTGCCCGAAGCCACCGGCCTCAGTTGCCTGTACCGGCAACAGGGCGCGCCGTCCCAGGTGTGCGTATTGCCCACCCGACCCGACAGCGAGTTGAGCGACAACCTATTCACCGCCGACCTGCTCACGCAACGTTCAGCGCCGGCCACGCTGATCGTCGCCAACCGCCCCGTCGCGCCATGGCTGGGGCCGCTGCATCCCTGGCTGGAGGAAGCCCCGGTATGAACGCCAGGCTCGCGGCCCTGCGGCAACAATTGCGCGCGCCCCCGGCGCCCGAAGTGGATTTCCAACACCCCAACGCCGCCCACCGACCGCTGCTGGCGGTGCTGTGGCTGCTGGCGCTAGCGCTGCTGTTCAACACCTGGCAGCACTGGCAGCGCATGGAGCAACAGCAACTGCGCACCGATGAGCTGGAGCAGCAGTTCATTCAACTGACACGCCGCCAGGAGCAGTTGATCCAGGCCGCCATTCGCCTGTCGCCCCAGCAAAAACAACAGTTGGCGGCGTTCGCCAAACAGTCGCAGACGCCCTTTGCACTGATCGACGCCGTGGCCCGGGCCTGGTCCAAGGACATCGCCCTGACGCGGGTCGAGGTCAATACCCAGAACCAATTGCTGCACCTGGATCTGGAAGCGCAGGCACTGGCTGAAGCGTTCCGTTTTGTCGAGCGGCTCAAGGCCCAGCCGGGTGTGCGCGTGAGCCTGCAACAAAGCGCACGCAAGACCAACGACCCGCAACACCCGGTGCAGGTCAAACTCATCGTTGGCGCGGGATAGCCGCCCATGGACATCCTCACTCGCCACCTGCCGCGCCTGCGCTGGCAACTGATGCACTGGCAACAGAGCCTGGGCTTCTGGGGCCTGCTGGCGCTGGGGATGATGGCGGCAACGCTGTTGATCGAAGTGGCGGTGATTCACCCGGCAGGCATCGCCGACCAGCAGCGCCGCCAGGAACTGGAGGCCGGTATCGCCGAACAGCCGCAGGATGTGCAAGTCACGGAGCCTGCGGTGGTGGAAAAAATGCCCAGCGCCCATGACTTCGCCCCGCGCCTGGAAACCTTGCTGGGCACACTCGCCCAACGCGGCTTCATCATTGAACAAACCACCCTGGCCTACTCCGCGCCGGGCGACACCGGGCTGCAACGCCTGGACGTCGAGATCCCCCTCAGCGGCCCCTACCTCCTGTTGCGCGAAGCCTTGGCGGACTTAGCGCAGCAGCCCGCCGTGCGTATCGAAAGCGTGACCCTGGAACGCAAGGAGATCCTCAGTGGCTTGCTGAGCATCAGCCTCAAAGTCAGCGTCCTGGGGGTGGTGGAATGAAACTGCCGCTGTATTTGCGCGTGCTGTTGCTGCTCACCTTGATCGGCTGCGGCTGGCTGTTCTGGCAAGACACCCCCGACAGCCCTCCCCCCGCGCCCACAGCGCCGCGAATCGCCAAGCCGCTTGAATCTGCGCCAGCTTCAGAGCCAGCCTCCGCGCAGCCCAACACGGTAGATCTGTTCCCTGCCCAAACCTGGGTCCCACTGCCGCCGCCGACACCGGTCGATACCTCACCGCCCAAACCACCGCCATTGCCCTTCACCGTCGCCGCGCAATGGCGTTACGAGAACCAGGCAAAAATCGTCGTGCTGCGCGGCAACGGCAGCCAATACACCCTGTGCAACCGTTGCTCGGTGCCCGGGCGCATCGTGCCGGGCAAGATGCTCGACGCGCACTACCGACTGGATAAACTCACCGACACTGCCGTGGTACTGACCTACATGCCGCTCAAGCATGTCAGCACCCTGCGCCTGGACACGCGTTGACCGGGGAAGGAAACGATCATGTCGATACGTACGTGGATTCCCTTGAGCCTGGCGCTGCTGCTGCTCAATGGCTGCGAGACCCAGCGGGCGATCAAGCGCAGCGATGAGTTGCGCGAACAGGGTGACATCGTCAGGTCCGTCGAAGTGCTGCAAGCCGAAGTCAAAGAGTCGCCCGACGATGTGCGATTGCGCATGGAGCAATTCGGCAAGCTGGAGCTGCTGGTTGCCCAATACAGCCGCGAGGCCAGCGCAGCGCTGATGCGCGGCGACGACGCTGGCGCGATCCAGGCCCTGGAAACCATCCTCAAATATGACCCCAGCAACCTCGGCGCACGCCAGGAAATCCAGAGCATCCAGGCGATGAAACAACTGCGCCCGCAACTGGCACGGGCCTATGAGATGAAACGCGCCAACCCGGTTGAAGCGCTTAACTTGGTGCGCCAGATCATCGCGCAAAAGCCCAACTACCGAGAGGCCCTGGACTTTCGCAATGCACTGACCCGCGAGCTGGTGAGCGCCGATTATCTGAGCGCTAACCTGTCCGATGCCATGCGCAAACCCCTGAGCCTGGAGTTCAGCGACCAGAGCCTGACCACGATTTTCGAAACCATCGCGCGCCTGTCGGGGGTCAACTTCGTCATCGACAAGGACGTCAATCCCAGCGCATCCGCCAGCATGAGCGCCAGCCGTACCACCGCCGAAGACGCATTGAATCTGCTGCTGACCACCCAAGGGTTGGACAAGAAAATCCTCAACAACAACACCATCCTGATTTACCCGCGGCGTCCCGATAAAGAGCGTGAGTATCGCGAGCTGGCCGTGCGCACTTTTTACTTGAGCCATGGCGACGCCAAGGTCATCGCCGCTGAGATCAAGCAGGTGCTCAAGCCCAAGGAAGTGCTGGTGGACGAGCGCCTGAACGCCGTAATCGTGCGCGACGGGTTAGACACCCTGAGCGCCGTGGAAAAAATGGTCGAGGCCACTGATATCGCGCAGTCGGAGGTGACCCTCTACATGAAGGTGCTGGAGGTGAACCGGGCGGATGAAGTGAATCTGGGGCTCCAACTCCCGGAGAGCATCGGCCTGTCTGTAGGCAATCTGACCAACCTGCCTGCAGGGCTGGCGGGGATTCCCATCAGTGCATTGCGCGGCATCAACGGCGACAACATCCTGCTGGACTCCGGCAGCACCTCGGCGCGTATCAATATGCTGGAACGCAGCGGCAACACGGTGACCCTCGCCAACCCACGGGTGCGAGTGCGCAACCGTGAAGAAGCATCGGTGAACATCGGCGACAAAATCCCGGTGGTGACCACCACCACGGCCAACCAGATCACCACTTCCTCCGTGTCCTATCAAGACGTGGGGCTACAAATCAGGGTCAGGCCCATCATCAGTCTGAGCGAGGAGGTCAACCTGGAAGTGCATGTGGAAATGAGCCATATCACCAAGCGCATCCCCGGCTCGGAAAACGTACCCGCCACCTTTGAACTGGGCTCACGCTCCACCAAGACCCTGCTGACGGCGCGCAACAATGAAACCCAGATCGTCTCGGGGCTGATCCGCACGGCGGAGGTTGACGAAGGCTCGGGGTTACCGTGGTTGAGCCAGATCCCGTGGATCGGCAAGAAGCTGTTTGGCACCAATCAAAGCACCCAACAGAAAACCGAGATCATCCTGCTGCTGACACCACGGATCGAACGCAACCTGGACTTGCCGATCTCGCAGATCAGCACCTTTCACAGCGGCACCGAGGCGCGCAGTTCGACGGAGGGGATGATCCTGCGCGACACCACCGAGAAGATGATTCTCAAGCCAACTGGCGGCGATCCAACGCCGCCCATGCCACCGCCGATGAACACAACAGGCCCTTGGGAGCCGTTGCCGCCGCCGTTGCCGGAGCTGGTGCCCAAGCCTGCGCCAGTACCAGCGCCGCAGCCCCAGACACAATGAAGATCAACTGTGGGAGCTGGCTTGCCTGCGATGCAGGCACCTCGGTCTATCAGCCAGACCGAGGCGATGCTATCGCAGGCAAGCCAGCTCCCACACAAGCTAGCTCCCACAGGGTTTTGTGGTGTTTTGGGGTTAGCGGACCACGCCCTCTTCCACCAACAACTTGAGAATCGCCTGAGCGCCTTCTTCCGCGCTCACGCCCTTGAGCACTTGCCCGCCACCACCGCTGGCCTTGGCCGTGGCCGCCTTCATCCGATCCGCACCGCTCTTGGCCTTGATCACCTTCAAGCGCTTGGGTCGTGGCTTGGCCGGTTGCAGCACCGCGTCGGTGAACAACCCGTCCTCTTCAACCTCGACCTCATGGGCCGCCAGTTCACCCCGTTGCGCCGGACCATACGCGCTCTGCCGTGGCTTCGGCGCGGCGTTGTCCACAGTGGCGAGGAACGGCAAGCGCACCTTCAACCGCCGCCGCTGCCCACGCGGCAACGCCTGCAATACGTGGGCGACACCGCCATCGATAGACTCCACCTGTGCCAGCCCGACAATCAACGGCCAGCCCAATTGCTCGGCGAGCAAAAACGGCAACATGCCCGAGCCTTCGCCGGTTTCCGCCTGGCTGCCGGCGAGCACCACGTGGGCACCGGCATCGCGCAGGTACTCGCTGAGCACCGGCAACGCATCGCTGCCCGCCGGTTGTTCCAGTACGTGCAGTTGCGGCAGGCCCATGCCCAGGTAACTGCGCAGGGTCGGCTCATTGACATTGCCGGCGTGCAACACCTGCAACTTATCCCCAGCCATCTGCAAACCCAGCTCGACCGCACGTGCGTCTTGCTCGGCGCGGCGCGGGCGCCCGGACGTCGGGTGGGCGCCGATGGACACCAGGCTGATTACATTCGTGGTCATGGCCAACTCCTTAAGCCGCATCGCGCTTGGCGCCGTTGCGGTAGGTTTCTACCGCCGCGATCAAGGCTTGCAGGATTGCGGCGCTGTCGCCGATCACCGACAGGTCGGCACGCTTGATCATGTCGCAACTCGGGTCGAGGTTGATCGCCACCACCTTGTCGCAGGCACCGATGCCTTGCAGGTGCTGGATCGCCCCGGAAATACCCACCGCCACATACACCCGCGCAGTGACCCAGATACCGCTGGCGCCGACCTGGCGGTCGCGGGCCATAAAGCCGTCGTCCACGGCCACCCGTGACGCGCCTTCGGTGGCACCGAGGGCGGCGGCGGTCTGGTGGAACAGCGCCCAGTCCTTCACGCCGTTGCCGCCGGAGAAAATGAACTCGGCTTCGGCCATCGGGATCGCCGCCGGGTCCACCGCCACCGCGCCAAGGTCTTCGATGCGCGGCAGGCTGCGTGCCAGGCTTGTGGATAACTCCACGGGCAACACTTCGTGGCGGGTTTCGCTGACCGGTTCCGCACACTCCACGGCAGCGAGAATCAGGCGCGGCAGCGGCCGGGCCAAGTCTTCCTGGCCCGCGCCGGCGCGGCCAATGCACTCGTCACCCTTGATCTGCCACACACGTGTGGCCGGGCGTTCCTTGAGGCTGGCGGCAAAGCGTCGGCCCAATTCACCGCCACCGCTGCGGCTGTCCGGCAGCAGCCAGTGGCGTGGGTTGAACTGGTTATCCACAGCGCGCAAACCTTGCACCCGTTGTTCCGGTGCATAACCGTCGAACTCATGGCCCTCCAGCACCAGCAGGCGGTCCACACCGGCCGTGGCAAACGCGCTTTCCTTATGCTCGCCAAACACCACGGCCAACACCGCACCGTCGCTGCCGGCGAGTTGGCGGGCGAGGCCAAGCAAGTCGCGGTCGTGGCTGCTCAGGCGGCCACCGACCATGTCCGGCACCACGTTGATGTAGAAAGCCGGCGCAGCAACCTGATGCAACGGCAACTGCACTTCCACCGCTGCCGTGCGCTTGGCCGCGCCGCCCTGCTGGGCGCCGCTGCGGTCGATGCGCTTGATGCCGTTGGGGCCGACAAAACCGACGCCATGCACGTTCTTGCGGATGACGCCGTTAGGCCCCATCCAGCTGCGTTGCACCGGCTGCATCGCCGCATGCAGCGGGTGCAGACGGTTGCGGGCGATCCACTCAGCGCGTGGGTCGCGGCGGATAATGTCGCTCATCAGTGCACCTCCGCAGGTTCACGCTTGATCGGGGCTTTGGCAGGGGCGGCGTCTTCCAGCAACGCATCGGCGACCAGTTCGGCAATGTCTTTGATCAAAGGTCTTGGCTCAACAACACCCTCAAGCATCGCCGTGCACTGTGGACAACCTACGGCCACCAGTTCAGCACCGGTTTCGCGGATGTCTTCCATGCGCATATCGGGAATGCGCTGCTTGCCGGGAATATCGGTAATCGGCGCACCGCCACCACCGCCGCAGCAGCGTGAACGGAAGCCCGAGCGTTGCATCTCTTTGACCTCGATCCCCAGCGCTCGCAGCACTTGGCGCGGCGCCTCGTATTCGCCGTTGTAGCGGCCCAGGTAGCACGGGTCGTGATAGGTCACGCTATTGCCTTTGTGCTGGCCCAGGTTCAGCGCGCCCGCGCCGATCAGCTCGGCCATGAAGGTGCTGTGGTGCTGCACAACGTAGTTGCCGTTGAAGGCGCCGTACTCGTTTTTCAGCACATGGAAGCTGTGGGGATCGCAGGTGACGATGCGCTTGAAACTGTACTTGGCCAGGGTCTGGATATTGCGCGACGCCAGCAACTGGAAGGTCGCTTCGTCGCCCAGGCGGCGGGCCACGTCGCCGCTATCGCGTTCTTCCAGGCCAAGCACGGCGAAGTCGACATTCGCGGCCTTGAGCACTTTGACGAAGGCGCGCAGGGTACGTTGGTTGCGCATGTCGAAGGCACCGTCGCCGACCCAGAAGAGCACGTCGCAGCTGCCTTTGTCGCTGAGCAATGGCAGGTTCAGATCCGCCGCCCAGTTCAAGCGCCCGCCCGGGGCGAAGCCGCCGGGGTTGTCGGTGGCGATGAGGTTTTCGAGGACTTCGGCGCCTTTGTTCGGCGTGGCGCCTTTTTCCAGGGTGAGGTGGCGGCGCATGTCGACGATGGCGTCCACGTGCTCGATCATCATCGGGCACTCTTCCACGCAGGCGCGGCAGGTGGTGCAGGACCACAGGGTCTCGGCGTCCACCAGGCCGTTGACGATCGGCTGATGCGGGTTGCCACTGTGTTCACCGATGGCCTTGCCTGGATACGGGCTGCCGGCGAACTTGGCATCGGTGCCACCGGCCAGGCCGACGACCATGTCCTGGATCAGTTTTTTCGGGTTCAGCGGCTGGCCGGCAGCAAACGCCGGGCACGCGGCTTCGCACTTGCCGCACTGCACGCAGGCGTCGAAACCGAGCAGTTGGTTCCAGGTGAAATCCTTGGGTTTTTCCACGCCCAGGGGCGCGCTTTTATCGCTCAAATCCAGCGGTTTCAAACCGGTGGAACGGCCGCCGCCAAAACGCTCGGCGCGACGGTGCCAGGCCAGGTGCAGGGCACCGGCGAAGGCGTGTTTCATCGGGCCGCCCCAGGTCATGCCGAAGAACATCTCGCTGACGCCCCACAACACGCCCACGCTCAACAGCGCCGCGAGCAGCCAGCCGCCGAAGTCCGCCGGCAGAATCCCGGCCACCGGCAAGGTCAGCAGGAAGAAGCTCACCGAGAACGCCATCAGGCTTTTCGGCAGGCGCATCCACGGGCCTTTCGACAGGCGTGACGGCGGGTTGCGCCGACGCAGGTAGACGAAGGTCGCGCCGACAAACATCAGTACCGAGGCCAGCAACAAGGCGTAGCCGAGGATGCGGCTTTGCAGGCCGAAGCCGTGCACCAGGATGGCGAGCAAGGCCGACAGCACAAAGCCCAGCGCCGTGGCGACGTGGGTGTTGGCAATGTATTTGTCGCGGGCGACCACATGGTGCAGGTCGACCATGTAGCGCTTGGGCATGGCCAGCAGGCCGCCCAGCAGGTCGACTTTGGACGCACGGCCACGGCGCCACATGTTTACCCGGCGCAGGGCGCCGAGGACGGCAAGGCCCAGGGCGGCGAAGAGCAGGATGGGAAGAAGGGTGTTCAGCATGGTGAAGCTCCCAAAGACCTCGGGGTCTTGCAGGTCGAGATGCCTTGCTCAATTCCTGTGGGAGCGGGCTTGCCCGCGATTGCAGTGTGTCAGTCAACAAAGATGTTTACTGAACCACCGCTATCGCGGGCAAGCCCGCTCCCACAGGGTTCTCCACAAGCCGTCAGAAATCCTTGCACAAGCGCAGGGCGTCATAGATCGCAGCGTGGGTGTTGCGCTGCGCCACGCAGTCGCCGATGCGGAACAGCAAGTAACCGTCACCCGCCTCGCTCAGGCACGGCTGCGGCTTGATCGCGAACAGCGCCTCGACGTCCATCTGGCCCTTGTTGCGCGAGCCTTCCTTGAGGGCGTAGTAGATCGCTTCGTCCGGGCGCACGCCGTTTTCGACGACCACCTGGTCCACCACACGTTCTTCTTTGGCGCCGGTGTATTCGTTCTCCAGCACCGCCACCAGCTTGTCGCCTTCGCGGTAGACCTTTTCCAGCATCATGTCGCCGGTCATGATCACTTCCTTGGGGTACATGCTGCGGTAGTAAGTCGGGAACGACGTACCGCCGATGGCCACGCCAGGCTTGATGTCGTCGGTGACGATCTCCACCTGGCTGCCTTTGTCCGCGAGGAAATCCGCCACCGACATGCCGGTGAATTCGCAGATGGTGTCGTACACCAGCACGTTCTTGCCCGGTGCAACCTTGCCGTCGAGCACGTCCCAACTGCTGACCACCAGGCCTTCCGCCGCGCCCCAGTGTTCGTTCTGCTCCAGGAACGGATGCCCGCCCACGGCCAGCACCACCACGTCCGGGCGCAGGTCGAGGATGGTCGCCGCATCGGCGGCCACGCCCAGGCGCAGGTCGACATTCAAGCGCGCCAGCTCCAACTGGAACCAGCGGGTGATCCCGGCAATCTGGTCACGCTGCGGCGCCTTGGACGCCGTGGTGATTTGCCCACCGATAAATTCTTTCTTCTCGAACAGCGTCACGTCATGGCCACGCTCGGCGGCGACGCGTGCGGCTTCCATCCCGGCAGGGCCGGCACCGACCACCACGACCTTGCGTTTGACCCCGGTGGTTTTCTCGATGATGTGCGGCACGCCCATGTATTCACGGGACGTCGCGGCGTTCTGGATGCACAGCACATCCAGGCCCTGGTACTGGCGGTCGATGCAATAGTTGGCGCCGACGCACTGCTTGATCTGGTCGATCTGGCCCATCTTGATCTTGGCGATCAGGTGCGGGTCGGCCATGTGCGCACGGGTCATGCCGACCATGTCCACGTAGCCGCCTTCCAGAATGCGCGTGGCCTGGTTCGGGTCCTTGATGTTCTGCGCGTGCAGCACCGGGGCCTTGACCACTTCCTTGATCCCGGCGGCCAAGTGCAAGAACGGCTCCGGTGGATAACTCATGTTGGGGATAACGTTGGCCAGGGTGTTGTGGGTGTCGCAACCCGAGCCCACGACGCCGATGAAATCGAGCATGCCGGTGTCGTCGTAATACTTGGCGATCTGTTTCATGTCCTCGTGGGACAAGCCGTCCGGGTGGAACTCGTCACCGCACAGGCGGATGCCCACGCAGAAATCCGGGCCGACTTCCTTGCGCACGGCCTTCAGTACTTCCAGGCCGAAACGCATGCGGTTTTCAAAGCTGCCGCCCCATTCGTCGGTGCGTTTGTTGACCCGAGGGCTCCAGAACTGGTCGATCATGTGCTGGTGCACCGCCGACAGTTCCACGCCGTCCAGGCCACCGGCTTTCGCGCGGCCAGCGGCGGCGGCGTAGTTGCCGATCACCCGCCAGATTTCTTCCGGTTCGATGGTCTTGCAGGTGGCACGGTGCACCGGCTCACGCACGCCGGACGGCGACATCAG
The DNA here is from genome assembly GCF_053456465.1 of Pseudomonas acericola (SeqCode). Taxonomy (NCBI): domain Bacteria; kingdom Pseudomonadati; phylum Pseudomonadota; class Gammaproteobacteria; order Pseudomonadales; family Pseudomonadaceae; genus Pseudomonas; species Pseudomonas acericola (SeqCode). The sequence continues at coordinate 600,165 of NZ_JBRFJB010000004.1, read as the reverse complement.
GGTCGGCCAGTTGAAGCCGTCCCACCGCGAGCGACGGCCCATGTGGGTAATCTGGATCATGATCTTGGCGCCATGCTTGTGCATGGCGTCGGCCAGGTTCTGGAAGTGCGGGATGATGCGGTCGGTGGAGAGGTTGACCGAACTCCACCATTCCTGCGGGCTGTCGATGGCCACGACGGACGAGCCACCACAGATCGCCAGGCCGATGCCGCCCTTGGCTTTCTCTTCGTAATAACGGATGTAGCGCTCGGTGGTCATGCCGCCGTCGGTGGCATACACCTCGGCGTGGGCGGTACTGAGCACGCGGTTGCGGATGGTCAGTTTGCCGATCTGGATCGGCGCAAACATTGCTTCGAAAGCCATGGCACGGTCCTCGGCTTACAACGGCTTGACGGTGAACAGGCCGTCATCGTGGCCCTCTTCGGAGCCTCCGTAGACTTGCTCTGCGACGGTGCGGATGTTGCTGCCACGCGCCTGAAGAATCTGGTCCATGGCGCCGGCAAACCAGCCGGTGAACATGTAGTCAACCTTGCGCCCGACCTTGCCGTACACGTAGACAAACGCGGAGTGTTCCAGCTTGACGCTGCAGGTGCCCTTGTCGAGGTCGATGTCCTGGATCTTGAACAGGCCCCAGCCACGTTGCGACAGGCGCTTCATGTAGTGCTCGAACACCGCGACGCCTTCCAGGCCGTGGCATTCGGCTTCTTTTTCACACCAGTGCCAGGCGGACTTGTAGCCGGCTTTGTAGAGGATCTCGGCGTAGGCATCGGCGCCCAGGACTTCCTCGATACCGATGTGGTTGTTGACGAAGAAATGGCGCGGCACATACAGCATTGGCAGGGCGTCGGAGGTCCAGACACCGGTCTCGCTGTCGACTTCGATAGGTAATTGCGGGGCGATCTTGGCCATGGAAACTTAACTCCAGAAAATTTTTTAGTGTGGTGTTGCGCAGTTGTGCGCTGGCTTATTCGCCCCAGACGTCCTTGAGGACGTTGACCCAGTTCTCGCCCATGATCTTGCGCACCACGCGTTCGCTGTGGCCGCGCTTGAGCAGGGTCTCGGTGAGGTTGGGGAACTCGCCCACGGTGCGGATGCCCAGTGGGTTGATGATCTTGCCGAAGCTGGTCAGGCGGCGGGCGTAGCCCTTGTCATGGGTCAGCATTTCAAAGAAATCCTGGCCATGGCCCTGGGTGAAGTCGGTGCCGATGCCGATGGCGTCTTCGCCGACGATGTTCATGGTGTATTCGATGGCTTCGGCGTAGTCGTCGATGGTCGAATCGATGCCCTTGGCCAGGAACGGCGCGAACATGGTCACGCCAACAAAACCGCCGTGGTCCGCAATAAACTTAAGCTCTTCATCGGACTTGTTGCGCGGGTGCTCCTTGAGCCCGGACGGCAGGCAGTGGGAGTAGCACACCGGTTTTTTCGATTCGAGGATGACTTCTTCGGAGGTCTTGGAACCGACGTGGGACAGATCGCACATGATGCCGACGCGGTTCATCTCGCCGACGATCTCACGGCCAAAACCCGACAGGCCGCCGTCGCGCTCGTAGCAACCGGTGCCGACCAGGTTCTGGGTGTTGTAGCACATCTGCACCACGCCAACGCCGAGCTGCTTGAAGATCTCGACGTAGCCGAGTTGGTCTTCGAAAGCATGGGCATTCTGGAAGCCGAAGATGATGCCGGTCTTGCCCAGTTCCTTGGCGCGGCGGATGTCGGCGGTGGTTTTCACCGGGATCACCAGGTCGCTGTTTTCACGGATCAGGGTCTGGCTGGCCACGATGTTATTGATGGTGGCCTGGAACCCTTCCCACACCGACACGGTGCAGTTGGCGGCGGTGAGGCCACCTTTGCGCATGTCCTCGAACAGGTCGCGGTTCCACTTGGCAATAATCAGCCCGTCGATAACGATGCTGTCGGCGTGCAATTCGGCTGGGCTCATCAGGCGTCCCCTTATTGGCGATTCATGCGCCGAATCGTCTGCCGGCGCTTTGGGGCCAGCATATGCCCAGGGGCAACCCGAGCCGGGTGCAAAAACGACAGGGGAATTGCCGAAAGCGTCAATCCACGACAAAGGCTGCTATGACAGCTCTGACTGGCGGCTGTTATTTGTCCTACTCTTGGGCCAGAATTCCCGCATCACCTGATATGAGACGGCGCAATGAAATCGATTTTCCTGGCTTTGGCACTCATCGCAACCACCGCCCATGCGGCCGAAGACACCGACAGCACGCCCTGCGACGGCATCGAAAACGACAAGCAAACCCTGGAATGCGCCACCTACAACAAAACCACCGCCGAACAACTGCTCAAGGATAACTACCAGGGCCTGTTGGAACGCATGGCTGCGACCTACGGCAGCGACAAGACCAAGCTGGCGGACATTACCGCTCGTCTGAAGGATGCCCAGCAGAAGTGGGAAAAACTGCGGGATGCCGATTGCGCCGTGGACACCTTCCCGGCGGTGAACGGCACCAAGGCGTATGCGATTGCGGTGAATGACTGTTTGGCGCGGATGAGTGATGAGCGGTCGGAGTTTTTGGAGTCGATTGGGCAGGAATAACCCGGTCGAGCAACTTGATCCACTGAAAAGGATGTCACATGTACTACGCACGCGAAGCGGAACGGGATTTCCTGTTCACGCGCGCTGTTCTGCTGTTTCTGTTCACCTTGATACTGGCGCTGATGTTGTCGCTGTCCGTCAGCCGGGGCGCGCCCCATGGGCTGATCAAGGCGGGCCCCGTAGAAACGGTCGGACAGATCACCCAACTCGAAAGCGTCGGCCCGCGCAACTCAAGCACCAACGTGTATTACACGTTCAGCCACGAAGGCCAGCGTGAAGACGGCATGGTCAATAACAGCTTCTACGTCCAAAACCCTGGCTACGAAGTGGGCGACCCGGTCGCCGTCGTGTATTCGAAATGGTTCCCGACGGTGCATAACATCAAGGCGAACTTCCATTACAGCTCGCCCAACTTCTACATCATGAGTGTGAGCGCCAGCCTGATCGCTTTATGCTTTGCGCTGATCCTCTGGACGGTGCATCGGATCTATCAGCACAAAGCAGAAGACCGGTATTACTGACACCCTTCCATTCCCATAGGCTTGAACATGACTATCTGCGGCATCGAAATCAAAGGCAGCGAAGCCATCATCGCGGTCGCTTCCCTGGACAACCAGGCGCTGAACCACGTCGCCCTGGCCACCAAGAAAATCGCCCTCGAAGACGATGATGAAGCGGCCAACGTCAAAGCCTTCGCCGCCCAGGTGAAGGCTTTTGTGCAGGCCAACGGCATCGAGCGGATCGCGATCAAGAAGCGCAGCAAGAAGGGTGAATTTGCCGGTGGGCCGACCACGTTCAAGATCGAGGGCGTGTTTCAGTTGCTCGACGGTGTGGAGGTGACGTTGCTGTCGCCGCAGACCATCAATGCGCAGAACAAGAAGCACAACTTTGAACTGCCGGCCAGCCTGAACAAATACCAGCATGAAGCCTACAAAGCTTCCTGCTCGGCCCTGCTGAAGAAATAAGCCACACCGGGTATCCATGTGGGAGCTGGCTTGCCTGCGATAGCGATGTATCAATTGGCATTTGTGGTGCTGACCCACCGCCATCGCAGGCAAGCCAGCTCCCACATTTGATAGGTGTGCACTCAGAACTCGCGCGGTGACAGTGCAATTGCCAATCCCTGAACCGAGTTTTATACCCAATTATGGCGGCAACTATAATTTATAGTCGCCACTATAATTGGCTAAAAAACGATCAAACCACCTCCCGTCGCCGATCTTCCCTTGGACATTTCGCAAACCTTGCCCTGTAACTACGGGTGAAATACGACGGCGATTCAAACCCGCACGCAATACTCACCTCCAGCACGCTCATGTCGCTCTGGCGCAAGAGCTGCCGGGCTTTTTCCAGGCGCAGGCCGAGGTAGAAGTTACTCGGCGTATCGTTCAGGTGCAGGCGAAACAGGCGCTCCAACTGGCGCCGCGTGACCTTGATCGCTTCGGCCAACGCCAGGGTGGTCAGCGGCGGTTCGGTGTGTTGTTCCATCTCGCCGATCACCTGCACCAATTTTTTGTTGTTGATGCCGTAGCGCGTGGCGATCTGCATGCGCTGGTGGTCTTTGCGCGGGCGAATGCGCCCGAGGACGAACTGTTCCGACACTTGGATCGCCAGCTCCGGGCCGTGGGCCTGGGCGATCAGGTCGAGCAGCAGGTCGATGGACGCGGTGCCACCGGCGCAGGTGATGCGGCGGCGGTCGATCTCGAACAGTTCCTGGGTCACGCTGAGGTGCGGATAGGATTCCTTGAACGCATCGATGGCTTCCCAGTGCAGGGTCAGGCGGTAGCCGTCGAGCAGGCCCGCTTCGGCCAGCACGCAAGCGCCGGTGTCGATGGCGCCGAGGGTCACGCCGTCGTGGTCGAGGCGGCGCAGCCAGTGTTCCAGCGCTGGCGTGGCGAACTTCAGCGGTTCAAAGCCGGCGACCACCAGCAAAGTCGCGCCCTTTTTCAGCGGCTCCAGCGCCGCGTCGGCGTTGACCGACATGCCATTGCTCGCCAAGACCGCGCCACCATCGGCACTCAGCACGTGCCAGCGGTACAGCTCGCCGCGAAAGCGATTGGCCACCCGCAGCGGCTCAAGGGCGGAGATAAAACCGATGGCCGAGAAGCCCGGCATCAGCAGAAAGTAGAAATCCTGGGACATGGTAGCGCTCTCGTCGGGCGGGCAGCGTGGCCCTGTGATACTCCCGTTCGCGGCGGGTTTCAAGAGGACAGGTCGCTGCAGTGCAAGAGTCGGTCGCCGCCGTGCGTTTTACCGCCCCGCAAGCTGCGTAACGTGGCGTCACGGTGCACAAAGACACCGGCCCCCACAATAACGACCTGCCGAGGGACCCACCATGAACCGACTGTTACTCGCACTCAGCGCCAGCGCCATTTTCAGTACCAACGTCATGGCGGCCGACGCGGCTTCGTGCCAGAACGTGCGCATGGGCGTGGTGAACTGGACCGACGTGATCGCCACCAGCGCCATGACCCAAGTACTGCTCGACGGCCTCGGCTACAAGACCAAACAAACCAGCGCCTCCCAGCAAATCATCTTCGCCGGCATCCGCGACCAGCGCCTGGACCTGTTCCTCGGCTACTGGAACCCGCTGATGACCCAGACCATCACGCCGTTCGTAGACGCCAAGCAGGTCAAGGTCCTCGACAAACCGAGCCTGGAAGACGCGCGCGCCACCCTCGCCGTGCCGACGTATCTGGCGGACAAGGGCCTGAAAACCTTCGCTGACATCGCCAAATTCGACAAAGAGCTGGGCGGCAAGATCTACGGCATCGAGCCCGGCTCGGGCGCCAACACCCAGATCAAGGCGATGATCGCCAAGAACCAGTTCGGCCTGGGCAAATTCCAGCTGGTGGAGTCCAGCGAGGCCGGCATGCTCGCCGCCGTGGACCGCGCGGTGCGGCGCAAGGAAGCCGTGGTGTTCTTCGGCTGGGCGCCGCACCCGATGAACGTCAACGTTGCCATGACCTACCTCAGCGGCAGCGACGACGCCCTGGGCCCGAACGAAGGCATGGCCACCGTGTGGAGCGTCACGTCGCCGACCTACGCCGAACAGTGCCCCAACGTGCACAAATTGCTGACCAACCTGACGTTCACCGCCGCCGACGAGAGCCGGATGATGCAGCCGTTGCTGGACCACAAGGACGCGATCGAGTCCGCCAAGCAGTGGCTCAAGGATCACCCGCAAGACCAGCAGCGCTGGCTTGAAGGCGTGACCACCTTCGACGGCAAACCGGCTGCGGCGAACCTGCAACTGACCAGTAAATGACCCGTTTTCAATCACCGTTTCGCGGTCACTTTCGACCGCGAACGGCACCACCACGCCTGTAAGGAACCGCCCCATGAACCACGACGTCATCATCACCTGCGCACTCACCGGTGCTGGCGACACGACCAGCCGCAGCCCCCACGTGCCGGTCACTCCCAAGCAAATCGCCGCCGCTGCGGTGGAAGCCGCCAAGGCTGGCGCCACCGTTGTGCATTGCCACGTGCGCGACCCCGAGACCGGCAAGTTCAGCCGCGACGTCGCCCTGTACCGCGAAGTGATGGAGCGCATCCGCGAGGCCGACATCGACATCATCGTCAACCTCACGGCGGGCATGGGCGGCGACCTGGAAATCGGCGCCGGTGAAAACCCAATGGAATTCGGCCCCAACACCGACCTGGTCGGCCCGCTGACGCGCCTGGCCCACGTCGAAGAGTTGCTGCCGGAAATCTGCACCCTGGACTGCGGCACCCTCAACTTCGGCGATGGCGACACCATTTACGTGTCCACCCCGGCCCAACTGCGGGCAGGCGCCAAACGTATCCAGGAGCTGGGCGTGAAGGCCGAGCTGGAAATCTTCGACACCGGCCACCTGTGGTTTGCCAAGCAACTGATCAAGGAAGGCCTGCTGGACAACCCGCTGTTCCAACTGTGCCTGGGCATCCCGTGGGGCGCGCCGGCTGACACCACCACCATGAAAGCCATGGTCGACAACCTGCCCGCCGACGCGGTGTGGGCCGGCTTCGGCATCGGCCGCATGCAAATGCCGATGGCCGCGCAAGCGGTGCTGCTGGGCGGCAACGTGCGGGTCGGTTTGGAAGACAACCTGTGGTTGGACAAGGGCGTGCTGGCGACTAATGGGCAACTGGTGGAACGCGCCAGCGAGATCCTCAGCCGACTCGGTGCGCGCGTTCTGACGCCCGCAGAAGGCCGCATAAAAATGGGCCTGCCCCAACGCGGCTAACCCCCAAACACCTCAACCCCCCTGTGGGAGCGGGCTTTGTGGCGAGGGAGCTTGCTCCCGCTGGAGTGCGAAGCGCTCCCAAAATCCTCGGGCCGCTACGCAGCCCAGCGGGAGCAAGCTCCCTCGCCACAGCAAGCCCCACAACAGATCACCGAAATCTTCAGGAATGTTGCCAATGAGCTTTATCACCGAAATCAAAACCTTCGCCGCCCTCGGCAGCGGTGTCATCGGCAGCGGCTGGGTCTCCCGCGCCCTCGCCCACGGCCTGGATGTGGTCGCCTGGGACCCCGCGCCCGGCGCCGAAGCCGCCCTGCGCAAACGCGTCGCCAACGCCTGGGGCGCCCTGGAAAAACAAGGCTTGGCGTCCGGTGCCTCCCAGGACCGCTTGCGCTTCGTCGCCACCATCGAGGAGTGCGTCAAAGACGCGGACTTCATCCAGGAAAGCGCCCCGGAACGCCTGGAATTGAAGCTCGATTTGCACAGCAAGATCAGCGCCGCCGCCAAGCCAAACGCCTTGATCGGCTCCAGCACCTCCGGCCTGTTGCCGAGTGAATTCTACGAGGGCTCGACCCATCCGGAACGCTGCGTGGTCGGCCACCCGTTCAACCCGGTCTACCTGTTGCCGCTGGTGGAAGTGGTGGGCGGTAAAAACACGGCGCCAGAAGCGATTCAGGCGGCGATCAAGGTGTACGAATCCCTCGGCATGCGCCCGTTGCATGTGCGTAAGGAAGTCCCGGGGTTTATCGCCGACCGCCTGCTCGAAGCCCTCTGGCGCGAGGCGCTGCACCTGGTGAATGACGGCGTGGCGACCACCGGCGAAATCGACGATGCGATCCGTTTTGGCGCCGGGCTGCGCTGGTCGTTCATGGGTACATTCCTGACCTACACTCTCGCGGGTGGCGATGCCGGCATGCGCCACTTCATGGCACAGTTCGGCCCGGCCTTGCAGTTGCCGTGGACGTATTTGCCAGCGCCGGAATTGACCGACAAGTTGATTGACGATGTGGTCGATGGCACCAGCGATCAACTGGGCACACACAGCATTTCGGCGCTGGAACGCTATCGTGATGATTGCCTGCTGGCGGTGTTGGAAGCGGTAAAAACCACCAAGGCCAAACACGGTATGACTTTCGCTGAATAACAGCTTTTGATCTGTGTGGGAGCTGGCTCTCCTGCGATAGCGATGCAAGATTCACCACCGCCATCGCAGGCAAGCCAGCTCCCACACTTTTGACCGAGTACTGACCATGCCTGCACTGACGACTTACACCACTGCCATCCACCCCGACTGGGTCGACTACAACGGCCACCTGCGCGACGCGTTCTACCTGTTGATCTTCAGCTACGCCACCGACGCCCTCATGGACACCCTTGGCCTCGACAGCGAAAACCGCGAAGCCAGCGGCCATTCGCTGTTCACCCTGGAGCTGCACCTGAACTACCTGCACGAAGTGAAACTCGGTGCCGAGGTCGAGGTGCATACCCAACTGATCGACCATGACGCCAAGCGCCTGCATCTCTATCACAGCCTGCATTTAGTCGGGGATGAAAAGGAGCTGGCCGGCAACGAACAGATGCTGCTGCACGTCGACCTCGCCGGGCCGCATGCGGCGCCGTTTACCGAGGCGTCATTGCAACGCCTCTCGGCGATCAGCCAAGAGCAGGCCGACCTGCCGCGCCCTGCCCTGCTCGGCCGGGTCATCGGCATAAAAAAAGCCCCGATCAAGCCGTGACAAGATCGAGGCAGAATGTGTTGTGTGAGCCGTACATCCCGAGGGTGACCAAACCTTCAAGCTGCTTGCTTGAGCTCAGTGTGCCTATTACTTCTGTCGGCAAATGGCCCGAAAACGACATGCCCATAGCCATCTGAGGCATTCGCGCAATCTGCCCTTGCCGACCGGTTGAGCGGCTACCAGAATCCAGGTCAAACCCCGCTCCCTTCACCAGGATAAAACGTCATGATGCATGCGGATTTGATTGATCAGGATGACCTGCTGGGCCAACTGCGCTCACTGGGTTTTGAGGTTTCCAGCGGCTCTACCGCCGAGCAGGCCTGCGAGTGTGCGGTACGCGGTTTGAGCGAAGCGCGGGCCAAGGCGCTGAAAGGAATGGTGGAGCAGATGTACACCGGCAGTGCGACGATTTTGCCGGCGGTGAGGCAGGCGATTGATAAGCAGTTGTTGCCGGCCCTGGTGCAATTCAAGCAGAACTCTGGGGCCTGACCTGTGGCGAGGGAGCTTGCTCCCGCTGGGCTGCGAAGCGGCCCCAAAATCCTGGGAGCGCTGCGCACTCTAGCGGGAGCAAGCTCCCTCGCCACAAAAGCCGGTCTAAAGCCGAACGCTGGCAAATGTCGATTCGTTCCTGGCCTGGCTCAACGCCGACAACGGCCCCGACAACGGTGACAACACCAGTGCCTGCGGAATCGGCATCATCGCCACCTGCTGGGTAGTGTTGGAGCCCACACGTTCATCCCGTGGCGGAATGCCGAAGTATTCGCGGTAGCACTTGGAGAAGTGCGGCGTGGAGACAAACCCGCACACCGACGCCACTTCGATGATCGACATTGGCGTTTGCTTGAGCAGCTGCCGCGCACGGATCAGGCGCAGCTTGAGGTAATAACGCGACGGCGAGCAGTGCAGGTACTTCTGGAACAGCCGCTCCAGCTGGCGCCGCGACACGGCGACGTACACCGCCAGTTCGTCGAGGTCGATCGGTTCTTCCAGGTTGGCTTCCATCAACGCGACGATTTCCTGCAGCTTCGGCTGGTTGGTGCCGAGCATGTGCTTGAGCGGCACGCGCTGGTGATCCTGTTCGTTGCGGATGCGTTCGTACACAAACATCTCGGAGATCGCGGCGGACAGTTCACGCCCGTGATCGCGGCTGATCAGGTGCAGCATCATGTCCAGCGGCGCGGTGCCGCCGGAGCTGGTGAAGCGGTTGCGGTCGAGGGTGAACAGGCGTGTGCTCATGGCCACGCGGGGGAAGGCTTCCTGCATCGACGCGAGGCATTCCCAGTGCACGCTGCAATCGAAACCGTCGAGCAGACCGGCGCACGCCAGCGCCCAACTGCCGGTGCACACGGCGCCCAAGCGGCGGGACTGGCGCGCCTGGCTTTGCAGCCACGACACGTGTTCACGGGTGACGGTGCGCTGGATGCCCACGCCGCCGCACACGATCACCGTGTCCAGGGCCGGGGCTTTGTGCATGGAGGCGTCGGGGGTGATTTGCAGACCGTCGCTGGCCCACACCTGGTTGCCATCGACACTCAGGGTTGTCCAGCGATACAGCTCGCGGCCGGACAGCTGGTTGGCCATGCGCAGGGGTTCGACTGCGGACGCCAGGGAAATCAGCGTGAAATTGTCCAGCAGCAAAAAGCCGATGGATTGAGGCGCACGGTTCTGGGGTTGAGCCCCGGAGTTGAACGACGTCATCACAGTATCTCCTCACACAAAGCGGGTGATGGCCTCAGGCGAGGCTCTTGTTATTGCGCTCTTCAACCGGCGAGGCGAGAGGCTTTGAATTGATAGAGCAATTGCCATGCCTAAAATTGAATGGCCGTCCAATAACTCCTAAAAGCGACGTTTTGACGCGTCTATATAAGCCCGTGTCGCAAGTGGGGGTATGAGCGGAAAAGGACGTAGGAACGGGCTTGCCCAAGGGGTGTGAGCAGATCGGTAGCACTTGTGGGAAGGCGCTTTGCGGGCGTGGGACGAGTCTGTCACCGCTGGCACGGGTGATGGATGGTTAGGCAGGAAATCGTTTGGGAGCTACTTATCTGTTTGCGACGCGCTAAAAGGTGGCGCTTTTGGTCTGGGCGTTCACTTTGTGAGCAGTGCACCTACCTTTGTGGCGAGGGAGCTTGCTCCCGCTGGGCTGCGTAGCGGCCCCAAGAATCTTGGGAGCGCTTCGCACTCCAGCGGGAGCAAGCTCCCTCGCCACAAAAGCCTGTCAATTCAACACTCGACAGCACTCACCGCCAACCCACCCCGCGATGTCTCCTTGTACTTGTCATGCATATCCGCCCCGGTATCGCGCATGGTGCGGATCACCCGGTCCAGCGAGATAAAGTGCTGGCCGTCACCACGCAGGGCCATCTGCGCGGCGTTGATCGCCTTCACCGCCGCAATCGCGTTGCGCTCGATGCACGGCACTTGCACCAGCCCGCCCACCGGGTCGCAGGTCAGGCCGAGGTTGTGCTCCAGGCCGATTTCGGCGGCGTTGCACAGTTGCTCCGGCGTGGCGCCGAGGATTTCCGCCAGCCCGGCAGCGGCCATGGCGCAGGCCGAGCCGACTTCGCCCTGGCAGCCCACTTCGGCGCCGGAGATCGAAGCGTTCTTCTTGCACAGGATGCCCACCGCTGCTGCGCCGAGCATGTAGTCCACGACGTTGGCTTCGGTGACTTCTTCGCTGAACTTCATGAAGTAGTGCAGCACCGCCGGGATGATCCCCGCCGCGCCGTTGGTGGGGGCGGTGACCATGCGCCCACCGGCGGCGTTTTCCTCGTTCACCGCGAGGGCGAACAGATTGACCCATTCCATCGCGCTCAAGGTCGAGCCGATCACGTTGGGCTTGCCCAGCTCCTGCAAGCTGCGGTGCAACTTCGCCGCGCGGCGGCGTACGTTGAGGCCGCCGGGCAGGATGCCTTCGTGCTTGAGGCCCTGCTCCACGCAATCTTGCATGGCGCGCCAGAGCTTCATCAGGCCGCTGCGGATTTCTTCTTCAGAACGCCAGACCTTTTCGTTCGCCAGCATCAGCTCGGCGACGCGCAGGTTGTGGGTCTTGCACAGCTGCAACAGCTCTGCCGCGCTGGAAAAATCGTAGGGCAGCTCGGTGCGGTCCATGTCGGCCACGCCGCTTTGTGCCTGGGCTTCATCCACCACAAAACCACCGCCCACGGAATAGTAGGTGTCGCGGTGCAACTCGCCGTTGTCGCCATGCACCACGAGGGTCATGGCATTGGGGTGGAACGGCAGGTTTTCGTCGAGCAGTTGCATGTCGCGCGCCCACACAAAAGGCACCGGCAGGCGCCCGTCCAGCAGCAAGGTGTCGGTTTCGCGCAGGGTCGCGATGCGGATGCCGATTTGCGAGGGGTCGATGGCGTCGGGCCATTCGCCCATCAGGCCCATGATGGTGGCGGTGTCGCTGCCATGGCCGATGCCGGTGGCCGACAGCGAGCCATACAGCTGCACTTCGACGCGCCGCACTTGCTCCAGCCACCCACGTTCGCGCAAGCCTTGCACAAACAACGCCGCGGCGCGCATGGGGCCGACGGTGTGAGAACTCGAAGGCCCGATGCCGATCTTGAACAGGTCGAAAACGCTGATAGCCATTGCCGTGGAACTCCTCGATAAGCACGGGCCAGGCATGAACGAGGTGCTACGCTCAGATCGCCCAGATGGCGGCATCATCAGCCTTTTGTTCGTCATCACGGCGTCTCACACCGACGTGACCATGCTCACCAGCGTCGCTGCCGTGCGATCCCTGGTTTTGGCCGTTTTTTGCGGTGCAGAGGGGTAAAAACAGCAGTTTTACCTCTGGAAAAATCTGTAAGCGACGTCACCGACACTGGATACGACCATCCCTGTACTGGATACGACGCCCCCTGTAGGCGTCAGATTTTCACTGGTACATGATCAGTCTCGACTCGTTTGCAAGGCACCGTGCCAGAGCTGTTGTCGCACGCACCAACCGCAACCCTTATAAAGCGCGGCGAAGGCCGCCAGAAAAAACACAGGAGTCTAGCCCTATGAAAGGTTCACCCCAGTTGTTGTTGGCCGCCATGTTGAGTCTGCCAGTCCTGGCGCACGCTGCAGAACCGGCACAATGTCAGACCGTCAACTTCTCCGATGTCGGCTGGACCGACATCACCGTCACCACCGCGACCACCAGCGAAGTCCTCAAGGGCCTGGGCTACAAGCCGCGCACCACGATGATTTCGGTACCGGTGACCTACAAGTCCCTGGCCGACGGCAAGAACATGGACATCTTCCTCGGCAACTGGATGCCGACCATGGAAAACGACATCAAGCAGTACCGTGATGCCGGCACCGTGGAAACCGTGCGCGCCAACCTGGAGAACGCCAAGTACACCCTGGCGGTCCCCGAGGCGCTGTACAACAAGGGCCTGAAAGACTTCGCCGATATCGCCAAATTCAAGGACGAGCTGGGCGGAAAAATCTACGGCATTGAGCCGGGCAACGACGGCAACCGCACCATCCAGACGCTGATCGACAAAGACGCCTTCGGCCTGAAAACCGCCGGTTTCAAAGTGGTCGAATCCAGCGAAGCCGGGATGCTCTCCCAGGTGGAACGCGCCTCCAAGCGTGACCAGGCCATCGTGTTCCTCGGCTGGGAACCGCACCCGATGAACACCCGCTTCAAGATGAAGTACCTGACCGGCGGTGACGACTCGTTCGGCCCCAACTACGGCCAGGCCACCATCTACACCAACACCCGCAAGGGCTACTCCGAGGAATGCAGCAACGTTGGCCAGCTGCTGAAAAACCTGGTGTTCACCCTGGACATGGAAAGCACCCTGATGGGCAAAGTCCTGGACGACAAACAAAAACCCGACGCAGCCGCCAAAGCGTGGCTCAAAGCTAACCCGCAAGTCCTCGACACCTGGCTCGCCGGTGTTACCACTGTGGATGGCAAACCTGGATTGGACGCCGTTAAAGCCTACCTCGCCAAGTAACACCGTTGTCCCCGGGGCGGTACGCTGCCCCGGGATGTTTTCCCTCTTCGCATGTGGACATTCACTACCATGCTGACTGAACAGAAAATCCCACTAGGCCAGTACATCGCTGCCTTCGTTGAATGGTTGACCCAACACGGCGCCAACTACTTCGACGCAATCGCATCGACCCTGGAAACGATGATCCACGGCGTGACGTTCGCGCTGACCTGGTTCAATCCGCTGGCATTGATCGGTCTGATTGCGCTGCTGGCTCACTTTATTCAACGCAAATGGGGCCTGACCGTTTTTGTCATCGCCTCCTTCCTGCTGATCCTGAACCTTGGGTACTGGCAGGAAACCATGGAGACCCTGGCGCAAGTGCTGTTCGCCACCCTGGTCTGCGTGGTCATCGGTGTGCCGCTGGGCATTGTTGCCGCGCACAAACCGTTGTTCTACACGATGATGCGGCCGGTGCTCGATCTGATGCAGACCGTACCGACCTTCGTCTACCTCATCCCTACCCTGACCCTCTTCGGGCTGGGTGTGGTGCCTGGCTTGATCTCGACGGTGGTGTTCGCGATTGCCGCGCCGATCCGCCTGACTTACCTGGGTATCCGCGACGTTCCCCAAGAGCTGCTCGACGCCGGCAAAGCCTTTGGCTGCTCGCGCCGTCAACTGCTCTCGCGCATTGAACTGCCCCACGCCATGCCGAGCATCGCTGCCGGCATTACCCAATGCATCATGCTGTCGTTGTCGATGGTGGTGATCGCGGCCCTGGTGGGCGCCGACGGCCTCGGCAAGCCAGTGGTCAACGCACTCAACACCGCTGACATCGCCCTGGGCTTTGAAGCCGGCCTGGCAATCGTCCTGCTGGCCATCATGCTCGACCGCATCTGCAAACAACCCGACGCCAAAGTAGGGGGTGATGCATGAGCATTATCCGATTCGACAATGTCGACGTGATCTTCTCCAAAGACCCACGCGAAGCGCTCAAGCTGCTGGACCAGGGCATGAGCCGTAACGAGATCCTGAAAAAGACCGGGCAGATTGTCGGCGTAGAAAAAGCCAGCCTGGACATCGAGAAAGGCGAGATCTGCGTGCTCATGGGCCTGTCGGGCTCGGGCAAATCCAGCTTGCTGCGCTGCATCAACGGCCTCAACACCGTAAGCCGTGGCCAGTTGTTCGTGGAGCATGAAGGGCGCCAGATCGACATCGCCTCCTGCACCCCGGCCGAGCTGAAAATGATGCGCACCAAACGCATCGCCATGGTGTTCCAGAAGTTCGCCCTGATGCCCTGGCTGACGGTGCGCGAAAACATCAGCTTCGGCCTGGAGATGCAAGGCCGCCCGGAGAAAGACCGGCGCAAGCTGGTGGATGAAAAACTCGAGCTGGTGGGCCTGACCCAATGGCGTAACAAGAAGCCGGATGAGCTGTCCGGCGGCATGCAGCAACGCGTCGGCCTGGCCCGCGCGTTGGCGATGGACGCCGATATCCTGCTGATGGACGAACCCTTCTCCGCCCTCGACCCGTTGATCCGCCAAGGCTTGCAGGACGAACTGCTGGAGCTGCAACGCAAGCTGAGCAAGACCATCGTGTTTGTGAGCCACGACCTCGACGAGGCGCTTAAGTTGGGCAGCCGCATCGCGATCATGAAAGACGGCAAGATCATCCAGTACAGCGTGCCGGAAGAGATCGTGCTGAACCCGGCGGACGACTATGTGCGAACCTTCGTCGCCCATACCAACCCGCTGAACGTGCTGTGCGGGCGCAGCCTGATGCGCACGCTGGACAACTGCAAGCGCGTCAATGGTTCAGTGTGTCTCGATCCGGGTGGCGATTCGTGGCTGGACCTGGCCGAAGGCAACACCATCAAGGGCGCTCGCCAGAATGGCGCAGTGATGAATTTGCAGAACTGGGCGCCGGGGCAAGCGGTGGAAGGTCTGGGGCGGTTGCCGACGCTGGTGGATTCGAATATCGGCATGCGCGATGCGTTGCAGATTCGCTATCACACCGGGAACAAGCTGGTGTTGCATAACAACAACCAGGTGGTGGGGATCTTGGGGGATAGTGAGCTGTACCATGCTCTGCTGGGCAAAAACCTGGGCTAAGCCAACCCCACAACCCCACTGAAGAAACGGGGTCAATGTGGGAGCTGGCTTGCCTGCGATAGCTATGTTGGATTCACCATTGCTATCGCAGGCAAGCCAGCTCCCACAGTTGGCCTCATTTCAATCTTGAGAAAGCGGCGCCAGTGACGGCACCGCTTGCTTCAACTATCAGCTATAGACCCGGCCAAGGAGCTGCCGATGGCTTTCAAACTGATCGAGCACGTCCCGGGTGATCTGTTCCTGGGCAAAGCCCATCAGGTCGTATTCCTGAGGCCCGTTGTGCAGGTACACCTCGGCACGGTAGTAGCGGGTGCGCTCTTCTTCAGGCAGGTCAGTGGAAGCCGACGAGTAAGCATCCAGGCTCACTTCGTAGACAAACGGGTTGCCCTCTTCCATCTCGATGCGCACACCGATGCAGCGCTTGGATTTGCCCAGCAGCGTCTGCACTTGCAGCCCCTGTTCACGCAAGGCCACGGCGGCTTCTTCCAGCGCCGGCGTTACGTGCTTGTCCATGAAACGCTGCACCGTGCCCTGGCTCGGTTGCAGGTCCAGCGCGGTCAGGCGCTCGCTGAAACCACGACGGCCACGCTCGGCCAATTGCGCCTGCTCTTGTTCGATGGCCACGTCCTGGCGCATCGCCTTGTGCAAACCGAACATAAAGAACACCAGCACCACCGAGAACGGCAGCCCCGCCAGCACCACCATGGTTTGCATGGCCTGGAAGTTGCCGGCAAAGAGCAAGCCGATGGTCACCAGGGTGATCACGGCCGACCAGAAGATCCGCAACCAGTGCGGCGCGTCTTCGTCCACATTGCCGCCTTTGCACGACAGGTTGGCCATCATCACCGCGCCGGAATCCGCCGGGGTCAGGAACAGCACAAAGCCGACAAAGATCGACACGCCGATGACGATTTTCGACGCCGGGTAATGCTCCAGCAGTTGGTAGATGGCCATCGAGGGCTGTTCCAGCGCCGTCTTGCCCAACTCCACCGCACCGTGGTTCAGCACCAAATCCAGCGCCGAGTTACCAAAGATCGACAGCCACGCCAGGGTGAAGCCCAGCGGGATCAGCAGTACGCCAGCCACCAGTTCACGCACCGAGCGACCACGAGAAATCCGCGCGATAAACATGCCGACGAATGGGGCCCAGGAAATCCACCACGCCCAGTAGAACAGGGTCCACAGGCCCATCCAGCCTTCGGTCTTCGCCGCGTCGCCTTCGTACACATAGAGGTCGAAGGTTTTCAGCACGATACCGTTGAGGTAGTCACCGGTGTTTTGCACCAGGCCGTTGAGCAGGTGCAGGGTCGGGCCGAACAGCAGCACAAAGATCAGCAGGCCGCTGAACAGCACGATGTTGAGGTTGGACAGGCGGCGAATGCCGTTCTCCACACCCGACACGGCGGCGATGGTCGCCACGGTGCTCATCACGATAATCACGATCAGCAGGTTGGTGTTGTTGTGCTCCATGCCGAACAGGTTTTCCAACCCGGACGACACTTGCATTGCGCCAATCCCCAGGTTGGTCACCAGGCCCAGCAGGGTCACGAACATGCCGAAACCGTCCACCGCGTGGCCGGCCGCGCCCTTCACCCAACGCTCGCCCACCAACGGGTACAGCGCCGAACGCAAGGCCAGCGGCTGGTTATGCCGGTAGGCGAAGTACGCCACGGCCAGGCCGACCAAGGCGTAGATCGCCCAGCCGTGCAGGCCCCAGTGCAGGAACGTCAATTGCAGCGCCTGGCGTGCAGCCGTGTTGCTGGCGGCCGCGCCTTCGGGCGGGTTGAAGTAGTGATCCAACGGCTCCGAGGCGCCGAAGTACAGCAGCGAGATGCCGATACCCGACGAGAACAACATGCCGGCCCAGGCGCCGTAGCTGAAGTCCGGGGTGTCGTCCTTGCTGCCCAGTTTCAATTTGCCGTAGGACGAAAACGCCAGCCCGACCACAAACACCAGGTAGGCGGCGATGACCACCATGTAGTACCAGCCAAAGCTTTTCGACAGCCACGCTTGCGCGACGCCGAGCATGCGCCCGGCCTCCTGCGGGGCGATGATCAGGATGGCCGTCAACAACAGAATCAACGCGGTGGAGGTGTAGAACACCCAACCGTTGACCCGCACCTTTTCTGGCGGGGTCTTTATAAGAGAGGCAGAACTCATGGCGCAGATGCTCCGGGCAGTGCGAAAGAGAAACACAAGGCAGCGGTTATCCCGGGACATCGCTTTATGGGCAGGCGACGGACGGGTGTTATAAAGACACCCCGAAAATCCTCGGCCCCCTACCGAACCGGTAGACAGGGCGTTTCAAGGGTTTTTGCAGGTGTCATTTGTCGCGGCTCCCAGGTAGGAAACTTCTGTAGGCAGCGACCATTTGTCGCAGATCTTATTCTTTGTTGATTGAACGTTCAATCAAAACAAAATAGACTGGCCATCAAGCCGACGGACGTTTATCGCCCCTCGGCAGGCCTAAGGAGAGGTGCTACATGCCCAAGGTCGGTATGCAACCCATACGCCGCCAGCAATTGATCGAAGCCACCTTGACGGCCATCGATCAGGTCGGGATGGGAGATGCCAGCATTGCGCTGATCGCCCGTTTGGCCGGCGTCTCGAACGGCATCATCAGTCACTACTTCAAGGACAAGAACGGCCTTATTGCAGCGACGATGCGCTACTTGATGAACGCGCTGATCGATAACGTCCACGAACGCCGACTGGCCCTGACGGACGACAGCCCACGGGCGCACCTTCAGGTGATCATCGAGGGCAACTTCGACGCCAGCCAGGTCAACGGCCCGGCAATGAAAACCTGGTTGGCCTTCTGGGCCACCAGCATGCACCACCCGTCATTGCACCGGTTGCAGCGGATCAACGATCAACGTCTGTATTCCAACCTGTGCTGCCAGTTCCGCCGAGTGCTGCCGTTGCCGCACGCACGCAAAGCAGCCCGCGGGCTGGCGGCCCTGATCGACGGTTTGTGGTTGCGCGGCGCCCTGTCGGGAGACGCTTTCGACACGGCGCAGGCGCAACGGATCGCTTACGAATACATGGATTTCCAATTGGCCAAGCAGGTGAGTTAGAGCACACATAAACCGCTCAACCCCTGAACGCTGCCGCACCGGCCTACGGTGCGGTGGTCAACGCCAACCACTTATGCACTTGCGAGGACTTTATGGCCCGTTTCGAACTGCAAAAACTCTACATTGACGGCGGCTACAGCGACGCTGGCAGCGATGCCACCTTCGAAGCCATCAACCCGGCTAACGGTGAAGTTCTCGCCCAAGTGCAACGCGCTACCAAGGAAGACGTTGAACGTGCCGTGGTCAGTGCCGAAAAAGGCCAGAAAATCTGGGCCGCCATGACCGCCATGGAGCGTTCGCGCATCCTGCGTCGTGCCGTCGACATCCTGCGCGAGCGCAACGATGAGCTGGCCGCCCTGGAAACCCTGGACACCGGCAAAGCCTTCTCCGAAACCAAGTACGTCGACATCGTCACCGGCGCCGACGTGCTGGAATACTACGCAGGCCTGGTGCCAGCGATCGAAGGCGAGCAGATCCCACTGCGCGACACCGCCTTCGTCTACACCCGCCGCGAGCCGCTGGGCGTGGTCGCCGGTATCGGCGCGTGGAACTACCCGATCCAGATCGCCCTGTGGAAATCCGCGCCAGCCCTGGCCGCCGGTAACGCGATGATCTTCAAGCCAAGCGAAGTCACCTCGCTGACCACCCTGAAACTGGCCGAAATCTACACCGAAGCCGGCGTTCCAGCGGGCGTGTTCAACGTATTGACCGGCAGCGGCCGTGAAGTCGGCACCTGGCTGACCGAGCACCCGCGCATCGAAAAAATCTCCTTCACCGGCGGCACCGACACCGGCAAGAAGGTCATGGCCAGCGCTTCCAGCTCTTCGCTGAAAGACGTGACCATGGAACTGGGCGGCAAGTCCCCGCTGATCATCTTCGACGACGCCGACCTCGACCGCGCCGCCGACACCGCGATGATGGCCAACTTCTACAGCTCCGGCCAGGTCTGCACCAACGGCACGCGCGTGTTCGTACCCAAGCACCTGCAAGCGGCGTTTGAAGCCAAGATCGTCGAGCGTGTTGCGCGCATTCGCGTCGGCAACCCGGAAGACGAAAACACCAACTTCGGCCCACTGGTCAGCTTCCAACACATGGAAAGCGTGCTGGGCTACATCGCCAAGGGCAAAGAGCAAGGCGCACGCCTGCTGTGCGGCGGCGATCGCCTGACCGACGGCGACTTCGCCAAAGGCGCCTTCGTGGCCCCGACCGTGTTCACCGACTGCACCGACGACATGGTCATCGTGCGTGAAGAAATCTTCGGCCCAGTGATGGCGATCCTGACCTACGAAACCGAAGAAGAAGTGATCCGCCGCGCCAACGACACCGACTTCGGCCTGGCCGCTGGCCTGGTGACCAAAGACCTGAACCGCGCGCACCGCGTGATTCATCAGCTGGAAGCGGGTATCTGCTGGATCAACGCCTGGGGCGAGTCCGACGCGAAGATGCCGGTGGGCGGCTACAAGCAGTCGGGTGTGGGCCGTGAGAACGGCATCAGCTCGCTGAACAACTTCACCCGCATCAAATCGGTACAGGTTGAGCTGGGCGATTACGTCTCGGTGTTCTAACACCTGAGCCTTGTATTGCCTGTGAGTGCCCTATCGCAGGCAAGCCAGCTCCCACAGTTGGAATGCATTCCCCTGTGGGAGCGGGCTTGCCCGCGATGAGGCCCGACCTGACCATCTCCAAAGAGGGTGCATTTATGTCCCAAGAATACGACTACATCATCGTGGGTGCCGGCTCCGCCGGTAACACCCTGGCGACCCGTCTCACCGAAGACGAAGGCGTCACCGTCCTGCTGCTGGAAGCCGGCGGCCCCGACTACCGTTTCGACTTCCGCACGCAAATGCCGGCGGCACTGGCGTTCCCGCTGCAAGGCCGCCGTTACAACTGGGCCTACGAAACCGATCCAGAGCCACACATGGACGGCCGCCGCATGGAATGTGGGCGCGGCAAGGGCCTGGGCGGTTCCTCGCTGATCAACGGCATGTGCTACATCCGTGGCAACGCCATGGACTACGACGGCTGGGCGAAACTGCCGGGGCTGGAAAACTGGACGTACCTCGACTGCCTGCCCTATTTCAGAAAAGCTGAAACTCGGGACATCGGCCCGAACGATTGGCACGGCGGCGATGGCCCGGTCAGCGTGACCACGCCAAAAGCCGGCAACAACCCGCTGTTCCACGCCATGGTTGAAGCCGGCGTACAGGCCGGTTACCCGCGCACCGTGGACTTGAACGGCTACCAGCAAGAAGGCTTCGGCCCGATGGACCGTACCGTCACGCCTAAAGGCCGTCGCGCCAGCACCGCGCGCGGTTACCTGGACACGGCCAAGAAGCGTTCGACACTGACCATCGTCACCCACGCCCTCAGCGACAAAGTGCTGTTTGAAGGCAAGCGTGCCGTTGGCGTGCGTTACCTGATCGGCGCGGCTGAAGAGCGCGTTGAAGCCCGTGCACGCAAAGAAGTGATCGTGTGCAGTGGCGCCATCGGTTCGCCGCAACTGCTGCAACGCTCCGGCGTCGGCCCGGCCGAACTGCTGAACAACCTCGACATCCCGGTGGTCCACGACCTGCCCGGCGTCGGCGAAAACCTGCAGGACCACCTTGAGTTGTACCTGCAATACGCCTGCACCCAACCGGTGTCGCTGTACCCGTCGCTGCTCTGGTACAACCAACCGGCCATCGGTGCCGAGTGGCTGTTCAACGGCACCGGTATCGGCGCCAGCAACCAGTTCGAAGCGGGCGGTTTCATCCGTACCCGTGAAGAATTCGAGTGGCCGAACATCCAGTACCACTTCCTGCCGGTAGCGATTAACTACAACGGCAGCAACGGTGTGAAAGAGCACGGTTTCCAGGCGCACATGGGTTCCATGCGTTCGCCAAGCCGTGGCCGCATCCAGCTCAAGTCGAAGAACCCGCGGGACTACCCGAGCATCCTCTTCAACTACATGGCCACCGAGCAAGACTGGCAGGAATTCCGCGACGGCATCCGCCTGACCCGGGAAATCATGCAACAGCCGGCACTGGACCAATACCGTGGCCGCGAAATCAGCCCGGGCATCGACGTGCAAACCGATGAGCAGCTCGACAAGTTCATCCGTGAACACGCCGAGACCGCGTTCCACCCGTCCTGCTCGTGCAAGATGGGCACCGACGACATGGCCGTCGTGGACAGCGAAGGCCGCGTGCATGGCATGCAAGGCCTGCGGGTTGTCGATGCGTCGATCATGCCGATCATCACCACCGGCAACCTGAACGCGCCGACGATCATGATCGCAGAGAAAATCGCCGACAAGATCCGTGGCCGCCAGCCGCTGCCGCGCAGCACTGCCGATTACTACGTGGCCGGCGATGCGCCGGTGCGTGGCAAGCCGATGCGTGAAGTGGGCCCTACGGCGCAGTAACTGCCGTACTTTGTGGCGAGGGAGCTTGCTCCCGCTGGAGTGCGAAGCGCTCCCAAGCTTTTGGGGCCGCTACGCAGCCCGGCGGGAGCAAGCTCCCTCGCCACAGGTGCTCACCTCCTCCTTGATCAGCTACTCTGTCCGCCTGCCCGCGACGAGCCGCCCACAAGGAAGGCCCCATGTTCGACTACCACGCCACACTCAAAAAACACTTCGCTGCCCTGCGCACCCGCGCCGAATTCTTCTCCCTGCGCTACGTGCGCGAATCCGGCCACTACCTGGCCGTGCGCAAGAACGTCGCCGAACCGCCGCACCTGAACCACGACGAGGGCGCCATGCTCACCGTGCGTCTCAACGGTGTGGTAGCCTACGCCGCGACCAACGATATTTCCCTCGCCGGCCTGCAAGCCGCCCTTGAGCGCGCCGAGCAACAAGCCCGGTTGATCCAGCCCCACGCCCTGCTCGACCTGCGCGACCAGCCGGTGTCCAGCGATGTGGCCGACTACCTGTCCCCCGACCTCGAGCAAGCCTTCCCGTCCTTGAGCGATTGCTACCAACTGCTGGGCGACGAGTCTGCCGCCGTGCCCGCGGACGAGCGCCTGGTGAACTGGGAAGTCAGCCTGGGCCTGACCCGCGTCGAACAGATCTACCTCAACAGCGCCGGCGCCGAACTGCGCCAGGCCCAGCGCTTTGTGTTCCCCGGCGTCAACGTCACTGCCTACGACGGCCATGACAGCCAGACCCGCACCCTCGGCGGCAGCAACTTCGGCCAGCAAGGCGGCGTTGGCGTGATCAGCCGCTTCGGCCTGGCCGGCGCAGCGCCGCGTATTGCCGACGAAGCCCTGCAACTGCTGCTGGCGCCGAACACCCCCAACGGCCCACGCGACCTGTTGCTGATGCCCGACCAGATGATCCTGCAGATCCACGAATCCATCGGCCATCCGCTGGAACTGGACCGCATCTTGGGCGATGAGCGCAATTACGCCGGCACCAGTTTTGTGCAGGCCAGCGACTTCGGCCAGCTGCAATACGGGTCAAAGCTGCTCAACGTGACCTTCGACCCAGAGATCCCCGAGCAGCTCGCCAGCTACGGCCATGACGACGACGGCAGCGCCGCCAGCAAACAATTCCTGATTCGCGAAGGGCTGTTGCTCAAGCCGTTGGGCGGCGCGTTGTCGCAATTCCGCTCGGGCATGAGTGGCGTCGCCAACAGCCGCGCCAGCAGCTGGAACCGCGCGCCCATCGACCGCATGGCCAACCTGAATATCGAAGCTGGCGACCAAAGTTTCGAACAGCTGGTGGGCGGTATCGAGAACGGCATCCTGATGTCCACCAACCGCTCGTGGTCCATTGATGACGCGCGCAATAAATTCCAGTTCGGCTGCGAGTGGGGCCAGTTGATCGAAAACGGCGAACTGAAAGGCGTGGTGAAAAACCCCAACTACCGAGCGATTTCCGCGCAGTTCTGGCGCAACCTCAGCGCGGTCGGCGATGCCAGCACCTTCAAGGTGTTGGGCACGCCGAACTGCGGTAAAGGCGAACCCAACCAAGTGATCCGCGTCGGCCATGCGTCGCCCGCGTGTGTGTTCAGCAACGTCGATGTATTTGGGGGAGATGCCTGATGGACAACTTCAAGGCACTGGTGGATTGGCTCAAGCAGGCCATCACCGACAACGAGCAATTTCACCTAGGTTACGCCGCCGAAGCGTCCGAGTTCGTGCGCTTCAACCACGCCAAGGTGCGCCAGGCCGGGCAAGTGCAGCAGGCCAGCGTGCACCTCAAGCTGATCAACGACGGACGCCATGCCGACCTCGGCATCACCCTGGCCGGTGAACCGACGCTGGATCGCCAGCGCCTCGCCGATGGCCTGCAACAGTTGCGCGAGACCTTGCCACTGTTGCCACAAGACCCGTACCTGTTGCTCAACCACAACGCCTGGCAAAGCAGCAACGAACAGGCCCAGCCGTTGCCGGAGCTGGCCCAGGTGTTGGAAGACATCAGCCGCGCCGCCGACGGTGTGGACTTGGTCGGCTTCTACGCCGCAGGTCCCATCAGCCGTGGCTTCGCCAGTTCATCGGGGGCGTTCGGCTGGCACCAGGCCAATAGTTTCAACTTCGATTTCAGCCTGTTCCACGCCAACGGCGAAGCGGTCAAAGCCAGCTACGCCGGGCACACCTGGGACAGCGGCGAATTTGCCGCACGCTTCCAGCAAGCCCGTGAGCAACTCGAATTTCTCGGCCGCCCCCTGCACAAACTGGCGCCGGGACAGTACCGCGCCTACCTCGCCCCAGCGGCGATGGAAGAAATCATCGACCTCATCACCTGGGGCGGTTTTTCCGCCCAGGCCATCGCCAGCAAAAGCAGTTCGCTGCAAAAGTTGTATGCCGGCGAACAGTCCCTGAGCCCGCTGGTGACGGTGAGCGAGCACGTCAGCGATTCCCTGAGCGAGGCGTTTTCCAGCGAAGGCTACCCGCGCGGCGACGTGACGCTGATCAACGCCGGCAAAGCCGCCGGCGAATTGATCAACTCCCGCAGCGCCGCCGAGTACGGCCTGAGCACCAACGGCGCGAGCAGTGACGAAGCACCCAGCGCGTTGCAAATGGCGGCGGGCAGCCTGGCCCAGGCCGACATCCTCAAGCAGTTGGGCACCGGCTTGTACATCAGCAACCTGTGGTACCTGAACTACTCCGACCTGCCGGCCGCACGCCTCACCGGCATGACGCGCTTTGCCACGTTCTGGGTGGAAGACGGCGAGATCAAGGCGCCGGTGAGCACCATGCGCTTTGATGACAGTGTGTACAGCTTGCTGGGTTCGCAGTTGGAAGCGCTGACGGTGGAGCGGGAGTTGTTGTTGTCGGCGAGTACTTATAGCCAGCGCAATACCTCCTCCAACTTGCTGCCAGGCGCCGTGGTAAACCGCCTGACCTTGACCCTCTAAACACAGTAAATCCCCTGTGGGAGCGGGATTGCCCGCGATAGCGGTGTATCAGTCAACTCATCCGGCGACTGATACACCGCTATCGCAGGCAAGCCAGCTCCCACACTGTTTTGCGGTGTTTTCAGGCCGCTTTATTCCCATATTCCTACCGTGAAATCCCTTCTCGTACTTGTTCCCCCGTGCTCTGTTGTCCCCCGCAAAAAACCTCGCTATAACGGTTAGTGGCATACCGCCACCCCACAGGAAGTGAGCGTTGACATGGACCACGGAAGTTTCGTCATCAACAAGCTGTTCAAACACTACAACGTTCACGTCGAGCAACTAGGCAACGACCCGCAAAAAAACACCGTGCTGATGGTCAATGGCGCGCTGTCCACCACCCGCTCGTTCGCCCGCACCAGCAAGTGCCTGGCCGAGCATTTCAATGTATTGCTCTTCGACCTGCCCTTCTCCGGCTATTCCCGCGAACACAACGCCGACCTCGACCTGGTGACCAAGGACGACGAAGTGCAGATGCTGCGTGCCCTGGTGGAACGCTTCGGGGTCAACCACCTGGTGTCGGCCTCGTGGGGCGGCATCTCCACGCTGCTGACCCTGGCCCACAACCCGCCGTCGATCCAAAGCTCGGTGGTGATGGCCCTGGCGCCCAACCTCAACCAGGCCATGCTCGATTACGTGGAGCGCGTGCGGGTGCTGATCGAGGCGGATGACAAATCCGCCGTCGGCGATTTGCTCAACGAGACGGTGGGCAAATACCTGTCGCCCCGCCTCAAGCGCAACAATCATCGGCACTTGTCGACCATGGCCACCACCGAATACCGCCAGGCGCGCTTTCATATCCATCAGGTGCTGGCCCTGGGCGATGGCAATTACCTGCCGGCGCTCAAGCAGATTGAAACACCGGTGCACTTCATCAACGGCACGCTGGACGAATACACGCCGGCCGCCGAAGCGCAGTTGTTCAAGGCGTACGTGGGGCGCAGCAGCTTTGCCGTGGCCGAGCATACCGGCCACTTGCTCGACCTCGAATCCAGCGAAGCCGCCACGGCGGTGCACCGCGAACTGCTGGATTTCCTGGTGGGAAAAGGCGCGACGGATGGCGCATAATCGCCGACACATAGCCTGCTAACAAAAAGGGTTTTCTATGCCGAATCGCGTCCCGCTCGATGCCAAGACCGCCCGCTGGCTCCCCTGGGTGGTGGCGATTGCCTTCTTCATGCAGTCGCTGGACGGGACGATCCTGAACACCGCGTTACCGGCCATGGCTCGCGATCTCGCGGAAAACCCGCTGCGCATGCAAGGCGTGGTGATTGCCTACATGCTCACCGTGGCCTTGCTGATTCCGGCGTCGGGCTGGATCGCCGACCGCTTCGGCACGAAGAAAATCTTCTTTGGCGCGATCATGCTGTTCAGCATCGGTTCGCTGCTGTGCGCCTTGTCCAGCAGCTTGAGCATGCTGATCGGCGCGCGGGTGATCCAGGGCCTGGGCGGTGCGCTGATGCTGCCGGTCGGGCGGCTGGTGGTGCTGCGCGCTTACCCGCGTTCCGAGCTGGTGCGGATCATGGGCTTCATCACCATCCCCGGCCTGCTCGGCCCCTTGCTCGGCCCGACCATGGGCGGCTGGATGGTGCAGTACCTGACGTGGCATTGGATCTTTTTGATCAACCTGCCGGTGGGCATGATCGGCTGCTACGCCGTGTGGAAGTTTATCCCCGACCTGCGCGGCAGCGAGCGCACGCGCTTTGATAGCGTGGGTTTCCTGCTGTTTGGCGCGGCGATGGTGCTGATCACCATCGCCATGGAAGGCCTGGGCGAACTGCACCTGCCGCACCTGCGGGTGATGTTGCTGCTGTTCGGCGGGCTGGCGTGCCTCGCGGCCTACTGGCTGCGCGCCGGGCATATCGATAACCCGCTGTTTTCGCCGGTGCTGTTCAAGACCCGCACCTTTGCCGTGGGCATCCTCGGCAACCTGTTTGCGCGCCTGGGCAGCGGCGCGTTGCCATTCCTGGTGCCGTTGCTGTTGCAGGTGGCGCTGGGTTATTCACCGTCGGAAGCGGGGATGAGCATGCTGCCGCTGGCGGCGGCGGCGATGTTTGCCAAGTCCATCGCGCGGCCGTTGATCGAGCGTTTGGGCTATCGCATCGTGCTGACCGGCAACACCCTGGCGCTGGGCATCATGCTGGCGAGCATGGGCCTGGTCAGCGAGCACACGCCGTACCCGCTGCTCTTGGCGATGCTGGCGGTGCTGGGGGCGATCAACTCGCTGCAATTCACCGCGATGAACACCGTGACCCTGATCGACCTCGACGACGCCCAGGCCAGCAGCGGCAACAGCCTGCTGTCGGTGGTGGCGCAATTGTCCCTCAGCCTCGGCGTGGCCTGCGCCGGTGCGTTGCTCGGCGGGTTTACCGCAGAAACGGGCAACGACGGCGTGGAAAGCGTACTTGGCGCCTTCCAATTGACCTTCCTCACCGTGGGCATCATGGCGATGCTGGCGGCGGCGATCTTCCTGCAATTGTCGCCAAAAGACGGCAAACGCGTGGCCAGCCCGGAGCAGCACATCGAGCATTGAGGCAGCGGCAAGCTTCAGGTTGTAAGCTTCAAGCTTGGAGCTTGCAGCTCATAACTTGCCGCAGCCCCCACCCCCTTGTCTGGAACATGCGAAAAAACCTACGGGGGGCTGCTACACTG
Source organism: Pseudomonas acericola (SeqCode) (assembly GCF_053456465.1). NCBI lineage: Bacteria > Pseudomonadati > Pseudomonadota > Gammaproteobacteria > Pseudomonadales > Pseudomonadaceae > Pseudomonas > Pseudomonas acericola (SeqCode). The sequence continues at coordinate 572,483 of NZ_JBRFJB010000004.1, read as the reverse complement.
CGCGACATTTTGTTTTTGCAGAGCCAGCCCCGTGACCACCATCGCCACCGCTTTTAATACTTTGCCGCTGTCCGCCGCCATGTTGGCTAACCTCGACTCGCTGGGTTATGTCGAGATGACGCAGATCCAGGCGCAAAGCTTGCCGGTGATCCTCAAGGGGCTGGACCTGATCGCCCAGGCCAAGACCGGCAGCGGCAAGACCGCCGCCTTCGGCATCGGCCTGTTGAACCCGATCAACCCACGCTACTTCGGCTGCCAGGCCCTGGTGATGTGCCCGACCCGTGAGCTGGCCGACCAGGTCGCCAAGGAAATCCGCCGCCTGGCCCGTGCCGAAGACAACATCAAGGTCCTGACCCTGTGCGGCGGCGTGTCCCTCGGCCCGCAGATCGCTTCGCTGGAACACGGCGCCCACGTCATCGTCGGCACCCCGGGCCGCATCCAGCAGCATTTGCGCAAAGGCTCGCTGGTACTGGACGGCTTGAACACGCTGATCCTCGACGAAGCCGACCGCATGCTCGACATGGGCTTCTACGACGCCATCGAAGACATCATCAGCAAGACCCCGCCGCGCCGCCAGACCCTGCTGTTCTCGGCCACCTACCCGGTGAGCATCAAGCAGCTGGCCTCCAAGTTCATGCGCGCACCGCAGCAAGTGAAGGCCGAAGCGTTCCACTCCGACGACCAGATCGAGCAGCGTTTCTACGAGATCTCGCCGGAAGAGCGCATGGACGCCGTGACCAAAGTCCTGGCGCACTTCCGCCCGGCGTCGTGCGTGGCGTTCTGCTTTACCAAGCAGCAAGTGCAGGAAACCGTGGATCACCTGACGGCCAAGGGCATTTCCGCCGTCGGCCTGCACGGCGACCTGGAACAGCGCGACCGTGACCAGGTCCTGGCGATGTTCGCCAACCGCAGCACCTCGGTGCTGGTTGCCACTGACGTTGCAGCACGCGGCCTGGACATTGACGCGCTGGACATGGTGATCAACGTCGAACTGGCCCGTGACTCGGAAATCCACATCCACCGCGTCGGCCGTACTGGCCGTGCTGGTGAGACCGGCATCGCCATCAGCCTGGTTGCCCCGTCCGAAGCGCACCGTGCCCAGGCCATCGAGCAACTGCAGAAGTCGCCGCTGAACTGGGACCAACTGGACAACCTCAAGCCGCAAAGCGGTGGCCCGTTGCTGCCGGTGATGAGCACCCTGTGCATTGCTGCCGGGCGTAAAGACAAGGTTCGTCCGGGTGACATCCTCGGTGCATTGACCGGTGAAGCCGGGATTCCGGGGGCGCAGGTGGGCAAGATTGCGATCTTTGATTTCCAGGCGTTTGTGGCCGTGGAGCGTGGGATCGCCAAGCAGGCGTTGCAGCGTTTGAATGACGGCAAGATTAAAGGCCGTTCGTTGCGCGTTCGCATCCTGTAAAGCGCTCAAGCTCTACAGAGATCAAAATGTGGGAGCGGGCTTGCTCGCGAATGCGGTGGACCAGTCAACTTATCCAGTGGCTGACACACCGCATTCGCGAGCAAGCCCGCTCCCACATTTGACTGTATTTCAAATCAGCATTTGTATGAGGACACCGTTTTGCGCTCGACCGAAGTTGTGATCATTGGCGCCGGCGCCGCAGGCTTGATGTGCGCACTGACCGCCGCCGGGCGTGGGCGCAAGGTGATGTTGATCGACCACGCGAACAAGGCCGGCAAAAAGATCCTGATGTCCGGCGGTGGCCGCTGCAATTTCACCAACATGTACACGGAGCCTGCCAACTTCCTCTCGCACAACGCGCACTTCTGCAAATCCGCCCTGGCGCGTTATACCCAGTGGGATTTCATCGGGCTGGTGGCCAAGCACGGCGTGCCGTACCACGAGAAGAAACTCGGCCAGTTGTTCTGCGATAACAAATCCAGCGACATCCTCGGCATGCTGCTGGACGAGTGCATTCAGGTCGGCGTGAGCATGCACCTGGACACCTCGATTGAGGAGATCGCCAAAGTCGATGGCGGCTACCAGTTGCAGACCACCTTGGGTGAACTGCGCTGCGAATCCCTGGTAATCGCCACCGGCGGCCTGTCGATTCCGACACTGGGCGCCACCGGTTTTGGTTACCAAGTGGCCAAGCAGTTCGGCCACGAACTGCTGCCAACCCGCGCAGGTCTTGTGCCGTTCACCATCACCGATCAACTCAAGGATTTGTGTGGCGAGTTGAGCGGCACTTCGGTGGATTGCCTGGTGAGCTGCAACGACCAGAGCTTTCGCGAGAACATCCTGTTTACCCACCGGGGTTTGAGCGGGCCGGCGATCCTGCAGATTTCTTCGTACTGGGAGTCCGGCGACACGGTGGAGATCAACCTGCTGCCCGACCACGACGCCCACGAGTGGCTGCAACAGCAACAGGCCGAGCGCCCGAACAGCGAGCTGAAAACCCTGCTGGGGGAGATCTTCACCAAGAAGATGGCCAACTTGCTGGCGGAAACCTGGTTTGAGTCCAAGCCGATGAAGCAGTACACCCATGCGGAGATTGCCGACATCGCGCAGAAGCTTGGCAGCTGGCAGCTGGTGCCAGCGGGCACCGAAGGTTATCGCACGGCTGAAGTGACGCTGGGCGGGGTGGATACGCGGGAAGTGTCGTCCAAGACCATGGAATCGCTGAAAAGCCCTGGCTTGTACTTTATTGGCGAAGTGTTGGATGTGACCGGCCACCTGGGCGGCTTCAACTTCCAGTGGGCCTGGGCCTCAGGCTACGCCGCCGCGCAATACGCCTGACCAAAGACTGTACTCGGTCAAATTGTGGGAGCTGGCTTGCCTGCGATAGCGGTGGTGAATTCGCCGCCGCTATCGCAGGCAAGCCAGCTCCCACATTGTTTTGTGGTGTTGCTGGAATAATTTGCCAGCAGATGTGATCGCGACCCTTGCCGTGGCGTCACTGATGCGCCAACTTAACGGCATCGTCCCGGAAGACTCCAGCCTTCATGTCATCGACCTCGTTCAAGCAGTCCCTGCGCCGTCTCTGGGCGCTGGATAAATTCAGCTACAGCATCCGGGTATTCATCGCCCTCACCGGCAGCATGGCGCTGTGCTGGTATCAGGATGAAATGACGCTGCTGATCCCGCTGTTCCTGGGGATTATCGCCAGCGCCCTGGCCGAGACCGATGACAGTTGGCAAGGCCGTCTCAATGCCCTGGCCGTGACGCTGGTGTGTTTCAGCATTGCCGCGCTGTCGGTGGAGCTGCTGTTTCCCTACCCGTGGATTTTCGCGATTTCCCTGGCCCTGGCCACCTTCTGCCTGACCATGCTCGGCGCCCTCGGCGAGCGCTATGGCGCGATTGCCTCGGCGACGTTGATCCTCTCGGTGTACACCATGATCGGCGTGGACCAGCGCGGTGGCGCGGTCTCGGATTTCTGGCATGAGCCGCTGCTGCTGGTGGCCGGCGCCGCGTGGTATGGCGCGCTGTCGGTGCTGTGGCAGGCGCTGTTTTCCAACCAGCCGGTACAGCAGAGCCTGGCGCGGTTGTTTCGCGAACTGGGGCGTTACCTCAAGCTCAAATCGTCGCTGTTCGAACCGATCCGCCAGCTGGATGTGGAAGCGCGCCGCCTGGAACTGGCCCAGCAAAATGGGCGGGTTGTGGCGGCACTGAATGCCGCGAAGGAAATCATCCTGCACCGCGTCGGCAATGGTCGACCGGGTTCGAAGGTCAGCCGCTACCTCAAGCTGTACTTCCTCGCCCAGGACATCCACGAGCGCGCCAGCTCGTCGCACTACCCTTACAACGCCCTGGCCGAAGCCTTTTTCCACAGCGACGTGCTGTTCCGCTGCCAGCGCCTGCTGCGCCAGCAGGGCAAGGCTTGCCAGACCCTGGCCGAGTCGATCCAGCTGCGCCAGCCGTTCATCTATGACGACAGCTTCGCCGAAGCCTTGGGCGACCTGAACGCGTCCCTGGAACACTTGCGCATCCAGAGCAACCCGGCGTGGCGCGGGCTCCTGCGGTCGCTGCGCGCGTTGGCGGCCAACCTGTCCACGCTGGACCGCCTGCTGGGCGATGCAAGCAACCCCGACCGCCTGGCGGAGGCCTCCGACAGCAACCTGCTGGACCGCGCCCCGCGCAACCTCAAGGAAATGTGGACGCGCCTGCGCACGCAGATGACGCCGACGTCGCTGCTGTTCCGGCATGCGCTGCGCCTGTCCCTGGCGTTGACCGTCGGCTACGGCATGCTGCATGCGATCCACGCGTCCCAGGGCTACTGGATCATCCTCACCACGTTGTTTGTGTGCCAGCCGAACTACGGCGCCACGCGGCGCAAGCTCGGCCAGCGGATCATCGGCACCGCCATCGGCCTCACCGTGGCCTGGGCGCTGTTCGATCTGTTCCCGAGCCCCTTGGTGCAGTCGATGTTCGCCATCGCCGCCGGCCTGGTGTTCTTTATCAACCGCACCACCCGCTACACCCTGGCCACGGCGGCGATCACCCTGATGGTGCTGTTCTGCTTCAACCAGGTCGGCGATGGCTACGGGCTGTTCCTGCCGCGCCTGTTCGATACCTTGCTCGGCAGCCTGATCGCCGGCCTGGCGGTGTTCCTGTTCCTGCCGGACTGGCAAGGCCGGCGCCTGAACAAAGTGCTGGCCAACACCCTGACCTGCAACAGCATCTACCTGCGCCAGATCATGCAGCAATACGCCGCCGGCAAAAGCGACGACCTCGCTTACCGCCTGGCACGGCGCAACGCGCACAACGCCGATGCGGCGCTGTCCACGACCCTGGCAAACATGCTGATGGAACCGGGGCACTTCCGTAAGGAAGCCGATGTGGGCTTCCGCTTCCTGGTGTTGTCGCACACGTTGCTCAGCTACCTGTCGGGGCTCGGCGCCCACCGCGAAACCCAGTTGCCGGCCGAGGTGCGTGAGCATTTGATCGATGGCGCGGGGAATACGTTGGCGGCGAGCATCGATGAAATCGCTACCGGGCTGGCGAACAAGCAGCCGATTGCGATTCAGAGTGATGCCGAGGAAGCGTTGGCGGCGGATCTTGAGCAGATGCCGGATGAGATCGACGAGGGGCAAAGGTTGGTGCAGACGCAGTTGGCGTTGATTTGTCGGCAGTTGGGGCCGTTGCGGACCTTGGCGGCGCATCTGATCAAAGAGACTGGCGAGGCTTAAATCGCTTTCGCGAGCAAGCCCGCTCCCACATTCGACCGCATTCCAAATGATGTACGCGGTCAACTGTGGGAGCGGGCTTGCTCGCGAAGAGGCCCTTCCAGACACTACATCCCATGCGCCTTCATCAACCGCGCATAACTGCCATCATCCTTCATCCGCGCAATCTCCCGATCAAACCCCGCCACGATCTGCGCATGCTCAGGGTTCTTCAGGCTCACCAGAATATGCAGGCTGTTTTCACTCAACGGCGTAGGCAAAAACTCCACCGCATTGCGCACCTTGGGCGATTCACGGGACAGGTAATACCGTGCCACATATTCATCCTCCACCGTCAGCCGCACCCGCTGCGCCGCGAGCATGCGCACGGCCATGGAGAAGTTGTGCACAGGCACCTTCTGTAGCTGCGTATCACCGTCGAACGCCGCCGAATAGGCATACCCACGCACCACCGCAATCGGGTAGTCGTGCAGCTGCGCCAGGTCTTTGAATTCGATGGGATCTTCGCGGCGCTTGATAAAGCGCACGCGGTTGAGCAGGTATTCGCCGGAAAACTGCCCAAGGTGCGTGCGGGCATCGTCGTACCAAGCGTTGATCAGCACGTCATAACGCCCGTCGCCCACGCCCATCAGCGCCCGGGCCCAGGGCACCTGTTCGAAATCGCTGGCATAACCCGCACGGGCCAGGGCGGTGCTGACGATGTCGGTGGCCAGGCCGCCATTGATCAAGGTGGCATCGGTAAAGGGTGGCCAGGCATCCGCCACCAAACGTAAACGCTGGGCAAACGCCGGCTGGGCCAGCAACAACACTCCAATCAAAGCAACGGCACGAAACAATCGCGGCATGCTCAACGTCCTTGGCGGGCCCAGAGGTTCTAACAGTAGCTCAAGATTACACAAAGAAACGGGCGGCGAATGCACTCAATGATGGCAAATTGATTTCACTCACAAAAAATAGCGAATTTAGACACAAACGGCTGCCGCGCTTACTATCCAGAACACCTACTGATAAGAGATTTCGCCATGACAGTCGATTGGGTCTGCAAACATCACACTGACCTGGGCAAGGAGCAGCTGTACGCCATCCTGCGCCTGCGCGGCGAGGTGTTCGTCGTTGAGCAAAAGTGCGTCTACCAAGACATCGACGGGCAGGACCTGGACGGCGACACCCACCACCTGATGGCCTGGCAGGATGACCAGTTGGTGGCCTACCTGCGCCTGCTGGACCCGGAGTCCCAGGGCGGTGACGTGGTGATTGGTCGGGTGATCGTAGCGCCCGAGGCGCGGGGTACCGGGCTGGGGCATCTGATGATGGAAGAGACGCTCAAGCGGATTGCAGATATCTGGCCCGAGACGCCGATTTTTCTCTCGGCCCAGGCGCATTTGCAGGGGTATTACGGGCGGTATGGGTTTGTGGTGGCGGGGGAGGAATATCTGGAGGATGACATTCCACATATAGGTATGCGGCGCTCTTGAGGGCCTCTTCGCGAGCAAGCCCGCTCCCACATTTAACCGCGTACATCAGTTGGAATGCGGTCGAATGTGGGAGCGGGCTTGCTCGCGAAGGCGTCAGACGATTCGCCACCGACCTTCAGGGATACCCCAACACCTGCTTCACCGAAGCCAGATTCCCCTCAATCCACCCCCGATCAATCGCCCCCCAGCTGCGAATCCGATACTGCCCCGCATGGTTGCGCGCGCCATCTTCCTGCTCGAATTCACACACGATGTCCAAGTCCGCCAACGCCGCAATCGTGTCCTGCGCTGTGCGCCGGGGCATGCCCGTCACGTCGGTCAGCGCCGGCACGTTGCTGGCCAGGCCGCTGTCGATCAGGTACGCCACATACAGGCGGCGGTAGAAGCTGCTCTTGGTCTTGCTCACATCCATGGTCAATCGCCTTGTGCGCTCAGGGTTTGCCTTGCAGGTCGCGATACGTGAGGTACACCCGCAGGTCGAATTCCACCTGATGGTAGCCCGGCATCATGTAGTCGCAGAGTTTATAGAATGCCTTGTTGTGGTCCGATTCCTTGAAGTGCGCCAGTTCGTGGACCACGATCATGCGCAGGAACTCCGGCGCGGCGTCCTTGAACAGCGCGGCAATGCGGATCTCTTTCTTCGATTTGAGGTTGCCGCCCTGCACCCGTGAAATCGTGGTGTGCAGGCCGAGGGCGCGGTGGGTCAGGTCGAGGCGGTTATCGAACAGCACTTTGTCGATGGCCGGCGCGTTGCGCAGGTGTTCCTGCTTCAAGGCCAACGCGTAGGCGTACAGGGCCTTGTCACTTTGCACGGCGTGCCGCTCGGGGTAACGCTGCTCCAGGTAGGCGCCCAACTGGTCTTTGGCGATCAATTGGCGCACTTGCTCCTGGAGAGCGGCGGGATAGGCCTGGAGGTATTTCAGCGCGGTCATGGGGTCTGCAACAGGGTTCAAATGGCCGCCAGTGTAGCGAATTCAGCCCAGGCGAGGGGGCGTCCAGGCCACGATCTCTTGCGCCATCAACGGCTGCGCCACCCACGGGCCCTGGATAAACGGGCAACCATTGGCCTTGAGCCACTCGGCTTGGGCCTGGGTGGCCACGCCTTCGGCGACCACCAGCACATCAAAATGCCCGCACAGCTCGATGATGCTGCGCGCCATCGCCGCATCCCGCGGCGAACCCGGCAGGCGCGAGACCAACTGCGGGTCGAGCTTGAGGGTATCGAAATCCAGGTCACGCAGATGGGCCAGGGAACAGTGGCCCATGCCGAAGTCATCCAGGGCGATGCGCACCCCGACCTGGCGCAGCAGCTTGAGCTGCTTGGCGGACTCTTCCAGGTTGCTGGTCAAGCTGTCCTCGCCAATCTCCACCTCCAACTGGCGCCCCTGCAAACCATGTCGCTCCAGCACCTGCTGCAGCTGCGCCGCGAGGTTGGGCATATTGAACTGGTTGCTGCTCAGGCTCACGCTCAGCACCAGTTCAGGATCGAAGACCGATTGCCACGCCTGGCGCTGGGCCGCGACTTGCAGGTAGATCCAGGCGCTCAACTGGCTGATCAACCGCGCCTCTTCCAACAGCGGCAAAAACAGCCCCGGCGGCACATCGCCGACGCTGGGGTGCTGCCAGCGCAACAACGCTTCGACGCCACGCAAGCGCCCATCCTCGACCGAGACCTGGGGCTGATACACCAAGGTGAAGTCCTTGTTCTCGATGGCCGTGCGCACACTGTCTTCGAGCATCAGGCGTGAGCGGGCGCGGCCGTTCATTTCCTGGTCGTAATAACGATATTGCTGACGCCCGGCGCGCTTGGCTTCGTACATGGCGATGTCCGCTGCCCGCAGCAGGCCGCTCAAGTCCGCGCCGCAATCAGGGAAGGTGGCGATGCCGATACTCACCCCGAGCATCACATCCAGGCCCTCGATCTGTTGGCAGATCGACACGCGTTCGATCAATTTTTCCGCAATCTTCGCCGCTTGTTCGGCGAACTCCAGCTCCAGCAACGCGGTGAATTCATCCCCCCCCATGCGCCCCAGGATGTCACCGGAACGCAGGCACGCCTGCATTTGCTCCGACACCCAGCGCAGCACCCGGTCCCCGGCGTCATGCCCCAACGAGTCGTTGACCCGTTTAAAACCGTCGAGGTCCAGGTACAGCAACACCAGCGCGTGGTCGTTACGCTCGCTGCGCAGCAAGGTGCTCTCCACGGCCTGGTGGAAGCCGCGCCGGTTGAGCAAGCCGGTCAACGGGTCGGTGACCGCCTGGAACTCCAGTTGCTGGTGCAGATGGCGCACTTCGGACATGTCCAGCACCGTCACCACCATGGCCTTCTGCTCACTGGGCAACGGCGCGCTGGACAAGGCCACCGGCACTTGCTGGCCGCGACTGGTGCGCAAAATCGCGTCGTGCTGGCGCCAGGTCTCGCCGTTGCAATACGCCTCGTACATCGGAAAGCTCAGCCAGGCGGGCACATGGGGTTTTTGCAGGAAACTCAAGAAACTCTCACCCTGCAACTCGGCCATCGTCGCATTCAGCAGCCGCGAAATCGCCGGATTGGCGTACTGGATCACGCTGCCCTCGCCCACCACCAGGATGCCCTCGGCGGCGTTGTCCAGCACCGACGCATTGAAGGCGCGGGCCGACTCCAGGTCATGGCTCAAGCGCTGCAAGGCCCGGCGGTTGCGCTGGTGCTCCAGCAATGCCTGGACCTTGGGCTTGAGGATATGCGGATCGAAGGGCTTGAACAGGTAGTCGATCGCACCACTGGCATAGCCTTCCAGCACGGCGGCGGGCGATTGGGCGTGAGCGGTGAGGAAGATAATCGGCGTCATGCGTGTGCGTTGGCTGCCGCGCATCAGCCGCGCCACTTCAAACCCGTCCATGCCGGGCATACGTACATCAAGCAAAACCAGGTCGACTTCGTGGGCCAGCAACAATTCCAACGCTTCCAGCCCAGACGCGGCGGTCATTACCCGCCAGTCCTCACGCTGCAAAAGCGCACGCATGCTGATGAGGTTTTCCGGGTAGTCATCGACCACCAGAAGAACCGAACTGCCATCGCCGTTGTGTGGAGCGCAATCCATGCTACGTCTCTTCCTTAAGGAGCCATTCCGGTCATTTTTGAGAGAAAACCCGGACAAACCCTGAGGGCTCACTCTAGACCCGGTTCCTACAAAGCAGAAGTGACGTGGGTGCCATCATTGACTCAAAGCTCAGGAAGCCGACTAACGGTCAACCCCTACAGGCCACGGATCATGGGAAACATGGCTTTTTGGCATTCCTTTGGCGCCAATAAATCGTCAGAAAATGTTTAACAACCGTAGGAGCACCGCCTATAAAGAACCCGTCTGGCCCACGGGCCAAAGCCTTCACCTTCTGTAAAAGGCCTACACCATGATCGATCTTTCCACCTGGAACCTCAGCATCCCGGTCGGCTCGCCCCCCGCCACCATCGACACCCCAAAGCTGCTCAGCGGCTTCAAGGATCAATACTTCCAGGCAGAAGGCAGCAACGTGCAATTCTGGACCCCCGTCACCGGCACCCGCACGGAAAACGCCATTTACCCACGCAGCGAACTGCGTGAGACATACGCCGACGGGCGATTGCGCAACTGGACCTACCCGGACGCGAACAACTTCCTGCGGGCCACGTTGGAGGTCAACCAGGTGCCGTCCTCCGGCAAAGTCGTGATCGGGCAGATTCATGCCTATGACAGCCAGAAACCGCTGATCAAGTTGGAATATCAATTCAAGGAGAAAACCCAGACCGGCAATATCGTCGCCAAGGTGAGGATGCGGCCGGATGATGGTGAAGGGCGGGTGATAACGGTGGCGTCCAATGTGCCGTTGGAGAAAAGCTTTACCTATGTCATTAATTTGAATAAAGCCGGGCTGCTCAGTGTGTATGCCGCTGATGGGCAATGGAATGAGCGCATTGGTGCTGCTTGGGGCGCCAAGCCGCTGTATTTCAAGGCGGGGGTGTATGTGCAGGACAACAGCGGCAACAGCAAGGAAGGCGCAAGGGTGACGTTTGCCAAGCTGGATATTGATCACGACTGAGCATTGCTCACTATCGTGTAGGCCTTGTCCTGACGAGCCAGCGATCAATCACCTTTTTGAACACGCCAATGATCCCTGTGGGAGCCGGGCTTGCCCGCGATGGCGGTGTATCAGGCAACATCTTCGGTGACTGGTCTCTACGCCAGACAGTTTTTAATCTTTACCTTTAGCGAAACCCGCAATAAGTGGGTTTCGCTTATCTGTATTAGGAGGAGTACAACACACACAATGTTAGTGCGGACTAATTACAGAGGTCTCTGATTTACTTATCTCTCCTCCCAAACACCCACACGTGCAAACGCCACCGCTTTTATGCATCCATACCTCCAGAATCTCGCTCCATGCTGGAGGAACCTTCCCTGAGGATACTGGAAGTGCTGGGGGTGCGTGGAGTGCTAAGAGAATATCAGGGTCCCTCTCATCTATAAGACTGTTAAAGTCGATCATACCAAATTCTAATTTACTGAGAGCGCTCTCAAAAGAATCCTCATAAAGAATTGCACGGACTATGCTCGTCCTCGCAACCGCCTCTACTTCATGAGCACCAGGTCCGGCTTTGATAATCACGCTGCCTGCTTCTGTAGCCTCTATTGTTCCAGCAATCCCCTCACCGCTATCGAGCAGTAGACATGTAACATCGCCAGGCCCAAGCCTTATTTCCATATCAAAATCCTCATACGATTGATTGAGCATCCAGCCTGGCATTTATGCCCAGCCGGCTCCATTGTCAGAATTAACAGGCATCAATATCAATTAGAAATACTAATGCCATTTCTTATACCAAGCTTATTAAATAAGCTAAGACCCATTCGCTTTCACTTATACAGCTTCACTGACGGAGGAAAAGCTGGGGCAATGGTTTACTTACGCTCATTCCATATAAACATTCCTCATGCCTTCTCAAGCAAAATATTATAAACACCTGGCAACATTGACAGTAGCTTCGGGCTTACAAGGCAATCAAGCTATACATGGCATGAATACAAACCCTAAAAAGGCGTAAACCGATGGCCAGATCCTTTACACCCTCAAGCCCACAGACGCCCCTGAGCACAGCTACGCCTATCACCTTAACGTCTATAAACGGTGCGCCTGTCAATACCATCAACGTCGGCGGCGCACCTCAGCTGAGGTTTACCAGCACCGTTAACTATTTAGATTATTTCGATTTTACGTACATACTTCATCGAAACACGAGATCAGACGACCAGCTGATAATTTCGGTTAAAGGGATAGGCAACACCCCACCCATCGCCCGTGACCTGATGACTATCACCTTGAACGCGAGTTACTTCACGGGCTGCTTCACCCCTTCAACAGGAATCGCTATTTGGAGAGGGATTGTGTTTCCTGACGACCTTGCCAGCGGCACTTATAAGATTTATTACATACAGAAAAACAAAGCGAATACTTGGGTAGTGTCATCCTTGCCGCTCAACGGCACATTGATATGAAACACAAAAGCAAAAGGGACAGATCTATTTGTTGAATTGCCTGATGCGTATTAGCCAATTTAATCACAGCTGTTTTGCACACCTACTCTATTGAGGAATAAAAAGATCCGCCCCCATGCACGTTAAAGTACGCATGCGGCCACATGATGGTGAAGAACGTGTGATTATGGTGGCGTCCAATGCGCCACTGGAGGAAAGCTTCACCTGCGTGATCAACCTCAACAAGGCCGGGTTGCTCAGTGTGTGTGCCAAGTTGGTTATTGATCACGACTGACCATCGCTCAGTATCGTGTAGGCCTTGTCCTAACGAGCCAGAGATCAATCACCTTTTTGAACACGCCAATAATCCCTGTGGGAGCCGGGCTTGCCCGCGATGGCGGTGTATCAGGCAACATTTTCGGTGACTGGCCCACCGCCATCGCGGGCAAGCCCGGCTCCCACAAGGGTTCTGTGTCCTACAGGGTCGTTGCGGTGAATCAGGGCCACGCTTATAGTTCGCCCCGTCGCCGGCATTGAATGGCGATAGGGTTTCGCAGCCCTAACGATACGTGTGTAACCAAGCATCATGAATACAACGATGAGCGCTTCGGCGCCCGTCGTCTGTTTTATGGTGGCTGTGTGTGGGAGATCTTCGGATCTGCCGGGTTCCTCGTATCCTCGGTCTGCGAACCCGCACACAGCTACCACCCATTCGTTTCGCAGCGAACGGCGGTAGTCCTTCTAGATACGAGGAGTATTTGCCATGACGCAACAGTGTCCACCCCGCCGCTTCTACCCCTGCACCGAAAACGCTACCGACAACCCCGTGCTACTGATCGACAGAGACGCCCCACTGCCGGACCTCCACGCCTGCCTGCGCGAACGCCTCAACGCCGCCCTCGAACACCTCAACCTGATGGCCTGCACCAGCCTGCCGGATTTCGCCGAGCGTGATCTGAACAATGTGACGAACACGGCGCGCATTCTGGTGCAGGACGTCAGTGATGTGTTTCGCGTAATTGAACATCGGGGTTTTGATACGCCTAACGCAGCCTGATCAAACCCAATGCGAAAAGAAGCCCGCATCGCTGCGGGCTCCTGTTCAAACACCTAAGGCTCAATTCACCTTTCAAATACCGCTGATACATCGCTTCCAACGAGATCGACTTGCCGGGTGACGCGCACTTAACTATAAGCTTTTAAAAGCTTCAATACCAATTCGAAATACGCACGTGCCTTCTTATAGCAACACCACAGCCGAGCCCCCATCAAAGCGACAGATCTATTCACTGGCTTGACTGACACGACCCCCAACCTCGCTCACACCAACTTCATTATTACGCAACCAATACAACTACGCCGAAACTTATCCCGATCCAATCTAAATACCTGTTAGAACTCACAGGCCCCTCTGATGCAAACCCCTATTACACTAACTAACTCCAGCGATGGCCCGATCAAAAAAACTCAAGAAGAGATGAATCATGAATACCATAACCCCGACAACTCCAATCATCCCCTTCCCTACAACGCCCTCTGTTTCTCTTTTTCTGCCATACAAAACCCCATATGTCGGCGTCGCCATAGTCGCTCAAAGGCCAAGCATAAAGATAACTGGAGGAAACTGGATCGAGGCCAGTTCATATTTCCCCCGTTGCATCAGAGTGAATGACGACATCCAGTACAGATTTAGAAATATTGTCACCAACCAAACGATATTTCTACCGAAAAAAACAATCACCGATCAAATATTATTCCATATCATGGAATTCGCCAACGGAATATACAAGACAGAGTTTGATTTAACAGCCACCCCAATTCCACCCGCCACATATGACGTCTCGTTTATAGAAACTGATGCGACCGGCGCGACTCGTAGCATCTCATTTTCGCAACGTTATGCAGTGACATGAGAGGGCGTGTGGAGGGATTAAATATCAAACAAAAAATAGAAATATGCATCGTTCGCTCGGCACGAGAACTAGTCAATATCAATGCGCCAAACGCAGCAGCTAAAAACCAACTCAGAAAAATATAAAGACAGAAATTTAAATTGCAAAAAAAAATAATCAACTGTCAATTTTGACAGGTTCCATGCACTCCATTTCGAGCAATAATTAAACCTCATACATTAAAGAGGATTCCACAATGGACGCGATAATATTTTTGGAAGAAGGCGACCACCTACGCTTACAAATGAAAGACAAGCAAGAAACACAAGCTATCTTTTGTGGCTACGACTTTGGCATGAATGCCCTGATGGTATCCATTGATAGCAACATAGAAGCGTTTGAATTCGACGACATAGAGGGCGTCACACTTGAAGAACCAATAAGATCCGCTCAGATGATCAGTCCCAAGCGAGCGATCCCGCAAGCAGTGATCGACAAGTTTCTGAGACCCATTGGCGGTGTAAGCGCCAAGGCTGTTGTAAATCTACCCGTTGGCGATGGGGTATTACTAGCGAGCGTGAAATCCTCTATTGCCGCCGGCAAATAACCTTAATGCACACAGCCGACAGCAGGCGATGGCGGCACTTACTCTTCAATTGAACTGTGCTGTTGCGTATGCCAGAGAGGGAACATCAAATATGACTCATTCGATCAACCCAACATGCGATAATTTCCCTTGAGCATTTTCCCTGAGCTAACTGAAATAAAAAGCCCGCATATCTGCGGGCTTCTTTTCAAACACTGAGGCTCAATTCACCTTAGCGTTCAACTCACCTTTCAAATACCGCTGATACATCGCTTCCAACGAAACCGGCTTGATCTTCGAAGCATTACCGGCAGTACCAAACGCCTCATAACGCGCAATACACACATCCCGCATCGCCGTCACCGTCGCACCAAAGAACTTACGCGGGTCAAACTCGCTCGGATTAGTAGCCATCAGGCGACGCATCGCGCCGGTGGACGCCAAACGCAGGTCGGTGTCGATGTTGACCTTGCGCACGCCGTGCTTGATGCCTTCGACGATTTCTTCAACCGGTACGCCGTAGGTTTCTTTGATGTCGCCGCCGTACTGGTTGATGATCGCCAGCCATTCTTGCGGTACCGAGGAAGAACCGTGCATCACCAGGTGGGTGTTGGGGATGCGCTTGTGGATTTCCTTGATGCGGTCGATGGCCAGCACGTCGCCGGTAGGTGGCTTGGTGAACTTGTAGGCGCCGTGGCTGGTGCCGATGGCGATGGCCAGGGCGTCAACTTGGGTCTTCTTGACGAAGTCGGCGGCTTCTTCCGGGTCGGTCAGCATTTGGCTGTGATCCAGCACGCCTTCGGCGCCGATGCCGTCTTCTTCGCCGGCCATGCCGGTTTCCAGGGAACCCAGGCAGCCCAGCTCGCCTTCAACCGATACGCCGCAGGCGTGGGCCAGGGCGACGGTTTGTTGGGTGACGCGTACGTTGTACTCGTAGTCGGTCGGGGTCTTGCCGTCTTCGCCGAGGGAGCCGTCCATCATCACCGAGCTGAAGCCCAGTTGGATGGAGCGCTGGCACACGTCAGGGCTGGTGCCGTGGTCCTGGTGCATGCACACCGGGATGTGCGGGAATTCTTCGATGGCCGCGAGGATCAGGTGACGCAGGAACGGGGCGCCGGCGTATTTGCGGGCACCGGCCGAAGCCTGGACGATCACGGGGGAGTCAGTCTTGTCAGCGGCTTCCATGATGGCGCGCATCTGCTCAAGGTTGTTGACGTTAAAGGCTGGGACGCCGTAGCCGAACTCGGCTGCGTGGTCCAGCATTTGACGCATGCTGATAAGTGCCATTGTGTTGTCTCTCCCGGTCGAGGGTCGTTAATCGTGCAAGCCTGCCGTAGCGGCGGCTGCTATTCAAGTTATTGCAGGCCAGGGTTTGCATGCCTGGCTTGCTGAATCGTTATTGCTGATTGGATTCAACCCATCTCAATTTGAAACGGGGTCAATGTGGGAGCTGGTTTGCTGTGGCGAGGGAGCTTGCTCCCGCTGGGCTGCGTAGCGGCCCCAAGATCTTGGGAGCGCTTCGCACTCCAGCGGGAGCAAGCTCCCTCGCCACAGCAAACCAGCTCCCACATTTAATCTTCAGTGATCTCACTACTGGGCCTTGCAGCCACGGCCAATCAAATCGTCGGTGGCCACCCAGTAAACCAGGCCTTCCTCACCTTTTGTGTGAAACGCCAATTGGTCGTTGGCGTACAGCACACCCGAGGCGGCCACGTCTTGTTTCAGGCGGTAAACCTGGTCGGAACCGCCGAGGCGAACATCCACCTCGGATTTAGCCGCATTGGCAAAGCGCCAGTTGACCTCGGCCTTGCTGTCGCAGGTCCAGGTGGTCCACTTGTCGGCAGTTTCTGCCTTGCCGTTGAACATGTTCATGCTGCTGCAGCCGGCCAACAGGGCCAGGGCTGCGAGGGCGAAAACGCCTTTCATTGCCAATCCTCGTGAGGCGACCGTCGGCCGCCAGTTGATCAGACCCGTCAAGGACAACCCTGTTCCTGACCGTTGGGCGCGGCGTCATATTTCTCTAGCCGCTCGTTGCCGATGCGCTTGTTGATCACCGGCATGGTCTCGGCTTGCCAGTCAGCCTGGTAGCAGCTTTTTTTCGCCTGCACCCCAGGCGTTCCGGCCTCGGGCGCCGCATTTGGCGTGCTGCCGCAGCCGGCCAACAGGCCCGCTGCAATCACCAGTGCCAACGACTTGATCATGGGAAGGCTCCTTTTCCGCATCACCCGCTTTAGCCTTTGGCCCGGGTTTCCAGCACTTCAACGGCCGGCAGCACTTTGCCTTCGACGAATTCGAGGAACGCGCCGCCACCGGTAGAAATGTAGGAGATCTGCTCAGCAACGCCATATTTATCGATGGCCGCCAGGGTATCGCCGCCACCGGCAATCGAGAACGCCGAGCTTTCAGCAATGGCCTTGGCCAGCACTTTGGTGCCGTTGCCGAACTGGTCGAACTCGAACACGCCGACCGGACCGTTCCACAGGATGGTCTGGGAGGCTTTCAGCAGTTCGGCGAAGTTGGCCGCGGTTTGCGGGCCGATGTCCAGGATCATGTCGTCGTCGGCCACGTCAGCGATCAGCTTGACGGTGGCGGCGGCGCTTTCGGCGAATTCCTTGGCGACGACCACGTCGACCGGCAATGGCACGCTGACTTTAGCGGCGATGGCGCGGGCGGTGTCCAGCAGGTCCGGCTCGTACAGGGACTTGCCCACCGGGTGACCGGCGGCGGCCAGGAAGGTGTTGGCAATGCCGCCGCCAACGATCAGTTGGTTGCAGATCTGGCTCAGGCTGTTGAGCACGTCCAGCTTGGTGGAGACTTTGGAACCGGCAACGATGGCGGCCATCGGTTGTGCCGGCGCGCCCAGGGCCTTGCCCAGTGCATCCAGTTCAGCGGCCAGCAACGGGCCAGCAGCCGCGACCTTGGCAAACTTGGCCACGCCGTGGGTCGAACCCTCGGCGCGGTGCGCGGTGCCGAACGCGTCCATCACAAACACGTCGCACAGCGCCGCGTATTGCTGGGCCAGTTCGTCGCTGTTCTTTTTCTCGCCTTTGTTGAAGCGCACGTTTTCGAACAGCACGATGTCGCCGGCCGCAACGGATACGCCAGCCAGGTAGTCAGCCACCAGCGGCACATCGCGGCCCAGGGCTTTGCTGAGGTAATCGGCTACAGGCTTGAGGCTGTTTTCGGCGGAGAACTCACCTTCGGTCGGACGACCCAAGTGGGAGCAGACCATCACGGCCGCACCTTTTTCCAGGGCCAGCTTGATGGTCGGCAGCGAGGCCAGGATTCGCGCATCGCTGGTGACAACACCGTCCTTGACTGGGACGTTGAGGTCTTCGCGGATCAGTACGCGCTTACCTTGCAGATCGAGGTCGGTCATCTTCAACACGGTCATGGGTCGCAGTTCCTGAATTACTGTTGAGGTTGTTTAGAGGCGATGTGCAGATAATGTTCCGCAACATCCAGCATGCGGTTGGCAAAACCCCATTCGTTGTCGAACCAGGCCAGGATGTTCACCAGCCGTGGGCCGGAAACGCGGGTCTGGCTGGCATCGACAATCGCCGAATGCGGGTCATGGTTGAAATCACAACTGGCGTGGGGCAACTCGGTGTAGGCCAAAAGGCCTTTGAGCGGGCCGCTGGTGGCGGCGGCGCGCAGGATCCGGTTGACCTCCACGGCATCGGTGTCGCTGACGGTCTGCATGGTGATGTCCAGGCAAGACACGTTCACCGTCGGCACCCGTACGGCTTTGGCCTGGATTCGCCCGGCAAGTTCCGGCAGCAGTCGCTCGATGCCACGCGCCAGGCCGGTGGACACCGGAATCACCGACTGGAACGCCGAGCGCGTGCGGCGCAGGTCTTCGTGGTGGTAGGCGTCGATCACCGGCTGGTCGTTCATCGCCGAGTGAATCGTGGTGATCGACACGTAGTCCAGGCCGATCGCCTGATCCAGCAGGCGCAACAGCGGCACGCTGCAATTGGTGGTGCAGGACGCGTTGGACACCAGCAGCTCGGCGCCGGTCAGGCAATCCTGATTGATGCCGTAGACGATGGTGGCGTCGACATCTGCCTCGCTGGCCATCGGCTGGGAAAACAGCACACGCGGCGCGCCGGCGTCGAGAAAACGCTGGCCATCGGCACGGGTGTGATAGACACCGGAACATTCCAGCACCAGGTCCACGCCCAGTGCTTTCCAGTCGATGCCTTCGGGGGTGGCACTGCGCAGGACCTGCACGCAGTTGCCATTAATATGCAGACAATCGCCCTCGACCCGCACTTCGCCGGGGAAGCGGCCGTGGGTGGAGTCAAAGCGTGTCAGGTATTCGATGCTGGCCATGTCGGCCAAATCATTGATCGCGACAATTTCAAACCCGGCTGCCGCCCCTCGCTCGAACAGAGCACGCAAGACGCAACGACCAATGCGGCCGTAGCCGTTGAGTGCAACTTTGTAGGGACGCGGTTGAGGCATGGGGTTCTCGATCAAGGTTAGTTCGGTGTTGCGTGTACTGACGCCATCGCGGGCAAGCCCGCTCCCACACTTGAATGGGTTCACAATTCCAACTGTGTGAACCCGATCCACTGTGGGAGCGGGCTTGCCCGCGATAGCGCCAGTCCAGACAACGCAGACTGACTTAGTCTTCCAGCAGCTCTTCAGCCTGACCCAGGATGTTGTCCAGGGTGAAGCCGAACTCTTCGAACAACGCTGGCGCCGGCGCCGACTCACCGTAGGTGGTCATGCCGATCACGCGGCCTTCCAGGCCCACGTACTTGTACCAGTAGTCGGCGTGAGCCGCTTCGATGGCGATACGCGCGCTGACCTGCAACGGCAGAACCGATTGCTTGTAGCCGGCGTCCTGGGCGTCGAACACGCTGGTGCACGGGATCGACACCACGCGAACCTTGCGGCCTTGCTCGGTCAGCTTGTCGTACGCCTGAACGGTCAGGCCCACTTCGGAACCGGTGGAGATCAGGATCAGCTCCGGCTCGCCAGCGCAGTCTTTCAGCACATAACCGCCACGGGCGATGTCGGCGATCTGCGCGTCGGTACGCACCTGGTGTTGCAGGTTCTGACGGGAGAAGATCAGCGCCGAAGGGCCGTCCTTACGCTCGATGGCGTGCTTCCAGGCCACGGCGGATTCCACCGCGTCGGCTGGGCGCCAGGTGTCCAGGTTCGGCGTGGTACGCAGGCTGGTCAGTTGCTCGACCGGCTGGTGCGTCGGGCCGTCTTCGCCCAGGCCGATGGAGTCGTGGGTGTAGACATGGATCACGCGCTTCTTCATCAGCGCAGCCATACGCACGGCGTTGCGCGCGTATTCCATGAACATCAGGAACGTCGCGCCGTAAGGCACCAGGCCGCCGTGCAGGGACACGCCGTTCATGATGGCGCTCATGCCGAACTCACGTACGCCGTAGTACATGTAGTTGCCGCTGGCGTCTTCAGCCGATACGCCTTTGCAGCCTTTCCACAGGGTCAGGTTGGAACCGGCCAGGTCAGCCGAACCGCCGAGGATCTCAGGCAGCAACGGGCCAAAGGCGTTCAGGGTGTTCTGGCTGGCTTTACGGCTGGCGATGGTCTCGCCCTTGGCCGCGACTTCGGCGATGTAGGCCGAGGCTTTTTCCGAGAAGTCGGCAGGCAGGTCACCGGCAAGGCGGCGCACCAGTTCGTTGGCCAACTCAGGGAATTCGGCGGAGTAGGCAGCAAAACGCTGGTCCCACTCGGCTTCGGTGGCCAGGCCTTTTTCTTTCGCGTCCCATTCGGCGTAGATATCAGCCGGGATTTCGAACGGGCCGTGGTTCCACTTCAGCGCAGCACGGGTCAGGGCGATTTCCGCGTCACCCAATGGGGCGCCGTGGCAGTCTTCTTTACCTTGCTTGTTCGGCGAACCGAAACCGATGGTGGTCTTGCAGCAGATCAGGGTCGGCTGCGCGCTCTTGCGAGCGGTGTCGATGGCGGTCTTGATCTCTTCCGGGTCGTGACCGTCGACGTTGCGGATCACCTGCCAGTTGTAGGCTTCGAAACGCTTCGGGGTGTCATCGGTGAACCAGCCTTCGACTTCGCCGTCGATGGAGATGCCGTTGTCATCGTAGAAGGCAATCAGCTTGCCCAGGCCCAGGGTACCGGCCAGGGAAGCGACTTCGTGGGAAATGCCTTCCATCATGCAGCCATCACCCAGGAACACATAGGTGTGGTGGTCGACGATGTCGTGGCCAGGGCGGTTGAACTGCGCGCCCAGGACTTTTTCTGCCAGCGCGAAACCAACGGCGTTGGCCAGGCCTTGGCCCAGGGGACCGGTGGTGGTCTCGACGCCTGGGGTGTAGCCGAATTCCGGGTGACCCGGGGTGCGGCTGTGCAGCTGGCGGAAGCTTTTCAGATCGTCGATGGTGACGTCGTAGCCGGTCAGGTGCAGCAGCGAATAGATCAACATCGAGCCATGGCCGTTGGACAGCACGAAGCGGTCACGGTCGGCGAACGATGGATTGGTCGGGTTGTGCTTCAGGTAGTCACGCCAAAGTACCTCGGCGATATCCGCCATGCCCATCGGGGCACCGGGATGGCCGCTGTTGGCTTTTTGCACGGCATCCATGCTGAGGGCACGAATGGCGTTGGCACGCTCACGACGGCTGGGCATCGCTGATCTCCTGGGGGCTTGTATAAAAGAAACGGAAAAAAGGACCGGCATTTTCCCTCAGCCACCGCCTGCGGGCAATGACAGATAGTCACTTGAGCGGTTTTTCCTGTGCTTGGGGCGCCATTCCCTTGCAGAAACCGGTCACCCGTTCGTCTAAAGGTTATCGCGGTCGCTTATAACCGCCACTTATCGATCAATATCAAAACTTTTTGATATTGGCCTTGCGAGGATTACCCCCCGTCTCTAGACTGCTGGCCATTATGAATCTACCCGTGCCCTCCCTGCGTCCCGACGACGGCGATGAACTGGCTGCCTTGTGCAAGGCCGCTGGCGACCCGTTGCGTCTGAACGTGCTGCGCGCACTGGCAAACGACTCGTTTGGCGTACTGGAATTGGCGCAGATCTTCGCCATCGGCCAGTCGGGCATGAGCCACCACTTGAAGGTGCTGGCCCAGGCCGACCTGGTGGCCACCCGCCGCGAGGGCAATGCGATTTTCTACCGTCGCGCCCTGCCCCACACCGAACTGCTGGGCGGCAAGCTGCACGCTGCCCTGCTCGACGAAGTGGACGGCCTGGACCTTCCCGGCGATGTGCAAGCCCGCATCGGCCAGGTCCACGGGCAACGCGCGGCGGCCAGCCAGGACTTTTTCTCACGGGTCGCCGAGAAGTTTCGCGCTCAGCAGGATCTGATCGCCGGCCTGGCCCAATACCGCGAAAGCGTACTGGCGCTACTGGACAAGCTGAGCTTCAGTGATGAGGCCACGGCGCTGGAAGTCGGCCCTGGCGATGGCGGCTTTTTGCCGGAGCTGGCGCGACGCTTCCAGCAAGTCACCGCGCTGGACAACAGCCCGGCAATGCTCGAACTGGCGCGCCAGCTGTGCGAGCGCGAAGCGTTGGGCAATGTCACGCTGCAACTGGCGGATGCGCTCAATAGCGTATCGATCAAGGCCGACTGCGTGGTGCTGAACATGGTCTTGCACCATTTCGCCGCCCCCGCCGACGCCCTCAAGCAAATGGCCGGGCTGCTGCACCCCGGCGGTAGCCTGCTGGTTACGGATTTATGCAGCCACAACCAGAATTGGGCCAGGGAGGCCTGCGGTGATCTCTGGTTGGGTTTTGAACAGGACGATCTGGCCCGTTGGGCCACCGCTGCGGGACTCGTTCCCGGGGAAAGCCTCTATGTAGGTTTACGTAATGGTTTCCAGATCCAGGTCCGCCATTTTCAGCGACCGGCTGGCGACACTCACCATCGGTAAATATCAGGAAAACATCGAGATGAGCGAATACTCCCTTTTCACCTCCGAGTCCGTGTCTGAAGGGCATCCGGACAAAATCGCCGACCAGATTTCTGACGCGGTGCTGGACGCCATCATTGCTGAAGACAAGTTCGCCCGTGTGGCGT
The DNA here is from genome assembly GCF_053456465.1 of Pseudomonas acericola (SeqCode). NCBI lineage: Bacteria > Pseudomonadati > Pseudomonadota > Gammaproteobacteria > Pseudomonadales > Pseudomonadaceae > Pseudomonas > Pseudomonas acericola (SeqCode). The sequence goes on along the minus strand of NZ_JBRFJB010000004.1, from coordinate 549,869 downwards.
GCGAGACTCTGGTGAAAACCGGTGTAGCGATCATCGCTGGCGAAGTGACCACCACCGCCTGGGTTGACCTGGAGCAGATCGTCCGTGATGTGATCACCGACATCGGCTACAACAGCTCCGACGTCGGTTTCGACGGTGCCACTTGCGGCGTGATGAACATCATCGGCAAGCAGTCCCCCGACATCAACCAGGGTGTGGACCGCGCCAAGCCTGAAGATCAGGGCGCCGGCGACCAGGGCCTGATGTTCGGCTACGCCAGCAACGAGACCGACGTGCTGATGCCAGCACCGATCACCTTCTCGCACCAGCTGGTACAGCGCCAGGCCGAAGCCCGCAAAAGCGGCCTGCTGCCATGGCTGCGCCCGGACGCCAAGTCCCAGGTGACCTGTCGCTACGAAGGCGGCAAGGTTGTCGGTATCGACGCCGTGGTCCTGTCGACCCAGCACAACCCGGATGTGTCCTACGCCGACCTGCGCGAAGGCGTGATGGAACTGATCGTCAAGCACGTGCTGCCGGCCGAACTGCTGAGCAAGGACACCCAGTTCCACATCAACCCGACTGGCCAGTTCATCATCGGCGGCCCGGTGGGCGACTGCGGCCTGACCGGTCGCAAGATCATCGTCGACAGCTACGGCGGCATGGCCCGTCACGGCGGCGGCGCGTTCTCCGGTAAAGACCCGTCCAAGGTTGACCGTTCGGCCGCCTACGCCGGTCGCTACGTGGCCAAGAACATCGTCGCGGCCGGCCTGGCCGAGCGTTGCGAGATTCAGGTTTCCTACGCTATCGGCGTGGCCCAGCCTACGTCGATCTCGCTGAATACCTTCGGTACCGGCAAGATCAGTGATGACAAGATCGTCAAGCTGGTGCGTGAGATCTTCGACCTGCGCCCGTACGCCATCACCACCATGCTCGACCTGCTGCACCCGATGTACCAGGAAACCGCAGCCTACGGCCACTTCGGTCGCACGCCTGCACAGAAGACCGTCGGCGACGACACCTTCACCACGTTCACCTGGGAAAAAACCGACCGCGCCGACGACCTGCGCGTCGCTGCCGGCCTGTAAGCACTCGCGGCACCCAAAACCCTGCCGGGTTCGCCCGGCAGGGTTTTTTATTGCCGGGTGATTCGCGGCGATTGTCACATTTTTTGGATCCAAACCTTGCAGGCCAAATAATGGCCCTCTAGAATCCGCGCCCTCTCGGGCCCTTCACCTTATTTGGATATTGCCTTGCGCCAGCCCGGGATTCACCAGCGCGCAAGCAATCGAACATTGAGGTTTTTCATGCGCATCTCCACGCTCGCCCCTGCTGCCCTTCTGCTCAGCCTGTTCGCCCTGCCAGCTCACGCCGGCACCGACCTGAGCGCACTGGGCGGTGCCCTCAGCTCCCAACTGAGCGGCAAAACCGGCGACTGCCAGCAACACGCCAAAGACCTGCAAGCCAAGATCGATGCCGCAGAAGCCAAGAACGACACGCTGTCGGTCAAGGCCTATAAAGCTGCGCAGGATCAGGTCAGCAAAGGCTGTGACAAACTCGCCGAAGGCCAAGCCAAGGTCGATGCCAAGCAGCAAACCACCGAAGCCAAGGCCGACAAGAACGACGCCGTGAAAGCCCTGGGCGGTCTGTTCAAGTAAGCAGAAACACCCGGTAAAAAGCCCCGCCTCGTCGGGGCTTTTTTGTGGGTAGGTGGATCATTTAGGCTGGGCACCCCTTCCGAGCAAGGATGCTCATGATGCGACGATTGATGGTTTTTCTACTCAGCGCGCTGGCCTGTTCAGCATGGGCCGAAGACTGCCCTGAAGACGCCCGCACGCAGGCCACGACCCTGGCCGAACAGATACGCCTGTGGGATGACAGCTATCACCGGCTCGGCCAATCCCCCGTCAACGATGAACTCTACGACCAGGCCCGCCAGCGCCTGGCCCACTGGCACAGGTGCTTCCCGCAAACCGTGGCGGCGGCCGGCAAGCCGTTGGCCAGTTCACGGGGCACCCTGCCTCACCCGGTCGCCCACACCGGCCTGGAAAAACTCCCCGATGAACCAGCGGTCAGTGCCTGGCTGGCCACGCGCCAGGACGTATGGATCCAGCCCAAGGTCGATGGCGTTGCCGTGACCCTGGTGTATCGCCAGGGCCGCCTGAACAGAGTGATAAGCCGGGGCGACGGCATGCTGGGCCACGATTGGTCAGCCTCCGCGCGAAAAATCCCCGGCATCGCCCAGCAACTGCCGGAACCCATCGACCTGGTGCTGCAAGGCGAGCTGTATTGGCGCCTCGACGACCATGTGCAGTCACAACACGGCGGTCTGAACGCGCGCAGCAAGGTGGCCGGCTTGATGAACCGCCAACACCTGAGCGATGCGGATGCTGCCGGTATCGGCCTGTTCGTCTGGGCGTGGCCCGACGGCCCGGCGTCGTTCACCGAACGTATCAACGGCCTGGCGCGCCTGGGCTTCACCGACAGCCAACGCTACAGCCACCCGATCCAACACATCAGCGAAGCCGCACACTGGCGCACCTATTGGCATACCCACCCACTGCCCTTTGCCAGCGACGGAGTGGTGTTGCACCAGGCCGTCCGTGCACCGGCCAAGCGCTGGCAGGCCAGCGCACCTTATTGGGCGGTCGCATGGAAGTACCCGGCGGCCAAGGCCCTGGCATTGGTGCGCAAAGTGAAGTTCAAGATCGGCCGCACCGGGCGCATCACCCCGATCCTGGAACTGGAGCCGGTGCAACTGGACGATCGCCGGATCAGCCGCGTCAGCGTCGGCTCATTGCAGCGCTGGCAAACACTGGACATACGTCCCGGCGACCAAGTGTCCATCAGCCTGGCAGGCCAGGTGATCTCCCGGTTGGACCAGGTGATTCTGCGCAACACCACACGGGTCGACCTGCCAGTACCGGATCCCTCGGCCTTTCACGCCCTGAGCTGCTGGCAACTGGACCCAGGCTGCGAAGAGCAACTGCTGGCCCGCCTCACCTGGCTCAGCGGCAACCAGGGCTTGTCGTTGCCCCATTTGGGCAGCGAGACCTGGAACGTATTGATCCAGGCCGGTCTAATCGCAGGCTTTCTTGATTGGTTGACCCTGGATGCGGCAGAGCTTGCTAACATTGATGGCTTCGGTGATCGCAGTCGTGCACGGGTGCTCGACAGCCTCCACAGCGCACGGCAACGGCCCTTTGCACAATGGCTGAAAGCCCTCGGCGTACCGCCTGCGGCACGTAACAACCTGGAAGGCGGCTGGCAAACGCTGGTCGCCAGAGACACCCAGGCCTGGCTGGCCATCGACGGCATCGGCCCGGGTCGCGCGGCGCAATTGAGCGCTTTTTTTAGCGACCCGCAAGTACAGGCCTTGGCTGAAACATTACGCGTGGCGGGAATAGATGGCTTTTGAGCCCTCTGCCCCCGTCATCAGATTGCGACCTTGGAGCCCCACATGAAATTTCTCGCCCCTTTTGCCCTGCTGACCGTCGCAACCTTCATGGCCACGCCGCTGTTGGCGGCCCAGGAAGCGCCACAACTCACCGGCTGCGCCGCCAAGCGCCAGGCCATCAGCGCCCAGATCGAACAGGCCAAGGCCCACGGCAACAGCGCCCAGCAAGCCGGCCTGGAAAAAGCCCTGAGCGAAGTCACCGCCAATTGCACCGACGCGTCCTTGAAGAAAGAGCGTGAAAACAAGGTGCTCGATGCCAAGCACGAAGTCAGCCGCCGTCAGGCCGACCTCGACAAGGCCATGAAAAAAGGCGATGCCGAGAAGATCAACAAGCGTAAGGACAAGCTCGCTCAGTCGCGCAAGGAACTGCAGGACGCAGTGGAAGACCTCGACAAGTAATACCGGTCAGTGGTCCCGGAACTGTTTATGGCAGGCGCTGCAGGCATCTTCGACTTTCTGCACCGCCGGCCCCAGGTTGCTGGCCTTGTAAGGCTGCACTTGGCTGGCGGTCACCAATTCACCGGTGGCCGCTTCAAGGTCACGGGCCAGTTGCTGGAATTGCGCCTGCTTCTGCCAAACATCATCTTTGGCGCTGCTATGGTCTTCTTCGCGCACGCTCGGAAAATGCTTCCATGGTTCATGGGACAACGCATCCAGCTTGACCGCACCCTCGGCGAATTTTGCACCGTCGAAGGGGATGCGCCCACGCAACATGCCGCCCAGGTCTTCGCCGGTCTTGAGCATCTGCTTGAAGATCGCCTTGCGCTGGCCCAAGGGCGAATTCGGATCAACGCCGCCACAGGCGGACAGTGTCAGGCAGGCCAGCAATACAACGGTCAGTCTTTTAAAAGTCATGGTGGCTTCGAGGTCACGGGAAACGGCGGCCAGTATCCTCGCCCCGTCCGTAAAGACCAATAGCCCTATTAATAATAAGGGTTGCTCGCCGAGGTTGTTGCGCGGGCAATCGCTTCAGGAATTGCGTGTATGAATGTCACCTCAAAACGTTGGAGCCGCCAGCTGGCGTGGGCTCTGCCGATGATCGCGCTGCTGGCCGGTTGCGATGCGGGTAAAGAGCCAGCCAAAGATGAAACCTCAAAACCCCACGCCGTCGCCACCTATGTGAGCGCACCGTGGGATGCACTGCCGGCGGTGTCCGACAGCGACTTGCTGGCCGGTTTTGAATCCTGGCGGAGCGCCTGCCAACGCCTCAAGGCCGACCCGATCTGGGGCACCACCTGCGCGGCGGCGGCCAGCGTGCCAGCGAATGCCGTGGCCGTGCGCGGTTTTCTCAAGGAACGCCTGGATGTGTTTGGCCTGCGTTCGGCAGACAACACGCCGAACGGCTTGATCACCGGGTACTACGAACCGGTCTACCCCGGCAGCCTGACCCAGACCGCCACGGCCCATGTGCCGGTATACGGCGTGCCCGATGACCTGATCATCGTCAACCTGGAAAGCATCTACCCCGAACTCAAGGGCAAGCGTCTGCGCGGTCGCCTGGAAGGTCGCGTGCTCAAGCCTTACGACGATGCCAGCGCGATCAACGGCCAAGGCTCGACCGCCAAGCCGATTGCCTGGCTGACCGACCCGATGGACCTGCAATTCCTGCAGATCCAGGGCTCGGGCCGCATCCAACTGGCCGGCGGGCGCCAACTACGTGTGGGCTATGGCGACCAGAACGGCTACCCCTACCGCCCTATCGGTCGCTGGCTGGTAGAACAAGGCGAGCTGAAGAAAGAAGACGTGACCATGGGTGCCATCAGCGCCTGGGCCAAGGCCCATCCGCAGCGCATCCCGGAGCTGTTGGCGAGCAACCCCAGCTACGTGTTCTTCAGCGCCCGCCCCGACAGCAACGAAGGCCCACGCGGCTCGCTCAACGTGCCGCTGACCGCCGGCTACAGCGTGGCGGTGGATCGCAAGGTGATTCCGTTGGGCAGCCTGTTGTGGCTATCGACCACCAAGCCGGATGGCTCGCCCATCGCCAGGCCCGTGGCCGCGCAGGACACGGGCGGTGCCATTACCGGCGAAGTGCGTGCGGACTTGTTCTGGGGCACAGGTGCAGCAGCGGGTGAGCTGGCGGGGAATATGAAGCAGCAGGGGCAGATCTGGATGTTGTGGCCAAAGGGCGCGACGTTGCCGCAGGTGCCGGAAACACTCTAAGCGCGGGCTTGACGTGGCGAGGGAGCTTGCTCCCTCGCCACAGATGATCCCCTTTTACAGAGGAGTTATGTCGGCTGTTAGATCGAGATAAAGAAGAAGCTCGCAATCAACGCCATCCCCACGAACCACACCAGCGACCGCAAGATCGCCCAGTCCGCCACATAACAAATGATGTACAGCAGGCGGCTGGTGATAAACAGCACTGCCAGCACATTGATCGTCACCAACTCCGCCGTACCGGCCAGGTGCGCGATGATCACCGCCGCCGCAAACGCCGGGGTGACTTCAAAGCTGTTGAGCTGAGCGTTATGGGCGCGTTTGGCGAACCCATCGAGGGTTTCCAGGAACGCGCGCGGGTCATGGTTCTGCCGAGGCCCGAACTTGCCGCCGCTGAACTTGGCCACACCCGTGCACAGGTAAGGCAGGAAAATTGCGATCAACACACACCAGAAGGCCACCGTCATCACTGATTCCTTTTTTGTTTTCAAACAGAAATTAGAGTTTTAGCACTAAACATCGCAAGCCGCACTCCCCCGCTATGAACCGCTACGCCATCAAAGGTTCTATCCGCCATTTCGCGTTTGCCTTGCAACATCGCGCCGCTGCTGCGGTCCATCCACCCATTGATTAACCCACACCCAACTTCCAAGGACCCCGGATGCTTGAACTTGTCGCCGCCTTTATTTGCCTCACCACGCTGCTCACCTATGTGAACTTCCGTTTTATCGGCCTGCCGCCCACCATCGGTGTGATGGTCACGGCCCTGCTGTTTTCCCTGATCCTGCAAGGCCTGAGCTTTATCGGTTACCCCGGCCTGGAAGAGCGCATCCAGCAATTGATCGGCCAGATCGACTTCGGCGACCTGCTGATGAACTGGATGCTCTCGTTCCTGCTGTTCGCCGGCGCGTTGCACGTCAACCTGAGCGACCTGCGCAGCTACCGCTGGCCCATCGGCCTGCTGGCGACCTTTGGCGTGTTGATCGCCACCGTGGTGATCGGCAGCCTGGCGTATTACATCTTTGCCCTGTTTGGCTGGCACGTCAGCTTCCTGTACTGCCTGCTGTTTGGCGCGCTGATCTCGCCCACCGACCCGATTGCCGTGCTCGGTGTGTTGCGTACCGCCAACGCCTCGAAACCTTTGAAAACCACGATCGTCGGTGAATCGTTGTTCAACGACGGTACGGCGGTGGTGGTGTTTACCGTGCTACTGGGCATCGCGCAGCTGGGCGAGACGCCAACCGTGGGCGCCACGGCCATGCTGTTCGCCCATGAAGCGCTGGGCGGCGTGGTGTTCGGCGGCCTGATCGGCTACCTGGTGTACCTGATGATCAAGAGCATCGAGCAGCACCAGATCGAAGTGATGCTGACTCTCGCCCTGGTGATCGGCGGCTCGGCAATGGCCACCGAACTGCACGTCTCCGCACCGATTGCGATGGTGGTCGCGGGCCTGATCATCGGCAACCTGGGCCGCAAGCTGGCGATGAACGACATGACGCGCCGCTACCTCGACGGCTTCTGGGAATTGCTCGATGACATGCTCAACGCCCTGCTGTTCGCACTGATCGGTATGGAATTGCTGCTGTTGCCGTTCAATTGGCTGCATGTGTTTGCGGCCAGCTTGCTGGCCGTCGCCATCCTGCTCTCGCGCCTGCTGACGGTGGCCCCGGCGATCCTGCTGCTACGGCGCTGGCGCACGGTACCGCGCGGCACCATCCGCATCCTCACCTGGGGCGGTTTGCGTGGCGGGGTCTCGGTTGCCCTGGCCTTGGCACTGCCGTTGGGGCCGGAGCGTGACCTGCTGCTGAGCATCACTTACATCGTGGTGCTGTCGTCGATCCTGTTGCAGGGGTTGAGCATCGGCAAGCTGGTCAAGCGCGTGACCCGTGATGAGCCCGCGCAGGACAGCCCGGCTCATTGAGCCGGGGTCACCTCGTCGCTGAAGAAGAGCGTTTGCGCAGCCTCTCGTTCGATCGTCGTGCGAGAAATCGACAGTAACCGCTCGTTGTTACCCCCGGCCATCTGCAGTCGCTGCTTAAAGCCAGCAACGGCTGTGGTGCCGGACTTGAGATGAGCGAAGCTGAAATCCAATGGCCCTCCCGTGTGCCCGCTCGGGTAGTGAAAGTGCGCAAACCAAAGCACCTCTGGCGTCTCGTGACTCGCTTTGGCCTTCTGGATATAGAAACTGCGAAACAACGGAGGCGTACCGACGCCCGGCACACGCTTGGTGTCGGGCACTTCCTTGATTTCGACGATGCCTTCGGCCAACAGGTCGGCAATCCCGGTTGTCGTCGGCTCGCGGGCCAGGATCATGCGCTGTTGCGTGCCGCGAGCGGCGCTGATGAGCGTGTTTGCCTTATTCCTCAGGTTCACCTCCAGGGCCGCCATTAACGGATCACTGTGCTCCGCCTCTTTGCGAGCTTCGCTGGAACGCTGCAAATCCTCCAACAGCTCTTGCGCCAGCAACTCCGCATCCGCCCGCACCGCGCGTGGGGCAACCAGGGTATTGCGCTCCAGGCTGGGTAACCGCCCCAACGCGGCATCGGCCCGCTGAATCATTTGCCAGCTGTTGATATAGTTCTGAGGCTTCCACAGGATGACCTGGGCGGCTTCGACAGGCTGGTACACCCAATCGTTTTCGCCATTCACTTGCGCCTTGATAAACCGTGCGAAAGCGACTCGGGTATAGGGATCGATAAACGCCACGACGTCAGCTGAAGACCGCCCGGCAGAGCTTGCGCCAGAGGGCTCCGACTGGGTTGGGAGCAAACTTCCGTAGTGGCGGCTTTGGAGAATCCGCCCCGACACAACGGCCCCGGAGGTTTTGCCCTGCCACAGATCCACATCATGTTGCAGGACGTCTCGCACGACCTCATCACGCAGCCCTCTGAGGTACTCCCGGTAGTCGCTCAGGGCCGCCAGATCGAGAAAGTCGTTGGGAATGCCGGCGGCGCGCTCAAGCTGGATATCCTGCCAAGCCAGTTCATCGACCGTCTCGTTCAGTACCTGGCTGATCTCGGAGGTGCTGTATGCCGGCCCGGCAAACAATTGCCGATAGCTGGAGAGTTTCAGGCGGCACCGCAGGTGGGCGTTTTGCAATATGCTCAGCGCCTCCATCCCCGGCGCAGCGGCCTTTTCCTTCAGGCAACGCAGCAGCATCGGCCGTAACCCCGCTTCCAGCCAGGCCAGGATCGGCGCCTTGCCGCGCCATTCGGGCGCATCCAATGCACTGACCTGTTCATACCCCGGCCGCGCAGAGTCGAGCATTGCCTCATAGGCGGTGCGTTGTTCGCGACAGAGCTGCACCGCTTCGCCATGCAGCCTGGCAATCGCACGCAGACCTTCGCGCATCGAGCTGGAAAGCAGATGCTTGGCCACTTCATGAAACGTCAGCAAGTAGGCGTTCGAGGGGTCGCTCATCTGTTGGTACAGCGCGGTACGCCGTACCTCCATCAAGCGGATATGAAAACGCAGGCACTTCACTTGGGCCGCCAGGAAGCGATGACGCAAGGCCGTATAATCGTGCACGATCTCGGCACGGCGACGTTGCTCCAGGAGATCCGACAACAGCTTGGCGCGCTGGTACAGCAGCACCACGCTGTCGATCTCCCGCGTGATGCTCGCAAGGCGCGTCGGCAGGTTCACCTCGGCGTTCAATTGCACGATCAGTCGCGCTTCAGGCATCTGCACGGTGGAGAACTGCGCATAGTGTGTGTCGTAGCGTTCCTGAAGCGCGCGGACCTGGGCGGCGGCAGCCGACTCCTGACCAGGCGCGCCGCCGAGCAAACGCAAACGCAGGTCCAGGGACCATGCCCCCTTGCCATCCGATTTGAGCCACGGCCCACGGCGGCCATTGCCAGCAACCACCCGCACCCCGTTGCCCTCGACGCTCACATTAAAACAGTAGGCGTCAACTTCGGCGTACCACTGGCCTTCGCGGCTCAACAGGCCCGCTGTCACGCCACCAGCCGCCTGGGTTGCGTCTGCGGGCTTGGGCACACTAAAGGTTTGCAAGTCGGCCAGTTGGGAAGGTGTCAACCGGCTGGACGCCGATATCCAGCCATACTCGATCGAGGTACGCGCAGGGCCGGTGTCTCGCGCTGCGTCCATGGCCGGCAGCTAGACAGCCGGGAGTTGCACGTTCGGCACCGGCGTATCGGGTTCGTCTGGCACTTCAGGGCGCTGCACTTGCGTGTCGTCCTCATCACTGGCGGCGTTGGCTTGCTCTCCGATAGCATCATTTGAGTAATGCATCAGCACCAACGCCATGCTCAGGAAGAAGCCAACCAGGCCACTGTCCTGGTCGCCGCTGTCGCCCTGGTTCACTTCGACAATCTGCTGGTGAACGGTCCAAGCGACCTGCAGCCAGCCGATCACCGCCAGTGGGCCCGTCACCAACGGCATGACACTGTTCAGCCCCAGCGACACCCCTTCCATCCGACGCGCCCACAGGTTTTCGCGGTTGGAGACCGACTGCCGGTCGGCTTGTTCGAGTATGGCCTGCACCTGGCTTTTGTAGAGATGCTGCCCATAGTCCCCTTGCACCTCCTCACTGGCCAATATTGCCGGGGCGCTGGTCAGCGCATCGATCAGTAACGCCAGCCCGTCCAGGGTGTTGAAATGAGGCGCACTGAAACCGTTGCCGCAATAGGTGGCACGCGCATCGGCACTCATCCAGGCCAGCACCTGCTGTTGCAACGCACCGGGCTGGTCGATAGCCTCCAACAAGTCCTGCCGACTGGCAAACTCCATCAGTTTGGGCTGTGCCATCGGCCGATACAGCACCACCGGCCCAGCATCGAGCGCCCGTGGGCCGATGACGAACATGTTCATGACCACGTCAGCCGTGGCAGAGGCCGTGGCCTTGAACGCCAGGGGCCTGAGCACGATGACCTGGCTGCCCTGGTAGCGCTCGGCCGCCTGCACCTGCATCACGGCAGCCACGGTGTCATAACCCTGGCGACTGAACCCCCATTGGCCGCGACTGTAGAACTCCAGCGCCAGCATCGGTAATTCAAGACGCAGCTGCTCGATAAAACTGCGGCTGCGCCACAGCACTTGCGCGGGTGAATCCTTGAGCGCCGCCGCCACCTGCCTGGGGTAGTTTTCGCCAATATCGACTGTGCTCACCAAAGCCTTGACGGCACTTGCCGTAAGCCACTGGGGAGGCGCGGCGCCGTTGCGCAGGGTGACCTCAATGGCGTCCCCCGGCAAACTCGCCAGGTTCTCCAACGCAACATCGAGCAGCGTGCTGATGACCTTGACCGGAAAGCCGCCGGCAGCCGATACCCCTCTGACGGTGTGGACCGTGAGAATCACGTCCTTCGGCTCAAGGGTCGAGGGCCTGGGATACGCGGCCATCAGTTTCTGCCGGGTATAGTCCAGCAACGACGGCACGCCGTCGTCGAAAAACCGCCAGTTGGCTTGTTTGAACAGCATCCCCAAGGCCTGCAAGTGCACGGAAAACAACCCGCGCACTTCGCGGCTGAGCTTTTTTATCCATGCCGGCTGGGCACTGTAAAGCCTGGACAGTTCCGGGTTGGCGTCGAGGCGCATGCTGTCGAAATCCCCGGTGACCAACCAGTGCACGGTGCTCAGCAAGGTGCCGCTCCAGTAGGACGTACGTCGGCCCAACTCAACCTCCCACTGCAAGTCGCTCAGTTGCTTGACCAGGAAGGTCAGGGCAAAAGCGTCGAAAATGTTCGAACGCGGCGCGTACAGCCGCCACTGCATTTTCCGCTCCGGCGCCAGGCCTGTCAGACGCTTGCGCAATGCCTGAGCCAAATCGTTGCTGGACGTAAAGGTTTCGATGCCGTCACTCAGGGTAAAGAGAATGAAGTGTTCACCGGTGCTTGCAGGGCCGGTCAGCACGATGCCGCGCAACAACTCCAGATGCTCGCTGCCGGCCTCACCCCACTGGTCCACCAGATAGGCCCGGGTGGTGCCGGTTCGCAGGTTATTGTCAGGGGTTTGCAGGACATCGTTGAGCATCTGGCGCTGGGCCGCATCCGTCACAAGGGTCGGTACGCTGAGTTTCTTCAAGGTCTTTTTCAACAACTCGGACAACATCTCGAGGCGACTGCGGGCCTCGATGGACAGCTCGGTCCAGTCATCGATCAAGGCCTGCTGGCAACACTCAAGCAGCAGGGGACCACGACGGTTGACGCACGCTTGGGCATCCAGGTTTTTCAGGGGGGAGACAGTGACTGGATCGCCATCCGGCTGCGCCACGAGCAACTGGCCTTGGGTGTAGTCGACCCAAACGCCGTCGACAAAGCGGTTTATCAACGCATCAACCAGCGTAGAGCGCTCGTAGCCTGCGCTGCTGATCGCCCGATCCTGATAGCGATAGCGCGGCGTCAGCAACCCCGGGGACGTGTTCGTGACGGGCAGCGTGGGGTACGTTGCCCGCAGGGCGCGTTGCAGCTCCCGTGCGACGATCACCGGCAGGGACGCGCGGGCAGAAAACAGGCCTTGGATATGCCAGGCGGTGCGCCGCAAGGGCGTCAGGTGGTAAAGCGAGTGAGGCGTCTTGGTCATGAACACGTCCTTGAAAAGACGCGGGCCCTGTACGCCAGGAGGATGAAACAAGGCCAGTCAGCCCGCCCTGGCAGCGTGGCGGGCCGCATAGGCCGCAGGGTGGCAAGCACATACCACCCCTGGATCGGGACTTACCGCTTGCTGACCGGGGGGCGGCTGTCACTGCGAATCTGCGCATGGCTGATCAGCGCAAAGATAAAGCTGCCACCAATGATATTGCCCGCCAACGTGGGCCCGGCGAATACCAGCCAAAAATCCTTCCACGGCAACTCGCCAGCAAACACCAGGTAGGACACCTCCGCCGAGCCCACCACGATGTGGGTAAAGTCGCCCAAGGCCATGAGGTAGGTGATCAGGATGATGATCCACAGCTTGGCGCTTTCCATCGACGGGATCATCCACACCATGGTGGCGATCATCCAGCCGGAAACGATGCCCTTGGCAAACATCTGCCCGGGGGCGTTTTCCATGACCTTGCGCCCGATTTCGAGGAAGGCCAGGTCGGTCTTGGTGTCGAAAATCGGCAGATGCAGCATCACGTAGGCCACCAACAAAGTGCCGCACAGATTCCCCACCAGCACCACGGTCCACAAACGCAACAGGCGCCCGGCGTTGGCCAGGGTGGGTTTGCTCATCACCGGCAGCACGGCGGTCAGGGTGTTTTCGGTAAACAGTTGCTGGCGCGCAAGAATCACCGCGAGGAAGCCGGCGCAGTAGCCGAAGCTGGCGATCACCTTGAATGCTTCACCGTCCGGCAGGCGCGAGTTGAGCAGGCCCATGCCCATCAGCGACAACCCCATGGTCAGGCCGGCGGCCAGCGCCGACCACCACAACGCCGCCACATTGCGCTCCAGCTCCTGGTCGCCCTGGGTGCGGATGATTTCATGCAGAACCGCCGCGCGGGGCGGCTGGTTCTTGTCCACATCCGCCTGTTCTTCCTGCGACAGGTTGGGAGTCTTGCCGTCTGCTTGAGTGGCCATGATCACGTGCGTCCAAGGGGTGCCTGTAGCTACGACACGCCGCGACGGTAGCTGTTCATTTAAAGCGGGATACGCCAGGCCTTGGCCATTTCCACGGCGGTGGATTTAAACGGTTTGCTCCAGGGTTTATTGCGCGCCTGATAGTTCTGGACGATGTCTTCCAGCGCGGCGTTGAACTCGCCCGGCGTGGTGGCCTTGGCCAGCTTGCCGGCCACGCGGTGCAACAGTTCAACGTTGGACGCCGGCTGGCCCGGGCGGTAAAGCGACGGGTAGATGACCTCCCGCGTGAAGTTGTCGGCTTTCACCGCGAGATCGCGTCTTTTCATTTGCGCGACAGCACTGGCCAACACCTTGGACATCGGCGTGCCCGACGCCGCCTTCGCCGCCACCTGCATCAACTGCTGGAAACGGTGCTGGCCCGGCGCATTCAGGCGCTGCGCCAACCACTCGACGTGTTCAGGCCGCTGGGCGAGTGCGTCCAGGTTACGCAGGGCTGCCGCGATTTTCGGTGTGATCGTCAAGACGTCGCTGGCACGATTGGCCTCGTTGATGGCGCTGTCCAAGGCTTGCAACGCCTGCCGTGCATTCTTTCGAAACATCAGCGCTTGCGCAGCGGCCGGGTCATTTTTCAACTGATCCTCCACGCTGGCCAGCACGGCGTCATCCATCGCCAATATTGCGTCCTCCATGGACGCGAACGAATGATGCTCGCGCGCCTTTTCCCGTGTTTCCAGATGAGTCGTTACCACCTGACGGGCCTTTGCCTGCAGATGTTGTTTCTGCTCGGGGGTCATGGTGAAGTTGACGGTGCCGTTGAGCATGCCGCGAAAGTCGCCTTTGTCCGTGTTCAGCGGCAAGATCACCGTCTGGTCGGCATACGCCTTGAGGCGCTCTTTTTGATAAGCCCCGGCAGCGGCGTGTGGCGTGCCGGTAACGGTATCGACAATACTGCCGAAAAAACCGCCGCTTTGTTTCGGCGTGGTCTGCTCGGACTCAAAATTGACGACCAGCGCCTCCGGCTGGTTCAGCGGGCCTTGCGGCTGCGCCTGCCCGAGCACGCCAGGCGCGGGTGTATTGGCGAGCAGCCCACCGTCCTGAAAAGCCGTGACCTCAGCCACTTGCTGGAACCCATGGCCTTGCTCCTGCGGGCTCTTGAACAACCCCGGCAGCGAGCCGGAAATGTGCGCGGCGCGAGCGATATCCATGTCCGGCGTCAGGCTGGCGTTGAACACCACCAATTGCGGGCGGCCGTCGAACATACCGGTGCCGGTGATGTTGAGTTGCTTGATCGCCGGAATATGGCGGCTCAACACCTCAAGGTCACGAAAGGTCGGCGCGCCACCGGCGCTCAGTCTTTCGGCAATTTTCATGACTTCGGCGGGCCGGGTTTCCCTGGGCATGTCAGCGATATGGGCCAGGATCGCTTTGCGCGACTCATTGCGCATCATCTCTTCAAGGGGCGACGCATCGGTTTGCAGGCGCGGCAGCATGGTCAGCAACAATTGGGAAATGTTGCCGGCCGCGCCAGGCAGACGCCCGGCAAGTTGGCCAAGCTTGCTGCCGATCGTTTGCAACCAGGCGGTCACCGGGTCCTTGCTGTTGAGCAGGCTGGGCAGGTCGATGCTGTTCGACAGCGCGCCGAACGCCTTGGCACCCATGCCACTGGCGAGCAATGTGGCGGAAATCGCGCCGGCGGATGATCCGGAAATCACCTTCACCCCTTGCAGCTTCTTGCCGTCCTCCAGCGCCTGCACCATCCCCGGAAAGGCGATGCCCTTGGCGCCGCCGCCACTGAGCACCAGGTGGCTGGGCGGCGGCGGTGACACTGCCACCTCCACTCGCCCATCGCTATGACGATAAAGGCTCAACTTGCGTGGGCCTACGCCTTCGACCAGAGGCGTCTTCACGTCCTGGTCGATTTTTCGAGGTGACGAGGGTTGGATCTGGACAGGCGAACTGGACACTTTCATACACAGGCTCTCTCTTCAGGGTGTAGCCCTGAGTGATGAGAGAGCCTGGGAAAGATCCACGCGGAATGATCTGGTAAAGCAAATCAAGCCGCCGCCGGGATTACTCGTCCTGGAACTGATCCTTCACGTACTTGATCTCGGTACGCCCGTGGGGGGCTGGCAAGCCATCTTCGCCGAGGTTGACGAAGACCATTTTTTCCACGGTGAGGATGCTTTTGCGCGTGATCTTGTTACGCACTTCGCAGGTCAGGGTGATGGAGGTGCGGCCAAACTCGGTGGCGGTGATGCCCAGTTCGATGATGTCGCCCTGGCGCGAGGCGCTGACAAAGTTGATTTCGGAGATGTACTTGGTCACCACGCGCTGGTTGCCCAGTTGGACAATGGCGTAGATGGCCGCTTCTTCGTCGATCCAGCGCAGCAGGCTGCCGCCGAACAGGGTGCCGTTGGGGTTGAGGTCTTCGGGTTTTACCCATTTGCGGGTGTGGAAGTTCATGGTCACTCCAAAGCGTCTTGCCGAATGATGGGCGACATCATGGCAGAGGCCGCGCCAGAGCTCTATGAGGCATTGCCTATCAAGCCCATGAGGGATCTTCATGTGTCCGACAGAAAGGCTTGGGAAGTCTGACGCACACGGCTATAATCGGCGCCGTTTCAAAACGGTCATATCCACTTGTTACCGTTTTCCCGCCACCTGTCCGAGGGGCGCTGCAGCAGGTTCAACCTGTCAGGCTCGGATGGGGCGTTGTCCGGCCTGGTTTATCGGGCCTGATACTAAACGCACAACGGCGCCCATTCGCACACTACGAATGGAGGCTCTCTATGAGCGCTGTCAACACGCCTGCAGATTTCACCGACTACAAAGTCGCCGACATGTCCCTCGCTGCCTGGGGCCGTCGCGAAACCTTCATCGCCGAATCCGAAATGCCAGCCCTGATGGGTCTGCGCCGCAAATACGCCGGCGAGCAACCGCTCAAGGGCGCGAAGATCCTCGGCTGCATCCACATGACCATCCAGACTGCCGTGCTGATCGAAACCCTGGTTGCCCTGGGTGCCGAAGTGCGTTGGTCGTCCTGCAACATTTTCTCGACTCAAGACCAGGCCGCCGCTGCTATCGCTGCTGCCGGTATCGCGGTTTATGCCTGGAAAGGCGAGACCGAAGAAGAGTACGAGTGGTGCCTGGAGCAAACCATCCTGAAAGATGGCGCGCCTTGGGATGCCAACATGATCCTCGACGACGGCGGCGACCTGACCGAGCTGCTGCACAAGAAATACCCGGCCATCCTCGACCGCGTCCACGGCGTGACCGAAGAAACCACCACCGGCGTACACCGCCTGCTGGACATGCTGGCCAAGGGCGAGCTGAAAATCCCGGCCATCAACGTCAACGACTCGGTGACCAAGAGCAAGAACGACAACAAGTACGGCTGCCGTCATAGCCTGAACGATGCCATCAAGCGCGGCACCGACCACCTGCTGTCGGGCAAGCAAGCCCTGGTGATCGGCTACGGTGACGTGGGCAAGGGTTCGTCCCAGTCCCTGCGTCAGGAAGGCATGATCGTCAAGGTCTCCGAAGTTGACCCGATCTGCGCCATGCAAGCCTGCATGGATGGTTTCGAAGTGGTTTCGCCGTTCATCGACGGCCAGAACGACGGCACCGAAGCGAGCATCGACAAAGCCCTGCTGGGCAAGATCGACCTGATCGTGACCACCACCGGCAACGTCAATGTTTGCGACGCGAACATGCTCAAAGCCCTGAAGAAGCGTGCTGTTGTCTGCAACATCGGCCACTTCGACAACGAGATCGACACCGCTTTCATGCGCAAGAACTGGGCATGGGAAGAAGTGAAGCCACAGGTACACAAGGTTCACCGTACCGGCGCCGGCGATTTCGACCCACAGAACGACGACTACCTGATCCTGCTGGCCGAAGGCCGCCTGGTTAACCTGGGCAACGCCACTGGCCACCCAAGCCGCATCATGGATGGCTCGTTCGCCAACCAGGTACTGGCGCAGATCTTCCTGTTCGGCCAGAAATACGCCGACCTGTCGCCAGCCCAGAAAGCCGAGCGCCTGACCGTGGAAGTGTTGCCGAAGAAACTCGACGAAGAAGTGGCCCTGGAAATGGTCCGCGGCTTCGGCGGCGTGGTGACTCAACTGACCAAGACCCAGGCCGACTACATCGGCGTGACCGTTGAAGGTCCGTTCAAGCCGCACGCTTACCGCTACTGATTTGCCTGCGGCCCGCTCCCTTTCAAGGGGAGCGGGCTTTATGTGAGAGCGGGCTTGTTGTGGCGAGGGAGCTTGCTCCCGCTGGGCTGCGAAGCGGCCCCAAGATTTTGGGAGCGCTGCGCGCTCCAGCGGGAGCAAGCTCCCTCGCCACATGCAAGCCCGCTCCCACACAAGCCTTCCAGTTTCGAGTTTCCAAGGATACGACCATGTCCCAAGACCGTCGCTACAGCTTCGAGTTCTTCCCGACCAAGACCGATGCTGGGCATGAAAAACTGATGGCGACTGCCAAGCAGTTGGCCAGCTACAACCCCGACTTCTTTTCCTGCACCTACGGCGCCGGCGGCTCGACCCGTGACCGCACGATCAACACCGTGTTGCAGCTGGAAAGCGAAGTCAAAGTTCCCGCCGCTCCGCACTTGTCGTGCGTGGGCGACAGCAAGGCCGACCTGCGCGGTCTGCTGACCCAATACAAGCAAGCCGGCATCAAGCGCATTGTCGCCCTGCGCGGCGACCTGCCGTCCGGCATGGGCATCGCCAGCGGCGAGCTGCGCTACGCCAATGACCTGGTGAGCTTCATCCGCGAAGAAAGCGGCGATCACTTCCATATCGAAGTGGCGGCTTACCCGGAGATGCACCCCCAGGCGCGCAATTTCGAAGACGATCTGCAGAACTTCGTACGCAAGGCCAACGCCGGCGCCGACAGCGCGATCACCCAGTACTTCTTCAACGCCGACAGCTACTTCTACTTCGTCGAGCGTGTCCGGGCCATGGGTGTGAACATTCCGATCGTGCCGGGCATCATGCCGATCACCAACTACAGCAAGCTCGCGCGCTTCTCCGATGCGTGCGGCGCCGAGATCCCACGCTGGGTCCGCAAGCAACTGGAAGCCTACGGCGACGACGTCAAAAGCATCCAGGCGTTCGGCGAGCAGGTCATCAGCGAAATGTGTGAACGTTTGTTGCAAGGTGGCGCACCCGGCCTGCACTTCTATACCCTCAACCAGGCTGACCCTAGCCTGGCAATCTGGAACAACCTCAAGCTGCCCCGCTAAGGTCTGTTCGCAGTTGCACCCGGGCCCTCGTTACCGCGAGGGCCTTTGTCGTTTAAATACTCCCGGAATGGAAGCCAGCAGTACATGAATACAGCATCCCCGACTCCCCGCCCGCAGCTGGTTTATCTGGTATTCGGCGCCGAGACCTACCATCAGGAAGCGGTATTCAGCATCGCCAGTGCCCTGTCCCACCTGGGCGGCACCCATGATTTGCCCCTGGACATCCAGGTGTTCAGCGACAACCCCGCGCCGTATCGCGACCTGCCGGTGCACGTCCACACCCTGGACGACGCCACCCGCCAACGCTGGTGTGAGCCCCACGGCTACCATTTCCGCACCAAGCACGTGCTGTTGCGCCAGGTCCTCGAGACCGCGGAACGTGCGCTGCTGATCGATACCGATACGTTTTTCCACGACTCGCCCATGGCCCTGTTCGAACGCGTCGCGCCCGGCACCGTGTTGTGCAACGCGTTCCACGCCAAGTACGGCGATAACCGCGAAAGCGTGCTGTACGAAGCCCTGGCCCAGCTGTTGGCCGACAAAGGCCTGGCCGATGACGACATGCCGCTGCTCAATTCCGGCGTGATGGGGCTGGCGCAACAGGACGCGCATTTGCTGGACAGCTCCATCGCCTTGATGGACGAGCTGTTCCCCCTGGCCAACGGCGCCTACACCCTGGAAGAGTTCTGCCTGTCGGTGGTCGCCTATCGCACGGTCAACGTGCGCCAGTGCCCCGACCTGATCCACCACTACTGGAGCCGCAAGCAGCTGTTCCGCGCCAAGGTCAGGGCGTGGATCGCCAAGCACGCCGCCGCCCCCACCAGCGCCCACGCCCTGGCCGACACGCGCAAGGTCTCTGCCCACCTGCCACGTCCACCGCGCCTGCAACGCCTGATGTACAAGCTGATCACCCTGGCCCTGCCCAAGCGCAAGCAGCAGTTCATCCGCGAAATCCTCTACGGCTGCTACGAGCACGAAAACGAGTTCGACCAGGCGTGCGGCCCGGTTTGGTGGGACAAGGCCAAGCAAAACCAGGCCGAGCGGCAGAAGTGCCCGGTGGATGCCCATCAACTGGAGCACTGGTTCGCCAACCCCTTGGTGCGCCTGATTCTGGGCGAGCGCCGCGCGGCGATCTATGAACACCTGATGACCTCGCCGACAAAATAGCGCGGTCCGCAGATGCTTGTGCCAGAGCTTTTCTTTAAGGCTTGGGCGTCGTAACCTCAGGGCATGCCCGTCATTCTGAAGTTGTTGACCGCTGCCCTTTTCACTTGCCTGAGCCTGGCGGCTTATGGCGAGAAACTGCGCATTGTCACCGAACCCTGGGCGCCCTATGTCTACGACGACCAGGGCAGCATGCGCGGGTTGGACTACGAAACCACGGTGATCGTCTTCCAACGTCTGGGGGTCGATGTCGATTGGCAATTCCTACCCTGGAAGCGCTGCCTGGCGATGCTCGACCAAGGCCACGCCGATGGCGCGCTGGATATTTTCCACAGCCACGAGCGCGACACGCAGCTGCTCTACCCCAGTGAACCGCTGTCGGAAGTCGAGTTCGTGCTGTTCTATGCCAACGAACACCCTCACCCCGCCAACAGCCTCGACGACCTGCGCGGCCTGACCGTCGGCACTTCGCCGGGCTATCTGTATGGCGACGCGTTCAGTGGCTCCAGCCTGTTCAACCGCGAACCGGCCCCCAGCCATGAAGCGAACTTCGGCAAATTGCTGCTGGGGCGCATCGATCTGGTGATTACCGACCGCCGCGTCGGCCAGCATGTGATCAAGGCATTGGGCCTGGAAGGCAAGGTCAGCCAGGCGCCGCTGGTGGTCAGCCGCCAGCAGCAATTCCTCGCAGTGCGCCGTGGCGCCGGCATGGACCTGCTGGTGCAACGCTTTGCCGCCGAGCTCAAGCGCTTCAAGCAGGAGCCGGCGTACATCGCCTTGAGCGCCAAATACGGTGGATTCCAAGCCATTACGGCCTCTGAACACGCCGTTGAGCAGCAGGAAAGCAGCGCGCCGTGATTGCTCTGTTATACTCCGGCCTTTCCGCCAGGCTTACGCCCGGCCGCTGAGGTCTTGAAAAAGGCACCCAACCCCGCTACTGCGCAGCTTTCAGCCCCGCGCGAGCCGGTGGAGTGCCCGCCAGACGCAGCAGGACCGGACGGGATTACGCTCCCCTAAGCGTCATTCACGCCCGGCAAGATTATCCCTTTGGGCCAAGCCCTAACTAAAACAGGATTACTCATGTCCTTTGCTTCCCTCGGTCTCTCCGAGGCTTTAGTCCGCGCCATCGAGGCAGCGGGCTATACCGAGCCTACTCCGGTGCAACAGCGGGCCATTCCCGCCGTGTTGCAAGGTCGCGACCTGATGGTTGCGGCTCAGACAGGTACTGGTAAAACCGGCGGCTTCGCCCTCCCGATTCTGGAGCGGTTGTTTCCCAACGGTCACCCGGACAAATCCCAGCGTCACGGCCCGCGCCAACCGCGCGTACTGGTCCTGACCCCAACCCGCGAACTCGCAGCCCAGGTGCACGACAGCTTCAAGCTGTATGCCCGCGACTTGAAGTTCGTCAGTGCCTGCATCTTCGGCGGCGTTGGCATGAACCCACAGGTTCAGGCCATGTCCCGTGGTGTGGACGTACTGGTTGCCTGCCCGGGTCGTTTGCTCGACCTGTGCGGCCAAGGCAGCGTCGATCTGTCCCACGTGGAAATCCTCGTGCTGGACGAAGCCGACCGCATGCTCGACATGGGCTTTGTCCATGACGTGAAAAAGGTCCTCGCCCGCCTGCCGGCCAAACGTCAGAACCTGCTGTTCTCGGCCACGTTCTCCAACGACATCACCGCCCTGGCCGGCAAGCTGCTGCACAACCCGGAACGCATCGAAGTCACGCCACCGAACACCACGGTCGAGCGTATCGAGCAACGCGTGTTCCGCCTGCCTGCCAGCCACAAGCGTGCGCTGCTGGCGCACCTGATCACCGCCGGCGCGTGGGAACAGGTGCTGGTGTTCACCCGCACCAAGCACGGCGCCAACCGCCTGGCCGAGTACCTGGACAAGCACGGCCTCACCGCCGTCGCCATCCACGGCAACAAGAGCCAGAACGCGCGCACCAAAGCCCTGGCCGACTTCAAGGCCGGCAGCGTGCGCATCCTGGTCGCCACCGATATCGCCGCCCGCGGCCTGGATATCGACCAACTGCCACACGTGGTCAACTTCGAGCTGCCAAACGTCGATGAAGACTACGTGCACCGTATCGGCCGTACCGGCCGTGCCGGTCGTTCGGGCGAGGCCATCTCCCTGGTTGCCCCGGACGAAGAAAAACTGCTGAAAAGCATCGAGCGCATGACCAAGCAGAAAATCGCCGACGGCGACCTGATGGGCTTCGATGCCAGCGCCGTAGAGGCCGAAAAGCCAGAAGTGCGCGAGCGTCCAGACGTGCGTAACCCACGCAACCCACGCGGTCCGAAGGGCGATGGCCCGAACGGCGGCGGTGGTGGCGGTGGTCGTCGCGACAAGGGCAAGGACAAGGGCGGCAAAGACAAAGCGCCAACCAACGGCCGTGGCGAACGCCCAGCCCGCGAGCAGAAGCCCCGTGAAGGCACCCCGGCCCGCGAACAGCGCCAGCCGAGCCAACAGCCACCACGCGCCGCCGCTGACCGCGCCCCGGACGAGTTCCTCGACGATGACGTGGACAACTTCGGCAACCGCGTTGACTACGTGCCCCAGGCCAAACCGGCCCAGGGCCGTGGCCGTCGTCCAGGTGCCCCGGCACAGGGCGCAGGCGCGGGTGCGCCACGCAGCGGCCAGCCGCAGGGCGGTCGTCAGAACGCACCGCGCAACAGCAGCGGCGGCACCACCGGTACGCCACCGGCCAAGCGCAGCGGCCCACGCAGCGGTGCGCCACGTGATGGCCAGGCCCGTCGCGAAGACTCGCGCAGCAACAACCGCCGCCCGGCCCGTGACGACCAGCCTCGTTCGTCCGAGCCAGCGGTGCAGAACCCGCGCGGTGGCCCGGCGCCAAAGATCATCCACAAGGAGTCGAAGGCTGATCGCTTCCCGACACCTGAGCAGTTGGATCAACTGCCAGGCCGCCCTCGTGGTGAGAAACCAGCGCTGCTGACTCGCAACCGCTGAGTTTCAACGCCGCATAAAAATGCCCCGCTTCTCACGATGCGGGGCATTTTTTTTGCCTCTGCAAAAGCGATCAGGCTCTTCTGTGGGAGCTGGCTTGCCTGCGATGCGGGCACCTCGGTGTGTCAGTAGCACCTAGGTGATGCTATCGCAGGCAAGCCAGCTCCCACACAAACCTGCTCCCACAGTGACCGCATTCCAGACATAAAAAAACCGGATCTCAGGATCCGGTTTTTTCGTGTAACAACAGAAATTACTTCTGCTTCACGCCTTCCAGCGAGATGTCCAGGTCAACGGTCTGCGAAGAAGGACCTGGGCCCTTGATGCCGAAGTCGTTCAGGTTGACCGTGGTTTTCGCGTTGAAGCCAGCACGTTCGCCGCCCCACGGGTCCTTGCCTTCGCCGTTGAACGTGGCCTTGAAGGTCACAGGCTTGGTCACGCCGTGGAAGGTCAGGTCGCCGGTCACGTCAGCCGTCTTGTCGCCGGTGGATTTAACCGCGGTAGACACGAACTTGGCGTCGGCGAACTTGGCAACGTCCAGGAAGTCTTTGCTGGCGATGTGCTTGTCACGCTCAGCGTGGTTGGACCACAGGCTGGCGGTTTTCACATCGACGGCGATCTTGCTGGCTTCAGGCTTGGCGGCATCCCAGCTGAACGTGCCATCCCAATCCTTGAAGGTACCGTGAATGAAGCTGTAGCCCAGGTGGCTGATTTTCCAATCGATGAAGGCGTGTTGGCCTTCCTTGTCGATCTTGTAGTCAGCGGCCATCGCCGAACCTGCGGACAACAGCGCAGAACCAAGTGCCAGAGCGGCGAGAGTCTTTTTCAACATGCTTTCTATTCCTTGTGAGTCGAGGTTGAACATCAGGCTTTGCGCCCCAGCATTCGCGTCAGGGTCACATCACGGTCAATGAAGTGGTGTTTCAGTGCGGCCACGCCGTGCAAGCCGGCGAAGACCACCAATACCCAGGCGAGGTACAAGTGCACCACGCCCGCTGTGTCTGCCTGGTCCGGTAGCCCGGAAACCACGGCAGGAATCTCAAACAGGCCAAACACCGGGATACCGACACCGTCTGCGGTGGAAATCAGGTAACCGGCGATCATCACGGCAAACAGCCCGAGATACAGGAACCCGTGGCCAAACGCGGCACCCAGGCGGGTCATGCGGCTGTAGCTGGCCAGCGGTGGTGGCGGCGGGCTGACCAGGCGCCAGACGATGCGCACCAGCATGATGGCGAACAGCGTGATGCCAATGCTCTTGTGCAGGTCCGGTGCGTCTTTGCGCCAGGCGCTGTAGTAGTCGAGGCCGACCATCCACAAACCCAACGCGAACAAGCCAAACACCACCAGGGCCACGCCCCAGTGCAAAACCATGCTGACCCAGCCGTAGCGGGCCGGTGAATTGCGTAACTGCATGTACTTAATCCCGTAAGAGCTGCGCCCAAGACTAGCGCGTTACCTATCGAATTAAAGCGGAAAATTTCGCTTTGAAATATCGAGAAATGCGATCTTGAGGGTATGAAGCCTAAATTAACCTCGGATTAAGGACTATCCCGAAGAAACGTGACAGACCGTCCTGCGTTTACTGCCAATTCATCCGTAATGGGTTGTGACACAGCCGCCCATTGCATAGGCTTGCGCGATTGTGGCTTCGAGGAGATGAACGATGGGCTTGAATAACCAGTGGATGCAACGCGACCTCGCGGTGCTGTGGCATCCCTGCACCCAGATGAAAGACCACCAGCAACTGCCGCTGATCCCGATCAAACGGGGCGAAGGCGTGTGGTTGGAAGACTTCGAAGGCAAGCGCTACCTCGACGCCGTCAGTTCCTGGTGGGTCAACGTCTTCGGTCATGCCAACCCGCGCATCAACCAGCGCATCAAGGACCAAGTCGACCAACTGGAACACGTGATCCTTGCCGGTTTCAGCCACCAGCCGGTGATCGAGTTGTCCGAGCGCCTGGTCAAGATGACGCCCGAGGGCCTGACCCGGTGCTTTTACGCCGATAACGGTTCATCGTGCATCGAAGTCGCGCTGAAAATGAGCTTTCACTACTGGCTCAACCGTGGCCAGCCGAACAAAAAGCGCTTCGTCACCCTGACCAACAGCTACCACGGCGAAACCATCGCCGCGATGTCGGTGGGCGACGTGCCGCTGTTTACCGAGACCTACAAGGCGCTGCTGCTCGACACCATCAAGGTGCCAAGCCCGGATTGCTACCTGCGCCCTGAAGGCGTGAGCTGGGAAGACCACTCGCGCACGATGGCCCAGGTGATGGAACAGACCCTGGCCGAGCACCATGCCACCGTCGCCGCCGTGATCATCGAGCCACTGATCCAGGGCGCCGGCGGCATGCGCATGTACCATCCGGTGTACCTCAAGCTGCTGCGCGAAGCCTGCGACCGCTATGGCGTGCACCTGATCCACGACGAAATCGCCGTGGGCTTCGGCCGCACCGGCAGCATGTTCGCCTGTGAACAGGCGGGCATCCGCCCGGACTTCCTGTGCCTGTCCAAGGCCCTCACCGGCGGCTACCTGCCGCTGGCGGCCGTGGTCACCACCGATGACGTGTACGACGCCTTCTACGACGACTACCCGACCCTGCGCGCCTTCCTGCATTCCCACAGCTACACCGGCAACCCGCTGGCGTGCGCGGCGGCGTTGGCGACGCTGGATATCTTCGAAGAAGACAACGTCATCGAAAACAACAAGGCCCTGGCCCAGCGCATGGCCAGCGCCACCGCGCACCTGGTGGACCACCCCCACGTCTCGGAAGTACGCCAGACCGGCATGGTATTGGCCATCGAAATGGTCCAGGACAAAGCCACCAAGACCGCCTACCCGTGGCAGGAACGCCGTGGCTTGAAGGTGTTCGAACACGCCCTGGAACGCGGCGCGCTGTTGCGGCCGTTGGGCAGCGTGGTGTACTTCCTGCCGCCGTATGTGATTACGCCGGAGCAGATCGACTTCCTGGCCGAGGTGGCCAGTGAAGGGATCGATATCGCCACTAACAGCAGTGTCAGTGTTGCGGTGCCAAAAGATTTCCACCCAGGCTTCCGCGACCCCGGTTGATGTGTGGCGAGGGAGCTTGCTCCCGCTGGAGTGCGAAGCGCTCCCAAAATCTGGGGGCCGCTACGCAGCCCAGCGGGAGCAAGCTCCCTCGCCACAGTGACCTCGCTCCTACACAGAATTTTGCAGAGAACAGAAATGAGACTGTCCCGTTTTTTCACCGACACCCCGCTGAGCCTCGGTGACGTTGAGCTGCCCGAAGCCCAGGCGCACTACATCAGCCGCGTACTGCGCATGGTCGAAGGCGACGCCGTGCAACTGTTCGACGGTTCCGGCCAGGAATTCCTCGGCAGCCTGCTGGAAGTCGGCAAAAAGCGCGTCACCGTGCAACTCACCGAACACTTCGACGGCCAGACCGAATCCCCCCTGCACATCCACCTCGGCCAGGGCCTGTCCCGTGGCGAGCGGATGGATTGGGCGATTCAAAAAGCCACCGAGCTGGGCGTCAACGCGATCACGCCGATTTTCAGCGAGCGCTGTGAAGTACGCCTCAAGGACGAACGCGCCGACAAACGCCTGCTGCACTGGCGCCAGGTGGCGATCAGCGCCTGCGAGCAATGCGGGCGTTCGACAGTGCCGGTGATTCACCCGCCGCTGCTGCTGGCGGACTGGTTGAAGCAGACCGAAGCGGATTTGAAGCTGGTGCTGCACCCGGTGGCGGAGCCGATGGTCAGCCATGCCAAGCCGTCGAGCCTGGCGTTTTTGATCGGGCCGGAGGGTGGGTTGACCGATGGCGAAGTCGAAGTTGCCCAAGCCGCCGGTTACCACGCCGCGCGCCTTGGGCCGCGGGTGTTGCGTACCGAGACGGCGCCCGTCGTTGCATTGGCCGTAGCCCAACAACTGTGGGGCGACTTCTAAACCAAACTTTGCAAACCCAATCAGAACTGTGGGAGCTGGCTTGCCTGCGATAGCGGTGTATCAGTAAAAGATGTGCTGACTGAACCACCGCTATCGCAGGCAAGCCAGCTCCCACAGTTGGATTGGGTTACCAAATCACCCCATCACTCCACCGGATCACTCACCGGCTTGGCAATAATCGCCTTCAACTCACTGGTCATCGGGAACTCCAGGTTCAAGCCCTTCGGCGGAATCGGCTGTTCAAACCAGCGCTGGTAAATCCCATTGATCTCCCCGCTCCGATACAAATCACCCAGCGTCTCGTTGACCACCGCGAGAAACTGCGGGTCATCCTTGCGCACCATGCAGCTGTAGATTTCCCGGGATTGCTCCTCGCCCACCACCACCCAATTGTGCGGATCGCGGGCCTTGGCGCGCTCGCCGTAGAGCAACGCGTCATCCATGTAGAACGCCGCTGCGCGGCCCGTCTCCAGCATCTTGAAGGCCTCGCCGTGGTCCTTGGCGCTGATCACGAACATATTGGCTTTGTGCTCGGCGTTATAGCTCTTGAGAAACCGCTCGTTGGTAGTGCCAGCCGTAGTGACCACGTTCTTGCCCGCCAAGTCTGCAAAGCCTTTGATCCCGCTGTCCTTGCCGGTCAGCAACTGGCCCTTCACATAGATAAACCCGTAGGAAAACGCCACCTGCTTCTGCCGCTCGGCGGTCACCCCGGTGGAGCCGCACTCCAGGTCCACCGTGCCGTTTTGCACCAGCGGGATGCGGGTTTGCGAGGTCACCAGGTTGTACTTCACCTTCAGGTCGGCCACCCCGGTTTTCTGCTGGACACGCTCGACAATCTTGTTCGCCAGCTCCACTGAATACCCCATGGGCTTACCGCTGTGATCACCCACGTAGGAAAACGGCACCGACGCATCGCGATAACCCAAGGTGATGGACTTGGCGCTGGCGATCTTGGCCAGCGCGCCGTCCAGCGGTGCCTGGTTCGCCTGGGCCTGTGCGCCCAACAACAGCCCCAGGGTGCAGCCGGTCAACAGGATCTTTTTCATTGTTATTCTCCGTTGGTCTTTGAGTTAGTTACGTACAGCGATCACGCTGATTTCCACCAGCACACTCGGGCGGGCCAGTTCGGCTTGCAGGGTGGTGCGCGTCGGCGCCATGCCCGGCGACAGCCATGCACTCCACACCTCGTTCATCGGTGCAAAACCACTGCCGATGTCTTTCAAGTAAATCGTCGCATTCAGCAGATGGTCCTTGTCGCTGCCGGCCTGGGCCAACAGCGCGTCGATCTTGGCCAACACTTCGCGGGTTTGCGTGGCCACGTCCAGGCCGTCACCCGGCACCTGGCCCGAAAGGAACACCAGGTCCTTGAAGGTGACGGCACCGGACAGTCGGTCGTTGCTGCTGATTCGGTTGATGGTCATGGCTGCATCCTTAAGCGGCGCGGGGCGCCAGGCCCTGCATATCGATGGAAGGGACGTGTTGGCCGATCAATTCGGCGAGCAGCTGGCCACTGCCGCAGGCCAGGGTGAAACCCAGCGCACCATGGCCGAGGTTCAGCCACAGGTTGCGGTACTGGCTGGCGCCAATCAGCGGCACGCCGGTGGGGGTTGCCGGGCGCATGCCGGCCCATTCCACAGCCTGGGCGTAGTCGCCGGCCAGCGGAAAAGTCTCCAGTGCCTGGCGTTTCATCAGCGCCAGGCGCTTGGGTTCAAGGCTGGCATCAAAACCGACGATATCCACCATGGCCGCCACCCGCAATTGCTCGCCGATGCGTGCGTAGACGATCTTGCGGTCATAGTCGGTGATGCTCACATTCGGCGCCCGGTGCTGCGCGCCAATCGGCACGCTGAGGCTGTAGCCTTTCAACGGATACAGCGGCAGCGACACGCCCAAATCGGCGCTGCGATACCCGGCGGCCAACACCAGTTGCTCAACCGGCATCACCTCATCACCCAGCTCGATGGCCTGCACCGCGCCGTCCGCATGACGCAGCCCAGTGACCTTGCGCCCCAGCAAAAACCGGCAGCGCCCGGACGCTTCCAGCCGCGCCGCCAAGCGCTGGCAGAAGGCGTGACAGTCGGCGACTTCTTCGTTCGGCGTATAGATCCCGCCGACAAAACCGCCCCCCGCCAACGCCGGCTCCAGGCTCGCGCAATCGGCGGCCGACAGCACTTGCTGTTGCAGGATATCGGCGACCTTGCTGCGCGCGTGTTCAAAGGAGTGGGCGTTACGGAAGGTCACCAACTTGCCATTGCGCCGCCAGTCGAAACCGTCCAGGCGATCGTCTTCACGCCATTGCTGCAACGTCGTCTGGCTCAAGGACGCCAGGCGCAGCAAGTGCGCGGCATTGCGCAGGTTCACCGTGCCGCGGCAGGCGCCGAGAAACGCGGCCATCCAGCGCCATTGCTGCGGGTCGAGGCGCGGGCGCAGCTTCAGCGGCGAGTCACCGCGCAGCAACCAACCGATGGCTTGCAGCGGCACACCGGCATCGGCCAGCGGCGCGACATAGCGATAGGACAATTGCCCACCGTTGGCGAAGCTGGTCTCGCTGCCCAGGCTGTCGCGGGCGTCGATCACCGTCACTTCATGGCCGGCGCGCACCAGCGCATAGGCGCTCGCCAAGCCGATAACCCCGCCACCGATGATGCAAACCTGCCTGCCCATCCCCGCCACCCGTCGTTGAATTAAGAGGGCTCAAGACTAGGGGCAGGTGACAGGCCACCGACAATGAATAAAGATGGGCCACCTATAAACAAAGGTTATGGACTTGCCATGCGCCTGCGTCATATCGAAATCTTCCAGGCCATCCGCCAGACCGGCTCCGTCAGCGCCGCCGCGCAGTTGCTGCACGTGTCGCAACCGGCGGTGACCAAGGTGTTGCAGCACGCCGAGTTGCAGCTGGGTTTCCCGCTGTTCCTGCGGGTGCGCGGCAAATTGCAGCCCACCCCGGAAGCCCTGGCACTGGAACGCGAAGTCGAGAAAGTCACCGAAAGCCTGCAAGGCGTGCGGCGCCTGGCCAAAAGCTTGCGCCGCGCACCGGGCCAGAGCGTGCGCATCGGCGCCATCCCCGCGCTGGCGCTGTCGTTGCTGCCGCCGGCGATCCTGGAGTGGAAACGCGACTACCCGGACATGGCCTGCGAGCTGTCCAGCGACCATAGCCGCGAGCTGGTGCAGAAGCTGCTGATGCGTGAGATCGATCTGGCGCTGACCCTCAACTTCTCCGGGCATCCGGGGTTGACCACCCAAGTGCTGGCCAACGGCGTGCTGGTGGCGTTGGCGTCCAAAGGCTATTGGTCTGACGCTGAGTTGAGCGCGCCGCTGCCCTTGGCGGACCTGGCGGGTACACCCCTGATTGGTCTCTCCAGCGCCGACCCGCTGGCGGCAAAACTCGACAGCTACCTGGAAAACGTCGACCCACCGCCACGGGTGACGATCTCGGTGCAAACCTATTCACTGGCGCGCGCCATGGTGGAATCCGGCGCCGGCCTCACGGTGATCGACCCCTTCACCGCCCTCGGCGCCTCGACGGCCACTACCTGCATCCGCACGCTTACACCGCCGTTGCCAATCACGCTGTACGCGCTGACCCGCGCGGATGAGCCGCCGCCGCATATGTTGGCGAAGCTATTAGAGATATTTGGCCAGAGTGCCCAAGAACTGCTGCAACGCCTGTAGGAACACCATTCAAAAATCCAAAGAAGATCCAATGTGGGAGCTGGCTTGCCTGCGATAGCGGTGGGTCAGCGAAAAATGTATCAACTGGAAGACCGCTATCGCAGGCAAGCCAGCTCCCACATTTGGATTTTTGTCGGCTGTTAGAGCACGTACCGCATGATCGCCACGAAGTGCAGCAAACTCCCGCCAATCACAAACAAATGCCAGATCCCATGGGAATGCCGCAGCCGGTCCTCCAGGGCAAAAAAGATAATGCCGACGGTATACAACACTCCACCCGCCGCCAGCCAGGTA
Organism: Pseudomonas acericola (SeqCode); assembly: GCF_053456465.1. Classification (NCBI taxonomy): domain Bacteria; kingdom Pseudomonadati; phylum Pseudomonadota; class Gammaproteobacteria; order Pseudomonadales; family Pseudomonadaceae; genus Pseudomonas; species Pseudomonas acericola (SeqCode). The sequence goes on along the minus strand of NZ_JBRFJB010000004.1, from coordinate 519,480 downwards.
AACCCCGCCACCCCCAGCGCAGCGATCAACGGCTTGACCGCCACCAGCACGATCCAGCCCATCACCGCGTAGATCACGATGGACAGGATGCGCGCCTCGGAACGCGGCTTGATCTCTTGCAGGATGCCAATCACCGCCAGCCCCCACACAATCCCGAACAGCGTCCAACCCCACGGACCGCGCAGCGTCACCAGGCAAAACGGCGTGTAACTGCCGGCGATCAACAGGTAGATCGAAAAGTGATCGACCTTCTGCATGATCTCTTTTCTCCGCCCACGCACGCTGTGGTAAACGGTGGACGCGCTGTACAGCACCAGCAACGTGACGCCATAGATCGCCACGCTGACAATCTTCCAGGGGCTGCCATCCAGGCTCGCCACCACCAACATCCACACCGCCCCCGCAAAGGCCGCGACCGCGCCGAGCAAGTGGCTCCAGGCGTTGAATCGTTCACCGTGATACATGCGCCACTGACCTCCAAATCCCGTTAGCGATGAGGGGCAAGGGTCTAGCGTTGTGAGGGAGAGTGCAAGGGGCTAGCCAAAGAGTCCCAAAAAGGGACCGATGAGTCCCTTTTTGGGAACGCTCAAGTGTTAAGCCGCAGAGGAAGGGGAAATCTGTTCCAGTGCTCGATCCACCAACAACTGCCCAAGCTCTGCCATTTGCTGGATCCCGAGCATGATTGCGCGCTGGGAGGTGTCCAGGTCGAAGGCAAGGTTGCAGGTCATGGCGTTGAGGGAAGACAGGGTTTCGCTGGCGTTGACCAGCAGCGCTTCGGTGTCTTGGTGAGGGTTGACGGTGAAGAGGTGGGTGGGGGGATTGGGGGTCGGTTTGATCATGATTTACAGCTCCGATACGTGATGGAGACTGCCCTCTGCCGCTTGCACGCGAACAAAGGTGGCAGCCGTGCGCAGGTGTGCAAGACCGGGCATATCGGACCCCGGCAGATCCCGAAGGATCTCCCACGCACAGCCGCCATAACACATACAGCAGGCATGAAAAACGCCCGTTGAAAGGCTATGGGCGTTAGTGCGCCGACATGAAACCGGACTTGCACGTCCGTGTCACCGTTTTTTGCGATGACGGGACGAAGACTAGGCGCGCTAGCTGCATGCGACAAGTTCATGCCTGGCCCAAAATCTTGCAGGAAAAATCCGAGGCATCGCCCAACGTCGCACAGCACTCAAGCCTTGTGAAGATCCCTTGTGGGAGCTGGCTTGCCTGCGATGGCAGTGTGTCAGTCACTGCATCAACATCTGATACACCGCTATCGCAGGCAAGCCAGCTCCCACATTCGATCTCCACAGGGCTTCAGATCAGGCCAGGCCGGACTCCACCAACAGCGCTTCCAGCGCCAACAAGTCCGGCACCTTATGATCGTTCCCACGCTCTGCGTGGGAACGATCAAGAGCCCTCCTCACACTGATCGCCCTGACAAACTGCAAGGAATGCTCCGACAGGACTTTCAGGTTGTTGCTAGGAACCCGTCTCTCTAGCCTTTTCGGTCCGAATCGTGCCATGGAAATCCATCATGAAACCGACCGACCAAACCGATACGCGGCAATTGCAGAGCGTGATGTATCACATCACAATCACGCCATGATTGTCAGTTGGAGGCATAAAGGCCTCAAAGACTTTTATCAGACCGGCTCAACCAGTGGCATCAACGCAAATCATGCCAAGCGCTTGCGCCGCGTTCTGTTCATTCTGGACAAAGCCGAGCACCCCGTTGCGCTGAACTTGCCGGGATGGCGCTTCCATCGGTTGAAAGGCGACATGATCGACTATTGGTCCGTCAGTATTAGTGGTAACTGGCGCATCATTTTTCGGATGTTCGACGACCAAGTCGAACTGGTTGATTATCTTGATTACCACTGAGGAGAGGTATCTATATGGGCATGCACAACCCCCCTCACCCAGGCGAAATCCTGCTTGAAGACGTGATCCCTGCCCTAGGCATCACCATCACCGAAATGGCCCGGCGTCTGGGGTTTGCTCGTGAGACGTTTTCCAGGATTTTGCACGGGCGTGCGCCGGTCAGCCCGGATTTGGCGGTGCGGCTGGAACGGGCAGGCGTGAGCACTGGGCAGCTGTGGCTGTCGATGCAGAGTGCTTATGATTTGTGGCAGGCCGAGCATCGGGAACAGCCGGTGATTGAGCGGTTTGCGCGGATTGAGTAACGGGCACAGCACTCAAGCCTTGTGAAGATCCACTGTGGGAGCTGGCTTGCCTGCGATGGCGGCATGTCAGCCAGTGCATCAACATCTGATACACCGCTATCGCAGGCAAGCCAGCTCCCACATTCGATCTTCACAGGGCTTGCGATCAGGCCAGGCCGGACTCCACCAACAGCGCTTCCAACCCCAGCAAATCCGGCACCTTCGCCACATGCTCCCCCACCTGCACCGCCGCCAGCTCCAGCGCACACAACGGCACATCCACATAGCTCAACTGGCTATCGAGCTTGTACGAACGCGGAATCCCTTGGATCACCAGCGCAATAAACTTCAACGTCGGCCGCCCACCCAAGGTGTTCAACACCACGATCCGCGACCGCTCCCCCGTCATCACCGCCTCACCACACACCGCCTCAAAACTGATCAACGGCAATTGCTGGTCACGCCAGGTCACTTGCCGCAGGTACCACGGCGGCGCGTCGCTGGCGGGTTCGCCGCGCTGGTAGTCGATCAGTTCGGCGATGGCGACGTTGGGCAGCACCAAATGACGGTCGGCCAATGGCAGCAGCAGGCCGGTAAGTTGGCTGGTGCGGTGGTCAAGCATGGGACTTGCTCCAGTAGGCGATGCTTTCCAGCAGCACCGACTCTTGGTACGGCTTGCCGAGGTAGTCGTTGACGCCAATGGCCATGGCGCGGTCGCGGTGTTTCTGGCCGGTGCGCGAGGTGATCATGATGATCGGCAGGCGCATCAGGCGCGGGTCGTTGCGTACCTGGATGGCCACTTCGAAGCCGTCCATGCGCGGCATTTCGATGTCGAGCAGCATCAGGTCCGGGGTGTGTTCTTCGAGCACGGCGATGGCGTCGATGCCGTCCTTGGCGGTGAGCACGTTCATGCCGTTGCGTTCCAGCAGGCGGCTGGTGACTTTGCGCACGGTCACCGAGTCGTCCACCACCAACACCAGCAGCGGGCGTTTTTTCAGCGGGTCGTTGAGCACCAGCGGCGCATCCACCGCCTGCGCCGGCAAGGCCGGTTGGCGCGCGCGGATGTGCGCGAGCAGGTCGATGATCAGCACCACGCGGCCATCGCCGAGGATGGTCGCGCCGGACAAGCCCTGCACCCCGGCAAACTGCGGGCCCAGGCCCTTGACCACAATCTCCCGCGTGCCCGCCATGGCATCCACATGCACCGCCACCCGCCGCTCGTTGCACTGCACCAACAGCACCGGCACCGGCTGGTACTGGCCGAGCAGTTTCGGGCGGCCGACGGTGTGCAGCAGGTCGCCCAGGTAGAACAATTCGTAGCGCTGGCCGGCGTATTCATAACGCGGCGGGTCTTGCTGATAGTGCCCGGCCAGTTCATGGGGCATGACCCGCACCAGGCCTTCGATGGTGTTGAGCGGGATCGCGTATTGATCGTCCGCGCACTGCACCATCAACGCGCGGTTGACCGACACGGTGAACGGCAGGCGAATGCGAAAATGCACGCCCACGCCCGGCGTCGACTCAATAAACATCGAGCCACCGAGTTGGCGCACCTCTTCATGCACCACGTCCATGCCCACGCCGCGCCCGGAAATCTGCGTGATCTTTTCCGCCGTGGAAAACCCCGGCTGCAGGATGAACTGCAACACATCGCGGTCGCTGATCTCTTGGTCCGGCGCGAGCAAGCCGCGCTTGATCGCCTTGCGTCGCACCGCTTCCAACGGCACACCGGCGCCGTCGTCGCGCATGTCGAAGACGATGTCGCCACCTTCGTGAGTCAGGTCCAGGGTGATACGGCCCTTCTCCGGTTTACCCGCCAGCAGGCGCGCATCGCGGGATTCCAGGCCATGGTCCACCGCATTGCGCAGCATGTGTTCCAGCGGCGCCGCCATGCGTTCCAGCACGTTGCGGTCCATCTCGCCTTCGGCGTTACCGACGATGAATTCCACGTCCTTGCCCAACTCCCCCGCCACCTGGCGCACGATGCGCTTGAGGCGCGGCAGCATGCGTTCGAACGGCACCATGCGCGTGCGCATCAGGCCTTCCTGCAACTCGGTGTTGATGCGCGCCTGTTGCTGCAGCAGGTCGTGTGCATCGCTGTTGCGCCGGTCGAGGGTGTCCTTGAGGTCGAGCAAGTCGGAAGCGGATTCGGACAGCGCCCGGGACAGTTGCTGCAACTGTGAATGGCGGTCCATTTCCAGCGGGTCGAATTCTTCATACCCCAGGCGCTCGGCCTCGGCCTGCTGGCGGCTGAGGATGCGGCCCTGGGTTTCCGTGTCGAGGCGGCGCAGTTGGTCGCGCATGCGCTCGATGGTGGTTTCCACCTCGCTCAGGGCAATGCGTGCATCGTTGACCTGCTGCTCGATACGGCCACGGAAGATCGAGGTTTCGCCGGCCAGATTGACCAGGTCATCCAGCAGGTCGGCGGAGATCTTCACCATGTCCGCCGCCGGATCCACCACCGCCTCCGCCTTGTTCGCCGGCAGCGCCACCGGCACCACCGGCTCGGTGCTCGGGTGTACCAGGCTTTTGATGCGCTCGATGAGTTTGTCCACCGAGCCCACCGGCAAGCCATCCGCCACCGCGTCGATCATCTGCGCCAGACGGTCGTGGCAGCCTTGCAGCAGGGCGAACAATTCCGCCGACGGCGCCAGCAAGCCGGCCGACAAGCCTTCGTAGAGAAATTCCAGCTCATGGGCCAGATCGCCAATCGGCCCGATCTCGACCATGCGCGCGCCGCCCTTGAGGGTGTGCAGGTCACGCAGCAGTGTTTCGACTTCCTGGCGGTTGCCCGGCTCAGCCTGCCAGCGCAGCAGGGCGCTGCCGGAGCTGTCGAGGATATCGGCGGCTTCTTCGAGGAAAATATCCAGCAGCTCGGGGTCGGCGCCAGGGCTTTCCACGGCCTGCACCGCAGCGGCCGGCGGCGTGCTCTGGCGCAATGCCCGCACCTTGGCCACCAGCTCCGCGCTGTCGCTCAGGGGCTGCTGCTGTTGCAGTTCGTCCAGTTGCAAGGCCAGGCGTTCATGGCAGGCCATCAGTACCTGGGACAACTCGGCAGAGTAGCTGTAGCGACGGTCCACCAAGCCTTCGTAAAGGTTTTCCAGCTCATGGGCCAGCTCGGCCACCGGGGCGATTTCGGCCATGCGCGCGCCGCCCTTGAGGGTGTGCATGTCCCGTTGCAGCGACGACAGCGGCGCGACGCTGTCGGGCTCCAGCAGCCAGCGCTTGAGGGACTGCCCGGCGCTGTCGAGGATGTCCACGGCTTCTTCGAGGAAGATCTCGACGATTTCGTCGTCCACCGCCGTGTCCTGCTCCAGCTGCGCCGTGGCGGCGCCCAGTTCGGCGATGCTCAGCGCACGGCTGCCGTCGCTTTTGACCAGACCGGTGGCGGACGGGTCGAGGGCTTCGTCCAGCAGCTCGCGCAGGGCTTGCAGGCGGGCGGGCACCGGGCTGATCTCCTGGCCGGCGGCGAGCTGGTCGAGCATGTTGATCAGCGCTTCATGGGCCAGTTCGGCCTCATGGAAAAAGCGCTCGCTGACCGCCAGGCTGCTCTCTTCCACAGCGCCGTACAGGTCGAGCAAGGCTTCGCACAGTTCGTCGATGGCGTGCAGGTCGGCAATGTGCGCGCCCTCCCCCAGCGTGGTCAGCTCGTCGAGCAGCGCGGTGAGTTCCTGGCGCTCGCCGGGGTGCTGTTGCCAGCGGCGCAGCAGGGTTTCGGCGTCGAGCAGGATGTCCATGCCCTGGGCCAGGAAGTTGGCGATCAACTGCGGGTCGCGCTTGATCCGCAGGCCAGTGTTGGGCGCGTCGAGCAAGGCGGCCAGTTGCTGATCCAGCAGGGCCTGGATGCGCTCGATCAGGTCCGGCGCGCCTTTGATCGGCGCCAGCGGGTCGCGGTCCAAGTGGCGCAGGCCGCGCTGGAACAGGCCTTCGGCCTCCAGCAACAGCTCCACTTCATCCAGGTCCAGCGGCAGGCGGTGCGCCTTGTATTCGCGGGTCAGGTGATCCAGCGGCCGCGCCAGTTCGGCGATGGGCAACACGCCAGCCATGTACGCACTGCCCTTGAGGGTGTGAAGGGCGCGTTGCAGTTCATCGCTGACTTGCAGCGGCAGGTGTTCGGTGGCTTGTTGCAGGAAGTGGTTGAGGCTGTCCAGATGGCTCTGGGCTTCGTTGCGGAAGATCTCCAGCAGCATCGGGTCATGGGGTTCGGCGGCCGGCACGGGGGTGCCACTGGCCAACGCGTGGGCGCGGGCGGCCAGGGCGTCGACTTCATCGCGCTGGTGTTGGTCGTCGGTGGCAAAGTCGGCGATCAATTCCGGCAGCAGGGCCACCGCTTCATCCAGTACCTGCTGCACCTCGGGGCCAAGGGCCACGCTGCGCTCCAGCACGCGGTTGAGCAGGTTTTCCACAGCCCAGGCCAGCTCGGCCAAGACCAGCGCGCGCACCATGCGGCCGCTGCCTTTCAAGGTGTGGAAGGCACGGCGCATCTCGCCCAGGGCAGCTTTATCGGCCGCGCTCGCCAAGTGGCGGTGCAACACTTCAAGGACTTCATCGGTCTCTTCGAGGAACACTTCGCGCAGTTCATCGTCGATGGGTTCTTCGTCGGCCGGTGGCGGCAGCAGGCTACCCGGGCGTTGCAGCGCGGGCGGGTTGAGGCGCGACGTCGGGTTGGCCAGCGCGTCGAACTGCGACTGGCTCGGCGCAGCCTCGGTGGACAACGCACCGTCCGGCGCCATCAGCGCTTGGCGCCAGGGTTTTTCCGCCGGCAGGTAACCCAGCGCCGCAAGGGCCTGGGTGGCGGTTTCCAGGACCCGTTCGCCGTCGGCGTCGGGGTCCTGGAGCATGCGTTCGAGGTAGTACTCCAGGCTGCTGATCACGTCGGCGAAATGCGCCAGGTCGTCGGCGGACGGCGCCATATCATTGAGCATCAACTCTTCATCGACGTAATCGGTGCAACCGCGCATCAGGCTCGCCGCCCGTGGCAGCGGGATCATCGCCAACGCGCCGCGCACCTGGCTAAGCAGTTCCGGCAGGGATTCCAGGCGCTGGCGGTCCCAATCGGCTTCCAGGCAGTCGATCACCAATTCTTTGGCCTGGCGCAGGCACTGGCAGGATTCGCGGATCACCAACTGGTGGATCTGCGTCAGGTCGGTGGTAGGCAAGCGGCTTTCTTCGCGGCTTTCCGGCTCGACGGTGCCGACCATTCCCGCCAACGTGGCTTCGACGTAAAGCAACGCGCCCGCGACGTCCATCAACACGGCGTCGTTGGGTTCGCGTTGGCCCTGGGCCAGGCTCAGCACCACGGCGAGTTGGTCGATGATGACTTTGCGCGGCTGGCCGAAACCCAATACGGCGAGGGTGTCGGCGATCTGCCGCAGCGGCGCGAGCAGCGCATCGAGGTCGCTGGTGTGCTGGCGGTCACTGCGCACGAACAGGTCGAGGCGTTCCTTGACCCGCACCAGCTCTTCGCACAAGGCGCCGAGCACCGAGCCCATGGCATTGCGATCCGGCCCGGCCAGCCGCGCGCGCTCGGCGTCCACCACCGCGCTGTCGGGCAAGGCTTCATCCAGGCCGTAACGTTCCTTGAGGCTTTGCATGCGCGGCGTCGGCCGGGTGACTTTGGCCACATAGAACAACAGGCTCTTGAGCAAATCATCCGGCGCCGGCTGGTTGATGCCAGCAATGCCTTGGGCCAGCAGACGCTTGAGTTGTTTGTCACTGGCCTTGAGCAGGCTGCGCAGCGCCGGGCTGTTGGCGATCACCCCGGTGAGCATGCCTTCGACCAGCGCCGAGGTGACTTGCCACAGCGGCAACAGCGGCGCGCCCTGGCACAGCGCTTCGAGGCGGGCGAAGACCCGCGCCATGTCTTCCAGGTTGCTGGGGCCATGGTCTTCGCGCAGCAACCCGGCGAGGGCTTGTTGCAGCAGTTGGTGCCACTGGCGCAGTTGCGTTTGCAGGTCGGGCGGCGCGCGTTGGGCCAGGGCTTCATCGGAGAGCGGTGCGATCGACAGCAGCTGCGGGCTGAACAGGCTAGTTTCCGACAACAGGCTTTCACCCCGCGCACTGCGCAGGTCGTTGAGCAGCGGCAGCACCACCAGCGGCAAGTCGCGGCGGGCGCTGTGGACGCGGTCGAGGTACAGCGGCAGTTGGCTGAGGGCCTGTTGCAGGAGGCGGATGCTTTCGTCGCGCTGGCTGACCTGCCCGGCCTGGAACGCCAGGGCCAGGTGTTCGATCTCTTCGGCCAGCAACGCCGCGCCGTAGAACTCGACCATTTGCAGCGCGCCATGCACCTGGTGGATGCCGGCCAGGCACTGGGCGATGACGGCGCTGTCGCCGGTTTCGACAAACGCGTCCAGCGCCGAACGGGCCTGTTTCAGGGTTTCGGCAATGTCGCCCTTGACCCATTCGAGGGCCACGTAGTCGTGCCGATCAACCATAACTGCTCCGCTTAGAATTCGTGGGTTGCTGGTGGTGCATAGATCTCGGCATCAATGGAGATCAACTGTGGGAGCTGGCTTGCCTGCGATAGCGGTCTTCCAGTCGATATCTGCTCAGCTGACCCACCGCTATCGCAGGCAAGCCAGCTCCCACAGGGGTTACAGGGTGTTCTTGAGAGCGCATTTCAATGGTCGGCCTGCTTGGCCGGCGGCAAGGTGAAACCCGACACCGACCTGCGCAACTGGCTGGCCATCTTCGCCAGGTTGCCGATGCTCTCGGCGGTAGCCGTCGAGCCCGACGACGTCTGGCTGGTGATCTGCTGGATCACGTTCATGGTCAGGGAAATCTGCCCCGCCGACGAGGTCTGTTGCTGCGCCGCATTGGAGATGCTCTGGATCAGCGCCGCCAGGGTTTTCGATACGCCTTCGATCTCTTCCAGGGCCACGCCGGCGTCTTGCGCCAGCCGTGCGCCGCGCACCACTTCGGTGGTGGTCTGTTCCATGGAGATGACCGCTTCGTTGGTGTCGGCCTGGATCGCGCGCACCAGGGTTTCGATCTGCCGCGTGGCCGCGGATGAGCGTTCGGCCAGGCGCTGTACTTCGTCGGCAACCACGGCAAAACCGCGCCCGGCATCACCGGCCATGCTGGCCTGGATCGCGGCGTTGAGGGCAAGGATGTTGGTCTGGTCGGCGATGTCGTCGATCAGGCTGACGATGTCGCCAATCTCCTGGGACGACTCGCCCAGGCGCTTGATGCGCTTGGCGGTGTCCTGGATCTGCTCGCGAATGTTGTCCATGCCGTGGATGGTGTTGTGCACCACCTCGTTGCCCTTGTTGGCGATCTCCACCGAACGCTCCGCCACCGCCGAGGATTCGGCGGCGTTGGCCGAGACCTGGTCGATGGACTGGGCCATCTGGTTGATCGCCGTGGACGCTTCGGCAATCTGCTGGGCCTGATGCTCCGAGGCCTGCGCCAGGTGCATGGCGGTGGCCTGGGTGTCCTGCACCGCGCCGGCAACCTGGCCGGCGGTGAGGTTGATGGTGGCGACCAGGTCACGCAGTTGGTCCACGGAATAGTTGATCGAATCGGCGATGGTGCCGGTGAAGTCTTCGGTCACCGAAGCGGTCACGGTGAGGTCGCCGTCGGCGAGGTCTTCGATTTCATCCAGCAGGCGCATGATCGCGTTCTGATTGCGCTCGTTCTTCTCGGCGGTTTCGTGCAGCTGGCGGTTGGTTTCACGCACCATCACCAGGCCGATCAGGATGATCGAGGCCAGCGCCAGCAAGCCCAGAACGTAGCCGCCGATGGTGTCGAAGGTGCGCCCGCTGGCGAGGTTTTCAAACCCGGTGGCCAGGTGCGAGGCTTCATCGAGCAGGGTTTGCGAGAGGTTGAAGATATTGCTCGCCGAGGCGCGCACCTGGAACAGCTGCGGCGAAGTTTCGAGGATCTCATCCACGGAGCCGGAGACAAACTCGAACAGCTCCGAGATCTCCGCCAACCGCGCGCGGGCGTCGCGGTCTTCGACCTGGGTGATGCGCAGCCCGGCGTTGCCCTGGAGCATGCCGTTGAGCACCTGGCCGAAGCGGTTGGCGTCGCGGCCAAAGGCGTCGGCGGCCTGCACGGCGGTTTCGTCGCCGGCCAGCACGGTGTTGACCGCGCCGAGGATGCGCTCGGCGAGCAACGATTGGCGCTGGGCCAACGCCACCTGGCTGGCCGGGGCGCCACGTTGCAGGAGGATATCGACGACCTTCTCCGACTCCATCTGCAATTGCGGCACGGTTTCGGCGAGGGTCGCGGCCACCTGGTGCAGGGACAGCACGGTCTGTTCGCTGGCGAGGATCGCGTCGGTGTTTTTCAGCAGCGCTTCCCAGTCGGTCTGCACCGCGCGCATCTCGGCGCGTACCGCACTGGGTGCGGCGGGCAGGCCGGTTTCCGGGTCGCCTTTTTTCAGGTAGCCCCAGCGCTGGGCGAAGTCGTTGCGCGCCTCGCCGAGCAGTTTGAACGCGGCCGCTTTGCCGGCCGCCGCTTCGGTGGCGTTCTTGGCGATGCGTTGGGACAACACGCGCAATTCACCGGCGTGGCCGATGTACTGCTTGTCGTAGGTCGACTGGGTGTTGAGGTAGGCGAAGTTGGCGAACAGCAGCATGATGAACACGATCAGCGCGATAAACAGCACGATGATCTGTGAGCGGCTGCGCGAGCCGGCCTGGGGTTTGGGCGTGGTAGCGGTGGTCATGCGGCGACATCCATGAAGCCTGGGGCCTGGGCCAGAGCGAAGGGGCTGAAGACCTGCCACAGCTGGTCGCCGTCGAACTGGCCCTGGATAAACGGCGCGCCGGCGCTGGCGTTCGCCAACAGCGCGTCTTGTGCGAAATGCTGCATACCCACCACCTCGTCCACCAACAGCCCGACAAACAGGTCGTTGTATTCCACCACCAGCACACGCCGTTGCTTGCGTGCCTTGGACAACGCCTGGCCGAGGAACCCACCCAGGTCCATCACCGGCAACAAACGCCCACGCAGGTTAGCCACGCCCTTGACCCAGGCCTTGACCCCGGGCATTAAAGTGCAACGCGGCTCATGCAGCACTTCGGCCACTTCGCCCATCGGCGCGACAAACCAATGTGCACCCACGCGAAACCCGATCCCGCTCCAACCCTGCTGGCGGGTTTCCTGGGACGGCAGGTCGGCGGCCAGCAAGCGGCAGCGGCGGTCGATGTCCAGCAACAGCTCGAAGGCGGTTTGCGACTCGGTCATGATCCCCTGCCGTCAGCCGGCCAGCACCGAGTTCAGGGTCTTGATCAGGGTCTCTTCTTCGACCGGCTTGGTCAGGTAGTCCCGAGCGCCCTGGCGGGTGCCCCAGACCTTGTCGGTTTCCTGGTCCTTGGTGGTGATGATAATCACCGGGATGTGGCTGGTTTCGGCATCCTTGGTCAGCTGGCGCGTGGCCTGGAAGCCGTTCAGCCCTGGCATCACGATATCCATCAGCACCGCGTCGGGCTTCTGGTCACGGGCCAGGGCCACGCCATCGGCGCCGTTCTCGGCCTTGAGGACCTGGTGGCCATGCTTTTCCAGCATGCTGGTCAGTTTGTACATTTCGGTCGGCGAATCGTCGACGATCAGAACACGTGCCATGTTTTTCCCCACTACATTGGTGGACGCCGGCCCTTGTGGGGCGGTGTCAGTGTGCTTGTTCTACTGCGGCGAAGGCAGGCACATAGGCCTTGATCGCACCCAGCAGTTCTTCCTTGCTGAACGGCTTGGTCAAAAACTGATCGACACCGACGATACGCCCCTTGGCCTTGTCGAACAGGCCGTCCTTGGAGGACAGCATGATCACCGGGATCGACTTGAACGCCGGGTTGTTCTTCACCAGGGCGCAGGTCTGATAGCCATCCAGGCGCGGCATCATGATGTCGACAAAGATAATGTGCGGGTGATGATCAACAATCCGCGCCAGGGCATCGAAACCGTCGATGGCCGTGATGACTTCGCACCCTGCGTTCTTCAACAGGGTTTCGGCGGTGCGGCGGATCGTCTTTGAATCGTCGATCACCATCACTCTCAAGGCGTTGGAATGCTGTTCCATATCTGCTCTACCATCGCCACAGCGAATCGGTTTTCGGTGTGTACTGCCTGATGTTGCACAGGATGAGCGCCGCAAGCCTCGGATTTCAAGGGCTGCTGCGCCGTGGCAGTCTTTTTAGCACAGTCTCCGGGCGCAATCTATCGAGCAACCGGCCAGGTGGTTTTTCCTTGACCCACAACAGCCGCAGCGCCACTCTGACGCCACTTTTATGCGCCCTAATTTGCTAGAGGAAATCCCCCATGAGCGTTCGCGTCGGCATTGTCATGGACCCTATCGCCAGCATTTCCTATAAAAAGGACAGCTCGCTGGCCATGCTCCTGGCCGCCCAGGCCCGTGGCTGGACCCTGTTCTATATGGAACAGCGCGACCTGTACCAGGGCGACGGCGAGGCGCGTGCACGCATGCGCCCGCTGCAGGTGTTCGCCAACCCTGAGAAGTGGTTTGAACTGCAGGACGAAGTCGACAGCCCGCTGAGCGACCTCGACGTGATCCTGATGCGCAAGGACCCGCCGTTCGACATGGAGTTCGTCTACTCCACCTACCTGCTGGAGCAGGCCGAACGCGCCGGCGTGCTGATCGTCAACAAGCCGCAAAGCCTGCGCGACTGCAATGAAAAGCTGTTCGCCACCCTGTTCCCACAGTGCACGCCGCCGACCGTGGTCAGCCGCCGCGCCGACGTGCTGCGTGAATTTGCCGCCAAGCACGGTGATGTGATCCTCAAGCCGCTGGACGGCATGGGCGGCACCTCGATCTTCCGTCACCGCGCCGGCGACCCGAACCTGTCGGTGATCCTCGAAACCCTGACTGCCCTGGGCACCCAGCAGATCATGGGCCAGGCCTACCTGCCGGCGATCAAGGACGGCGACAAGCGCATCCTGATGATCGACGGCGAGCCGGTGGATTACTGCCTGGCGCGCATCCCGGCAGCCGGCGAGACCCGGGGCAACCTGGCGGCCGGTGGCCGTGGTGAAGCGCGGCCGTTGTCGGACAAGGATCGCTGGATTGCTGCGCAAGTGGGCCCAACCCTGCGGGAAAAGGGACTGCTGTTTGTAGGCCTGGACGTGATCGGTGAGCACCTGACCGAAATCAACGTCACCAGCCCGACCTGCATCCGTGAGATCGACAACGCGTTCGGCACCAATATCGGCGAAATGCTGATGGCCGCCATCGAGCGCAAGCTACAAGCCAAGTGACATAGAACAGCCGGACACTAACCAACATTGCGTTATCATGCGCCACCTGTGAAACGCGCGATGTTGGTTCCTTTGTCATGACACTCCCGTCCGATCTACCCCCCGAACTCTCCCACAGCGGCGTGCGCCCGGCTGATCGGCTCGGATTTACCCTCTTCCTCGCGGCGTTGATTCACCTGGCCCTGATCCTCGGCATCGGCTTCACCATGGTCGAGCCCAAGCAGATCACCCGCACCCTGGAAATCACCCTCGCCACGTTCAAAAGCGAAAAAGCGCCCGAAAAGGCCGACTTTCTCGCCCAGGACAACCAGCAGGGCAGCGGCACCCTGGACAAGAAAGCGGTGCCCAAGACCACCGAAGTGGCGCCGTTCCAGGACAACAAGGTCAATAAGGTCACCCCGCCACCGACGCCCAAGCCAGAGGTCCAGCAGGCTGCACCCAAGGCCACTGTGACCACCGTGGCCCCCAAGCCGCAAAAAGCCCCGACCCAGCCGGAAAAAGCCAAGACCGAGCCAAAACCCGAGCCCGCCAAACCGGCGCCGACTTTCGACAGCTCGCAGTTGTCCGACCAGATCTCCAGCCTCGAAGCCGAACTGGCCAACGAACAACAACTCTATGCCAAGCGCCCGCGCATCTACCGCCTGAACGCGGCCTCGACCATGCGCGACAAGGGCGCCTGGTATAAGGATGAATGGCGCAAGAAGGTCGAGCGCATCGGCAACCTCAACTACCCGGACGAAGCCCGGCGCCAGCAGATCTATGGCAATTTGCGCTTGCTGGTGTCGATCAACCGCGATGGTTCGTTATATGAAGTGCAGGTGCTGGAATCGTCCGGCCAACCGCTGCTGGACCAGGCCGCCCAACGCATCGTGCGCCTGGCCGCACCGTTTGCGCCGTTTACCGGCGACTTGAACGACATCGACCGCCTGGAAATCATCCGCACCTGGAAGTTCGCCAAGGGCGACCGCCTCTCCAGCAACTGACGGAACAGGCCCTGTGGCGAGGGAGCTTGCTCCCGCTGGGGCGCGTAGCCCCCCAAAACCGGGCCTGCTGCGCAGTCCAGCGGGAGCAAGCTCCCTCGCCACAGGCGGGTGCCCACCGATGATCAGGCTTGTCAGTTCGCCCCTCCAACGCCACACTAGCGGACATGAAAAACGTCAGCCCGACCTACCTCAAGCACCAATTCCTGATCGCCATGCCCCACATGGCCGACCCGAACTTTGCGCAAACCTTGACCTACATCGTCGAGCACACGGCCAATGGTGCCATGGGGTTGGTGGTGAACCGCCCGCAAGACCTGAGCCTGGCGGATATCCTTGAGCAACTGCGCCCCGAGATCGACCCGCCGGCCCGTTGCCAGGGCGTGCCGATCTACATCGGTGGGCCGGTGCAGACCGATCGCGGTTTTGTCCTGCACCCCACCGGGCCGAAGTTCCAGGCCACGGTCGACCTTGACGGCGTGTCGCTGTCCACGTCCCAGGACGTGCTGTTCGCCATCGCCGATGGCGTGGGCCCTGAGCAAAGCGTGATCACCCTCGGTTATGCCGGCTGGGAAGCGGGGCAACTGGAAGCGGAACTGGCCAGCAACGCCTGGCTGAGCTGCCCGTTCGACGCCGACATCCTGTTCAACACCCCCGTCGAACTGCGCCTGGAGGCGGCCGCCGCCAAGCTGCGAGTCAACCTCAACCTGCTGACCAGCCAGGCGGGGCACGCCTGATGGCTTTGCGTTTGATCCTCGGGTTTGACTACGGCACCAAACAGATCGGCGTAGCGGTCGGCCAGGTCATCACCGGCCAGGCTCGCGAGCTGTGCACCTTGAAAGCCCAGAACGGCATACCCGACTGGAACCAGGTTGAAGCCCTCATTAAAGAGTGGAAGCCCGACGCCGTAGTGGTCGGCCTGCCCCTGAACATGGACGGCACCCCCAGCGACATGTGCCTGCGTGCCGAAAAATTCGCCCGCCGCCTCAATGGCCGCTACAACCTGCCCTTCTATACCCACGACGAACGCCTCACCACCTTTGAAGCCAAGGGTGAACGCCGCGACCGTGGCGGCCAGAAGGGCAGCTACCGCGACAACCCCGTGGACGCCATCGCCGCCGCCTTGCTGTTGCAGGGTTGGCTGGATGAAAACACCGCTTTATTTGAATCCTGACTGACGCGGCTTGCCGCGTCTTTTTACGTTTGAGCCCGGACCTTGCCTGCGCCAAGGCCTTGAAGGAGCCACCATGAGCTTGCCGAACCCTGCCGAACTGATCAGCCAGATGGCCAAAAGCCTCACGGCCCATCTGCAACACCGCGCCATCAGCGAGCCGCGCTTTATCGGCATTCGCACCGGTGGCGTGTGGGTCGCCCAGGCCTTGCTGGAAGAGTTGGGCAGCGATTCGCCGCTCGGGACACTGGATGTGTCCTTCTACCGCGACGACTTCAGCCAGAACGGCCTGCACCCGCAAGTACGCCCGTCGGCTCTGCCGTTCGAGATCGAAGGCCAGCACCTGGTGCTGATCGACGACGTGCTGATGAGCGGGCGCACCATCCGCGCCGCCATGAACGAACTGTTCGACTACGGCCGCCCGGCCAGCGTGACGCTGGTGTGCCTGCTGGACCTGGACGCTGGCGAATTGCCAATCAGCCCGGATGTGGTCGGCGCCACGCTGTCGCTTGCACCCCACCAGCGGGTAAAATTGTCCGGTCCCACGCCGCTCGAACTCGAACTGCAAGACCTCGCCCTTTAAACCCCTTGTAAAGAGTCCCCGCGATGACGCCTCTAGATGCCAAGCGCCCGCTGCAGCTCAATGCTCAGGGTCAGTTGCAACACTTCTTGTCCCTCGACGGTTTGCCCCGCGAACTGCTCACCGAAATCCTCGACACCGCCGACTCGTTCCTCGAAGTCGGTGGCCGCGCGGTGAAGAAGGTCCCGCTGCTGCGCGGCAAGACCATCTGCAATGTGTTCTTCGAGAACTCCACCCGCACCCGCACCACCTTTGAGCTGGCGGCCCAACGGCTGTCGGCCGACGTGATCACGCTGAACGTGTCCACCTCGTCGGCCAGCAAGGGCGAAACCCTGCTCGACACCCTGCGCAACCTCGAAGCCATGGCCGCCGACATGTTCGTGGTACGCCACGGTGACTCGGGTGCCGCGCACTTCATCGCCGAGCACGTGTGCCCGCAGGTGGCAATCATCAACGGCGGCGATGGCCGTCACGCCCACCCGACCCAGGGCATGCTCGACATGCTCACCATCCGTCGGCACAAGGGCAGTTTTGAAAACCTCTCGGTGGCCATCGTCGGCGACATCCTGCACTCGCGGGTCGCACGCTCGAACATGCTCGCCCTGAAGACCCTGGGTTGCCCGGACATCCGTGTGATCGCGCCAAAAACCCTGCTGCCGGTGGGTATCGAGCAGTACGGCGTGAAGGTCTACACCGACATGGCCGAAGGCCTCAAGGATGTGGACGTGGTGATCATGCTGCGCCTGCAACGCGAACGCATGTCCGGCGGCCTGCTGCCAAGCGAAGGCGAGTTCTACCGCCTGTTCGGCCTGACCACCGCACGTTTGGCCGGCGCCAAGCCGGATGCCATCGTGATGCACCCGGGCCCGATCAACCGTGGCGTGGAGATTGAGTCGGCGGTGGCCGACGGTCCGCAATCGGTGATCTTGAACCAGGTCACCTACGGCATCGCCATCCGCATGGCCGTGCTGTCCATGGCCATGAGCGGGCAAACCGCGCAACGTCAATTCGAGCAGGAGAACGCCCAGTGAAGCTCAGCATCCTCGGCGCCCGCGTCATCGATCCGGCCAGTGGCCTGGATCAAGTTACCGATCTGCACCTGGAAGCCGGCAAGATCATTGCCATCGGCGCTGCGCCTGCCGGTTTCAGCCCGGTGGAAACCATCGACGCCAAAGGCCTGGTGGCCGCGCCTGGCCTGGTGGACCTGAACGTCGCCCTGCGCGAACCGGGCTACAGCCGCAAAGGCAGCATCATCAGCGAAACCCGCGCGGCGGCAGCCGGTGGCGTGACCAGCCTGTGCTGCCCGCCGCACACCAAGCCGATCCTCGACACCTCGGCGGTGACCGAGCTGATCCTCGACCGCGCCCGTGAGGCCGGCAATTGCAAAGTGTTCCCCATCGGTGCCCTTAGCAAAGGCCTGGAAGGCGAACAACTCGCCGAACTGATCGCCCTGCGCGACGCCGGTTGCGTGGCCTTCGGCAATGGCCTGGAAAGCTTTCGCAGCACCCGCACCCTGTGCCGCGCCCTGGAATACGCGGCCACCTTCGACCTGACGGTGATCTTCCACTCCCAGGACCGCGATCTGGCCGAAGGCGGCCTCGCCCATGAAGGCGCCGTGGCCAGCTTCCTCGGCCTGCCGGGCATCCCCGAGACCGCCGAGACCGTGGCCCTGGCCCGCGACCTGCTGCTGGTGGAACAAAGCGGCGTGCGCGCCCACTTCAGCCAACTGACCAGCGCCCGCGGTGTCGCCCTGATCGCCCAGGCCCAGGCCCGTGGCTTGCCGGTGACGGCGGATGTGGCGTTGTATCAGCTGATTCTGACGGATGAGGCGCTGATCGACTTCTCCAGCCTGTACCACGTGCAGCCACCGCTGCGCACCCGAGCCGACCGTGACGGTTTGCGGGCGGCGGTTAAGTCCGGTGTGGTTTCGGCGATTTCCAGCCACCACCAGCCCCATGAACGTGATGCCAAGCTGGCGCCGTTTGGCGCGACAGAGCCGGGGATCAGCAGTGTCGAGCTGTTGTTGCCGTTGGCGATGACATTGGTGGAAGAAGGTCTGCTGGACTTGCCGACGCTACTGGCACGCCTGAGTGTTGGCCCGGCCGAGGCGTTGCGCCTGCCGGCAGGCAAGTTGGCAGTGGGTGCGGCTGCGGACGTGGTGCTGTTTGACCCGGCCAGCTCCACCGTGGCGGGCGAGCATTGGTTGTCGAAGGGTGAGAATTGCCCGTTCATGGGCCATAGCCTGCCGGCGGCGGTGCGTTACACCTTGGTCGACGGCCGGATCACCTACCAGGCCTGACAAGTCCCACATTCAAATGTGGGCACGGTCAATGTGGGAGCTGGCTTGCCTGCGATAGCATCACCTCGGTTTAACTGACACACCGAGGTGCCTGTATCGCAGGCAAGCCAGCTCCCACAAAAACCAGCTCCCACAGTTGGTTTTGCATAAGCCTCTAGAGACTTAGCGGCCGCCATTGCGCTCGGCATTGCGAATCGAAATCTGCGTATTCAACGTCCAGAAGTCATACAGCACCCCCACCAGGAACAAACCGCCGGTCAGCAGGTAGATCAAGCCGGTGATCCATTTGCCCTGGTACATGCGGTGCACACCGAACACCCCCAGGAACGTCAACAGAATCCAGGCCACGCTGTATTCGGTCGGTCCGGCGGTAAACCGCAGGTCGGCTTCACGGTCCATGGCAGGGATCAGGAACAGGTCGATCAGCCAGCCAATGCCCAGCAGGCCGAAGGTGAAAAACCAGATCGTGCCGGTCACGGGTTTGCCGTAATAGAAGCGGTGCGCGCCGGTAAATCCGAAAATCCAGAGCAGGTAACCGATCACCTTACTGTGCGTGTCCTGCTGCGAAACATCTTGCCGATAGGTGTTCATGGCGTACCTCTTTTGCCTCGATAGATAAATATTTTCATTTTCTTTGTGACTTTTTTACGGGCGCCCGACGTGTGGCCGATGGTATCTTCCCTCCCGCAAAGCCTTATGCCACCTGACTTGTGTAGGACAATTGCGGCGATTCGTCGCGTTTTTGCTGACTTTGACCCCAAGGTTCAATCGACAAACGGCCTTATAACGACACAAAAAGCTGTTATAAAGTTGCGCGCAAACCAAAAAGAGCCACGCCTAATGCGACCATTTTTCAAGACATGGCTAACCATTTGCCTATTAATGCCACTGGCCGCCCACGCCACCAATCGTGAGCAACGACTTCCGAACGTTAATGGTTTCACCCCTAAAGTTCACAGCACACCCGGCACCAGCAAAGCGGTCAAACTGACCGTCAACCGCCCGACTCAACTGAGCAAGGCCCACGCTAACGGCCTGGTCGGCGTCAACACCAAGCAAAGCAGCAATGTCCTCAGCCGCGCCGTCAACGTGCTCGGTACCCCTTATCGTTGGGGCGGCAGCAGCCCAAGTAAAGGGTTCGACTGCAGTGGCTTGGTGAAATATGCGTTTAACGACGTTGCCGCCGTGGATCTGCCGCGTACTTCCAATGCCATGGCCGCCGGTCACGGGCAGAAGGTTGATCGCAAGGACTTGAAGCCGGGCGACCTGTTGTTCTTCAAACTGAAGAGCCGCCAGGTCAACCACGTTGCCATCTACTTGGGCAACGACCGCTTTATCCACGCACCGCGTCGCGGCAAGTCGGTGAGCATCGACACGCTGAAGAAGCCGTTCTGGGACAAGAACTACGTGATTGCCAAGCGCGTTTTGCCGAAAGAGCAGAACAACCTGCGGGTTGTACAGCGCTGATCTTATAGACCCTTGGCTCCCCATCTGGAATGCAATCCAATGTGGGAGCTGGCTTGCCTGCCATAGCATCACCTCGGTCTAACTGATACACCGAGGTGCCCGCATCGCAGGCAAGCCAGCTCCCACACAAGCCAGCTCCCACATTGATCCCACTGTTTGCTAGATGTCTGCTGGCACCCTCGCCTTCTCCCGCGCATCCTCCCGACTGACCAGCCCCTCGCCCACCAGCGCCTTCAAGCTCATATCCAGCGTCTTCATCCCCAACGCCCCGCCGGTCTGGATCGCCGAAACCAGCTGCGCCACCTTGTCCTCGCGAATCAAATTGCGAACCGCCGGTGTGCCCAGCATGATCTCGTGAGCCGCCACGCGCCCGCCGCCGAGTTTTTTCACCAGCACCTGGGACACCACCGCCTGCAACGACTCCGCCAGCATCGAGCGGACCATGGCCTTTTCCCCCGCCGGGAACACGTCCACCAGCCGGTCCACGGTCTTTGCCGCCGATGCGGTGTGCAGGGTGCCAAACACCAGGTGCCCGGTCTCAGCGGCCGTGAGGGCCAGGCGGATGGTTTCCAGATCGCGCAGCTCGCCCAGCAGAATCACATCCGGGTCTTCCCGCAGTGCCGAGCGCAACGCCGCCGAAAAGCTGTGGGTGTCCCGGTGCACCTGGCGCTGGTTGATCAGCGCGGTTTTTGGCCTGTGGATAAATTCGATGGGGTCTTCGAGGGTGAGGATGTGCTGGCGTCGGTGCTGATTGAGGTAGTCGATCATCGCCGCCAGGGTGGTGGACTTGCCCGAACCGGTCGGCCCGGTGACAAACACCAGGCCACGGGGCAATTGGGCGATACGCTGGAAGACGTCCCCCAGGCCAAGGCTTTGCAGGCTCTGGACCTCATGGGGAATGGTGCGAAACACCGCGCCCATGCCGCGATCCTGCTGGAACACATTCGCTCGGAACCGCGCCACGCCGGGCAGTTCGAAGGCAAAGTCCGTTTCAAGAGATGTTTCGAAATCCTTTTGCTGGTGTTGATTGAGCAAAGGGCTGAGCAAATCCGCCACTTGGGACGCCGACAGCACCGGCCAATCCAGCGGCCAGATCTCACCATCCACACGCAGCATCGGCGCCAGGCCGGCCGACAAATGCAGGTCGGACGCGCCACGGCGCACGCCTGCCGTCAGCAGTTCAGTGATATCCATAGGGCTTTCCATTTCCAGTAGAATGCCGCGGACTCCATGTCCACGGGCGCATCTTGAATGTCCACGATAGCAGACAACATCGAGCTGGTTAGCCAGCGTATCCGCGCCGCCGCCGACGCTGCCCAGCGTGACGCAAGCAGCATCCACCTGCTGGCCGTGAGCAAGACCAAACCCGCCCAGGCCGTGCGTGAAGCCTATGCCGCCGGGATGCGCGATTTTGGCGAGAACTACCTGCAAGAGGCCTTGGGCAAACAGGCCGAATTAACCGACCTGCCCTTGAGTTGGCACTTCATCGGCCCCATTCAATCGAACAAGACGCGTGCTATCGCCGAGAACTTCGCTTGGGTGCATTCCGTGGAACGCCTGAAAATCGCACAACGCCTGTCCGAACAACGCCCGGCGGACCTGCCACCGCTGAACATCTGCATCCAGGTCAACGTCAGTGGCGAAGCCAGCAAGTCCGGCTGTACACCCGCCGACCTGCCGGCCCTGGCCCAGGCGATCAGCGCCCTGCCGCGCTTGAAGTTGCGGGGTTTGATGGCGATTCCCGAGCCGACTGACGATCGTGCCGCGCAAGATGCAGCCTTCGCCACGGTGCGCGAGCTGCAAGCCGGTTTGAATCTGCCGCTCGACACACTTTCCATGGGCATGAGCCACGACCTTGAGTCAGCCATCGCCCAAGGCGCCACCTGGGTGCGGATCGGTACTGCACTGTTTGGTGCCCGCGACTACGGCCAGCCGTGAAATGGCTGACTTTTCACTGAATAAGGACCTGTCATGAGCAACACGCGTATTGCCTTTATCGGCGCCGGTAACATGGCGGCCAGCCTGATCGGTGGCCTGCGGGCCAAGGGCCTGGATGCCGCGCAGATCCGCGCCAGCGACCCGGGCGCCGACACCCGTGCCCGCGTCAACGCCGAGCACGGTATCGCCACCTTCGCCGACAACGCCGAGGCCATCCAAGGCGTCGATGTGATCGTCCTGGCGGTCAAGCCGCAGGCCATGAAAGCCGTGTGCGAAAGCCTGCGCCCGAGCCTGCAACCACAGCAGTTGGTGGTGTCCATCGCCGCCGGCATTACCTGCGCCAGCATGAACAACTGGCTCGGTGCCCAGCCGATCGTGCGCTGCATGCCCAATACCCCGTCGCTGCTGCGCCAGGGCGTGAGTGGCCTGTACGCCACCGCTGAAGTCAGCGCCGCGCAACGCGATCAGGCGCAAGAACTGCTGTCCGCCGTGGGCATCGCCCTGTGGCTGGAAACCGAGCAGCAACTGGATGCGGTCACCGCCGTGTCCGGCAGTGGCCCGGCGTATTTCTTCCTGCTGATCGAAGCCATGACCGCCGCCGGCGTGAAGCTGGGCCTGCCAGCGGAAATCGCCAAACAGCTGTCGGAACAAACCGCACTGGGCGCAGCAAAAATGGCCGTGACCAGCGACGTCGACGCCGCCGAACTGCGCCGCCGCGTGACCTCGCCGGGCGGCACCACGCAAGCCGCCATCGAATCCTTCCAGGCCGGGGGCTTTGAAGCCCTGGTGGAAACAGCACTGGGTGCCGCAGCACATCGTTCGGCGGAAATGGCCGAGCAGCTGGGCAAATAAATAGTCGTCCCAATCAAGGAATCAAACATGCTTGGCCTTAATGACGCGCTTATTTTCATCATCCAGACTCTGGGCAGCCTGTACCTGCTGATCGTGCTGATGCGTTTTATCCTGCAACTGGTGCGGGCGAACTTCTACAACCCGCTGTGCCAATTCGTGGTCAAGGCCACCCAGCCGCTGCTCAAGCCGCTGCGCCGGATCGTGCCAAGCATGTTCGGCCTGGACATGTCGTCGCTGGTGTTGGCGCTGCTGCTGCAGATCCTGCTGTTTGCCGTGGTGCTGTTGCTCAAAGGCTTCCTGCCCTACACC
The DNA here is from genome assembly GCF_053456465.1 of Pseudomonas acericola (SeqCode). Lineage (NCBI taxonomy): Bacteria > Pseudomonadati > Pseudomonadota > Gammaproteobacteria > Pseudomonadales > Pseudomonadaceae > Pseudomonas > Pseudomonas acericola (SeqCode). Next base: position 496,508 of record NZ_JBRFJB010000004.1, on the reverse strand, counting down.
GTGCTGCTGTTGCCATGGGCACTGATCGGCGTGTTCTCGCTGTTTTTGAAGATCATCTTCTGGTCGATGATCATCAGCGTGATCCTCTCGTGGGTCGCACCGGGCAGCCGCAGCCCTGGCGCCGAGTTGGTGTTCCAGATCACCGAGCCAGTGCTGGCGCCGTTCCGTCGCTGGATCCCGAACCTGGGCGGCCTGGACATCTCGCCGATCTTCGCGTTTATCGCGATCCAGCTGATCCAGGGCTGGGTTATCCCGTACCTGGCTGAATTTGCAGCCATGCCCAAGATGCTGTTCGGGCTGATCTGACACGTAGTGGGAGCAGGCTTGTGTAGGAGAAGGCTTGCTGTGGCGAGGGAGCTTGCTCCCGCTGGAGTGCGAAGCGCTCCCAAGATCTTGGGGCCGCCGCGCAGCCCAGCGGGAGCAAGCTCCCTCGCCACAGGGGCCACACAAGCAGCTCCCCTATTTTGTATCTGCGCACGAGTGCAGGCCTTTGCTTGCCGCTAGGGTCCCCGCTCTTTAGACTTACGCCTCATTTAAACGAGAGCAGGGTCGATGCCAGCTGCCTTCCCCCCCGATTCTGTTGGACTGGTCGTGCCCCAAGTGGCGCACTTCAGCGAACCGCTGGCCTTGGCCTGCGGCCGCTCGCTGCCTGCCTATGACCTGATCTACGAGACCTACGGCCAACTGAACGCCACGGCAAGCAACGCCGTGCTGATCTGCCACGCCCTGTCCGGCCATCATCACGCCGCCGGTTTCCATTCTGCCGACGACCGTAAACCCGGTTGGTGGGACAGTTGCATCGGTCCCGGCAAGCCCATCGACACCAACAAATTCTTTGTGGTCAGCCTGAACAACCTCGGCGGCTGCAACGGCTCCACCGGCCCTAGCAGCCTCAACCCGGAAACCGGCAAGCCGTTCGGCGCCGACTTCCCGGTGCTCACCGTGGAAGACTGGGTGCACAGCCAGGCGCGCCTCGCCGACCTGCTGGGCATCAACCAGTGGGCGGCAGTGATCGGTGGCAGCCTGGGCGGCATGCAGGCCCTGCAATGGACCATCACCTACCCGGATCGCGTCCGCCATTGCCTGGCCATCGCCTCGGCACCGAAGTTGTCGGCGCAGAACATCGCCTTCAACGAAGTGGCGCGCCAGGCCATCCTCACCGACCCCGAGTTCCACGGCGGTTCGTTCCAGGAAGCCGGGGTGATCCCCAAGCGTGGCCTGATGCTGGCGCGGATGGTCGGGCACATCACCTACCTGTCCGATGACTCCATGGGCGAGAAATTCGGCCGGGGCCTCAAGAGCGAGAAGCTCAACTACGACTTCCACAGCGTCGAGTTCCAGGTGGAAAGCTACCTGCGTTATCAGGGCGAGGAGTTCTCCGGGCGTTTCGACGCCAACACCTACCTGCTGATGACCAAGGCCCTGGACTACTTCGACCCGGCGGCCAACCATGACGACGACCTGGCCAAAACCTTCGAACACGCCACGGCCAAGTTCTGCGTGATGTCGTTCACCACCGACTGGCGCTTTTCGCCGGCACGCTCCCGTGAGCTGGTGGATGCGCTGATGGCCGCGCGCAAAGACGTCTGCTACCTGGAGATCGACGCTCCGCAAGGCCACGACGCCTTCCTGATCCCGATCCCGCGCTACCTGCAAGCGTTCAGCAACTACATGAACCGAATCGTATTGTGAGAAAGCCATGAGAGCCGACCTGGACATCATCCAAGACTGGATCCCCGCCGGCAGCCGCGTGCTCGACCTGGGCTGCGGCGATGGCGAACTGCTGAGCTGGCTGCGGGACAACAAGCAAGTCACCGGCTACGGCCTGGAAAACGACCCGGACAACATCGCCCAGTGCGTGGCCAAGGGCATCAACGTAATCGAGCAGGACCTGGACAAGGGCCTGGGCAACTTTGCCAGCAACAGCTTCGATATCGTGGTGATGACCCAGGCCCTGCAAGCGGTGCACTACCCGGATCGCATCCTCGACGAAATGCTGCGCGTCGGCCGCCAGTGCATCATCACCTTCCCCAATTTCGGGCACTGGCGCTGCCGCTGGTACCTGGCCACCAAGGGCCGCATGCCGGTCTCGGATTTCCTGCCGTACACGTGGTACAACACGCCCAACATCCACTTCTGCACCTTCGAAGACTTCGAAGCCCTGTGTGGCGAGCGTGAAGCCAAGGTGATCAACCGCCTTGCCGTCGATCAACAGCACCGCCACGGCTGGGCGAGTAAACTATGGCCCAACCTGTTGGGCGAAATTGGTATCTACCGGGTCAGCAGCCCTGGCCTGACCGACCACAAGATTGCCGTCTAATCATTTTCAAGAGGGATGATCATGAGTCGCTTGGCTATTTTTCTATTGACCGCCTGCCTGGGCGCCAGCGCCATCGCAGCGGACTCTATCGACGCTAATCGCAAGAAAGACTTCGGTGACATCACCGTTCACTACAACACCTTCACCTCCAGCTTCCTGCCACCGGAAACCGCCCAGAAGATCGGCGTGGTGCGCAGCAAGGAGAAGGGCCTGATCAACGTGACCGTGATCAAGGGCGTTGCCCCGGTAGCGGCGCAAGTGACCGGCACCATCAAGGACCTGGGCGGCAAGAGCGAGGTCCTGACCTTCAAGCAGATTACCGAGAAGAGCGGCGTCAGTTACCTCGCGCCCTACTCCGTCACGCAGCGTGAATACAAGACGTTTACCATCAACGTTGAAACCGGCGGCAAAGCCCATAGCTTCCAATTCAACCAAGAACAGTTCCCGGCCGAATGATGAAACTCACCCAACTCGTACTGGCCAGCCATAACGCCGGCAAACTCAAGGAACTGCAGGCCATGCTCGGCGAATCGGTGCACTTGCGCTCGATTGGCGAGTTCAGCCAGGTAGAGCCGGAAGAAACCGGCCTGTCGTTCGTCGAGAACGCCATCCTCAAGGCGCGCAATGCCGCACGCATCTCCGGCCTGCCGGCATTGGCCGATGACTCGGGTTTGGCGGTGGACTTCCTCGGCGGCGCCCCGGGCATCTATTCGGCGCGTTATGCCGATGGCAAGGGCGACGCGGCCAACAACGCCAAGCTGCTGGACGCCCTCAAGGACGTACCGGACGCCGAGCGCGGCGCGCAGTTCGTCTGCGTGCTGGCCCTGGTGCGCCACGCCGATGACCCGCTGCCGATCCTCTGCGAAGGCCTGTGGCACGGGCGCATCCTGCATGCCGCCAGCGGCGAGCATGGCTTTGGCTACGACCCGCTGTTCTGGGTGCCGGAGCGCAATGTCTCCAGCGCCGAACTGAGCCCGGCCGACAAGAACCAGATCAGCCACCGCGCCCGCGCAATGGATTTGCTGCGCCAACGCCTGAGCCTGAAATGACCCAAAACACCTCTGCGCAGCCGCTGATCCACGGCGGCGCGCAAACTCCACGGGCGGCCCTGCCCCTGCTGCCGCCCCTGGCGCTGTACATCCACATTCCGTGGTGCGTGCGCAAATGCCCTTACTGCGACTTCAACTCCCACACCGCCAGCAACGTGCTGCCGGAAGAGGAGTATGTGGACGCGCTGCTGGCCGACCTCGATCAAGACCTGCACGCCGTCTACGGCCGCGAGCTGAGTTCGATCTTCTTTGGTGGCGGCACGCCGAGCCTGTTCAGTGCGGCGGCGCTGGGCCGCTTGCTCAAAGGCGTGGAAGCGCGCATCCCGTTTGCCGGCGACATCGAGATCACCCTGGAAGCCAACCCCGGCACCTTCGAACAAGAGAAGTTCGTGGCGTACCGCAAGCTGGGGATCAATCGGCTGTCCATCGGTATCCAGAGTTTCCAGCAGGAAAAACTTGAGGCCCTCGGCCGCATCCACAATGGCGACGAAGCCATCCGCGCGGCGGGCATGGCGCGCCAGGCCGGGTTCGACAACTTCAACCTGGACCTGATGCACGGTTTGCCCGATCAATCCCTGGACGACGCCCTGAGCGACCTGCGCCAGGCCATCGCGCTTAAGCCCACGCATTTGTCCTGGTATCAGCTGACCCTGGAACCCAACACCGTGTTCTGGAACCAGCCGCCGGCGCTGCCCGAAGACGACACGTTGTGGGATATCCAGGAAGCCGGCCAGGCGCTGCTCGCCGAGCACGGTTACGCGCAATACGAAGTGTCGGCCTATGCCCAACCGGGTCGTCCGGCGCGGCACAACCTGAACTACTGGAGCTTTGGCGACTTTATCGGCATCGGCGCCGGCGCCCACGGCAAGCTCAGCCACCCGGACGGGCGCATCGTGCGCACCTGGAAGACCCGCGCACCGAAGGACTACCTCAACCCGGCGAAAAACTTCCAGGCCGGCGCGAAGGAACTGACCAACGAAGAGCTGCCGTTCGAGTTCCTGATGAACGCCTTGCGTCTTACCGAAGGTGTCGAAGCCAAGCTGTACGCCGAGCGCACTGGCCTGGAGCTGGCCAGCTTGGATGAAGCCCGTCGCGAAGCCGAACAAAGTGGCTTAATGCAGGTCGAACCGTCACGCCTGGCGGCGACCGACCGCGGGCAACTCTTTCTCAATGACCTGTTGCAGAAGTTTTTGAGCTGATCGCTCTAAGGAAATCGAATGGATTTGGTACTCGACCTGCTCGCCACCGTATCCCGCTGGAGCCGTAGCAACCTGTCGGAAATCTCCCTGGCCCTGGTGGGCTGCTTGCTGGTGCTGTTTGGCGCCGACATCAAGGGCTGGGTCGAAGCCCGCCTGGGCAGCGTCGCCGGTGCGTTGCGCGTACCGTTGATGGCGTTGCTGTGCATGATTGGCAGCGGTGCTGCGTTGATCTACGCCACGCCGTGGATTGTGCGGGGGTTGAGCCAGTTCAATAACTACAGCCTGGCGCCGGTGTTGGTGGTCGTGTTGGTGTTGATCGGCGTAGTCGCCGACCGCCGCTAATCCCGAGCACACCGAGAAACAAATGTGGGAGCTGGCTTGCCTGCGATGCAGACACCTCGGTGTATCAGTGATACCCAGGTGATGCTATCGCAGGCAAGCCAGCTCCCACAGTTTTGACCGCGCTCTACTCAGTCGACTTTCTCGAACTTCAAATCCCAAACGCCATGCCCGAGTCGCTCACCGCGACGTTCGAACTTGGTGATCGGCCGCTCGGCCGGGCGCGGCACGCATTTGCCGTCTTCGGCCAGGTTGCGGTAGCCAGGCGCGACATCCATCACTTCCAGCATGTATTCCGCATACGGTTCCCAGTCGGTGGCCATGTGCAGGATACCGCCCACTTTCAGCTTGCTGCGCACCAGTTCCGCGAAAGAGGCCTGGACGATGCGGCGCTTGTGGTGACGGGATTTGTGCCATGGGTCCGGGAAGAACAGCATCAGGCGGTCGAGGCTGTTGTCGGCGATGCAGCGGTTGAGCACTTCAATCGCATCGCAGTCGTAGACCCGCAGGTTGGTCAGGCCTTGCGTCAGCACGCCATTGAGCAGCGCGCCCACACCGGGGCGGTGCACTTCAACGCCGATGAAGTCCTGCTCCGGCGAGGCGGCGGCCATTTCCAGCAGGGAGTGACCCATGCCGAAGCCGATTTCCAGGGAACGCGGGGCCGAACGGCCGAACACCTGGTCGTAGTCCACCGGCGCATCCGCCAGGGGCAGCACGAACAGCGGCGTACCTTGCTCCAGGCCCTTTTGCTGGCCTTCGGTCATGCGACCGGCGCGCATCACAAAACTCTTGATGCGGCGGTGCTTGGACTCGTCGCCTTCTTCCACGGTGTTCGGCGTTTCGTTTGATTCAGTCATCATGGCTCTTACTTGATCAGACCATCCAGCGGCGAAGAGGCGCTGGCGTAGAGTTTTTTCGGCATGCGCCCGGCGAGGTAGGCCAGGCGGCCCGCGACGATCGCATGTTGCATGGCTTGGGCCATCATGATCGGTTGCTGGGCGTGGGCGATGGCCGAGTTCATCAGCACCGCGTCACAACCCAGCTCCATGGCAATGGTTGCGTCGGAGGCAGTGCCCACGCCCGCATCCACCAGCACCGGGATCTTGGCTTCTTCGAGGATGATCTGCAGGTTGTACGGGTTGCAGATCCCCAGGCCGGAACCGATCAGACCGGCCAGCGGCATCACGGCGATGCAGCCGATTTCTGCCAGTTGGCGGGCGATGATCGGGTCGTCGCTGGTGTAGACCATCACGTCGAAGCCTTCCTTGACCAGGGTCTCGGCGGCCTTGAGGGTTTCGATCACGTTGGGGAACAGGGTTTTCTGGTCGGCCAGCACTTCCAGCTTCACCAGGTTGTGGCCGTCGAGCAGCTCACGGGCCAGGCGGCAGGTGCGCACGGCTTCGATGGCGTCGTAGCAGCCGGCAGTGTTCGGCAGGAAGGTGTAGCGATCCGGCGACAGCACTTCGAGCAGGTTCGGCTCGCCTTCGATCTGGCCCAGGTTGGTGCGGCGCACGGCGAAGGTGACGATCTCGGCGCCCGAGGCTTCGATGGCCAGGCGGGTTTCTTCCATGTCGCGGTACTTGCCGGTGCCGACCAGCAGACGGGACTGGTAGGTACGACCGGCCAGGACGAAGGGCTTGTCGCTACGAACGATGCTCATGGGAAATCCTCGGAATGGGGTGAGGTTCTGCAGAATTCAGGAAGCTGCGCGACTAGCCGCCGCCGATGGCGTGGACCACTTCGATCTGGTCACCTTCGCTGAGCGCGGTCGCGGCGTGCAGGCTGCGCGGGACGATATCCAGGTTGAGCTCCACTGCGACGCGACGCCCGGTCAGGTCCAGGCGGGTCAGCAGGGCTGCAACGGTTTCGCCGTCGGGCAGTTCAAAGGGTTCGCCGTTCAACTGAATGCGCATGCCGCGGGCCGCCATCGTTTTTAGGGGCCAGCATTCTAGCCCGATCAACGTGGCTGACCCAAGTCCCTTGGTCAGGCGGCTTGCAAGCGGAACGCCGCCAGGCCCAACAGGAACCAACCGAGCAGGAACGCCAGGCCACCAAACGGGGTGATGATGCCGAGCTTGCTGATGCCGGTCATGGTCAGCACATAGAGACTGCCGGAGAACAGCAGGATGCCGACCACAAACGAGACGCCCGCCCAGGTGACCAGACGCCCCGGCAGGTGCGCCGCCAGCAGCGCCACGCCGAACAGGGCCAGGGTGTGCACCAGTTGGTAGGTGACGCCGGTGTGGAAGATCGCCAGGTACTCGGCGCTCAGGCGGTTTTTCAGGCCATGGGCGGCGAAGGCGCCCAGGGCGACACCGGTGAAGCCGAAAAAGGCCGCCAACATCAGAAAGCCACGCAGCATGAGGAACTCCAGTCACAAGGGGCAGGGTCTGTATAATGGCCCGCTCAACGGGTTCGGCCAAGCCATCTCTATGCTGCGTCTCCTCTTCAGTCGTTTTCTCAAAGTCGTGAAATGGTTTGCCATCGGCAGTGTCCTGCTGGTGCTGCTGTTGCGTGTCGTGCCGCCGCCGTTCACCGCGCTGATGGTGGAGCGCAAGATTGAATCCTGGTTCGATGGCGAGCCCATTGACCTGCAACGCACCTGGGTGCCGTGGGATGAGATCTCCGACGAGCTGAAAGTGGCGGTGATGGCCGGTGAAGACCAACGTTTCCCCCAGCATTGGGGCTTTGACTTCGGTGCGATCCAGGCCGCGATCCTGCACAACGAGCGCGGCGGCTCGATTCGCGGCGCCAGCACCCTGAGCCAGCAAGTGTCGAAGAACCTGTTCCTGTGGGCCGGCCGCAGCTATCTGCGCAAAGGCCTGGAAGCCTGGTTTACCGCACTGACCGAAATCCTGTGGCCCAAGCAGCGGATTCTTGAGGTGTACCTCAACAGCGTGGAATGGGATGAAGGCGTGTTTGGCGCAGAAGCGGCGGCGCGGCATCACTTTGGCGTGAGTGCCAAGGCGCTGTCCCGCCAGCAGGCCAGTTATCTGGCGGCGGTGTTGCCCAACCCAAGGGTGTGGAGTGCCAGCCATCCGACGGCGTATGTGGCTAGGCGCGCGGCGTGGATTCGTCAGCAGATGAGTCAGCTGGGCGGTGATGGCTACCTCCTCGAACTGAACAACACCCGCAAAGCCCCCTGGTCCGACTGACACACTGCAAAACCCTGTGGGAGCTGGCTTGCCTGCTCCCACAAGGACTGCGTGAAGACAAACAAAAATGCCCCGATCTTTCGATCGGGGCATTTTTTTGCCTTATCGCAGTGTTTTAGGCAGCGATCGACAGTTTCAGCTTGTTCATCGCGCTTTTCTCAAGCTGACGAATCCGCTCGGCCGACACGTTGTACTTCTGCGCCAGGTCGTGCAGCGTGGCTTTGTCTTCTGCCAGCCAGCGCTGGTAGAGGATGTCGCGGCTGCGGTCGTCCAGCACTTCCAGCGCTTCGTGCAGGTTGTGGTTGGAGTTGTCGCTCCAGTCCGCATCCTCCAGTTGACGCGCCGGGTCGTAGCGGTGGTCTTCCAGGTAGTTGGCCGGCGATTGGAACGCGCTGTCGTCATCCGCTTCGGCGGCTGGGTCGAAGGCCATGTCATGGCCGGTCAGGCGGCTTTCCATCTCGCGCACTTCACGGGGCTCCACGCCGAGGCTTTCGGCCACACGGTGGACTTCCTCGTTGTTCAGCCACGCCAAGCGTTTTTTCTGGCTGCGCAGGTTGAAGAACAGTTTGCGCTGGGCCTTGGTGGTCGCGACTTTCACGATGCGCCAGTTGCGCAGGATGAACTCGTGGATTTCCGCCTTGATCCAGTGCACGGCAAACGACACCAAACGCACGCCCATTTCCGGGTTGAAGCGTTTCACCGCCTTCATCAGGCCAACGTTGCCTTCCTGGATCAGGTCAGCCTGCGCCAGGCCGTAGCCGCTATAGCTACGGGCGATATGTACGACAAAACGCAGGTGGGCGAGCACCATCTGCCGAGCCGCCCCCAAATCCTGCTCATAGTAGAGACTCTCGGCCAGTTCACGCTCCTGCTCGGGCGTCAGCAATGGAATGCTGTTGACCGTGTGCACATACGCCTCCAGGTTTGCACCTGGGACCAGAGCATAAGCAGGTTGCAAAGAAGTGGTCATACGAAACCTCCGACTTACATAACTCGTGCAGTTCAGCACTGCGAAAATTGACCGGGAACCGTAGGACAAGTTCCCTAAACCGCTGATACGGTCAATACAAACGAAACCACATTAATCTGACATTAACTACTTCGGTGCCAGCTCGCGTAAATGACGAGCGACCGCAATCCAAGCACCGATATACCCCAACAGCACCGCGCCAAGCAAGAGACTCAGACCATCGGCTACCGGCACGCCCGCCAGGGCGAAATCACTGCCGTACAGGCCAGCCAGCCCGACAACCGCGTCGTTCAGCCAGTCCAAGCCAAATGCCAGCACGCCCCAGGACAAAATCCCGGCGCCGAAGCCATAAAGCGCGCCCATGTACAGAAAAGGCCGACGCACATAGCTGTCCGTGCCGCCGACCAGTTTAATCACTTCTATCTCAGTGCGACGGTTTTCAATATGAAGACGAATGGTATTACCTATCACCAAAAGTAATGCAGACACCAACAGCACCGTCAGGCCGAACACAAAGCGGTCACCCAGCTTGAGGATCGCCGCCAGGCGCTCCACCCAGACTAGATCAAGTTGCGCCTGTTGCACCTTGGGCATCTCTGCGAGTTTTTGTCGCAGGGCTTCCAGCGCGGGCTTGTCGACTTCATTCGGCGTCACCAGCACCACGCCCGGCAGCGGGTTCTGCGGCAGCTCCTTGAGCGCCTCGCCCAGGCCGGATTGTTGCTGGAACTCTTCAAGGGCCTGGTCGCGGCTGATGTACTCGGCATCCGCTACGCCCGGCAGGTTCTTGATGTCGTCCCGCAGGCCTTCGCCTTCCTTGGTGCTGGCATCAATGTTGAGGTACAGCGAAATCTGCGCCGCACGCTGCCAGGAACCGCCGAGGCGCTCCACATTATTGAGCAGCAGCGACAAGCCCATTGGCAGGCTCAAGGCCACGGCCATCACCAGGCAGGTGAAAAAGCTGCCGATCGGCTGCTTGCCCAGGCGACGCAGGCTGTCCAGCAGGCTGGCGCGGTGGCTTTCGATCCAGGCGCGCAGCAGCGTGCCGAAGTCCGGGCCGTCGTCTTCGTCGTGTTTTTTCTTTTTCTGCGGTTGCGGGTCGGCCGGTTTCGGCGCCACGCGTTCGGAGACTTTAGGGCTGCGGGTAGCACTCATACGCCAGCCTCCCCGTCACCGATCAGGCGGCCGCGTTGCAGGGTCAGCATGCGGTGGCGCATGCGAGCGATCAGTGCCAGGTCGTGACTGGCGATCAATACGCTGGTGCCCAAACGGTTGATGTCTTCGAACACGCCCATGATCTCGGCCGCCAAACGCGGGTCGAGGTTACCGGTGGGTTCGTCCGCCAGCAGCAAGGCCGGGCGGTGGACGATGGCGCGGGCAATGCCGACGCGCTGTTGCTGGCCGGTGGACAGGTCGCCGGGGTAGAGGTCGGTCTTGTCCGACAGCGCCACGCGCTCCAGGGCCGAATCCACGCGCTTGACGATCTCGGCCTTGGACAGCCCGAGGATCTGCAATGGCAGAGCAATGTTGTTGAACACCGTGCGATCGAACAGCAACTGGTGGTTCTGGAACACCACGCCGATCTGGCGGCGCAGGTACGGAATCTGCGCATTGCTGATGGTGGCCAGGTCTTGGCCGGCCAGCAGCAGCTTGCCGGTGGTCGGGCGTTCCATGGCCAGCAGCAGGCGCAACAAGGTGCTTTTACCGGCGCCAGAGTGGCCGGTGACAAACAAGAATTCGCCGCGACGCACTCGAAAGCTCAGCTCATGCAAGCCCACATGCCCGTTGGCATAGCGTTTACCGACCTGTTCGAATCGAATCATGAACGCTCCCGCTCGGCGAAAAGTGCCTGGACAAAGGGTTCGGCTTCAAAGGTACGCAGGTCGTCGATACCTTCACCGACGCCGATATAACGAATCGGCAGGCCGAACTGCTTGGCCAGGGCGAAGATCACGCCGCCCTTGGCCGTGCCGTCGAGCTTAGTCAATGCCAGGCCGGTCAGTTGCACCGTCTGGTTGAATTGTTTGGCCTGGCTGATGGCGTTCTGCCCGGTGCCGGCGTCGAGCACCAGCAATACTTCGTGCGGGGCGTCTGCGTCGAGCTTGCCGATCACGCGGCGGACTTTCTTCAGCTCTTCCATCAAATTGTCTTTGGTGTGCAGGCGACCGGCGGTATCGGCGATCAGCACATCAATGTTGCGCGCTTTGGCGGCTTGCACGGCATCGAAGATCACCGAAGCGGAATCGGCGCCCGTGTGCTGGGCGATCACCGGGATCTTGTTGCGCTCGCCCCACACTTGCAGCTGTTCTACCGCTGCGGCGCGGAAGGTATCGCCCGCCGCCAGCATGACTTTCTTGCCTTCGGACTGCAGTTTCTTGGCCAGCTTGCCGATGGTAGTGGTCTTGCCGGCGCCGTTGACGCCCACGACCAGGATCACGAACGGCTTGTTCGGGGTGATCACCAGCGGTGCTTCCACCGGCTTGAGCATGGCGGCCAGCTCGGCTTGCAGGGATTTGTAGAGGGCGTCAGCGTCGGTCAGCTGCTTGCGCGCGACCTTCTGCGTCAGGCTCTGGATGATCACGGCGGTGGCTTCGACGCCCACGTCGGCGGTGAGCAGACGGGTTTCGATGTCTTCCAGCAGCTCGTCATCAATGACCTTTTTGCCGAGGAACAGGCTGGCCATGCCTTCGCCGATGCTGGCGCTGGTCTTGCTCAGGCCTTGCTTGAGGCGGGCGAAGAAACCGGTCTTGCTGGTTTCGGCGACAACGGGTTCGGGTTCGACCACAGCAGGAACGGCTGTTTCGACGACTGGCGCGGCTTCAACCACCACGGCCACCGGTTCAACCACGGCAGGGATCGGCGGCGCGACGTGTTCAGCCTGGACGTCTTCAACCAGCGCCACGGGCTCTTCCGCTACCGGCAGCTCAGGCCATGGCTTGTGCTCTGGCTCAACGACTGGCGCTGGCTCGGCCTCAACCACCGGCTGCAACACCGGCTCAACCAGCGGCAACACCACCGGCGCTGGGGTCTCTACGACCGGTTCGGCTTCTACGATGGGCTCTGGGATAGGCTCAGGTTGAACCTGTGGCTGTTCGTCGACGGTTTCCTGCGGCTTTTTGCGCAGCCATCCGAACAGGCCTTTCTTCTCGCCAGCCGCAGCTGGGGTCTTCTTGTCGTCGTTGGAACCAAACATGGAGACGGCTATCTCAAGGTAGCGACGCGCCAGTAGGCGCGTCGGTAAATAAAATTCGATGCGTAACAGACTGTTTTTTAGCCAGCTCGTTCATGCGCAACATCTTGTAAGGCCTAAATCGGGCCTTAACAGGACTGCCGCAGTGGCCGTCCGTAAATCCGACCAGTATCCTAGCACCTCCTCGCCCGCCGACGCTAAGACCAAGCGGGCAGCCCAACAGGTTTAAAAACGAATGAATGCTCTAGCCCGCCGCGCCGCAGGCCTGCTGTTCAGCACAGTTTGTCTGCCTCTTTCAGCCTTGGCTGCCGATCCACAACCCACCCATGAATTCACCCTGGATAACGGCCTCAAGGTCGTCGTACGCGAAGACCATCGCGCGCCAGTGGTGGTTTCCCAGGTCTGGTACAAGGTCGGTTCAAGCTACGAAACCCCAGGCCAGACCGGTTTGTCCCACGCCCTGGAACACATGATGTTCAAGGGCAGCGCCAAGGTCGGCCCCGGCGAAGCCTCGCTGATCCTGCGCGACCTCGGCGCCGAAGAGAACGCCTTCACCAGCGACGACTACACCGCCTACTACCAGGTACTGGCCCGCGACCGCCTGGGCGTCGCCTTCGAACTCGAAGCCGACCGCATGGCCAGCCTGCGCCTGCCGGCCGACGAGTTCAGTCGCGAAATCGAAGTCATTAAAGAAGAACGCCGCCTGCGCACCGACGACAACCCCATGTCCAAGGCCTTCGAGCGTTTCAAGGCCATGGCCTTCCCGGCCAGCGGCTACCACACGCCGACCATCGGCTGGATGGCTGACCTGGAGCGTATGAAGGTCGAAGAACTGCGCCACTGGTATCAAGCCTGGTACGTGCCGAACAACGCCACCTTGGTGGTGGTCGGCGATGTCACCCCGGATGAGGTGAAGACCCTGGCCCAGCGCTACTTCGGCCCGATTCCCAAGCGTGACGTGCCACCGGCCAAGGTGCCGATGGAGCTGGCCGAGCCCGGCGAACGCCTGCTGACCATGAAAGTGCAGACCCAACTGCCCAGCGTGATCCTCGGTTTCAACGTGCCGGGCCTGGTCACCGCCGAAGACAAACGCTCAGTCCAGGCCCTGCGCCTGATCTCCGCCCTGCTGGACGGCGGCTACAGTGCACGCATTTCCGAGCAGTTGGAGCGCGGTGAAGAGCTGGTCTCCGCCGCCTCCACCAGCTACGACGCCTACACCCGTGGCGACAGCCTGTTCACTCTCTCGGCCACGCCGAACCAGCAGAAGAAAAAGACCATCGCCCAAGCCGAAGCCGGCCTGTGGCGCCTGCTGGATGAACTCAAGGCCAAGCCACCCACCGCCGCCGAGCTGGAACGCATCCGCGCCCAGGTCATCGCCGGTCTGGTCTACCAGCGTGACTCCATCACCAGCCAGGCCACGGCCATTGGTTCGCTGGAAACCGTCGGCCTGTCCTGGAAGCTGATGGACACCGAGCTGGCCGACCTGCAAAGCGTGACCCCGGAAGATATCCAGAAAGCCGCGCGCACCTACTTCACCCGCGAACGCCTCAGCGTCGCCCATGTCCTGCCTGAGGAGACCGCTCATGAGTGATCGCAAAAGCAGCCGCCTGATCTTCCCCGGCCTGATCGCCGTCACCCTGATCGCCGCCGGCGCCGTGTACTTCCTGCGCCCGAGCGAATCCATCGCCAGCCCGGCGCTGGAAAAGGCCCAGTCGAGCAACAAACTGCAATCTTTGTCCGAGCTGGACGGCAAGGCGCCGACCAACCGCAAGCTCGACGTGCAAACCTGGACCACCGCCGAAGGCGCCAAGGTGTTGTTTGTCGAAGCCCATGAACTGCCAATGTTCGATATGCGCATCCTGTTCGCCGCCGGCAGCAGCCAGGACGGCAACGTGCCGGGCCTGGCGCTGATGACCAACGCCATGCTCAACGAAGGCGTGCCGGGCAAGGACGTGAGCCAGATCGCCCGCGACTTCGAAGGCCTGGGCGCCGACTTTGGCAATGGTGCCTACCGCGACATGGCGTTGGTGTCCCTGCGCAGCCTGAGCGCCGGCGACAAGCGCGACGCGGCCCTGTCGCTGTTTGACGAGGTGATCGGCAAGCCGACCTTCCCGGCCGACTCCCTGGCGCGCATCAAGAACCAGATCCTCGCCGGCTTCGAATACCAGAAGCAAAACCCGGCCAAGCTGGCCAGCCTGGAGCTGTTCAAGCGCCTGTACGGCGACCACCCTTACGCGCACCCGAGCGAAGGCACACCGGAAAGCGTGCCGAAGATCAGCCTCGCGCAGTTGCAGGGCTTCCATGCCAAGGCGTATGCCGCTGGCAATGCGGTGATTGCGGTGGTCGGCGACCTGACCCGCGCCGAAGCCGAAGCCATGACGGCCAAGGTGTCGGCATCGCTGCCCAAAGGCCCGGCGCTGGCGAAGATCGCCCAGCCCACCGAGCCTAAAGCCGGCCTGAGCCATATCGAGTTTCCGTCCAAGCAGACGCACTTGCTGTTCGCCCAACTCGGCATCGACCGCGCCGACCCGGACTACGCGGCCTTGTCCCTGGGCAACCAGATCCTTGGCGGCGGTGGCTTCGGTACGCGCTTGATGAGTGAAGTGCGCGAGAAGCGCGGCCTGACCTACGGCGTGTACTCCGGCTTCTCACCGATGCAGGTGCGCGGCCCGTTCATGATCAACCTGCAGACCCGCGCCGAAATGAGCGGCGGCACCCTGCGTCTGGTTGAAGATGTGGTGGCGGACTACCTGAAGACCGGCCCGACCCAAAAAGAACTGGATGATGCCAAGCGCGAGCTGGCCGGCAGCTTCCCGCTGTCGACCGCGAGCAACGCCGATATCGTCGGGCAGCTGGGCGCGATGGGTTTCTACAACCTGCCGCTGAGCTATCTGGAAGATTTCATGAAACAATCCCAGGCCCTGACCGTAGAGCAGGTCAAGGCTGCAATGAACAAACACTTGAGCGCCGACAAGATGGTCATCGTGACCGCCGGCCCGACCACTGCGCAAAAGCCACTACCGCCCCCCACTGATAAACCCGCCGAGCAGCCGCTCGGGGTTCCGGAGCATTAATGGCCAGTTCATCTCGCCCGAAAAAACCCGTCCACAACGTACACAACGGTGTGGGCCAACTGCGCATCATTGGCGGTGAATGGGGCAGCCGCAAGCTGAGCTTCCCCGACGTCGTGGGTCTGCGCCCAACGCCAGACCGCGTGCGTGAAACCCTGTTCAACTGGCTCGCGCCGTACATCGGCGGAGCCAAGGTGCTGGACCCGTTCGCGGGCAGCGGCGCGCTGTTCCTCGAGGCGCTGTCCCGTGGCGCCGCCCAGGCCCAGGCGCTGGATGCCAGCAACGTTGCGGTGTCCAGCCTCAAGGAACACTTGGGCACCCTGCGCTGCACCAACGGCCAGGTGCAAACCGCCGATGCCCTGCGCTACCTGGAAACCCAGCCGGCCAGCGAGTACGACGTGGTGTTCCTCGACCCGCCGTTCAACCAGAACCTGCTGCCGACCGTGTGTGCGCTGCTGGAAGAACGCCAATGGCTGGCGCCGGATGCGTGGATCTACACTGAAAGCGAGACCGCGCCGTCCACCCTGGGCCTGCCGGGCGCGTGGCGCCTGCACCGGGAACAGAAATCCGGTCGGGTGTACTACGCGCTATGGCACCGTTTAGTCGAAAGCGCCGCCTAACCCTGTGGCGAGGGAGCTTGCTCCCGCTGGGGTGCGAAGCAGCCCCAAAACCGGCAACCGTGTTCTGACTGAATACATGCGGTGTTCTTGATGGGGCTGCTGCGCAGCCCAGCGGGAGCAAGCTCCCTCGCCACAACACCGGGAAACCCATGGAACCTTCTAACCACTCATTCACCCCCGCCTTCGGCCTCGGCAACCCCCACCTGCAAACGCTGTGGGGGCCGCTGTGGCGCCCCACCACCCACATCGAACGTCAACGCGAGCGCTTGTGGCTGGACGACGGTGACTTTCTCGACCTCGACTGGCACGGCCCCCACGACGCCCAAGCGCCGTTGGTGCTGGTGCTGCACGGACTCACCGGTTCATCCAACTCGCCCTACGTCGCCGGCCTGCAAAAAGCCCTCGCCAGTCACGGCTGGGCCAGCGCAGCGCTGAACTGGCGTGGGTGTTCGGGGGAGCCGAACCTGTTGGCCCGCAGCTATCACTCCGGCGCCAGCGAAGACCTGGCATCGGCGATTGCCCATCTGCGCGCCAAACGACCGTTGGCGCCGCTGTATGCGGTGGGCTACTCGCTGGGGGGCAATGTGCTGCTCAAGCACCTGGGTGAAACCGGCGCGGCATCGGGTTTGCAGGGTGCAGCGGCGGTGTCGGTGCCGTTTCGCCTGGATCAATGCGCGGACCGTATCGGCCTGGGCTTTTCGCGGGTTTACCAGAAGCACTTCATGCGTGAAATGCTCGCGTATATCCGCGTCAAACAGCGCCAATTCCTGCAGGACGGCCGCGCGGACGGGCTGAAAACCCTGGAGGCCTTGGGCTCACTGGAGAAGATGCGCACGTTCTGGGATTTCGATGGGCGGGTGACGGCGCCGTTGCATGGTTTCCTCAGTGCCGAGGATTACTATCGCCGCGCATCGAGTCGCTATTACCTGGGTGAGATTCGTACGCCGACGCTGATCATTCATGCGGCGGATGATCCGTTTGTGTTTGCCCACAGCTTGCCGGAGGCTGGTGAGCTGTCGGATTGCACGGAGTTTGAATTGACGGCCAAAGGTGGGCATGTCGGATTTGTCGACGGCTCGCTCAAGCATCCAAGCTACTACCTCGAACGCCGCATCCCCCAATGGCTACTGACCCAACACGGTTAAACCTGTGGGAGCTGGCTTGCCTGCGATAGCAGACTGTCAGTTGATACATGTGTAGCTGACACACCGCTATCGCAGGCAAGCCAGCTCCCACATTTCGACCGTGTTTACAGGTCGAAAAACTCAGTCGCCAGTGGCAATCGCCCGCTGTGGATCAGTAATCCACTCACTCCAAGACCCCGCATACAACTTACCCAACGGATACCCCGCCAGGCTCAGGGCAAACAGGTTATGACACGCCGTCACCCCCGAACCGCAATACGCCACCAACTCATCCGGTGAACGGCCTTTCAACTGATCAGCAAACCGCTGCTTGAGCTGCTCAGCCTGCAGGAAACGCCCATCGCTGCCCAGGTTTTCACTGAACGCCGCACACTGCGCCCCCGGAATATGCCCCGCGACCGGATCGATAGGCTCCACCTCACCGCGAAAGCGCGGCTGGGCGCGAGCATCGATCAAGGTCAAACCCGGCTGGCCCAGGCGTTTTTGCAGGTGTTCGGCGTCCAGCAACAAATGGTTATCCGGCGTGCCAGCGAAGGTCCCGGGCTGGATCGCCGGCGCATCCAGGCTCAATGGGAACCCTGCCGCATGCCAGGCCTTGAGGCCGCCATCGAGGATAAACACGCCATCACGCTTGCCCAACCACGCCAGCAACCACCATGCCCGGGCGGCAAATGCGCCGGGGCCGTCGTCGTACAGCACCACGTCGGTGTCGGCATTGATGCCCCAGGCCCGCAGTTGCTGCACCAAGGTATCCGCGACTGGCAACGGGTGACGACCGGTCACGCCCTTGGTCACCGGCCCACTGAGGTGGCGCTCCAGGTCGGCGTATTGCGCCCCTTCGATATGCCCTTCAGCGTAGCTGCAACGCCCGTAATCCGGGTCTTCAAGGGCAAAACGGCAATCAAGGATCACCAGCCCGGGCGACTGCTGGCGCTCGGCCAATTGCTGGGGGCTGATCAGTTGGGCAAGCGGCATGACTGACTCCTGTGGACAGATTCGGGAAAGGTCCTACTTCACTTCTTCCAGTGCCTGACTCAACGGCACGTAAAACTCTTTGAACAACGCGTCGACCGCGTCCTTCGCCTCGGGCGTGACAAACCCGGCTTCCAGCACCAGCACCTGGTACACCCCGCGCTTGATCGCCTCGGCGCTCAGGTGCGCGGAGTTTTCATTGGTGGTGCACAGGAAGCGCACCCACGACGTGAGGATGATCCACGCGTTGAGGGTCAGGGCTTCGGTCTGGATCGGGTCCATATTGAGGATGCCGGCGTCGACAAACCCCCGGTAGATCGCATTGCCCTGGATCAGGCAGCGCTGGGAAAAACGCCGATAGCCGGTGGCCAGTTCCGGGTCGCTTTCCAGCAGGTGTTCAAGGTCGCGGTGCAGGAAACGATAGCGCCACATGCCGGCGAGCAAGGCCTGCAGGTAGAAACGTTTGTCCTGGACGGTGGCGGCGCGCCCCTCGGGCGGACGCAGGAAACTGTCCACCAGGGTTTCGTATTCGCGAAACAGCACGGCGATGATCGCCTGCTTGTTGGGGAAGTGGTAGTACAGGTTGCCCGGGGAAATTTCCATATGGGCAGCAATATGGTTGGTGCTGATGCTGCGCTCGCCCTGCTGGTTAAAAAGCTCCAGGCTGGTTTGCACAATGCGCTCGCTGGTCTTTACTCGTGGTGCCATAGGGGAATCAGCTTCTATACACGTGATGGGGCATCTTACGGCCTATCCCGGCCGGGATAAAACTGCATGTTGCTGCAATGTTATTTGACAATTTAGAGCAATGACTCTAAAAATCCAGGCAGACCTATAACAACCGGGAACTGCGCCATGTCTGCCAACGTTGCCTACCTGCAAGATTCCCAGGCGCTGGAACACCTCCAGGACCTGTTCGACGCCCAACAACGCGCCTACGCGGCCAACCCGATGCCGCCAGCCGGCCAGCGCCAGCAATGGCTCAAGGCCCTGCGTGACCTGCTCAGCGACGAACGCCAGGCGTTGATCAACGCCATCAGCCAGGATTTCAGCCACCGCAGCGCCGACGAAACCCTGTTCGCCGAGCTGATGCCCAGCCTGCATGGCATTCACTACGCCAGCAAACACCTCAAGGGCTGGATGAAACCTTCGCGCCGCGCTGTAGGCATTGCCTTCCAGCCCGCGTCCGCCAAAGTCATCTACCAACCGCTGGGCGTGATCGGGGTGATCGTGCCGTGGAACTACCCGTTGTACCTGGCCATTGGCCCGTTGGTCGGGGCGTTGGCGGCGGGCAACCGGGTGATGCTCAAGCTCAGCGAATCCACCCCGGCCACCGGCGAGCTGCTGAAAAAGCTGCTGGCGAAGATCTTCCCCGAAGACCTGGTGTGCGTGGTGCTCGGTGAAGCCGATATGGGCATCGCGTTTTCCAGGCTGCGCTTCGACCACCTGCTGTTCACCGGCGCCACCAGCATCGGCAAGCATGTGATGCGCGCGGCGGCCGAACACCTCACGCCAGTCACCCTGGAACTGGGTGGCAAGTCGCCGGCCATCGTCTCCGCCGATGTGCCGCTCAAGGACGCCGCCGAACGCATCGCCTTCGGCAAGGCCTTGAACGCCGGGCAAACCTGCGTGGCGCCAGACTATGTGCTGGTGCCGGAAGATCGCGTGGAAAGCTTCATCGAGGCCTACACCCAAGCGATTCGCGGGTTTTATCCGACCTTGGCCGACAACCCGGACTACACCGCCATCATCAATGAACGGCAATTGTCACGGCTCAACGCCTACGCCAAGGACGCCACCGACAAGGGCGCCACCCTGATTCCACTGTACGAACAGGGCCAGGCACGGCGCATGGCCCACAGCCTGTTGTTGAATGTCAGCGATGACATGACGGTGATGCAGGACGAAATCTTCGGCCCGCTGCTGCCGATCGTGCCGTACCGCGGCCTCGACCAGGCCTTTGCCTACATCAACCAGCGCCCTCGCCCGCTAGCCCTGTATTACTTCGGCTACAACAAGGGCGAACAGAACCGCGTACTCCACGAGACCCATTCCGGCGGCGTATGCCTGAACGACACCCTGCTGCACGTGGCCCAGGACGACATGCCGTTCGGCGGCATCGGCCCCTCGGGCATGGGCCATTACCACGGCCACGAAGGTTTCCTCACGTTCAGCAAAGCCAAGGGTGTGTTGGTGAAACAGCGCCTGAACGCGGCGAAGTTGATCTACCCGCCTTATGGCAAGGCGATCCAGAAGTTGATCCAGAAGCTGTTTATCCGCTGATAACGCCACTCTCGGGACAATAAAAACAATGAACCCCAGCCTGACTGAAACACCCGCGCTGTCACGGCGCGGCGTCTTGAAAATCGGCCTGTGCGCCAGCGCCTTCCTGGCCACCGCCGGGCTCGGCGCCAGCCTCAGCGGCTGCTCCAGCAGCACGCCGGCCAGCGGCTTTGTGATGTTGCGCAGCAGTGACCTGCCGTTCCTGCGCGCCGTGATCCCGGTGCTGTTGGAGGGCGTGGCCAGCGCCGAAGCCGTCTCCAGCGGGATCGAAGACACGCTGAAAAAGCTCGATTTCAGCCTGCAACGCCTGTCGCCAGAGATGTTCAAGCTCACCCAGCAACTGTTTGACGTGCTGGGCATGGGTATCACCCGTGGGCCGTTGACCGGGATCTGGGGCAGTTGGGAAAACGCCAGCAGCGAACAGATCCGCAACTTCCTGCATCGCTGGGAGAACAGCTACCTGAACCTGCTGCGCATGGGCCAGGGTTCGTTGCTCAAGCTGGTGATCATGGCGTGGTATTTCCAGCCGGCGTCGTGGGCCCACTGCGGCTACCCCGGGCCACCCAAGATCTAGCCTTTGATAACCCAATCAAAACTGTGGGAGCTGGCTTGCCTGCGATAGCGGTACATCAGTGAAGGTTGTAGTGGCTGACACACCGCCATCGCGGGCAAGCCCGCTCCCACATTTAGATTGCAACTTCGTAGCGACCGACACCTATAACAACAAGAGTGCATTCCTATGCCCGTACCCGATCTGTTCCGTGATGGCCTCGCCCGTGGCTGGAAAACCCACAACGGCGCCGCCCTCGACAGCGACCTGACCCTGGAAGCCGATGTCGCCATCATCGGCAGTGGCGCAGGCGGCGGGACCACCGCCGAGATCCTCAGCGCCGCCGGCTACAAAGTACTGCTGATCGAAGAAGGCCCGCTCAAGACCAGCAGCGATTTCAAGCTGCTGGAAGACGAGGCCTACACCAGCCTGTACCAGGAAGGCATCGGCCGTATGAGCAAGGACGGCGCGATCACCATCCTGCAAGGCCGCGCCGTGGGCGGCACGACGTTGATCAACTGGACGTCGAGCTTTCGCACGCCGGATGCCACCCTTTCCCACTGGGCCAGTGAATACGCGGTGAAGGGCCACAGCAGCGCCGAGATGGCGCCGTGGTTCGAAAAAATGGAGCAACGCCTGGGCATCGCGCCGTGGGCCATGCCGCCCAACCCCAATAACGACGTGATCCGCAAAGGCTGCGAAAAGCTTGGCTACAGCTGGCATGTGATCCCGCGCAAT
Source organism: Pseudomonas acericola (SeqCode) (assembly GCF_053456465.1). Taxonomy (NCBI): domain Bacteria; kingdom Pseudomonadati; phylum Pseudomonadota; class Gammaproteobacteria; order Pseudomonadales; family Pseudomonadaceae; genus Pseudomonas; species Pseudomonas acericola (SeqCode). Next base: position 474,910 of record NZ_JBRFJB010000004.1, on the reverse strand, counting down.
GTGCGTGGCTGCTTCAACCTGGGGTATTGCGGGATGGGTTGCCCGGTCAACGCCAAGCAGTCGATGCTGGTGACCACCATCCCGTCCACCCTGGAAAACGGCGGCGAGCTGCTCTACCTGGCCCGCGCCGAACGCCTCAAATACAGCGGCGACACCATCAGCAGCCTGGAATGCGTGGCCATGGACGCGCTGTGCGTGGCGCCGACCGGCCGCAAGATCACGGTGAAGGCCAAGCACTACGTGCTCTCCGGCGGCGGCATCAACAGCCCGGCCTTGCTGATGCGCTCGGACGCCCCCGATCCGCATTCGCGGGTGGGCAAGCGCACCTTCTTGCACTTGGTGAATTTCTCTGCGGGGCTGTTCGACGAAGTGATCAACCCGTTCTACGGCGCGCCGCAGTCGATCTATTCCGACCATTTCCAATGGCAGGACGGCACCACCGGCAAAATGTCGTACAAGCTCGAAGCGCCGCCCCTACATCCGGCGTTGGCCAGCACCCTGCTGGGCGGCTACGGCGAACAGAACGCCCTGGACATGAGCCAGTTGCCCAATACCCACGCCATGCTCGCGTTGCTGCGGGACGGTTTTCACCCCGACAGCCCCGGCGGCACCGTGGATCTGCGCGGTGACGGCACGCCGGTGCTCGACTATCAGGTCTCGGACTACGCCTGGGACGGCCTGCGCCGGGCCTTTCACAGCATGGCCGAGATCCAGTTCGCGGCGGGCGCCAAGTCGGTCAAGCCGCTGCACCACGATGCGCGCTACGTGAAAACCCTGGGCGAAGCACGCGCAATGATCGACGACCTCAACCTGGAACTGCACCGCACCTGCCTGGGCAGCGCCCATGTGATGGGCGGTTGCGCCATGGGCGAAGACCCGAAAAATGCGGTGGCCGACAGCCTCGGCCGCCATCATCAATTGCGCAACCTGTCGATCCATGACGGCTCGCTGTTCCCCACCAGCATTGGGGCCAACCCGCAATTGTCGGTGTATGGATTGACCGCGCAACTGGCGACAGCGTTGGCCGAACGTCTGAAAACGGCGTGAAAAAACACGGTCTATCGTGGTTTCTTCTACATAAGTTGACTTGGCCGACCGGGATGGCTGCGATACCATCCGGTTCCCCAACGGACTCCGCCAGGACGACGCGATGAACCGAGTGTTGTACCCAGGTACCTTCGACCCGATTACCAAAGGCCATGGCGATCTGGTCGAACGCGCCTCGCGCTTGTTCGACCATGTGATCATCGCGGTCGCAGCCAGCCCCAAGAAAAACCCGCTGTTTCCCCTGGAGCAGCGCGTGGAACTGGCGCGTGAGGTCACCAAGCACCTGCCCAACGTGGAAGTGGTGGGCTTTTCCACGCTGCTTGCGCACTTCGCCAAAGAGCAGAACGCCAATGTGTTCCTGCGCGGCCTGCGCGCGGTGTCGGACTTCGAATACGAATTCCAGCTGGCCAACATGAACCGCCAACTGGCGCCGGACGTGGAAAGCCTGTTCCTCACGCCATCGGAACGTTATTCGTTCATTTCCTCGACGTTGGTCCGTGAAATCGCCGCTTTGGGCGGAGATATCACCAAGTTCGTCCACCCAGCCGTGGCCGATGCGCTGACGTTGCGCTTCAAGAAGTAAGACCCACTGTGGCGAGGGAGCTTGCTCCCGCTGGAGTGCGCAGCGCTCCCAAGATTTTGGGGCCGCTGCGCAGCCCAGCGGGAGCAAGCTCCCTCGCCACAGAGGCAGCGCTCGTCGCTAGGGTTTGCCACAGGCTCGCACTGCGGGCGCCAATGCGGCACAATTGCGCGCATTAGTTTTCAGATGCCCTGGCTGACAGCCCTGGCAGGAGTTTCCATGTCCCTGATCATCACCGACGATTGCATCAATTGCGACGTCTGCGAACCCGAGTGCCCGAACGCCGCCATTTCCCAAGGTGAAGAGATCTACGTGATCGACCCGAACCTGTGCACGCAGTGTGTCGGCCACTATGACGAACCTCAGTGCCAGCAGGTCTGCCCGGTGGATTGCATTCCCTTGGATGAAGCGCATCCAGAGACGGAAGAGCAGTTGATGGATAAGTATCGGTTGATTACCGGCAAGGCTTGAGGGCCTCATCGCAGCGATGCGGCGACCCGACAAGCCAGCTCCCACATTTTGACCGTGTGAACCCGATCAAGTGTGGGAGCTGGCTTGCCTGCGATAGCAATATCAGCCCTCACACAGCAATCAGCTCTGGCACCTTGGGCAAAACACACTCGCCCGCTGCCCCAGCATCACATTGCGCAACTCAGTCCCGCAGACCTTACACGCCTCGTTCCCCCGGCCATAAACGAACAGCTCCTGCTGGAAGTACCCCGGCTGCCCATCCCCACCGATAAAGTCGCGCAATGTCGTCCCGCCCCGCTCGATCGCGGCGGCCAGGATGCGCTTGATCTCGATCGCCAGCTTCAAATAACGCCCACGGGAAATACCGCCCGCCTCACGACGCGGATCAATCCCCGCCGCAAACAGCGCTTCCGTCGCATAGATATTGCCCACACCCACCACCACCGCGTTGTCCATGATGAACGGCTTCACCGCCATCGAACGCCCACGGGACAGTTTGAACAAGCGCTCGCCATCAAACAGGTCGGTCAACGGCTCCGGCCCCAGGCGGATCAGCAGTTCGTGGTTGTGCGGGTCCTGGCTCCAAAGCATCGCGCCAAAACGCCGTGGGTCGGTGTAGCGCAGGGCCAGACCGGATTCGAGTTCGATATCCACATGTTCATGCTTGAGCGCCGGCAGCCCGACTTCCACCAGCCGCAAGTTGCCCGACATGCCCAAATGGCTGATCAGCGTACCCACTTCGGCGTTGATCAACAGGTACTTGGCCCGTCGCTCCACCAACACGATGCGCTGCCCGGACAGGCGCACATCCAAATCTTCCGGAATCGGCCAGCGCAGGCGCCGCTCGCGCACGATCACGCGGCTGACGCGCTGGCCTTCCAGGTGCGGTGCAATCCCACGCCGGGTGGTTTCGACTTCGGGCAACTCGGGCATAGGTACCTCGTAAACGGAAGGGTCAGTGTGCGCCCAGTTCGCGGATCGACAACTTCATGCTTTCGAAGTCGTAGTCCGACAGGCCCACGTAGTCCAGCACCAGGTGGCTGATGGCATTCCACTCATGGTCCACCGCCTGGTTGCCCAGCACGCGGTAGGACGAGCAGATGTGCTCCGCCATTTTCAGGATCGCCAGCAGGTTTTTCAGCTGCGGGTTGCGCGACGATTCATCGCTGAAAATCGCCAGGGCATTGTGGTGATTGGCGATGGCATCGGTCACGTGCTGCGGCAGGCGCCAGGATTTGGCGGTGTAGTAGCCGACCACGGCATGGTTGGTGTTGAACGCGTTGTTCTCGGTATCCACCACGCGGCAGTCCGGGCCGGCGTTGGCGTAGGCCTCTTCGAGCACCGCCATGTAATTGGGGAAACGCTTGAGCATCAGCGGCACGCCGCAATCGTGGAACAGGCCGAGGGCGTAGGCTTCGTCCACCGCCTGGGCGCCGGTGCGCTTGGCCAGGGTCAGGCAGGTCATGGCCACGTCCTGAGCGGTGTCCCAAAAGCGGTTGAGGGTGACGATGGTGTCATCGCTCATCTCGCCCTTGATCGACAGCGCGTTGATCAGGTTGATGATCGAACGGCTGCCCAGCAGGTTCACCGCGCGCTGGATCGAGGCGATCTTGTTGCTCAGGCCGAAATACGACGAGTTGACGATCTTCAGCAACGCGCCGGACAGGCCCGGGTCCTGGGCGATCAGCCGGGCGATCACTTCCAGGTCCGGGTCGGGCATGTACTGCTCCATCTGCAAATCCACCATGATTTGCGGCTGGGGCGGCACACTGATGCCTTGCAGGGCCTGTTGGATCTGTTCGGCGGATAGCTCTTGGGACATAAGTACTTACTCTGGACTAGGCGGGGATTCTAACCTCTAAGCAAACCTGACCGACACCTCAATAACCTGAACTGAAACCCGATCCAATGTGGGAGCTGGCTTGCCTGCGATAGCCTCACCACCGTACGTCAGATACACCGCACCGTCCGCATCGCAGGCAAGCCAGCTCCCACATGAAACAGCGTGCAACAGGTATACTCCCGCTCTTTTTTCCGGAGCGACGTCATGTCCCTGCCAAGCCTGCGTCTCAAAGCCAACGCCGATCGTCGTTTGCGCAACGGCCACCTGTGGGTCTACAGCAACGAAATCGACGTGGCCGCCACCCCACTCCACGGCTTCCAGGCAGGCGACCAGGCTATCCTGGAAGCGGCCGGCGGCAAGACCCTGGGCATCGTGGCCATGAGCCCGAACAACCTGATCTGTGCGCGCCTGCTGTCGCGCGACATCAAGTTGCCGCTGGACAAGTCGCTGCTGGTGCACCGCATCAACGTCGCCCTGTCCCTGCGTGACCGCCTGTTCGACAAGCCGTTCTACCGCCTGGTCTACGGCGACTCCGACCTGTTGCCAGGCCTGGTGGTCGACCGTTTCGGCGACATCCTCGTGGTGCAGATCGCTTCGGCGACCATGGAAGCCCATAAAGAAGACGTGATCGCCGCACTGACCCAAGTGCTCAAGCCAAGCGGCATCCTGTTCAAGAACGACTCCGCCGCGCGCGACGCCGAAGGCCTCAACCGCTACGTCGAAACCGTGTTCGGCCTGGTGCCGGAGTGGGTGGCGCTGGAAGAAAACGGCGTGAAATTCGAAGCCCCGGTGATCCAGGGCCAGAAAACCGGCTGGTTCTACGACCACCGCATGAACCGCGCCCGCCTGGCCCCGTATGCCAAAGGCAAACGCGTGCTCGACCTGTACAGCTACATCGGCGGCTGGGGCGTGCAAGCAGCAGCCTTCGGCGCCAGTGAAGTGTTCTGCGTCGACGCCTCCGCCTTCGCCCTCGACGGCGTCGAGCGCAACGCAGCACTGAACGGCGTTGCCGAGAAGATGACCTGCATCGAAGGTGACGTGTTTGAAGCGTTGAAAGAACTGAAAGCCAGCGAAGAACGCTTCGACGTGATCGTCGCCGACCCACCGGCCTTCATCAAACGCAAAAAAGACATGAAGAACGGCGAAGGCGCCTACCGCCGCCTGAACGAGCAAGCTATGCGCCTGCTCAGCAAGGACGGCATCCTCGTCAGCGCTTCGTGCTCCATGCACTTGCCCGAAGACGACCTGCAAAACATCCTGCTGACCAGCGCCCGCCACCTGGACCGCAATATCCAGATGCTGGAACGCGGCGGCCAGGGCCCGGATCATCCGGTGCACCCGGCGATTGCCGAGACCCGTTACATCAAAAGCATTACGTGCCGTTTGCTGCCTAATAGCTAAGTAAAGCTAAAGCACAGTTCCAAATGCTGGCAGGATCAATGTGGGAGCTGGCTTGCCTGCGATAGCGGTGTAACAGATACACCGCTATCGCAGCGATGCGGCGACCCGACAAGCCAGCTCCCACACTTTTTTGTGGTGTGTCTGGAATTTGATTGAATTCCACTTTCCGCAGACTAGTATCGGTTTCTGGTTCTACTCCGGAAAACAAAAACAATGTCTGGGCCCACCCTCTCGCGCTTCATCCTCATCACCTGCATCTCCCTGATCAGCTTCTTCCCGATCAATATCCTGCTGCCCTCCTTCCCCGCCCTGTCCGCCCATTTCGATACGCCCACCGCCGACGTCGCGCTGTCCATCAGCCTGTTCACGCTGGTCTTTGCGATTTCCCAACTGGTCGCCGGCCCACTGTCGGATAAATGGGGGCGCAAGGAAGTGCTGATCGGCTGCATCAGCCTGTCGATCCTCGGCGCCATCGGTTGTGCATGGGCGCCGGACTACCTGAGCTTCCTCCTGTTTCGCAGCGTGCAGGCCATGGGCTGTGGATTTTTCGTCCTGGGCCACGCGCTGGTGGAAGACCTGTTCGACGAACACGACCGCGCCCGCATACGCCTGTATTACATGACCTTGAGCGGCTCGTTTGTCGCGCTGTCGCCGCTGATCGGCTCCTGGCTGCAAACCACCTTCGACTGGCAAGGCAGCTTCTATGGGTTCGCGCTGATGGCGCTGGGCATGTTGATCCACGCGGCCTGCATCCTGCCGTCGAAGGCCGCCAGCCCGCACCGCGCCGCCGTTTCCATCATCGGCACGCTGAAAGCCGTCGGCAAAAATCGTGATTTCCTACGCTACTGGTGGATCGCCGCGCTGGTGTTCGCCTGCTACTTCGCGCTGATCAGCGTGACACCGCTGATCTTCATGGACACGCTGAAGCTCTCCGAATACCAATACGCGCTGGTGCTGATGGTGTACGGCGTGGCCTACCTGCTCGGCGGGGTCGCGGCGTCGTATTTGCAGAAGCGCATCACGCTGTCGCGGCAGATCAACATCGGCCTGGGCTTGCTGAGCGTCGCCAGGGGGCTGCTGACATTGATTGTCAGCCTGCACGCCATCACCACGGTGACCTTGCTGATCCCGATGCTGATCAGCGCGCTGGCCGTGACCCTGGTGCGGCCCGCGGCGATCTCTGCGGCGATGCTGTTGTTCTCCAGCAGCGCGGGCACGGCGGCATCGGCGGGCAACAGCATCATGTTCCTCACCGCCGCCGTCAGCAGCGCGGCGCTGGCCCAGGCCGGCGAGCATCTGCTGCTGACCATCGCCCTCAGTTTCATCGTGCTCAGCCTCTGGGGGCTGGTGACCAACCGGCAGACTACGGCTCGCGCATTACCGGCGTGAGCAGCATGTCACTGGTCTGCAACTGCCGGTAACGCGGCTTGACCAGCTCGATCCGGCCGATGCGGATATCGTGGATCAGCGTCTCAGTATCCACATAACCGTCCGGCAGTTGCGTCCAGACCAGCGGGCCGCGATCGTCCCACTTGCCCTTCTCATCCAGGGCAAAAATGCGCGGTGGCTTGAAGTCGTGGCGGTAGCCGGTATTCGGAATCGCCAGCACTTCGGGCTGGCCATCCAGGTCGAGATCCACGGCCCACAACACACACTTGGTCTCACACGGTGAGTCGGTGTCCAGGCTCAGTTCGGCGAACTGTTCGCTGCCCTTGGGCTTGGGGCCGATCCATTCCAGTTCGGCCTTGGGCCGCTGGGCGCGTTCCTTGGCGTATTGCTCGCTGAAACTCAGCGCCGTGTCGTCCATCCGCTCGCGCAGGACGCGGCGCGAGTCCGCGTCGAGAATGCGCTCTTTATCCAGATCCTCCTGCAACTGGGCGTAAGCCTCTTCACCGGCCTTCTCCAGGCCGAAACGCAGGTAGTGCGCATCAAAGGCCTCGGCCTTGGTGCGCCCGTCGAGCAAGCGTTGCACCTGATCATTCACACTGATCTGTACCGGGTTGAGCAGCGGCGTGTTGATCAACACCACCAGCGCGCAAAACAGCAACGCCAGTGCCGGGTTGGTCACACGCAAGTTGCCCAACCACACAGGCTTACGCAGCACCACCGCCCACACCGTCGCCAGGCCGTACAAACCACAGAGCAACGCCGCCGCCAACGCAATGAAGCGCTGCGGCGACAAGGCATATTGCTCGACCCGCAACCAGCTCGAATAAAACGCCAGCGCCGCGAGCACCGGCAGACATAACAGGCTCAACTCGATAAACCGCGTCAGCCACTGAGGATAGGGCCGAGGCTGCCGGCCATCCTGGAACACGCCATTGAGCAGGAACAACTGCGCACCGGCCAACACCAGCAAAATCGGCGTGGAGTAGCCCGTGGCCCAGATCCGCCCGAGCCCGGTGAACGGCAGGGCCAAGGTAAACAGCACACTGATCAACGCGATCAACGGCAGCAACAAAGCACAGGCGCTGAGCAGCATGCTGCGCATCTGGCCGATGACCTTTTCGCTGCGCGCCGCCAAGTACATGCCCAGCGCGAACACCAGCGGCAGGGCGAAACACAGGAACAACTCACTCCAGAAATGCTGCTCGAAAAACCCGATGCCCAGCATCAGGAACAGGCGGCTCCACAGCTTGAGCAACGCCATGAACAGCCCCACCAGGATCAGCGCGTAGAGCACGATAAACACGCTGTTCCAGGCTTGCTGGAACAGGTCTTCATAACGCCAGCGCTGGCCTTTGGCGCTAGGCCAGGCAAACAGGAAGCTGGCGCAGACGTAGCTCAGCACCACCACGCTGATAAACCACGAGTTGATCGCCCAACGCTTGTCGCCGATATGCTCGACGCCATAACACACCCACAGCGTCATGCCGCCCATCAGCAGGGTGAACACCAGCGTCGGCAGCAACGAACGCCAGTGTCGGACTTTTTCCCCGAGCAACTGCAAGGTGGTGCCGCCTACCAGGACCAGGGTGTAGGTGACAAAAAACAGCGCTTCGTTTACGCGATAAAGCTGGTCGGAGTAATAGAAGGCGATTCCCTGGACCAGGCCGATCAGCAGATAGAACCCAAGAAAACGATTGATACCGGGCATTCCAGTTCCTTTGGAGTGGGGAGGGACAAAAAAGGCCGCCAGTCTAAACAAAGCCGTAGGCCCTGTATTGCCCCGTTCCCTCCAGCCGCCAGCGGTGTAGAATCGGCCCTATTCATCGCCAGTCATCCCCCGGCGGGTTTATGAGCTCAAGGCCAATGCGCACGGCGATCCCGTAACGTTTGCGGCAACTTCCGGACACACGGCCATTTTTCGGGTGTTCCTGACGTCAATAGAAGCTCACTCCCCTTTGATACCGATTAGCCGCCCGGAGTGCTCCATGCCAGATTACCGCTCGAAAACATCCACCCACGGCCGCAACATGGCCGGCGCCCGCGCACTGTGGCGTGCCACGGGGATGAAGGATGACGACTTCAAGAAGCCGATCATCGCGATTGCCAACTCGTTCACCCAATTCGTACCGGGCCACGTCCACCTCAAGGACCTCGGCCAACTGGTTGCCCGCGAGATCGAACGCGCTGGCGGTGTAGCCAAGGAATTCAACACCATCGCCGTGGACGACGGCATCGCCATGGGCCATGACGGCATGCTGTATTCCCTGCCGAGCCGCGAGATCATCGCCGACTCCGTGGAATACATGGTCAACGCCCACTGCGCCGACGCCATCGTCTGCATCTCCAACTGCGACAAGATCACCCCCGGCATGCTGATGGCCTCCCTGCGCCTGAACATCCCGGTGATCTTCGTGTCCGGCGGCCCGATGGAAGCCGGCAAGACCAAACTGGCCTCCCACGGCCTCGACCTGGTGGACGCTATGGTCATCGCCGCCGATTCCAGCGCTTCTGACGAGAAGGTCGCGGAATACGAGCGCAGCGCGTGCCCAACCTGCGGTTCGTGCTCCGGCATGTTCACCGCCAACTCGATGAACTGCCTGGTGGAAGCCCTGGGCCTGGCCTTGCCGGGCAACGGTTCCACCCTCGCCACCCACAGCGACCGCGAGCAGCTGTTCCTGCAGGCCGGCCGCACCATCGTCGAGCTGTGCAAGCGTTACTACACCGAGAACGATGAGTCGGTGTTGCCGCGCAACATCGCCAACTTCAAGGCGTTCGAAAACGCCATGACCCTGGACATCGCCATGGGCGGTTCCACCAACACCATCCTGCACTTGCTGGCTGCGGCCCAGGAAGCCGAGATCGATTTCGACCTGCGCGACATCGACCGCCTGTCCCGCCACGTGCCGCAACTGTGCAAAGTCGCGCCGAACATCCAGAAGTACCACATGGAAGACGTGCACCGCGCCGGCGGGATCTTCTCGATCCTCGGCTCGCTCGCCCGTGGCGGCCTGCTGCACACCGACCTGCCGACCGTGCACAGCAAGACCCTTGCTGAAGGCATCGCCAAATGGGACATCACCCAGACTGACGATGAAGCCGTGCATCACTTCTTCAAGGCCGGCCCAGCAGGCATCCCGACGCAAACCGCGTTCAGCCAGTCGACCCGTTGGGACACCCTCGACGACGACCGTGAAAACGGCTGCATCCGCAGCGTCGAGCACGCCTACTCGCAAGAAGGCGGCCTGGCCGTGCTGTACGGCAACATCGCCCTCGACGGCTGCGTGGTGAAAACCGCCGGTGTGGATGAATCCATCCACGTCTTCGAAGGTCGCGCCAAGATCTACGAAAGCCAGGACAGCTCGGTTCGCGGCATCCTCGCCGACGAAGTGAAAGAAGGCGACATCGTGATCATCCGCTACGAAGGCCCGAAAGGCGGCCCGGGTATGCAGGAGATGCTGTACCCGACGTCGTACCTGAAGTCTAAAGGCCTGGGCAAAGCCTGCGCTTTGCTGACCGACGGCCGTTTCTCCGGCGGCACCTCGGGTCTGTCCATCGGCCACGCTTCGCCAGAAGCCGCTGCCGGTGGTGCGATTGGCCTGGTGCAGGATGGCGACAAGGTGCTGATCGACATTCCGAACCGCTCGATCAACCTGTTGGTCAGCGATGAAGAACTGGCGGCACGCCGGGTCGAGCAGGACAAGAAAGGCTGGAAGCCGGTGGAGAAGCGTCCGCGCAAAGTCACCACCGCGCTGAAGGCCTACGCCCTGCTGGCCACCAGCGCCGACAAGGGCGCTGTGCGCAACAAGGCGATGCTTGACGGCCTGTAAGCCCCGCCCATAAAAAATGCCCCGCCAAGTGCGGGGCATTTTTTTGCCTGGCCAAACCCTCCAGAACACAGGCGATCAAACTGTGGGAGCTGGCTTGCCTGCGATAGCGGTGGACCAGCCAACACATGTATCGCCTGACACTCCGCCATCGCAGGCAAGCCAGCTCCCACACAAACCGGTTACCACAGGTGGTTTTGTGGGGAGGCTTAGAACTGTGGCTTGTAGGTCACGCTGAACATCATGTTGCGCGGGTCACCAAAGTAGTTGTTGCCCACCAACTGGCTGTAGGACGGGATGTAGTAACGCTTGTCCAAAATGTTGTTCACGTTCACCGCCAGAGTCACTTCATCACTGGCCGCATACGCCACCCGCGAATTGAAGATGGCAAAACCCGCCTGGCCAAAGTTGCGGTCAAAACTGGTGGTAGCGGTCTGTGCGTTGACACCCGCACCGACGCTCACCCGATCAAAGTCACCCGGCAATGTGTAATCCGCCCAGATGCGCAGCAGGTGCTTGGGCACCGAGGTGCTGAAGACCTTGCCCTTGAGCTGCGTGTCTTCCAGAAACACGGTGGTGTTGTAGGTATAACTGCTGCTGACTTGTAGGCCGCGGGCCAACTCACCGCTGATCTCGGCCTCAATCCCTTGGCTACGCACCTTGCCCGAGGCATTTGAGCAATACCAACCGCCGCAGGTTACCGCCTCCTCGTCGTCAATCTGCGTACTCAGGTCATCCACCGCGCGGTTCTCATGGATGTAGCGGAACATCGCCAAGGACGTGTTGAGGCGCCCGTCCATCAACTCGCCCTTGATCCCGACTTCATAGTTTTGGCCTTCGATAGGCGGCAAGCCCGTTTGCTGCAAGGTCAACTGGGTCTGTGGGATGAACACCTCGGCGTAGCTGCCATAGACCGACCACTGCTCATCCAGTGCATAGACCAACCCGGCAAACGGCGTGACCTTGCCGCTGCTCTTGACCGAGTTCTTCTCGCCCCCCGCCACAAGCTTGCGCGCTTGGTAGTTGTCCTGGTCGAACTTGAAGTCATACCAACTGGTGCGGGCGCCGAGGATCAAGGTCAGGGGCTCGGTCAGGTTGATCCGCCAAGTGCCGTAAAGGCCCTTTTGATAGATGTCGTATGTGCTCAAGGCCAGGCTCGCGCGGTCGGCGATACCGTTGTAGGACGGCTGCGGGCGATGATGGTCGATAGCACCAATATCAGCACCCGGCGTGAAGGCGCGGGCATAACCATCATCGGTGTTGTACTTGGAATAGTTGCCGCCCACTATCAGGCTTTGCTTGAACGACAGCGCCTCGAAATCACCGCTGACATAGGCGTCCAGCCCACGGCTTTTGCCGGAAAAGTCAGTGGAAAAATCAGCGTAGTTACCGCTCTTGGTACTCCCCACCGGCACTGCACCAACGATGAACTGATACGTCGCCTCATTGGATTCATTCATCGCCAGCGCCGAAGCCTTGAACTTCCACTGATCATTAAAGCGATGCTCAAGATCCAGATACACCGCCGTCTGATCATTAAACGAGCGGTTCCAGGTCGCCCCGGTATACGTCGAACGCGACACATCCAGCGGGCTGCCATCGGTGTGGCGCGGCAAGGCGATCAGGTACGGGCGTCCGTGGCTCTTCTTGTTGCTGAAACCGACGCCCAGGGTGGTGTCGTCGTCCAGGTCAAAGTCCAGCGCACCGTAGACGGTCTGTTCCCAGTTCCACACGTAGTCGGTGAAGGAGTGGCCTTTCTCGTAGTTGACCACCGCCCGCCCACGAACCGTGCCGGCTTCGTTCAACGGGCCGCCGACGTCCGCCTGGGATGCATAACGGTCCCAGCTGCCGGCCTTGGCGCTCAAGGTCACGGTGGGCGCGGCCTGCGGGCGCTTGCGCACCAGGTTGACCGCGCCGCCCGGGCTGTTCGCGCCTTGCAGCAGGCCTGCGGCGCCGCGCATGACTTCCATACGGTCGTAGATCACCATGTTTTCGGTGATGTAGCTGCCCAGCGCATACACGTTGCGCGGCACCGGCACGCCGTCGTATTGCAGCGATTCGATCTCGAAACCCCGCGCAAACATGAACATCCCCGGCCCCGGCGACTTGACCGAGGCCATGCCCGGCACCGCTTCAATCGCCTGGGTCAGGGTGCTGATGTTCTGGTCATCCATGGCCTTGCGGGTCAGCACGCTGACGGACTGCGGGATGTCCTTGAGCTTTTGCGTACCCTTGCCGATGGTCACGGCGCCGGTGGTGTAGGAACCGCTACCTTCGGTGGTCGTCCCCAGGTGGTCCGCGCTGATGGTGGTGGCGCCGACTTCAAGGGCGCCGCCCGTGTCCACGTGCTTTTCCAGGGTTACAGTGTCGGCATTGATAAACGCCGCGTTCAACCCCGTGCCGCCCAGTAACAGCCCCAATGCTTCGCGCTGGCCCAGGTTGCCTTTCACCCCCGGCGACACCACACCTTGCGTCAACTCGCCGGACACCAGCACCTGAATCCGCGTAACCGCCGAAAACGCCGCCAACGCGCCGTCCAGGCTTTGCCCTGGAATATCAAAGCGGTAAGTCTGCGCCTGCGTGGTCTCGGCGGCCTGCAAGTACAGCGGTGCAGTGCCGCTGGCCATGGAAATGGCCAGTGCCAGCAAGGGCCGTGCGGCGTATCGGTGTGCCATGGATGGTGCTCCCCGGTGCAAAAAAAGTCGGTGATCGGCGCCGCACTACTTGAGAGTGCTTACTATTTGCGCCTCAGTGATCAAGGACGATGGCTCACGGAGAAACCCTGAAAATATTTTGAAAAAGTTGCCGTCAGGACGCGTTGCCTTCGCGCAACACCAGCAAATACGGGGTGTAATGCTCGGCGCGCAGGTTGAGGGTGTATTCCAGCGCCTTGATCACCGCATCCGGTTTGTCGATTTCAAACACACCGGAGACCACGCGATTGCGCAGCGCATCGCCGAGCACCAGGGTCTTGCCGGGCCAGTAGCGGTTCAGCTCACTGACCACTTCCGACAACGGCTGCTGGCGGAATACCAACTGCCGCTGGCGCCAGGCAAAGCCGCTGGCCGGGTCGAAGCCATGGACCTCGGCAAGGTGCTGGCCTTGATACTCCACTGCCCGCCCCGGCTCCAGATAGACCGGTTCACCACCGCCCGCGCTGACTTGCACCTTGCCCTGGGCCACTTGCACCCGCGTCTGCGCATCGCGCCGCGCCACGCTGAACTGGGTGCCGACCACCTTGATCCAACCCTCACCGGACTGCACCACGAACGGCCGCGCCGGGTCCTTGGTCACGCTGAAAAAGCCTTCGCCCCTCAGCAGACGAATCTGACGCTCACCCGCGCTCATGCGCACTTGAATCGCGCTGTCGGTGTTGAGTTGCAGTTGGGAGCCATCGGCCAATTCGACGGTGCGCGACTCGCCGGTGCCGGTGGCGTAGTCCGCGCGCAGGCGGTCGAGCCAGGGGGTGTTTTGCACGGTCAAACCGACCGCCAGTAGCACGGCGGCGGCACACGCCCAACGCCGCAGCGGTTTGCGCCAGGCGGCCTGTTCGGCGCGGCGGATCACCCGGGCCGGCTCACGCAGGCCGCCGAGCAGCGCTTGCACTTCCTGCCAGGCGTCATCCTGGGCTTGGCCTTGGCCGAGCCAGGCGGCGAAGGCGTCCATTTCAGCCGGCGTCACGTCCTCGGCCTGCAAGCGGAAATACCAGCCGGACGCTTGTTCAAACAGCGCGTCGGCAGTGGGTGTGGCGGTCATGGCCGACGTCCTTGTGCATCGCAGGCAAGCCGCGTCTTGATGTAGGCGCGGCATTCAATCAAGGCGCGACGCAATTGGTATTCCACACTGCGCGGGGTGATCGACAGACGTTCGCCAATCTCGCGGTAGGAAAGTTCGTCGACATGATAGAGCAGGAAGATCTGCCGAGTCGCTTCGGGCAACGCCAGGATCGCGTCCTGCATCAGCTGTTCCTGTTGGTAGGCGGCCAATTGCTCGTCGGCGCCTGGGTTGGTGCAGGGCAGCTCTTCGCTGGGCTCGCCGGCGTCCAGGCGCTCACGGCGGATGGCCTGGCGCTGGTGATCGCGCACCAGGTTGCTGGCGATGGTGAAGAGAAAGGCTGGGAGGTTGTCGATCTTCTCGCCGGAGTCCAGGCGTGCCAGGCGCAGGAACGATTCCTGGGTCAGGTCGGCGGCCACTTGGGCGCTGCCGGTGCGGCGGGTGACGAAGGCTTCGAGGGCTTTCTTCTGCTCCGCGAACAGGCGCGCGATCTGCGAATTCCAGGAGAGCACGGCACTACCTTGAGAAGAACGAGAGGTTCAGGAGGTGCGCACGCTAGCAGAGGATGAGATTGGTTCGCAATTGATATCTATTTTTTGCTGTGGGTTTTGGGGTGTTCTTGAGGGAGCCATCGCAGGCAAGCCAGCTCCCACACTTGATCGGGTTCACACGGTCAAAATGTGGGAGCTGGCTTGCCTGCGATAGGGGCGCCTCGGTGTTACTGAATGTCGTCAGGCTTCACAATCACCCAATTCTTGTCCGCCGTCACCGCCAACCCTTCCTTGGCCTGCGCCGCCGCGTGCTTGGCGATCATGCCATTAAGTTGGGTCATGTATTTGTCCTTGCGATTGATCCACAAGTGCACGCCACCCTTGGCTACGTCCACATCGTGGAACAGCATGTAGCCATCGCTCGTTGGCGTGTCGCCGCCCACCAGCACCGGTTTTTTCCATTCGTCGATGTAGGTGAGGATCGCCGCGTGCTTGCCGGCCATCCAGGTTGCCGGAGTCCACAAGTAAGGCGTGAGCTCCAGGCCAAGGTTGGCCTTCTCGTCATATTTGCCGGCGCTGATCTGTTTGCGTGCCGTGGTCAACTCGCCGGTCTTGCGGTCCTTGAGCAGGGTGGTCACGCCGATGACGTTCTCGGGTTTGACGTTGTAGCCGTACTTCGGATCGGCCGCGACCATGCGCACCAGCTCTTCCGAGGCGGCGGTCATCACGTACACGTCGATGCCGTTTTCCATCAGCTTGTTGTACAGCTCCTGCTGGCCGGTGAAGATCTTCGGCGGCTGCACTTCGGATTTTTTCACCACCTCGCCTTCGAAATAGCTGACCGGCACCGGCTTGCCGGACGCCATCAGCTCATCCACCTGGACCTTGAGTTCCTTGAGGGTGAAACCGGAAAACACCTGGGCCACCCACGGGTAGCAGACCATGTCGTCCACTTCGCAGAGGCGATAGTAGTAACTGAACAGGCTCTCTTTGTGCTCGGCGGTGTCTTTGAACGGCATCAGCTTGAGCGACGGGTCGAGGCTGTCGCGGGTGATCAGGCCCTTGTTTTCCATGTAGGGCAGCAGGGATTCTTCGAGGTCGTAGCGGTAACTGGTGTTGTCCATGTCGAACACCGCGAAGTTACCCTTGTTGGCGTTGGCGGCGATCATCTCGTTCAGTTGCTTGGCCGCCGGGGCAGGCCAGTGTTTCAACTCGGTGGCGGCCATGGCGTGGCCGGCAAGGCCCAGGCACAGCGCGGCGGCAAACAGTCTCGAAGCGAGCTTCATATGCGTTTTCTCCCTGAGTGAAAGATATCGACGCTAACAAATCCCTGTGACAGTTACCGCCCGAGCGCGACCGCTTGCGTCCTGATCCCGCCAACCGCATACGCCTGAGCGTCAAATGCTTATTCCAAAAACGACAGTCACCATTCCATATCGGTATTAAATCAATATATTTCAAGCTGTTAGGCTTTCCGGTTCGCAATCGCAGGCTCACGCGATTGGCAGCCTCTGACGGAGCTTCAATGAATCTGCCCCTGATTCTCAACTTACTGGTGTTCGTGGCCCTGTTACTGGGCCTGGCACAAACCCGCCGCACAAACTGGAGCCTCGCCAAGAAGGTGTTGTTCGCCCTGGCCCTGGGCGTGGCGTTTGGTGTGGCGCTGCACAGCATCTATGGCGCCGGCAACCCGGTGCTCAAGGCGTCCATCGGCTGGTTCGACCTGGTCGGCAATGGCTACGTGCAATTGCTGCAAATGATCGTGATCCCGCTGGTATTTGCCTCGATCCTCAGCGCCGTGGCCCGCCTGCACAACGCCGCGTCCCTGGGCAAGATCAGCTTCCTGACCATCGGCACCCTGCTGTTCACCACCGCGATTGCGGCGTTGATCGGCATCGGCCTGACCAACCTGTTCGGCCTCACCGCCGAGGGTTTGGTAGCCGGCACCCAGGAAATGGCGCGCCTGCAAGTGATCCAGAGCGATTACGCAGGCAAGGTCGCCGACCTGAATATCCCGCAGTTGCTGCTGTCGTTCGTGCCGTCCAACCCGTTCGCCGACCTGGCGCGGGCCAAGCCGACGTCGATCATCAGCGTGGTGATCTTCGCCGCATTCCTCGGGGTTGCCGCGCTGCAACTGCTCAAGGATGACGTGGAAAAAGGCCAGAAAGTCCTCAACGCCATCGACACCCTGCAAGCCTGGGTGATGCGTCTGGTGCGCCTGGTGATGAAGCTCACGCCGTACGGCGTATTGGCGTTGATGACCAAAGTAGTCGCCGGCTCCAACCTGCAAGACATCATCAAGCTCGGCAGTTTCGTCGTGGTGTCGTACCTGGCCCTGGGCCTGATGTTTGTGGTGCACGGCCTGCTGCTGTCCCTGGCCGGGGTCAACCCGCTGCGCTTCTTCCGTAAAGTGTGGCCGGTGCTGACCTTTGCCTTCACCAGCCGCTCCAGCGCGGCAGCGATCCCGTTGAGCATCGAGGCGCAGACCCGTCGCCTGGGTATCCCGCAGTCGATTGCCGGCTTCGCCGCCTCGTTTGGCGCGACCATCGGCCAGAACGGTTGCGCGGGTCTTTACCCGGCCATGTTGGCGGTGATGGTAGCGCCAACCGTCGGCATCAACCCGCTGGACCCGCTGTGGATCGCGACCCTGGTGGCGATTGTGACCTTGAGTTCGGCCGGTGTGGCCGGCGTGGGTGGCGGTGCGACGTTTGCCGCGCTGATCGTGCTGCCGGCGATGGGCTTGCCGGTGTCACTGGTGGCGTTGCTGATTTCCGTGGAGCCGCTGATCGACATGGGCCGCACGGCGCTGAACGTGAACGGTTCGATGACGGCGGGGGCGATTACCAGCCAGATCATGGGGCAGACGGATAAGGCGTTGTTGGATGCGGATGAGCATGCTGAGTTAGCGCAGGCCTGACGACTCACCTCTGTGGCGAGGGAGCTTGCTCCCGCTGGGCTGCGTAGCGGCCCCAAAAATCTTGGGAGCGCTTCGCACTCCAGCGGGAGCAAGCTCCCTCGCCACAATCAGGCTTTTTCCCAGACTTCAAAGTTGTAAGCAGGCTTATCACCTTCCGCCGGGTTCTCAACATTCGACACCAGCTTCCACTGGCCCTGATCAAACTCCGGAAACCAAGCATCCCCTTCCGGGCTCAACGCCACCCGCGTCAAATACAGGCGATCCGCCTGCTCCAGCCCCTGCGCATACAACTGTGCACCGCCAATCAGCATCAGCTCATCCACGCCCTGGGCCAACGCCCACGCTTCGGCGCGCTCCACTGCAGCGTCCAGCGACGGAAAAACTTCCGCACCTTCAAGCGCCAGATCGGTCTGACGGCTGACCACAATGTTCAAGCGTCCCGGCAACGGTCGACCGAGGGAATCCCAGGTCTTGCGCCCCATGATGATCGGCTTGCCGAGGGTCGTGGCCTTGAAATATTTGAAATCCCCCGGCAAATGCCAGGGCATGCTGTTGTCGACGCCGATCACACGGTTTTCACCGAGGGCTGCGATCAGGCTTAAAGGGAGAGTTTTTTTCATGGCGACGAGAATACCAGAGCACCAGGCCAGGGGTTATGCTCCAGGCTCACAAACACAACAGGACGGCGCGTGACTGCACTGACTCCCCTGCACAAACTCTGGCTGACAGAAACCGTGCGCCTGCGTGAAGAACACGCCGGCCCCCTGGAAGACCAGGAAGCCAACCGCCTGGCCCGCACGGCCGGGGGCGACTTGCCGACGCGCATCCAGCACCGCGCCCTGCACCTGGCCGAGCGCGACGGCCTGACCGTCGCCCTGACCCGCTGGCTGCAAGGCGCGCGCCTGGCGCTGGTGCTGCTGGCGGTCGTCGCCGTAATCAGCGGCGCGGGCCTGGCCTTCGCCGCGCTGGGTAACGGCCAGACCCCAGTGAATGTGTTCTGGGCGCTGGGCAGCTTGCTCGGTTTGAATCTGATCTTGCTGATCAGCTGGGCCTTGGGCCTGCTGTTTGCCGGCGAACACGGCGCCAGCCTCGGACGCTTGTGGTTGTGGCTCAGCGAAAAGCTCGCCCGCGACGCCAAGGCCGCGCAATTGGCACCGGCGCTGCTGTTGCTGCTGCAACGCCAGAAACTCAATCGCTGGGCCGTGGGTGTGCTGGTCAACAGCCTGTGGCTGCTGGCATTGCTCTGTGCGCTGGTGATTCTGCTGACGCTGCTCGCCACCCGCCGCTACGGTTTCGTGTGGGAAACCACCATTCTCAGCGCCGACACCTTCGTCGCCGCGACCCAGGCCCTGGGCAGCCTGCCCGCCCTGCTCGGCTTCAACGTGCCCACTGTCGAGATGATCCGCGCCAGCGGCGATTCCGCGCTGAACATCGAAAGCGCCCGCCAAGCCTGGGCCGCGTGGCTGGTCGGCGTGTTGCTGGTGTACGGCCTGCTGCCGCGCCTGATCCTCGCCCTGCTCTGCCTGTGGCGCTGGAAGCGCGGGCGCGCCACCCTGCGCCTGGACCTCAACCTGCCCGGCTACAGCCAACTGCGCGAACGCCTGATGCCCAGCAGCGAACGCCTCGGCGTCAACGATGCCGCGCCGGACCAACTGCACCACGTCAGCGGCGGCGTCAGTGAACTGGAAAGCGACGGCGCCCTGCTGGTGGCCATCGAACTGGACGATCAACACCCGTGGCCGCCCAAGCTGCCGGCCAACGTCAAAGACGCCGGCATCCTCGACAGTCGCGAATCACGCCAAAAACTGCTGGAGCAACTCACGCGCTTCCCGCCCGCGCGCCTGGCCATCGCCTGCGACCCACGGCGCTCGCCGGATCGCGGCAGCCTGGCGTTGATCGCCGAGCTTGCGCGCAGCGCCAGCGCAACCCGCGTGTGGCTGCTGCAAGCGCCCCCCGGCCAGGCGCTGGACGCCGAACGCCTGGGCGACTGGCACACCGCACTGCAACAGCTGGAACTGCCCTTCGCCGATTGCGCGCCGCTGAGCTGGCTGGAGACCGGTCATGACTAAACCGCTGAAACTCGCCGTGGTCGGCCACACCAATGTCGGCAAGACCTCGCTGCTGCGCACGCTGACCCGTGACGTGGGCTTTGGCGAGGTGTCCCATCGCCCCAGTACCACGCGGCATGTCGAAGGTGCGCGCCTGTCGGTGGATGGTGAAGCGTTGCTGGAGTTGTACGACACACCGGGCCTGGAAGATGCCATCGCCTTGCTCGACTACCTGGAACGCCTGGATCGCCCGGGCGAACGTCTCGACGGCCCGGCGCGCCTGGCGCGATTCCTGGAAGGCAGCGAAGCGCGCCAGCGGTTCGAACAGGAAGCCAAGGTGCTGCGCCAACTGCTGGCCTCGGACGCCGGCCTGTATGTGATCGACGCCCGCGAGCCGGTGCTGGCCAAGTACCGCGACGAGCTGCAAGTGCTGGCCAGTTGCGGCAAGCCGTTGCTGCCGGTGCTCAATTTTGTCAGCAGCAGCGACCACCGCGAGCCGGATTGGCGCGAAGCCCTGGCCCGCCTGGGCCTGCATGCGCTGGTGCGTTTCGACAGCGTCGCGCCGCCGGAAGACGGTGAACGGCGCTTGTATGAAAGCCTCGCCCTGCTGCTGGAAAGCGCCCGGCCACAATTGGAGCGGCTGATTCTTGATCAAGAAGCCCAACGCCAGGCCCGCCAGCAAAGCGCTGCACGCTTGATCGCCGAGCTGCTGATCGACTGTGCCGCGTGCCGGCGCAGCGTGGTGCCCGCAGATGAGCCGCAAGCCATCAACGACCTGCGCAAAGCCGTGCGCCAACGCGAACAGAAGTGTGTGGAAGCCCTGCTCAAACTGTTCGGTTTCCGCCCGCAGGACGCCGCCGCCAGCGACTTGCCGCTGCTGGACGGCCGCTGGGGCGATGACCTGTTCAACCCGGAAACCCTCAAGCAACTCGGCGTGCGCGTTGGCGGCGGGATCGCCGCAGGCGCGGCGGCCGGGGCCGGTGTGGATCTACTGGTCGGCGGCCTGACCCTGGGCGCCGCCGCCCTGGCCGGCGCGATTGCCGGTGGTGCGCTGCAAACCGCGCGCAGCTACGGCGGCCGCCTGCTCGGCAAGATCAAAGGCCAGCGCGAACTGAGCGTGGACGACAGCGTGCTACGCCTGCTCGCCCTGCGCCAGCGCCAGTTGCTCAAGGCCCTGAACCAGCGCGGGCACGCGGCGATGCACAGCATCAAGGTTGATACGCCCCAGGACAAAAGCTGGCGCGAAGGCAAGTTGCCGGACGCGTTGCACAAAGCCCGCGCCCATCCGCAATGGTCATCCCTCAACCCCCACGCCAAGCTCAGCCAGGCCGAGCGACAGGAACAGGTCGAAGCCTTGGCATCCCGGCTCGACGAGGCGTGAGGTAATCACAGGTCATACCACTTCAAGGCCAGGAAGGCCGTGCATAACGCGCGGATCAACGCTTTATCAGCCTTGTCGGCCACGCCATTGCGGTCCACATCACTGTTGGTAAACGACTCCAGCACCCCGTCGCTGTCACCGTCGTAGGCTGCCGCCTTGTAAACCAACGACGATTCGCGCCCCGTTGCCCCCTGTTCATGAAAGTCCAGCTTGACCGCATTCGGTAGCCCCGTTCGTCCCAGGTGATCGACGTACATGACCAGTGAACGCCCCGAATGGCACGCCGGGTTAAACCAGTTCAACGCGAGGAAGCCATTGGCAAACGCCGCCAGCGTGCGCTTATCCAAGTCCGGCGCATCAGGCTGATGCTCCCCCGCCCACTGCACATCGACCTTGCGATCCGCAGTCATGTCCAGGCTGACAATCTCGTGTATCAATACGTCAGGGCACCCGGCTTGCTGCTGATAGAAGTGCAAAATCACCGTGTCCGGCTGGCCGTTGCCGCTCACGTCCTGGGCGGTAGCTCTCAAGTAGCGCATCAGCGTTGCTCCTTTGATTGAAGAAGCAAGCACCTTAGTGACACCGCAAACAGGGCTCCAGACGGCATGTCTGCGTTTGCCGTAAGGCCAATCTACACAACCAGTAGCCGTGCAGCCTTGGCCTTGAGTACCTTCAGATCCAACACCGGCACGCCCGTTTCCTTGGCCAATTCATCCCAATGACGCAGGCGCAAACTCACCGCGCAAAGTGGGTCTTGCTCGAACGCCAGAGCCTCTTCGGCACTCATCACGCCACCTTGATAAGCCAGGGTGCGGCGGCTGGCTTCACTTAGGCGCGCGTAGTAATCCGGCTGGCTGAACGTCAGGTAACGCTTGGCCTGTACGTGATACTCCACCAGCCTGGCCATGCGTTCGCTGAACCCCGCGCGGCGCAGGTAATCCGCGCCCAGCCGCTCATGGCTGACCACGCCATAACCGCCCATGTTCTCGCCGCCCTGGCCGCAGAGATGGCCGATGTCGTGGAAAAACGCCGCCAGCACCACTTCATCATCGAAGCCTTCGGCCATCGCCCACTGCGCAGCCTGGGACATGTGCTCGATCTGCGAGACCGGCTCGCCGATGTAATCGGCCGTGCCATGGCGTTCGTACAAGCCGAACACTTCGGCAACTGCCTGTTCCGGGCTCATTACGCTGCCCCCCACAACTCGCCGATGTTGCGCTCGGCCAGCGCCGGCCCAACGCTCATGCCCACACCGGTGTGCATCAATGCCGCGCTCACCCCGGATGCCGCCCGCAGGAACGAAAACGGCCCCGGCCCACGTGAACCGTATACGCCCTGCCAGCGCTCGACGACTTGGATCTTGCACCCCAGGGTCTGCTCAGCGAGTTCGATCATCCAGTCATCGACCTGTTCGGCATTGAACGGCGAGGCGTCGCTGCCGTAGTCGTGGGAGTCGCCGATGATCAGTTCGCCATGGGGCGTGGGGCTGATCAGCAAATGGATACCGTGTTCATGCAGGTGCGGCGCTTCACGCAGGATGTGCGCCTGCACGGCGGCGGCCTCGGGCAGGTCGGCAAAGGCGCCGTAATGCACGCAACTCAAGCCGGTGAGCAACGCGTGTTGCAGGTTCAGGTTCAGCGCTGGCCGCGCGCGCAGCATTTGCAGGCGGCAGATACTCGGGTTGAGCGTGGCCAGCGCGTCGGCCAGCAGGGTTTGGTAGTCATGCCCGGAGCAGACGATGATCTGCTCGCCACGAAAGCTGCCCGCCGTGGTGTGGACCAGGCCGGGTTCGACGTCGCGCACCAGGGTGGAAAAGTGGAACTCCACCTTTAGTTCGTTGCGCAGGTAGTGGATCAACGCCGGGATCGCTTCCCGCGAATACAGCTGCTGATCGTCCCGGCCATGCAGCGCGGCGCGGTGATGGCGGAACTGGCCGCCGTACAGGTCATTCAATGCGGCGCCTTGCAGCAGTTCGACGTGGTAGCCGTGCTCCCTGGCGCGACCGGCGCAGAAGGCTTCCAGCAAATGCTCTTCGGCCTCGGTGCGGGCGAACAGGTACGAGCCGTTGCGCTTGAGTTGCAGGCCGGCGACCTGGGCCCAGTGGCCCCAGATCTCGCGGCTGTGCCGGGCCAGGTCGAGCATCGGGCCGGGGGGTTGGCCGGTGACCAGGGCCTGGCCGAAGTTGCGCACCGAGGCGCCCAGTGGTGTGGCGCTGCGTTCGAAGACCTTGACCTTGAGGCCGCGTTTGGCGGCGGCATAGGCGTGGGACAGGCCGAGGATGCCGGCGCCGACAATTAACAGGTCGGTGGGGTGTGTCATGGAGTGCTATTCCTGTACTTGAGACCGCTATCGCAGGCAAGCCAGCTCCCACATTTTGACCGTGTGAACCCGATCCAGTGTGGGAGCTGGCTTGCCTGCGAAGAGGCCAGTAGCCCTAACGAAAACCTTACTGACCGGCAACCTTCTCCGACTTCCCGTCATAGCGCTTGCGCCACTCGGTCAGGATGCTGTCGCGGTTCTTCGACGCCCAGGCAAAGTCGTTCTTGATCAACCGCTGCTCATAGTCCGCTGGCAATTCGGTCTGCGGCTTGGCAATCCCCGGTTGGGCGAGGACGGCGAAGTTGTCCTTGTACAAATCCATGGCAACGGCGCTGGCAGAGAAGTCAGCGAGCTTTTTCGCCGCGTCCGCATGGGCCGTACCCTTCATGATCGCCGTGGCTTCAATGTCCCAACCCAGGCCTTCTTTCGGCAGGATGATGTCCAGCGGCGCACCCTGGCGTTTCAGCTGCACGGCCGGGTATTCAAAGGAAATCCCAATCGGGAATTCACCCGACGCCGCCAGCTTGCACGGCTTGGAGCCGGAGTGAACGTATTGGCCGATGTTCTGGTGCAGGTCATCCATGTACTGCCAGCCTTGCTTCTCGCCGTAGGTCTGCAACCACGCGCTCACGTCCAGGAAGCCGGTGCCGGACGAGGCAGGGTTGGGCATGACGATCTTGCCCTTGTACTCAGGCTTGGTCAGGTCCTGCCAGCTCACCGGTTTGCTCAGGCCCTGCTTCTCGGCTTCGACGGTGTTGAAGCAGATGGTCGCGGCCCAGACGTCCATGCCCACCCAGGCCGGTGGGTTGGCGGGGTCGCGGTAGTTTTTGCCGATCTTGTCCAGGTCCTTGGGTGCGTAGTTGTCCAACATGCCTTGCTGGTCGAGGATCGCCAGGCTGGAGGCGGCCAGGCCCCAGACCGCGTCGGCTTGCGGGCGGTCTTTTTCGGCCAGCAGCTTGGCGGTGATGATGCCGGTGGAGTCACGCACCCACTTGATCTCGATGTCCGGGTTGGCCTTTTCGAACGCTTGCTTGTAGGTCTTCAACTGCTCGGCTTCGAGGGCCGTGTACACGGTGAGGTCGGTCTTGGCGAAGGCATTCAGGCTGAATGCGGACAGTACGGCAGCGACCAGCGCCAGGGGCTTGAACATGGAACACC
Source organism: Pseudomonas acericola (SeqCode) (assembly GCF_053456465.1). Lineage (NCBI taxonomy): Bacteria > Pseudomonadati > Pseudomonadota > Gammaproteobacteria > Pseudomonadales > Pseudomonadaceae > Pseudomonas > Pseudomonas acericola (SeqCode). The sequence continues at coordinate 450,267 of NZ_JBRFJB010000004.1, read as the reverse complement.
TCCTATCGGGATTATTGGCCGGGCGCGGTCTGGCGCCAGGCTTGGGAGCGACGCAGTGCGCCACGGGAAGCCCACGCCAGCAGCAGCGAGACGCCGGCCGAGGTGAACAGGATCAGGGTCGACATGGCCGCCGCACCGCCTACGTTGCCGGCGTCGTCCATGTTCAACACGGCGACGGCGGCGAGGATGGTGTCGGGGCTGTAGAGGAAGATCGCGGCGGAGACGGTGGTCATCGCCGACACAAACAGGTAGCGCACGATGTCCAGCAACGCCGGCAGGCAGATCGGCACCGTGACTTTCAGGTAATGGCGATACAACGGTGCCTTAAGGGACAGCGCGGCGGCTTCGAACTCGGCATCCAGTTGGCGCAACGCGGTGGTGGCGGTCATCTGTGCGGTGGTCAGATAGTGCGCAATGGTGCACACCACCAGCAGGGTCATGGTCCCGTAGAACACATGCAGCGGGTTGCCGTTGAGGTTGAAAAAGAACACGTAGCCCAGGCCCAGCACCAACCCCGGCACGGCCATCGGCACAAAGCTGAGCATGCGCAGCGCGAGGTTGAGGCCCTTCTGACCCTTGGTCTTTTCCATCAGGTAGGCGCCGGTGAAGATCAGCACGCTGCCGATCAACGCGGTGCACAAAGCCATGGTCAGGCTGTTGCGGTAGGCCAGCCAACCGCCGCCCGCCGTGTCTTCGAACTGGTAGTGGTTCAGCGACAGCGACAGGTTGTACGGCCAGAATTTCACCAGCGAGGAGTACACCGCCATGCCGAACACCAGCAGCAATATCGCGCAGATCAGCAGGACGATGGCCAGGTAGCAGCCGTCCCTTAAGCGCGATGGCACTGGCTGGAACACTTGGGCGCGGCCGCTCATGGCGTCGCCGTGACGGCGGCGCAGCCACGCATCCACACCAAAGCTGAACAGTGCCGGCAGCAGCAACACCATGCCGATCAACGCGCCGCGACCGAACTGTTGCTGGCCGACCACTGCCTTGTAGGCTTCCAGTGCCAGCACTTGATAATCGCCACCCACCACCACGGGCACGCCGAAGTCGGTGATGGTCAGGGTGAACACCAGGCAGAACGCGGCGAACACGGCCTGGCGCGTGGCCGGCCAGGTGATGCTGCGAAACGCCCGGGCCGGGCTGGCGCCCATGCTGGAAGCGGCGTCGAACAGGCGCGCATCCGCCAGGGACAGCGCCGACAGCAGGATCATCAGGGCGTGTGGGAAGGTGTAGATCACTTCACCGAGAACGATGCCCCAGAAGCCGTAGATATTTTCCGAGAGCAAGCCGCGCAGCATGCCCTGGTTGCCGAACAGATAGACCAGCGCAATCCCCGGCAGCATCGACGGCGCCATCAACGGCAACAGCGACAGACCACGCCAGATTGCCTTGCCGGGAATCAGCGTGCGTTGCAGCGCGTAGGCAAACAGGTAGGCCAACGGTACGACGATGGCCGCGACGCTGAGGGAAACTTTCAGGCTATTGCCGAGCAGCCAGTGGAAGTTGGCGCTGCTGATCAGTTCTTGAGCAGCGACGAGACCGCCGCCCTGCCCGGCTTCGCTGCTGAAACCGCGCCAGAAGATCGCCAGCAACGGCAGCAAGACGGCGACGCCCAGCAAGCACAGCCAAAGCAGTTTGCCGCCGACCACAAACAGGCGGTCGCCGAGTTCGGCACGGGAAGCCTGGCGCGCGGCCGGCAAGGTCATGACAGCGCCCATCTCAGGCAAACACCTGCAAGCTGCGCGGCGGCAAGGCCACCCAGATGTCCTGGGCGCCCAGGCGTGGCATGGCTTCCGGGGCCAGTTCGGCCAGCAGCGCATGGCCCGGCAGTTGCTCCAACTCAAAGCTCATGCGGCAGCGGTTGCCGAGAAACGTGATCTCGCGGACCTTGGCCGGGAACAGGTTTTCTTCATGCACCGGCGGGTTGACGCTGATGGCTTCCGGGCGGCAGAACAGGCGCCCGGATTTGGCCACGCCGGCATCATCGGCCAGGCGCATATTCATCCCGCCGACCTGGGCATGGCTGGCGCTGTTACGGCTGAAAGGCAGCCAATTGCCCTGGCCGACAAACTCCGCCACAAACGGCGTGGCCGGGCGGTCGTAGATTTCCTGGGGCGTGGCGTATTGCTCGACCTTGCCGTTGTTCATCACGGCGATGCGGTCGGCCATCAACATGGCCTCGTCCTGGTTGTGGGTCACCATCAACGTGGTGATGCCCAGGCGCCGTTGCAGTTGGCGCAGCTCGGTGCACAGGTGCTCCCGCACGCGGGCGTCAAGGGCCGACATCGGCTCATCCAGCAGCAACAATGAAGGCGCCGGCGCCAAGGCGCGGGCCAGGGCAACACGCTGTTGCTGGCCGCCGGAGAGTTGACCGGGGTATTTCTTTTCGCTGCCCAGCAGGCCTACCAGTTCCAGCATCTGCCCGACGCGCTGGCGCACTTCGTCGCGGCCACTGCCGGTGAGGCCGTAGCCGATGTTCGCTTCGACGGTGAGGTTGGGGAACAGCGCGTAGGACTGGAACAAGATGCCGTAGTCCCGCGCCTGGGGCGGCAGCAGGGAAACGTCGCGGTTGCCCAGGTAAAGTTCACCGCTGTCCTGGCGCTCCAGGCCGGCGATGCAGCGCAGCAAGGTGGTCTTGCCACAGCCGGACGGGCCCAGCAGGCACACCAGCTCACCGGCGGCGACATCCAGGGACACGTTGTCCAGCGCAGTAAAGGCGCCGAAGCGTTTCTGGACATTGCGCACCTTCATCGGTGCGCCGGGTTGGGTCAGGGCAGTGTTCATGCAAGGCACCTCATCAAACGAATGAGGGTCATGCTAGGAGGGCAATGCGTCGCTGGTGTGGCAGGAAGGCAAAAGGTGGTGATAGTGGTATTGGTGGATTTGGGGATATGGGTTGTCTGGGCGCGCCTCATCGCGGGCAAGCCCGCTCCCACATTTTTGATTTGTGAACGCTTTCAAATGTGGGAGCTGGCTTGCCTGCGATAGCGGCCTGCAGGCCACCCACTCATGTCAGAGCGGCGACATTTCCTGCGCCAACCCCAGAAACGCCGCCGGCAACCGCGCGCCCTTTCTTTCCTTGAGGCAGTACAAATACTCCGGGATCTGCGGCGCATTCTCGATGGTCAGCACGCGCAACTGCGGGTCATGGGGCACTTCCTGGCGCGCAATGATGCTGATGCCTATATTGCGCAACACCGCCTCGCGGATCGACTCGCGGCTGCCGATTTCCAGCAGCGGCCCGTAGCTCACGTTGGCGCCTTGCAACATCTCTTCCGTCAGCCGCCGCGTGGTCGAACCGGCTTCGCGCATCAACAAGGTGTGCCCGGCCAGTGCGCTGAGGGGCACATGGTCGAGCTTGGCCAGGGGATGGTCGCGATGCACTGCCAGCACCAGCGGGTCGGTGCCGAGCACGCGGCGGATCAGGCGTGGGTCTTCGAGCAGTTGCGAGGACGCGGCGACGTCGACACGGTAGTCGTCCAGCGCTTCGAGCACCTGCTGGGAGTTGCCGATTTCCACCGACACTTCCACTTGCGGCAGGCGCTCGCGAAAGGCTTTGACCAAGTCGAGGATGTAGTACGGCGCCGTCGCGGCAATCCGCAAGGCGCCCTGGACCTGGCCGTTGTTACGCAGGAAAAACTCGATGTCCGCTTCCTGCTGCAACAGCGCCTTGACCATCGGCAGCAGCCGCGCGCCTTCGTCACTGACGGTGAGGCGGCGCCCGCCACGGTAGAACAGCTCAACGCCGTACTGGCTTTCCAGGTTGCGGATCTGCGTGGTGACGGTGGGCTGGCTGAGGCCGAGTTTTTTCGCCGCCTGGGTAATGCTGCCCAGTCGCGCGACCATGAAAAACGCCTTTAACTCAGCACTCAGCACACCACCCTCTCATCAATCATTTGCGCAGCAGGCGCAGGCCATTGAACACCACCAGCAGGCTCACGCCCATGTCGGCGAACACCGCCATCCACATGGTGGCCATGCCCAGGAAGGTGACGGCGAGGAAGATCGCCTTGATCACCAGCGCCAAGGCGATGTTCTGCTTGAGGATACTCGACGTTTGCCTGGAGAGCCGAATGAATGCCGGGATCTTGCGCAAATCATCGTCCATCAGCGCCACGTCGGCGGTCTCGATGGCGGTGTCGGTGCCCGCTGCGGCCATGGCAAAACCGATCTCGGCACGGGCCAGGGCCGGGGCGTCGTTGATGCCGTCGCCGACCATGCCGACGCGATGGCCTTGGCCGTAGAGGGCTTCGATGGCTTGCAGTTTATCGGTGGGCAGCAGGTCGCCACGGGCCTGGTCGATGCCGACCTGGGCACCAATCGCCTGGGCCGTGTGGGTGTTATCGCCGGTGAGCATCAGGGTCTTGATACCCAGTTCGTGTAATTGCTGGATGGCTTCGCGGCTGCTGTCCTTGACCGTGTCGGCCACGGCGAACAGCGCCAACGGGCCGGACTTGTCGAGCAACAGCACCACGGACTTGCCTTGTTTTTCCAGGGCGAAGAGTTTCTCTTCCAGCGCCGGCGAGCACAGGCCGAGGTCCTCCACCAGGCGATGGTTGCCCAGGTGGTAGGTTTCGCCGTTGATATCACCGCGCACACCGCGACCGGCCAGGGCCTCAAAGTTATCCACAACGTGGCTCGGCAGGTTTTTATCCACAGCCGCGTTGGCGATGGCCAGGGACACCGGGTGGTCGGAGCGCCCGGCCAAACTGGCGGCCAGGGCTGGCGCGCTGTCTTCGACGTTGGGGAACAACGCCAGGTAATCGGTTTGCACCGGCTTGCCGTGGGTGATGGTGCCGGTCTTGTCGAGGGCCAGGTAGTCGAGCTTGTAACCGCCCTCCAGGTACACGCCGCCCTTGATCAGGATGCCTTTGCGCGCCGCCGCTGCGAGGCCGCTGACGATGGTCACCGGGGTGGAGATCACCAGCGCGCACGGGCAGGCGACCACCAGCAGCACGAGGGCGCGGTAGATCCAGTCGAACCACGCGCCGGCCATGAACAGTGGCGGAATCAGCGCCACACCGAGGGCAAACAGGAACACTGCCGGGGTATAGATCTTCGAAAAACTGTCGACAAAGCGCTGGGTCGGCGCGCGGGCGCCTTGGGCCTGTTCCACGGCGTGGATGATGCGCGCCAGGGTGGAATTGTTGGCCGCTGCGGTGACTTTGTACTCCAGCGAACCCGCCTGGTTGATGGTGCCGGCGAAGACTTTATCGCCCACGGTCTTTTCAATCGGCAGGCTTTCACCGGTGATCGGCGCCTGGTCGATGGTGGACTGGCCAGCGGTGACTTCACCGTCCAGGCCAATGCGCTCGCCGGGCTTTACCCGCACGATGGCGCCAAGTTCAATGCTTTTGACCTCTTGTTCAGCCCACGAACCGTCCGCCTGCTGCACCGTGGCCTGTTCCGGGGTCATCTGCATCAAACCGCTGATGGCGTTGCGCGCACGGTCCAGGGACTTGGCTTCGATCAACTCGGCAACAGTGAACAGGAACATCACCATGGCGGCTTCCGGCCACTGACCAATCAGCACCGCGCCGGTGACGGCGATGCTCATCAGCGCATTGATGTTCAGGTTGAGGTTTTTCAGGGCAATCCAGCCCTTTTTATAGGTGGTGAGACCGCCGCTGAGGATCGACACCAGCGCCACCAGCGCAATCACCCACGTCGGCGCGGCGTTTGTGAAGTGCAGCACTTCGGCACCCAACGCGCCCACGCCGGACAACGCCAGCGGCCACCAGTGTTTCTTCGCCGGCGGCGCGGCAGCCGGGGTACCCTCTTCGATAGGATCGGCCTGCATGCCGATGGCTTTGATCGCGTCGATGATCGGCGCGGTGCTCGGCAGGTCGTGGGTAACGCCAAGGATGCGGTTGATCAGGTTGAATTCCAGCTGCTGCACACCGGCGAGCTTACCCAGTTTGTTCTGGATCAGCGTCTGCTCGGTGGGGCAATCCATGGCTTCGATGCGGAACGTGCTCAGGCGCGAGCCGGCGGTGGGCGCTTCGTTGAGCGTCACCTTGGCCGGGGCCGGGCTGCCGGAACAGCAGGAACCACCGTGGTTATGCACAGGCGTGAGTTTTTTCTCGCCGTGATCGTGATCGTGATCGTGGTCGTGTTTGTGCGGGGTGTGGATGGAATCGCTCATTCTGTCGCGTCCGTAGAGGTGCCTGTTGCCAAGTAAAGACCCTGTAGCCACTATAGGGTCAAGCACCCATTTGGAGATTGCTGCGATGAAGATCGGCGAACTGGCGAAACTGACCGACTGCCCGGTGGAAACCATCCGTTATTACGAGAAGGAAGGCCTGCTGCCGCCTCCGGCACGCACCGACGCCAATTACCGCGTGTACACCCAGGCGCACACCGAGCGGCTGGTCTTTATCCGCAACTGCCGTAGTTTGGACATGACCCTGGAAGAAATCCGCAGCTTGCTGGGGCTGCGCGACAGCCCGCAGGACCAGTGCGAAAGCGTGAATGCGTTGATCGACGAGCATATCCACCATGTGAAAGCGCGGATCGATGGGTTGCTGGCGTTGCAGGAACAGTTGCTGGACTTGCGTCAGCGTTGCGGCGGCGGGGAGCAGTGCGGGATTTTGCAGCGGCTGGAGGTCAGCGGCAGTGTGCAGGCCAGTGAAGCGGAGCCTTCCCATGTGGGCAGAAGCCACGGCCACTAACCTGGGGTGAAAACCTAATCAAACTGTGGGAGCTGGTTTGCCAGCTCCCACAGTTTACGGCTTAGGACCGAGGCAACCTTTTAGATGGCGACGTCAGCCTTGATGCTTGGATCGGCGTCGTAACCCACAATCTCGAAATCTTCGAACTTGTAGTCATAGATCGACGCCGGCTTACGCTTGATCACCAACTCCGGCAGTTTCTTCGGCGTACGCGCCAGCTGGGTTTGGATCTGTTCCATATGGTTGCTGTACGCGTGGGTGTCGCCGGTGGTGACGATGATCTCGTGGGGGATCAGGTCGCACTGCTGGGCCAGCATATGGGTGAGCAGCGCCAGGGCAGCGGTGTTGTACGGCAGGCCGAGGAACACGTCGGAACTGCGGATGTACAACTGCATCGACAGGTGACCGTCATGCACGAAGGCCTGGTACAGCAGATGGCACGGCGGCAGCGCTTGTTTGCCGTTGCGCGCGTTTTCCTGGGGGCTCTTGGTTTCGTCGGGCAGGTACTCGACGTTCCAACCGTGGAACAGGATGCGGCGGCTGTTGGGGTTGGTCTTCAACGTCTCGACCATGTAGTCGATCTGGTTGATCTTGCCGCCGTCCTTGGTGGGCCAGGCGGTCCACTGCTCGCCGTACACCGGGCCGAGGTCACCGTCTTCGGTGGCCCATTCGTCCCAGATCTTCACGCCGTTTTCGTTCAGCCACTTGATGTTGGTGTTGCCGCTCAACATCCAGATCAGTTCGTTGGCGATGCTTTTGAAGTGAAGCTTCTTGGTGGTCAACAGCGGGAAGCCGTCGGCCAAGTTATGCCGATACTGACGGGCGAACACGGCCTTGGTGCCGGTGCCGGTGCGGTCGCCCTTGGTCAGGCCATTGGTCACGACGTCGTTCAGTAGTTCGAGATATTGCTTCATTTGAGTTCCCGTATCGTTGAAGCCGAGGCTGCTCGACAGCATCGGCATTCGAATTTAAAGCGTCGCGTTTTTCAGCGGCTGTGGACGGTTGTATGCCCACCACAGCAGGCCGAGGCCGGCGAGGATCATCGGAATGCTGAGAATCTGCCCCATGGTCACCCAGCCCCACGCCAGGTAACCCAACTGTGCATCCGGCACGCGGACGAATTCGACGATGAAACGGAAGATCCCGTAGAACAACGCGAACATGCCCGACACGGCCATGGTTGGGCGTGGCTTGCGCGAGAAAATGTAGAGGATAAGGAACAGCGCCACACCTTCCAACGCAAACTGATAGAGCTGCGACGGATGGCGCGGCAGTTGCGCCGGGTCGCTGAACGGTGGGAATACCATCGCCCATGGCACGTCGGTCGGCTTGCCCCACAACTCGGCGTTGATGAAGTTACCGATGCGCCCGGCGCCCAGGCCGATCGGCACCAGCGGCGCGACGAAGTCCATCAGTTGGAAGAACGACTTGCCGTTGCGACGGCCGAACCACCAGGCGGCGATCATCACGCCGATAAACCCACCGTGGAACGCCATGCCGCCCTTCCACACTTCGAAGATCAGCGTTGGATTGGCGATGTACGCCGACAGATCGTAGAACAACACATAACCGAGTCGCCCGCCGACGATCACCCCCATCGACAGCCAGAAGACCATGTCGGAGAGTTTCTCCTTGGTCCAGGTCGGGTCGAAACGGTTCAGGCGCCGAGAGGCCAGCAGCCAGGCGCCGCCGATGCCGATCAGGTACATCAACCCGTACCAGTGGATTTTCAGCGGACCGATGGCCAGGGCCACCGGGTCGATCTGCGGGTAAGGCAGCATTGCGACTCCTCGTTAATCATTCGTTATAGCGCCCGGACCATGCCGGGCTGCGATTAAGCCTGCGTTACAGCAAAAAATTCAAACCGACGCAAAACAGCAAAGCGGCGAACAACCGCTTGAGCAAACGCGGCGACAACTTGTGCGCCAGGCGCGCGCCGAAGCGGGCAAACACCATGCTGGTCAGGGCAATGCCCAGCAGCGCCGGCAAATACACGAACCCTAGACTATGAGCGGGCAGCAGCGGGTCATGCCAGCCCAGAATCATGAAACTTAATGCACTTGCCAGGGCGATCGGCAGGCCGCACGCCGATGAAGTGGCCACCGCCTGCTGCATCGGCACGCTGCGCCAGGTCAAAAACGGCACGGTCAGCGAACCGCCGCCAATCCCGAAAATCGCCGAAGCCCAGCCGATCACCGTGCCGGCCAGGGTCAAGCCGACCTTGCCGGGCACCGTGCGGCTGGCCTTGGGCTTGACCTCCAGGGCCAGTTGCAGGGCGATCACCAGGGCAAACACACCGATAACCTTCTGCAAGTGCGGGCCGGAGATCGCCTCGGCGGTCAGCGCGCCGAAACCGGCGCCGATCAGGATGCCCACGGTCATCCACACAAAGATCGGCCAACGCACCGCACCACGCCGGTGGTGCTCACGCACGGCATTGATCGAGGTGAAGATGATGGTCGCCAGGGACGTGCCCACGGCCAGGTGGGTCAGCACCTGCGGGTCGAAGCCCTGCATGGTGAAGCTGAACACCAGCACCGGCACAATGATGATGCCGCCGCCCACGCCAAACAGCCCGGCGAGTACGCCTGCACAGGCGCCCAGCGCCAAATACAGCAAAAATTCCATGGGAGCCCCCCAAACAAGTCCGGCATGTTAACGGATGGAAGGCATGCGACCCAACTGGTGACGATGGAACGCCGCTGCTTGAGTGCGTAGAGTGGCAAAAAACACAAAAGGGATCGCCTGATGTGCCTGATTGTTTTCGCCTGGCGGCCGGGGCATGCCCAGCCGCTGATCGTCGCGGCCAACCGTGATGAGTTCTACGCCCGCCCCAGCTTGCCACTGGCCCAGTGGCCGGATGCGCCCGAGGTCTACGCCGGCCGTGATCAGGAAGCCGGCGGTACCTGGCTGGGGGTGAATGCCGATGCGCGCTTTGCCGCCCTGACCAACATCCGCGACCCGCACCAGCCGCCAGCCCGCAAGTCCCGAGGGGAGTTGGTGGCGCGCTTTCTCAATGGAACTCTGCCGATTGACGACTATTTAGCCGACGTTAACGGCCGTTCGATTGAATATGCCGGGTTTAACCTGTTGGTGGGCACGCGGGATGAGTTGTGGCACTACAACGCCAATCACACCGAGCCGACGCGATTGCAGGCTGGGGTGTATGGATTGTCCAACGCCGGGCTGGATACGCCGTGGCCCAAGCTGCTCAAGGCCAAGGCGGCGTTGAGTGCGCTGCTGGATGACCCACGGCCGGAGGCGTTGCTGGAGATGTTGAGTGACCCGCTGACGGCACCGTTTGCAGACTTGCCGGATACCGGCGTGGGGTTGGCGACGGAGAGTCTGTTATCCAGTGTGTTTATTGCCAGCCCCAGCTATGGGACGCGGGCGAGTACGGCGTTGATTGTGAATGCGGATGGGTCGCGCAGGATGGTGGAGCGTAGTTTTGGGCCGCATGGTGGGCGGCTGGGTGAGGTTGAACTGAGGATTTAGCGGTGTTTGGGCTGGCGCTATCGCAGGCAAGCCAGCTCCCACACTTGAATGGGTTCACAAATCAAAATGTGGGAGCTGGCTTGTCGGGTCGCCGCATCGCTGCGATGGCGGTCTAGAGGGTTTTGGCCGAAGCAGGGTTGATCATCCGCGTCAGCCCCAGGTTCTTCAACGCCAACTGCAACGAGCTGTGGATAACTTGCGGGTTGTCGATGGTCATCAACTCCGCCAACAAATCCTTGGCCATCCCCAGATCCACTTGGCGCAGCATCCACTTCACCTTTGGCAAGTTGGTGGCGTTCATCGACAGGCTGTCAAAGCCCATCGCCATCAACAGCACCGCCGCCGCCGGGTCGCCGGCCATTTCACCGCAGATGCTCACCGGCTTGCCTTCGGCATGGGCGTCGCGCACCACATGTTGCAGCGCTTGCAGCACCGCCGGGTGCAGGTAGTCGTAGAGGTCGGCGACCCGTGGGTTGTTGCGGTCTACGGCCAGCAGGTATTGGGTCAGGTCGTTGGAGCCCACCGACAGGAAGTCCACCTGGCGTGCCAGCTCTTTGGCCTGGTACACCGCCGCGGGGATTTCGATCATCACGCCAATCGGCGGCATCGGTACGTCGGCGCCTTCGTCGCGCACTTCGCCCCAGGCGCGGTGAATGAGGTGCAGCGCCTCTTCCAGCTCATGGGTGCCGGAGATCATCGGCAGCAGGATGCGCAGGTTGTTCAGGCCTTCGCTGGCCTTGAGCATGGCACGGGTTTGTACGAGGAAAATTTCAGGGTGGTCGAGCGTTACGCGGATGCCGCGCCAGCCGAGGAAGGGGTTGTCTTCCTTGATCGGGAAATATGACAGTGACTTGTCGCCGCCGATATCCAGGCTGCGCATGGTCACCGGCAACGGGTGGAAGGCCTGCAATTGCTCGCGATAAATCGCCAGCTGCTCCTTCTCGCTCGGGAAACGCTGGTTGATCATGAACGGCACTTCGGTGCGGTACAGGCCCACCCCTTCGGCGCCACGCTGTTGCGCGCGGGCTACATCGGCCAGCAGGCCGGTGTTGACCAGCAGCGGCACGCGATGGCCGTCGGTGGTCACGCACGGCAGTTCGCGCAATGAATCCAGGCCCAGTGCCAGTTGTTTCTCTTCTTCCACCACTTCGGCGTATTGCTTGCGCAGCACGTCGCTGGGGTTGGTAAAGACTTCGCCGCGATGGCCATCGACGATCATATCGATGCCATCGACCTTGGCGTACGGCAGGTCCACCAGGCCCATCACCGTCGGTATGCCCATGGCCCGGGCCAGGATCGCCACGTGGGAGTTGCCCGAACCCAATACCGAGACCAGGCCCACCAGCTTGCCTTCCGGCACCTCACCGAGCTGGGTGGCCGTGAGTTCTTCACTGACCAGGATGGTGTTGTCGGGGAAGACCATGTTGGTGGTGCGGTCTTCCTGCAAGTAGGCCAACAGGCGGCGACCCAGGTCGCGCACATCCGAGGCGCGCTCGCGCAGGTAGTCGTCGTCCATCATTTCGAAGCGGTTGACGTGATCGGTAACCACTTGGCGCAAGGCGCCCTGGGCCCACTGGCCGGTCTTGATCACGGTCTTGACTTCGTTACCCAGGGACGCGTCGTCGAGCATCATCTGGTACACGTCGAACAGCGCGCGCTCTTCGGGGCGCAGCTGGGTGGCCAGCTTGTTCGACAGGTTGCGCATGTCGGCACGCACGCCTTCGAGGGCGGTCTTGAACAGTTTGATTTCGGCGTCGATGTCTTTGACGGTCTTGTCCGGCACCACATCCAGGTCCGCCGGCGGCAACATGACCACCGCCGTACCGACCGCAGCGCCTGGCGAACCGGGTACGCCGACGAACTTGGCTTCCTGGATGCCCTTGCCCTCGCGCCCCAGGCCACGGATCGAACCGGTGGCCTCGGCGTGGGCGATAACGCCTGCGAGCTGCGCGCTCATGGTTACGAGGAAGGCTTCTTCACCTTCGTCGAACTGGCGGCGTTCTTTCTGCTGGATGACCAACACGCCGACGACGCGGCGGTGGTGAATGATCGGCGCACCGAGGAACGAGGCGTAACGCTCTTCACCGGTTTCGGCAAAGTAGCGGTAACGCGGGTGATCGGCCGCGTTTTCGAGGTTCAGGGGTTCTTCACGCGTCCCCACCAAGCCCACCAGACCTTCATTGGGCGCCATGCTGACCTTGCCGATGGAGCGCTTGTTCAAGCCCTCGGTGGCCATCAGCACAAAACGGTTGGTCTCGGGGTCCAGCAGGTAAACCGAGCAGACCTGGCTGCCCATGGCTTCCTTGACGCGCAACACAATAATCCCCAACGCCGCCTTGAGATCCTTGGCGGAGTTAACTTCCTGGACGATCTTGCGCAGCGTATTGAGCATGGCTCGGGGTCGAACTCCGTCGTCAGTCGCGCGCTAAAAGGCGCGGGGCAAGCTCTTTGAGAGCGCGACGATAAACCTCGCGCTTGAATGTCACCACCTGGCCCAACGGGTACCAATAGCTGACCCAGCGCCAGCCATCGAACTCCGGTTTACCGGTCAAATCCATCCGCACCCGCTGCTCGTTGGAGATCAGGCGCAGGAGAAACCATTTCTGCTTCTGGCCGATACACAGCGGTTGGCTGTGGGTACGCACCAGGCGTTGCGGTAAACGATAACGCAACCAGCCACGGGTACAGGCCAGAATCTGTACATCTTCGCGCTCAAGGCCGACTTCTTCGTTCAACTCACGGTACAAGGCGTCTTCAGGGGTTTCATCGGGGTTGATTCCGCCTTGAGGAAACTGCCAGGCATCTTGGTTGATTCGGCGAGCCCATAGCACCTGTCCGGCATCATTCGTAAGAATAATCCCGACATTAGGACGGAAACCATCGGGGTCGATCACGGCAACAACCTCGCAAACGCATGTCGCCGCATTGTTCCACAAAGGTTGTTGCAGCGGCAACGAGGCTTCTTACCTTATGTGCACTCTTGTGAAAAGACCGTATTCTGGACGCCTTTTTACAGACTTTTCAGCGAGTAACTGCAATGCGCCTGGCTTTATTCGACTTGGACAACACCCTTCTCGGCGGTGACAGCGATCACGCGTGGGGCGATTACCTCTGTGAACGTGGGATTCTCGACCCAATCGCCTACAAGGCCCGCAACGACGAGTTCTACCAGGACTACCTGGCCGGCAAGCTGGACAACGCCGCTTACCTGAACTTCAGCCTGGAAATCCTCGGCCGTACCGACATGGCCCAACTCGACGAATGGCACCGCGATTTCATGCGCGACTGCATCGAACCGCTGATGCTGCCCCGCGCCGTGGAACTGCTGGCCAAGCACCGCGCCGCCGGCGACACGCTGGTGATCATCACCGCCACCAACCGTTTCGTCACCGCGCCGATTGCCGCACGCCTGGGCGTAGAAACCCTGATCGCCACCGAGTGCGAGATGGAAAACGGCCGCTACACCGGGCGCAGCACGGATGTGCCGTGCTTCCGTGAGGGCAAGGTGACGCGTTTGAATCGTTGGTTGGCAGAGACTGGGTTTAGCCTGGAAGACAGCTATTTCTATAGCGATTCGATGAATGACTTGCCGCTGCTGGAGCAGGTGACGCATGCGGTGGCGGTGGATCCGGACCCGAATTTGCGGGCTGAGGCGCAGAAGCGGGGGTGGCCGGTGATTACGCTGCGTAGCTGAAGGCCCCATCGCAGGCAAGCCAGCTCCCACATTTTGACCTCATTCTCCTGTTGGAGCTCGGTCAAGTGTGGGAGCTGGCTTGCCTGCGATGCAGACGACTCGGTCTTGAGCCCTAAACCGGCTTGGCCCCCATCAACCCCGCAATCGCCACAAACCCCACCAGGCTGACCACCGCCAGCACCAGGGTGAAATTAAGGCTACCGCCCTCGCCTTTACGCAGGCGATTAAGCCGCGCCACCAGCCAGAACCACGCCAACGCCGCCACGGTGTAGAGGATGCTGGAACCCAGAATCCACGTCTGCCCCAGCGGCCAGCCAATCAAATGCACCAGCCACCAGCCGGTAAACGGCATGCTGACTACGCAAACCCCCATCAACAACCACACAAACACCCACGGGCGCTGCACGGTGACCGCCGGGCCGGTGCTGCGTTTGCGCCAGGCCAGCAGCGCCAGGCCCAGGCCGCTGAGCAGCAGCAACACCGTCGCCGCGATGTGGATAACTTTCAGGGTGATCAGGGTTTCCATCTCTCGTATTCCTTAAAGGCCGCCCCAATCAGCGTAGTCGCTCAACCGAGGAACAGTTTGTAGGCCGGGTTATCGCTTTCATCCCAGTACGGGTAGCCGATGGCTTCCAGGGCTGCCGGTACCAGGTGACGCTCGTTCGCCGGCACTTGTAGGCCAGCAACCACACGGCCGTCAGCTGCGCCGTGGTTGCGATAGTGGAACATCGAGATGTTCCAGCGCCCGCCTAATTTGTTAAGAAAGTTGAACAAGGCCCCCGGGCGTTCCGGGAATTCGAAGCGAAACACCACTTCATTGCTGACGTGCGCCGCATGGCCACCGACCATATGGCGGATGTGCAACTTGGCCAGCTCGTTTTCGGTCAGGTCCAGCACCGGAAAACCCTGCCCGGTCAGGCTGGCGATGAGTGCGCTGCGTGGGTCGGTGTCGGGATGGGTCTGCACGCCGACAAAGATGTGCGCCTCGCTGCCGGAGTGGAAGCGGTAGTTGAATTCGGTGATCTGGCGCTTGCCCACGGCCTCGCAGAACGCCTTGAAGCTGCCGGGTTTCTCGGGAATGGTCACGGCGATGATCGCTTCGCGACCTTCACCCAGCTCGGCGCGCTCGGCCACATGGCGCAGGCGGTCGAAGTTGACGTTGGCGCCGGAGTCGATGGCCACCAGGGTCTGCCCGGTCACGCCACGGGTTTCCACGTATTTCTTGATGCCCGCCACGCCCAGCGCGCCCGCAGGCTCGGTGATGGAACGGGTGTCGTCGTAGATGTCCTTGATCGCCGCACAGATTTCATCGGTGCTCACGGTGATCACTTCGTCGACATAGTCTTTGCAGATATCAAACGTGTGCTGGCCGATCTGCGCCACCGCCACGCCGTCGGCAAAGATCCCCACCGTTGGCAGCACCACGCGCTCACCCGCGGCCATGGCGGCTTGCAGGCAGTTGGAGTCGTCCGGCTCGACGCCGATGATCTTGATCTCCGGGCGCAGGTATTTCACGTACGCCGCGATCCCGGCGATCAGCCCGCCGCCGCCCACCGGGACAAAAATCGCGTCCAAAGGCCCCGGATGCTGGCGCAGGATTTCCATTGCCACGGTGCCCTGCCCGGCAATGGTGTGCGGATCATCGTAGGGGTGAATGTAGACGTAGCCTTTTTCGTCGACCAGTTTCAGCGAGTAGGCCAGGGCTTCCGGGAAGGAATCACCGTGCAGCACCACTTTGCCGCCACGGGAGCGCACGCCTTCGACCTTGATCTCCGGGGTGGTCTTGGGCATCACGATGGTGGCTTTCACCCCCAGCACCTTGGCCGCCAGGGCCAGGCCCTGGGCATGGTTGCCCGCCGAGGCCGTGACCACGCCACGCGCGCGCTCTTCAGCCGTCAATTGCGTCAGCTTGTTATAGGCGCCGCGAATCTTGAACGAGAATACCGGCTGCAAGTCTTCACGCTTGAGCCAGACCGTATTGCCCAGCCGCTCGGAGAGCTGACGGGCGGTCTGCAAGGGAGTTTCTACGGCAACGTCGTAAACGCGCGAGGTGAGGATCTTTTTGACGTACTGTTCAAGCATCGGCGGGCATCTACTTTCACGGTTTGGCAGGGCCAAGGAGTCTAACCCGGCTTTTGGCCGGGCGACCACACGAATCCCGAGGTTTTGTTGGGTTATACTCGCGCCCCTCTTTACTCCCCGCCCGTTCCGGAGCCCGCATGACCCAGGATCAACTCAAACAGGCAGTGGCCCAGGCCGCCGTCGATTTAATCCTTCCCAAACTCGACGATAAAAGCATCGTCGGTGTCGGCACCGGCTCCACCGCCAACTGCTTCATCGACGCATTGGCCCAGCACAAAGGCGCGTTCGACGGCGCCGTGGCCAGCTCCGAAGCCACCGCCGCACGCCTCAAGGGCCATGGCATTCCGGTGTATGAGCTCAACACCGTGAGCGACCTGGAGTTCTACGTCGACGGCGCCGATGAAAGCGACGCGCACCTGAACCTGATCAAAGGCGGCGGCGCAGCCCTGACCCGCGAGAAGATCGTCGCGGCCGTGGCCAAGACCTTTATCTGCATCGCCGACGCCAGCAAGCTGGTGCCGGTCCTCGGCGCCTTCCCGCTGCCGGTGGAAGTGATCCCGATGGCCCGCAGCCACGTGGCCCGCGAACTGGTGAAACTGGGCGGCGACCCGGTGTACCGCGAAGGCGTGTTGACCGATAACGGCAACATCATCCTCGACGTGTTCAACATGCAGATCACCAACCCGGTGGAGCTGGAAACCCAGATCAATGCCATCGTCGGCGTGGTCACCAACGGTTTGTTCGCTGCGCGTCCGGCTGACGTGTTGCTGCTGGGCACTGCTGAAGGCGTGAAAACCCTCAAGGCCTAAGGCTCACTGCCTCGCTGGGAGTGTGGGAGCTGGCTTGTGTGGGAGCTGGCTTGCCTGCGATGCAAACAACTCGGTGTATCAGTAGAACCGAGGTGATGCTATCGCAGGCAAGCCAGCTCCCACAAAGTCCAGCTCCCACATTTGTTTCCATTGTCCAAAAGCTCTGTGTAACAAAAACGCTACTTTTCGCAGCACCCCTCGCCAAAATCGTGCGCCAAGTCACGACACTCAACACCGCCACTGGTATCAAATCCGTTACAAATTACAGCCAGGCGACTCGCCCGTTTAACAATGCGCCACATCACAATCGCCCAGGGAATGAGGCGCACATTGTGCAAAGGGTCTCGGCTTGAAAATCCCCATCACCTCAAGGAAGACCTTGTGATAAAGCCCCTAGCCCTTGCTATCAGCGCGGCCTGCGCCCTGTTGCCGACCCACCTCCTGGCCTACGACTACGGCGAACACGCCAACACCACCCTGGAAAAACTCATCAACGACTACCCCGGACGTTATCGCGGCACGGCCAACTTCGCCGGGGCCGCCGATTGGATGCAGAGCCAGATGGGCACGGCCTACAGCATCAGTCGCCAAGACTTCACCTGGAACAGCGGCAGTCGCGCTTCGCAAAACGTGGTGGCCTACGCCGCCGGCACCAAACCGCAGTACGTGGTGATTGGCGCACACTTCGACACCTTCTTCGGCCGCCCGACCCTGCAAGGCCTGGACGACAACGGCTCCGGCGCCAGCGTGCTGACGGAAGTGGCGAAGAACCTCGGCGGCCTGCAACTGGAAAACGGGTTGCAGATCGTCGGATTTGGCGCCGAAGAGGAAGGCTTGCGCGGGTCCCGGGCCTTTGTTGCCTCGCTGAGCGCCAGCCAGCGCGCGAACATGCTGGCGATGATCAACCTCGACAGCCTGATCACCGGCGACATGATGTACGCCCATGCTGGCCAGAACAGCACCGCCAACCCGGCCTTGGCGTCGTTGCGTGAGCACACCTTCCAGATCGCCAAGGAATTGAACATTCCGCTGTTCACCAACCCAGGACTGGACCCGCAATACCCTAAAGGCACCGGCTGTTGCAGCGATGGCGAGCCCTTCGAGCCGCTGAACATCCCGATTCTTTATATAGAAGCCACCAACTGGGAACTGGGCGACCTCGACGGCTACACCCAGACCGACAACCCGAAAATCCCCGGTGGCTCGACCTGGCACGACCCCGCCGAAGACAACAAGGCCGTGCTCACCGACGCCTTCGGCCAGGCGCGCATCGACCAGCGCCTGCGCGACTATTCGCGCCTGCTCAGCCGCCTCGTGCTGGAATTGACCAACGCCGACCTGATGGCCTCCACCGCCTCCGGCGGCGCCGTCGCACGCAATATGCAGGACAACCTGCAACGCCAGCACCAGGCCATGGTGCGCCTGCATGACCGGCGCTGGCTGACCTTGCAGTCGGCCAGCCGCGAAGTCGGCAGCTTTGATGGCGAGATCGGCGTGGACGGCGAATACAACCCGGACAGCGGCTTCGACAACGCCCCCAACCCCGAAGCGCGACGCGTGGGGCTGCATGCGCTGGGCGACTATCAACTGACCTCCAGCCTGAACATCGGCGCCAGCCTCAGCTACCTCAACGGCCGCGACAAGCTTGAGCATCGCGGCAAACTCGACAGCGACACCTGGCAAGCGGCGGCCTACGCCCTGCTCAACGATGGCGGCCCGAGCTGGCTGGCCGGCGACCTGAGCATCGGCCACAGCCGCTTCGAGTCCAAGCGCAACCTGCTGATCCAGGCGAATGGCGGGCCGATCCTGCTCAACCAGCAATTGACCGGCAGCACCGACGCCCTGACCCTGGGCGCGCGCGTGCTCGGCGGCTACGACTTTGACTTCGGCGCGATCAAGAGCGGGCCTTTTGCGGGCCTGGACTACAGCCACTCGCGTATCGATAAATTCCGCGAAAAGCAGGACCTGCGCACAGCCCTGACGTACGAGGAACAGTCTTTCGACTCCCTGGAAGCCAGCCTCGGCTGGCGTGTGCGCGGCGCTGTCGCCCTGCCCTACGGCCTGAGCCTGATACCTTACGGCGACATCGCCTGGGTCAAGGAACTGGGCGACGGCCGCCTGGACGACCTGCAACTGACCGCCCGCGCCGACGGCCAGGCGCGCACCGCAAAGCTGGGTTCAGCGGATAAGAGTTTTGGTCGCGCGCAAGTCGGTAGCCAATTGGCGATCACCCCGCAGTTGGGGGTGTTTGCCGAGGTCAACGGCCGCTTGGGCCACAGCGAGGGCAGCCAGACCGGCTACTCGCTGGGGGTGCAATGGATGTTCTGATCAGGGCTTCTTGAACACGTAGAACAGGTTCGGCTCACTGGTCAGGTACAGCGTACCGTCATCGTCCATGGCGATCCCTTCGGCCTGAGGCACGCGTTTTTTCAGGCCATGGCGCCCGTTGAGCAGCGACAAACTGCTCAACGGGCGACCGTCGATATCCAGTTCCAGCACCAGGAACGACTCATCCGACAGCGCCAGCAGATGGCCGCTGCGCTCATCGTATTGCAGGCTCGACAGGTCACGCACAAACAACCCGGCATCACGCTTGGGGTTGTTGACCACGTGCACCGAGTAGGTTTTTGCCGGTTTGAAATGGGGAAACCCGTGGATCTCGTAGATCAGCATCGGGTCGCGCTCCTTGGCCACGAACAGGCGCTTGCCCACCGAGTCGTAGGCCAGGCCTTCAAAGCCCTTGTTGCCGCCCACGTGCAGGCCCAGGGTCATTTGCTCGGCGTCTGCAGCGTCGAGGTACTCCGTGTCGTCGTTCACATGCACCTTTATCAGCCGCTGCTGGCGCTCATCGCTGATCACATAGATGCCTTCGCTGATGAACTCGACCGCCTCGGCATCGCCAAAGCCCACCAGGGCAATGCGCCGCAGGATCTTGCCGTCCAGCGACAGCTCGATCAGCTCGGGGTTTTTATTGGTGACGGTAAACAGGCTTTTGCGCACCGGGTCGAAGGTCAGGGCCGACACGTCGCTGTCGAGGCCTTCGATGACCTGGGCTTCAAGGACTACGCGGTAATCGGCCAGGCCAATGGAGGCCTCGCCGACAGGCTGGCGCCACGCCTGAAGGTTGAACCAGGCGCGTTCGAACAGGCGAAAGTGTTGTGCAACCACCCCGACGCTAATCAGGGCGATCAGCGCAAGCATGAAAAGAATGGGTTTGGGGCGGACAAGTCGGCGCATCGGGCGTGCTCAAAGTCAAAAGTGGCGCATGAATATCACGCCCGTCTGAATTTAAACTTAAACACGCCCCGCTGTCTGGCGAACGCCGTTCTTAGAGAACTATCTGACGTAACCGGTGCTACTTCTGTTTTTCGAAGCGATAAAACAGGTTCGGCTCACTGACCATGTACAAGTTGCCGTCTTCGTCCATGGTCACGCCTTCCGCCCTTGGAATGGTGTCCTTGAGGCCGTTGAAACCGCCCAGCAAGGTCATGAAGCTGACTTGCTCGCCCTTTTCATCCAGTTCCAGCAGCAGATGGGAATCGGCCGACAGCACCAGCAGGTGCCCGGTGCGCGGGTCCACCGCCAGGGCCGACAGGTTGCGCATGTCCAGTTCGGTGCTGGTCAACTTTTGCTTGTCGCCCACCAGGGTCTGGCTGCCGTCGCTTTTCCAGGTGAACAGCGCCGGTGGACGTTCTTCGCCCAGCACGATCTGTTGGTTGCGCTTGTCCCAGGTGACGCCTTCAAAGGCTTTGTTCTGGTTCTTCGACGGGCCCAGGTCATAGCTCGGGAAGCCGGCCTTGTTCAGTTGGGTGGTGCTGGCATCGAGCTTGACGATGGTCAGGCTGTGTTCGCGCTCATCGACCACGGCGATCAGGCCGTTTTCCAGGACGGTCACGCCCTCCGGGTTGCTCCAGCCGTTCAACGGCATTTTGCGCAGCACGTCGCCTTGCAGGCTCAACTCGACCAGAAACGGGTTTTTGCCCATGACGGAAAACAGGGTTTTGCTTTGCGGATTGTAGGAGACGTCCGAAGCCTCATCCTTTTCCATCCCCGGCAACAGCTTGCCATCGATCACCGCGTGATAGTCCGGCAGCCACACACTCTGTTGGCGTTCGGCGGGGGTTTCAAAGCGTTCCAGCACCCACAGCACACCACGATCGTCCCAGTGCATGGCCCAGGCTACGCCGTAGGCAATCACGCCGGCCAATAGCAGCCAGGAATACCAGCGCAGGGCGAAACGCGAACGCGGCTTGGAGGTACTGCTGGGCAGGGTCACGGCCATGGGGCGCTTATTCCGGAAAGTCAGCGTTAGGTGATAGCACAGGATCGGGAAGCCCGCGCGCAAGAGGCTGAGGATTATCCGGATGGGGTGTGAAAAAAATGCAAAGAAAAGGAGATTACAAAGACATGGAGAACTAATGTGGGAGCGGGCTTGCCCGCGATAGCGGTGGATCAGATAACACATCTGTAACTGATAGACCGCCATCGCGGGCAAGCCCGCTCCCACATTTTTAACCGCGTTTCGTCAGCAAACCTGGCTTTCGAAGCGATTCACACCCGACAACTCCAGCACCAGCTCATCGCCCACATTCAACGGGCCCACGCCGGCCGGGGTGCCGGTGAGGATCACGTCGCCCGCTTGCAGCGAGAAGCAGCCGGCCATGTACTGGATCATCGGCACGATCGGGTTGAGCATGATCGCGCTGTTGCCGTCCTGGCGCACTTCGCCGTTGATGGTCAGACGAATGCCGATGTCGGTCACGTCCGGGAAGGTGCTGCCGACCACGAACGGTGCGATCACTGCCGCGCCGTCAAAGGACTTGGCGATTTCCCACGGCAGGCCCTTGGCTTTCAGCTCGGCTTGCTTGTCGCGCAGGGTCAGGTCCAGCGCCGGGGCGAAGCCGGAGATGGCGTCCAGCACTTCTTCACGGCTTGGTTTGGTCGACAACGGCTTGCCGATCAGTACCGCGATTTCCGCTTCGTAATGCACCGAACCGCGTTCGGTAGGGATGGCAAAACCACCTTCCAACGCCACCACGCAACTGCCTGGCTTGATGAACAGCAAAGGCTCGGTAGGCACCGGGTTGTCCAGTTCCTTGGCATGTTCGGCGTAGTTACGCCCGATGCACACCACTTTGCCCACCGGAAAGTGGATGTTGGTGCCGTCGACATACTTGTGCTGGTAGCTCATGGAACGACTCCTTCAGGGGCAATTAAACAGCGAAGATCTTGCCAGGGTTCATGATCCCGTTCGGGTCGAACACGGCTTTGACGGCTTTCATGTACTCGATTTCAACCGGCGAACGGCTGTAGGTCAGGTAATCGCGCTTGGTCATGCCCACGCCGTGTTCGGCGGAGATCGAACCGTTGTACTTCTCGACGGTTTCAAACACCCACTTGTTCACGGTGGCGCACTTGGCGAAGAACTCGTCCTTGCTCAGGGTTTCTGGCTTGAGGATGTTCAGGTGCAGGTTGCCGTCGCCGATGTGGCCGAACCAGACGATTTCGAAGTCCGGGTAGTGTTCGCCGACGATCGCGTCGATTTCCTTCAAGAACGCCGGCACTTTCGACACAGTGACCGAGATATCGTTTTTGTACGGGGTCCAGTGGGAAATGGTCTCGGAGATGTACTCGCGCAGTTTCCACAGGTTGTGCAGTTGGGTTTCGCTCTGGCTCATCACGCCGTCCAGCACCCAGCCCTGCTCCACGCAGTGTTCGAAGGTTTCCAGCGCGTGGTTGGCGACTTCTTCAGTGGTGGCTTCGAATTCCAGCAGGGCGTAGAACGGGCACTCGGTTTCGAACGGCGCCGGCACGTCGCCACGGCCGAGGACTTTGGCCAGGGCCTTGTCGGAGAAGAACTCAAAGGCAGTCAGGTCGAGTTTGTTCTGGAACGCATGCAGCACCGGCATGATCGAGTCGAAGTCGGTTGTGCCGAGGACCATCGCGGTGAGGTTTTTCGGCGCACGGTCCAGGCGCATAGTGGCTTCCACCACAAAACCCAGGGTGCCTTCGGCGCCGATAAACAGCTGGCGCATGTCGTAGCCGGTGGCGTTCTTGATCAGGTCGCGGTTCAGCTCCAGCACGTCGCCCTTGCCGGTGACGACCTTCATGCCGGCCACCCAGTTGCGGGTCATGCCGTAGCGAATCACCTTGATCCCGCCGGCATTGGTGCCGATATTGCCGCCAATCTGGCTGGAACCGGACGACGCGAAGTCCACCGGGTAGTACAGGCCGTTTTCTTCGGCGACGTTCTGCAATTGCTTGGTGACCACGCCCGGCTGGCACACGGCGGTGCGGTCGGTGAGGTTCACGTCGAGGATCTGGTTCATATAGTCGAACGACACGACCACTTCGCCATTAGCGGCCACGGCGGCGGCGGACAGGCCGGTACGGCCACCAGATGGCACCAGTGCCACCTTGTGTTCATTGGCCCAACGCACAATGGCCTGGACCTGCTCGATGGTCTTGGGGAAGACAATGGCGGTCGGCGCGGGTGCGAAGTGCTTGGTCCAATCCTTGCCGTAAGCCTCCAGGGAGTCTGCATCGGTCAGCACTTTGCCAGGCTCAACCAGGGTCTTCAGCTCATCAATCAGGGCAGGATGGGTCATCGACAGAACTCTCGAACAATTCATGGTCATCCTGAGAACGCTTCACGTCGCAGGAATAGGTGTTTAGCGGGGCGCGTATGCTAGCATACCGCCCCCGCAGGACAGAGCCCAAGGGCGTTTCTGCGGTGACGGCTTTCCTGCCGTCCGGGTCAGCTTGTGCTGCTCGATTCCCTGCCATTTTTCTCCGGGATACAGGTTTACGCAGATGAGCAAGACTTCTCTCGATAAGAGCAAGATCAAGTTCCTTCTTCTGGAAGGCGTCCACCCATCGGCTGTCGACGTTCTGAAAGCCGCCGGGTACACCAGCATTGAGTACATCACCAGTTCTCTGCCGGAAGCCCAACTCAAGGAAAAGATCGCCGACGCGCACTTCATCGGCATTCGCTCCCGCACTCAGCTGACCGAAGAAATCTTCGATCACGCCAAGAAACTCGTGGCAGTCGGCTGTTTCTGCATCGGCACCAACCAGGTCGACCTCAACGCAGCGCGCGAGCGCGGCATCGCGGTGTTCAACGCACCGTACTCCAACACCCGTTCCGTTGCGGAGCTGGTGCTGGCCGAGGCGATCCTGCTGTTGCGCGGCATTCCTGAGAAGAACGCTTCCTGCCACCGTGGCGGCTGGATCAAAAGCGCAGCCAACTCCTTCGAAATCCGCGGCAAGAAGCTGGGTATCGTCGGTTACGGTTCGATCGGCACGCAGTTGTCGGTCCTGGCTGAAGGCCTCGGCATGCAGGTGTTCTTCTACGACACCCTGACCAAGCTGCCATTGGGCAACGCCACCCAAGTGGCCAGCCTGACCGAGCTGCTCGGCATGTCCGACATCGTCACCCTGCACGTCCCGGAAACCGCTGAGACCCAGTGGATGATCGGCGAGAAGGAAATCCGCGCCATCAAGAAAGGCGGCATCCTGATCAACGCTGCACGCGGCACCGTGGTCGAGCTGGACGCCCTGGCCGACGCGATCAAGGACAAGCACCTGATCGGCGCGGCAATCGACGTGTTCCCGGTGGAGCCACGCTCCAACGACGACATCTTCGAAAGCCCGCTGCGTGGCCTGGACAACGTGATCCTGACCCCGCACATCGGCGGTTCCACTGCCGAAGCCCAAGCCAACATCGGCCTGGAAGTGTCGGAAAAACTGGTCAAGTACAGCGACAACGGTACCTCGGTATCGTCGGTGAACTTCCCGGAAGTGGCCCTGCCGGCTCACCCTGGCAAGCACCGTCTGCTGCACATCCACCAGAACATCCCTGGCGTGATGATGGAGATCAACAA
This sequence comes from Pseudomonas acericola (SeqCode), assembly GCF_053456465.1. NCBI lineage: Bacteria > Pseudomonadati > Pseudomonadota > Gammaproteobacteria > Pseudomonadales > Pseudomonadaceae > Pseudomonas > Pseudomonas acericola (SeqCode). The sequence continues at coordinate 425,627 of NZ_JBRFJB010000004.1, read as the reverse complement.
GGTCTTCGCGGAAAACGGCATCAACATCTCCGGTCAGTTCCTACAGACCAACGAGAAGGTCGGCTACGTGGTCATCGACGTCGACGCCGAGTACTCGGACCTGGCGCAAGAGAAGCTGCAGCACATCAAAGGCACGATTCGTAGCCGCGTGTTGTTCTAAGGTTTCAACCGCACCAACAAAAAGGGAGCCCCTCGGGGCTCCCTTTTTTGCATCTGAACAAATCTTACTTAACGTTAACCGTGATCACTTTCGAGGCTACAGTAGGCTCGAACTGGCGGTGCACGTTATCGCCTGCCACCAGTTGCAGGGTGTGCTTGCCTGGGGTGAGGGTCAGTTCGGTTTCGGTTTGGGCCTTGCCGAAGTGGATCGAGGTGGCATCGGCCGGAATCGGCTCATCGGCCTTGAGCGACTGCACGTCGCGATCTACCAGCAGGTGATGGTGACCCGCGCCATGCACTTGCTTGTCGATGGGCTCCAGGTCCAGACCCTTGACGCCGAATTTGACGGTGAAGGTCTTGTCGACGGTCGCGCCGTCTTTAGGCGAGACGATAAACACTTCGGCACCTGCAGGCGCTGGGGTACGCGGCAGGTCTGCGGCGCTGGCCAACATCGAGGCACCCAGCAGCAGGCTGGCAATCGTTGCACGGGACAAAAGGGCTTTCATTCGCTTCTCCAGTTTTTCGGTGAAATCTGTAGGGTTATGACAACTTCGCGACAAATTGCTGTCCAAGGCACTCAACACCATAGCAAAGCGATGCTGAACGGCGCCTCGCACATAAAAATTCTCTAGGAGTGACCATGCGCTTTTCGCCTGGCCTGTTACTTGTGCTTCCCCTGATGAGCCCCTTGGCTCACGCCGAACTGGTCGATGACGTATTTGACCGTGGCGAACTGCGTATCGCCCTTGAAGCCAACACCCCGCCGTTCAACTTCAAGGAAGGCGACAAACTCACCGGCTTTGAAGTGGAACTGGGTGAGCAACTGGCCAAGGAAATGGACGTACGCCCCTCGTTTATCACCACCGATGACGCCGACTTGCTGCCAGGGGTGGAAACCGGCAAGTACGACGTGGCCATCAACCATATCGCTATGACTGCCCTGTTGCAGGATCGGTTCGATTTCAGTGAGGCGTACAACGAGAAGCCGGCGCTGGCGATCCCATTCCAGAAGGGCAACCCGGCGTTCAAGGCAAGTTTGGACAAGGCGTTGCAGCGGGTGAAGGAGGATGGGCGGTTGAAGGCGTTGGCGCAGAAGTGGCTTGAAGGCGAGCCCGCAACCAAAGCCGAGTGATATTTAAAGGTGGGAGCTGGCTTGCCTGCGATAGCGGTCGGTCAGCACCTGATGTGGGACTGATGCACCGCTATCGCAGGCAAGCCAGCTCCCACATTGAACTACACATTTTCTGAAAGATGGGCCAAGGCCGCTGCCGCCTCGGGCAGTTCCAGTTCACTGAACACTTGCACCCCATGGCGCTTGAGCAACGCCGCCGTCACGCCTTCGCCGCTCACCTTCACGCCAGAGAAGGTGCCATCGTACGTCAGCAAATTCCCACAAGACGGGCTATTCGCCTTGAGCACAGCAATGCGGATGTTATGCCGCTGCACCAACGCCAACGCCTGCCGTGCACCGTCGAGAAAGGCCGCGCTGAAATCCTCGCCCTCGGCCGTCAGTACCTGCGCACGCCCCTCCCACACCTCCACACCCTGCCCGCCTGGGATTTCGGCGGGCGGACGCGGCGTCGGCAAGCCGCCCGACACTTCCGGGCAGATCGCAACCACCCGCCCTTCGGCTTGCCACGCCGCCAATTGATCGAACGGCCCGCTGGCGCCACCGTCGTAGCGCACCTTGTGCCCGAGCAAACAGCGGCTGATCAGTATCTTTTCCATGCTTAAAACGGCTCGTTGCCACGCCGACGGAACCAGCCGGTGAGGGACAGGCGTTCGCGGGTGGCGGGCATGACTTCGTGGGGCACCTCACCGGACAAGAACACCACCAGGCAACCGCCGGCGGGCACCACGTCGTATTCGACGGCGCCCTTGAGGTACATGCGCAACTGGCCGCCATGCTCGGGCAGCCAGGCGTCGTTCAGGTAGATCACCGCCGAGACCATGCGCCGGTCATCGTCGCGAAAACGGTCCAGATGCTTGAGGTAAAACGCCCCCGGCGGGTACATCGCGAAGTGGCTTTCGAAGTCTTCCAGGCCGAGGAACAGGCTGCGGTTCATCGCCAGGCGCAGGCTGTCCATCACGGCCATATAGGTGCCGCAGACGGCCGCGTCGCCTTCTTCCAGCCACTGGATATGGTCACCGCGAATGCCCTCGCGAATCTCCTGGGCTGGCCCGCGTCCTACCGCCGCCGGGGCCAGTTCACCTTCGGCCGCACGTTTACGGCACTCAGCCGCCAGTTCCAGGGTCAGAGCCTGGGGCAGGAAGCCGTCTTGCCGCGACCAGCCCTTTTCGGCGAGGTCGTCGACAATACGTTGCAACAGCGGGTGATCGAAGGGTATTTGCATGGCGCGCATAGTATCCATACGCCTGTGAATCCGACAGAGCCGCCGAGCGTCTGAATACACTTTAGTCAGGTGACCGATAGGACTTCTCGACAAATCCTACGCCCGACACGGACAATAGTGGCCGACTGACAGGAGTCCCTAATGCGTCGTTTGTTTTTATCCTTGCTGATGTTCTGCGTTTTGCCCGTTTGGGCAGACGGCCATGACCAGTTGTACAAGGTCGCCGGCTGGGCCGAACAACGTGCGCATTTCAACGACGCCCTCAGCGCCGCCCAGCAACGCTACCGCAATAGCCTGCCGCCGGCGGTGTACCAGGCGCTGGTGGACAACAGCAATAAACGCTTCGCCGCCCAGGCCATGGACCAGCGTGCCGAAGCGCAATTGCGCAAGAACCTCGCGGACCCGGCGCCGGCCCTGGCCTTTTTCCAATCGCCGCTAGGCCGCAAGATCGTCGCCGCCGAGTTGCTGGCCACGCGCCGCGACCAGCTGGCGAAGAACGCCCAGGGCCTGCCGAAAATAGAAGCCGACGCCACGCGTAGCCTGATCATTGGTCATTTGGCGCAAGCGTTGCCGGCGCGTGAAGCCGGTGCGGAAGTCAGCCTGGCGATTGCCGGCGTGGCGGCCGACAGCCTGAGCCAGATGATTCCCGGCCTGCTCGGCGGTGGTCAGGCGCAAGGCATGTTGAATGGCCAGCGCGAGCGGCTGATGCAGCAGATTGGCAATGACCTGAACAATACGTTGCTGTACGTCTATCGGGATTTGTCCGACCCGGAGCTGGAAGAATTCGCCACGTTTGCGGAGTCGGCGGAGGGGAAGGCGTATTACCAGGCTGCACTGGCGGCGATTCGAGCGGGTTTGGCTGTGGGCCAAAGCACTTCAAGCCTGACACAGTAAAAACCTGTGGGAGCTGGCTTGCCTGCGATAGCGGTGTATCAGTAAACAAATCAGTAACTGATACACCGCTATCGCAGGCAAGCCAGCTCCCACATTTTTTGACCGAGTTACTTCAGGTGGTCGGTGAGGTACTTGAAGTATTCCTCGCGTATCTCCGAAATTTCATTCGCCAAGTGATGCCTGCCCCGCGTCAGCATCAACACTTCAGGCTGATCAAACTTGCCCCGCAGCACCTGCAAGTTGTGCTGCCAGTCCACCGTCATATCTTCCTCTCCTTGCACAATCACCGGCCGCCGTGGGCTGCTTGGTGCGGCTTCGATGCGTTTGATCCAGCGCGCCAAGGCGCCGACCCAGGCGGTGGGCAATTGGCGGGGCTGCAACGGGTCGGCTTCGAGGAACGGCCGGAATGCCGGGTCGTGGGTGTTGTCGCTGAACCGCCGCGCAATGCCTTTGACGAACGGCCGCAGCAGGTAATAGCTGAGTTGCGACCAACCCCACGCCCGTGGCCGTACCAACGGTGAAAGTAGAAACGTCTTGCCCTGGGCCGGGCTATCGACGCCATGGTTGAGCAGATGATCCACCACCACGGCGCCGCCCGTGCTCTGCCCGAACAAGTGCCAGGGTTGCGGCAGTTGCAGGGCGTTCGCCTCGGCAAACAGCGCCTGCACCACCTGTTGGTACACCGCAAAATCGTCGATGCTGGCGCGCGCGCCGCTGGACAGGCCGTGCCCCGGCAGATCGCAGGCGATCACCACAAAGCCCTGGTCCAGCGCCCACTTCACCACATGGCGATACAGCCCCATGTGGTCGTAAAAGCCGTGGTACATGAACATTGTCGCCACCGGCGCAGCCGGCCACCACACTTGCGCAACCACCTGAAACCCCGCCACCTCGAAACGCCCCAGGCGGCTCACGGCCTGATCAAGCCCGTAGAAACGCTGGTAGACCCGCGCCTCGGCGGACAGCGCTTGCGCCGCCATCAGGGGCCGCAAGCTTTCGCGCAGATGATCGGGGTCAAAGGTGACGGGCATAAAGGCTTCCAGACTACGGCGCGGATGAATATCGAGCTGCGATATTCATCTGTCAGGACAAGCATGGCAAGCTACGCGACCTTCGAGGATACATCTGAATGCGACCGCCCTACCGTTCCGCCCTGTTCGCCAGCCTGCTCCTGGTTATCTGCGCCGGCGTGCTGTGGGCGGCGTATGACTGGTTCCAGGGCCGCTACCTGCGCGCCTTCAGTGAACACACGGCGGTGTTTTCCGGTGACCCGCTGAAACTGCCGGCCGACCTCGCCGGCCCCGGCCCGATCCGCCTGGTGCACTTCTGGGACCCGGCCTGCCCGTGCAACGTCGGCAACCAGCAACACCTCGGCGAGTTGATTGAGCACTACGCGCCCCAGGGCGTCGAGTTCTACGCCTTGCAAAAGCCCGGCAGCCACGGCCAACTGCCCGATAACCTGCGCCAGATGAAAATCCTCACTGCCCTGCCCGGCGCCGACCAGGTACCCGCCAGTCCCGCCGTGGGGATCTGGGATCGCACGGGCAAACTCGCGTATTTCGGGCCTTACAGCGAAGGGCTGACGTGCAACGCCAGCAACAGTTTTATCGAGCCGATCCTGCAGGCGCTGGAAGACGGCCGCGAGGTGAATGCCACGCACACCCTGGCGGTGGGCTGCTATTGTTCGTGGCCTAAAGAGCAGTAGTCCGTTACCCATTCTGGCTAAGGAAAGTTCATGAAGCGCGTCTTGCAGGTTCTCGCGGTTCTGCTGGTGTTGGTCGCCGTTGGCGCCGGCGTGTACCTCTACAGCAAGCAACCGACCCGCCAGGGCACGGTGACGCTGGCCAACCTGCAAGGTTCGGTCACGGTGCGGTATGACGACCGTGGCGTGCCGCATATCCGCGCCGAAAACGAGACCGACCTGTACCGCGCCCTGGGCTTTGTGCATGCCCAGGACCGCCTGTTCCAGATGGAGATCATGCGGCGCCTGGCCCGTGGCGAGCTGGCCGAAGTGCTCGGGCCCAAGGTGCTGGAGACCGACAAGCTGTTCCGCAGCCTGCGCATCCGCGACCGCGCCGCCACTTACGTCGCGCAGCTGGACCATGAGTCCGCGCACTGGAAGGCCCTGCAAGCCTATCTGGATGGGATCAACCAATATCAGGACAGCCACGCCAGCCCGGTGGAGTTCGACGTGCTGGGCATCCCCAAGCGGCCGTTTACCGCCGAAGACACCATCAGCGTCGCCGGGTACATGGCCTACAGCTTTGCCGCAGCCTTTCGTACCGAACCCTTGCTGACTTACGTACGCGACCAACTGGGCAGCGACTACCTGAAAGTCTTCGACCTCGACTGGCAACCCAAGGGCGCGCTCAACCTCGCCGCCAGCGATTGGCAGACCCTCGGCGCCCTCGCGTCCCTCAGCGAACAGGCGCTGGCCGACAACGGCCTGCCGCAGTTCGAAGGCAGCAACGCCTGGGCCATCAGCGGCAACCGCACCAAAAGTGGCAAGCCACTGCTGGCGGGCGACCCGCATATCCGTTTCTCGGTGCCGTCGGTGTGGTACGAGGCGCAGCTGTCGGCGCCGGGCTTTGAGTTGTATGGCTATCACAACGCGCTGGTGCCGATGGCGTTCCTGGGGCACAACCTGGACTTCGGCTGGAGCCTGACCATGTTCCAGAACGACGACCTCGACCTGATCGCCGAAAAGGTCAACCCGGACAACCCCAACCAGGTCTGGTATCACGACGCCTGGGTCGACATGACCAGCACCGAGCAGCAGATCAAGGTCAAGGGCCAGGCCCCGGTCAGCCTCACCCTGCGCCAATCGCCCCACGGCCCGATCATCAATGACGTGCTCGGCGAAAACGCCGGCAAGACGCCGATTGCCATGTGGTGGGCATTTCTCGATACGCAGAATCCGATCCTCGAAGGTTTCTATCAGCTCAACCGCGCCGACACCCTGGCCAAGGCCCGCGCGGCGGCGGCCAAGGTTTCGGCGCCGGGTTTGAACATTGTGTGGGCCAACGCCAAGGGTGATATCGGCTGGTGGGCGGCGGCGCAGTTGCCGATCCGGCCGGTCGGGGTCAACGCCGGGTTTATCCTCGACGGCAGCACGGCCCAGGCCGACAAGCTGGGTTTCTACCCGTTCAGTGCCAACCCGCAGGAAGAGAACCCGGCGCGCGGTTATGTGGTGTCGGCGAATGCCCAGCCGGTGTCGCCCACCGGCATGGAGATCCCCGGTTATTACAACCTGGCCGACCGTGGCCAGCAGTTGAACGCGCAGTTGAGCGACAACAGCGTGAAGTGGGATGTAACTAACAGCCAGGCCCTGCAACTGGGCACCACCACGGCCTTCGGCCCACGCCTGCTGGCGCCGCTGTTGCCGGTGCTGCGCGAGGTGGTCAAGGACCCGGCGCAACTGCAGCTGGTTGAACAACTGGCCGCCTGGAAAGGTGATTACCCGCTGGATTCCACCAGTGCCACGCTGTTCAACCAGTTCCTGTTCAACCTCGCCGACGCGGCATTCCACCCCAAGCTCGGCGACGGCATGTTCAAGACCCTGCTCAGCACCCGCGTGATCGACGCCGCGCTGCCGCGCCTGGCGGCAGCGCCGGACTCACCGTGGTGGAACGGCCAACGCGCCGAAACCGTCAAGCGCGCCTGGGACAACAGCCTCGCCCACCTCAAGAGCACCTTTGGCGACGACCCAAACCAGTGGCAATGGGGCAAGGCCCACACCCTGACCCACGGCCATCCATTGGGTATGCAAAAGCCATTGGACCTCGTGTTCAACGTCGGCCCGTTCCCGGCACCGGGCAGCCACGAGGTGCCGAACAACCAATCGGCGAACATCGGCCCGGCGCCATGGCCGGTGACATACGGCCCGTCGACCCGCCGCCTGATCGACTTTGCCGACGTGGCCCACGCCCTGACCATCAACCCGGTGGGGCAAAGCGGCGTGCCGTTTGATCGGCATTATGGGGATCAGGCGGAGACCTATATCGAGGGTGGCTACGAACAGGCGCACTTCACCGATGAAGAAATCACGGCCAATACCCGTGGCACCTTGAAGTTGCTGCCAGCCCGCTAATCATCTGCAAACCCGATCAGTGTGGGAGCTGGCTTGCCTGCGATGGCGGTGTATCTGTCACACCGCTATCGCAGGCAAGCCAGCTCCCACATTTTTGACCGCGTGGAGCTTTAGACCGGTGCGGCAAAATTGAGTCGAAACTGCTGCGGCGTCACCCCAAGCCGGCGGTTGAACACACTGCGCATGTGCTGGGCATCACGAAAGCCGCACTGATAGGCCACGGTCTTGAGCGGTGCGTGGCTGCTTTCGAGCATCACCCGCGCCGCATCCACCCGCGCCCGTTCGACAAATTCCGCCGGGGTGATGCGCGCCTCACGGGCAAACACCCGGGAGAAATTGCGCGCGCTCATATTGGCCGCCTTGGCCAGGTCGGCGATGGTCAGATCTCCGGTCAGGTTCGCCAACACATACAACTGCACCAACGCCACCGCCGAAGTGGTTTCGGCGTGGGGCGTCAGAAAAGGGCTGAACTGCGACTGCCCGCCCGAGCGCTGGGTAAACACCACCAGGCGCTTGGCCGCGCTCAGCGCGACTTCCGGGCCATGGTCCTGGGCCAGCAGATACAGGGACAAATCGATCCCCGCCGTGACCCCCGCCGAGGTGTAGAGGTTGCCGTCCTGTACGTAGAGCCGGTCGGCCTCGACCTGGGCCGTGGGGCACAGGCGCGCCAGGTCGGCGGCATCGTTCCAGTGGGTGGTGACGGTTTTGCCATCCAGCAAGCCGGCGCGGGCGAGCATGAAGGCGCCGTTGCAGATGGAACCGAAGCGCCGGGCCTTTTCGGTGGCACCGCGCAGCCACGCATCGAACGCCGGGCCGAAATCCTCAAAGGGCAACTGCGGGCCACCGGCGACCAGCAGCAGGTCGTAGGCTTGCAAGGCCTCGCTGTAATGCCGGTGGGCCTGCAATGACAGGCCATTGGAGGCGGCCATGTTGCCGTGAGCGAGGCCGATGACTTCCAACTGGTAATGGTCCTGGCTGGGCAGGAAGCGGTTGGCTTCGCAGAACACATCCATGGGCCCGGTGACATCCAGCGACTGGACGCCGGGGAAGATCAGGATGGCGACGGTTTTGTGCATGAGTAAACCTTTGTCTGGGCCCTGTGGGAGCTGGCTTGCCTGCGATGCAGGCACCTCGGTCTGTCAGGTATACCGAGGTGATGCTATCGCAGGCAAGCCAGCTCCCACAGTTGACCGAGTACACCCTTGGCGCGATGTACAACCACATTGGCCGGGATCACGCCCTCGCGGCGATGGTCCCGCCACGGATCCGCGACCAGACTGGAATCCTTCCACAGGAGAACCACCATGACCACCATCGCCGGCATCCAGATCCCCGACAGCGCCCTCGCCAAGGCCACCACCGAATACATCCGCGACGTCGAATCCGACCTGCTCTACCACCACTCCCGCCGGGTATTCCTGTTCGGCGCGTTGAGCGGTGAGCGCAAGCAACTGACCTACAACCCGGAGCTGCTCTACGTGGGCGCGATGTTCCACGACCTCGGCCTGGTGGCCGGGCATCGCAGTGACAACGAGCGTTTTGAAGTGGACGGCGCCAATGCAGCGGCGGCCTTCCTCAAGCCTTATGGCCTGAGCGATGACGATATCGAACAGGTGTGGCTGTCCATCGCCCTGCACACCACGCCGGGCGTGCCGCAACATCTGCGCCCGACCGTGGCCTTGGTCACTGCCGGCGTGGAAATGGACGTGCTGGGCATGGACTACGCGGCCTTTTCCAGCGTGCAGCGCGAAGCGGTGGTGCATGCGCATCCACGGGGTGAAGGGTTCAAGGAATGCATCATCTGCGCGTTTGCCGACGGCTTACGCCATCGCCCGCAGACTACGTTTGGGAATGTGAAGACGGATGTGCTGGTGGATCAGGAGCCGGGGTTCAGGCCGATGAATTTTGTCGAGGTCATCCGCAAATCCCCGTGGGCTGCCTGAAACACACCCTTATCAACACCACAAAACCCCTGTGGGAGCTGGCTTGCCAGCTCCCACATTTTGATCCGGTTTCTTCAGGTAGACCTGATTAGACCGGCGCAGGCGCCCGGCGCTTGTCCGGCTGTTGCCAGCCATCCGCCGCCGCTTCTTCAATCGCTTGCTGGATCGCTTTCTTGCGTTTCTCCTCAGCACGACGGCTGAAGAACCACACCAGGAAGGTCACCAACGACACCGCCAACAGAATCAAGCTGGCCACGGCGTTGATCTCGGGTTTAACCCCCAGGCGCACCGCCGAGAATACTTCCATCGGCAAGGTGGTCGAACCCGGCCCCGACACGAAGCTGGCGAGTACCAGGTCATCGAGGGACAGCGCAAACGACATCATGCCGCCCGCCGCCAGCGACGGCGCGATCATCGGGATGGTGATCAGGAAGAACACCTTCCACGGCCGCGCACCCAGGTCCATTGCCGCTTCTTCAATCGACAGGTCCAGCTCGCGCAAGCGCGCCGACACCACCACCGCCACATACGCCGCGCAGAACGTGGTGTGGGCGATCCAGATGGTGACGATGCCACGCTCTTGCGGCCAACCGATCATCTGCGCCATCGCCACGAACAGCAGCAACAGCGACAGACCGGTGATCACTTCCGGCATCACCAACGGCGCCGTCACCAGGCCGCCAAACAGCGTGCGGCCCTTGAATTGGCTGATACGGGTCAGCACAAACGCCGCCAAGGTACCCAGCGCTACTGCCGCCACCGCCGTGTAGCAGGCGATTTCCAGGGAGCGCATCACCGAGCCCATCAACTGGGTGTTGTCCAGCAGGCCCACGTACCACTTGATCGACCAACCGCCCCACACCGTCACCAGCTTGGATTCGTTGAACGAGTAGATCACCAGGATCAGCATCGGCAGGTAGATGAACAACAACCCCGCCACCAGCATGAAGCTTGAGAAACTGACGCGCTTCATATCTTGCCCTCCATCTCTTTGGCTTGGCTGCGGTTGAACAGGATGATCGGCACGATCAGGATCGCCAGCATCACCACCGCCAGGGCAGAGGCCACCGGCCAGTCACGGTTGTTGAAGAATTCTTGCCACAACACTTTACCGATCATCAGGGTTTCCGGGCCGCCCAGCAGTTCGGGGATCACGAACTCGCCCACCACCGGGATAAACACGAGCATGCAGCCGGCGATGATGCCGTTCTTGGACAGCGGCACGGTGATCTTCCAGAAGCTGTTGAAGGTGCTCGAACCCAGGTCGGAAGCGGCTTCCAGCAGGCTCTGGTCGTGCTTCACCAGGTTGGCGTACAGCGGCAGGATCATGAACGGCAGGTACGAATAGACCACGCCGATATACACCGCGATGTTGGTGTTGAGGATCTGCAGCGGTTCGTTTATCAGCCCCATGGACATCAGGAAACCATTGAGCAGACCGTTGTTGCTGAGGATGCCCATCCACGCATACACGCGGATCAGGATCGCGGTCCAGGTCGGCATCATGATCAGCAGCACCAGCACGGTCTGCATCTCTTTGCGCGCGGTGGCAATGGCGTAGGCCATCGGGTAGCCGATCAGCAGGCACAACAGCGTGCTGAAGAACGCCATTTTCAGCGAGCCCAGGTAGGCCGCGATGTACAGCTCGTCGCCCGCCAACAAGCTGTAGTTGGCCAGGTTCAGCACCACTTGCAGCTTCTGCTCAACGTAGGTGTAGATCTCGGTGTACGGCGGGATCGCTACGTCGGCTTCGGCGAAGCTGATTTTCAGGACGATGAAAAACGGCAAGGCGAAGAACAGGAACAGCCACAGGAACGGAATCCCGATGACCACCTGCTTGCCGCTGGGGACGATGCGCTGCAAGCGCCGCTTGAGTTTTTTTGTGTTCATGAGCGCAGTACCACGCCGCTGTCGTCTTCCCACCACACGTACACCTGGTCACCCCAGGTTGGGCGCTGGCCACGGCGTTCGGCGTTGGCGACAAAGGACTGCACCAGCTTGCCGCTCGGCAGCTCCACGTAGAACACCGAGTGGCCGCCCAGGTAAGCGATGTCGTGCACCTTGCCGCTGGACCAGTTGTGCTCGCAGGTCGGCATCTCGGACGTGACCAGCAGCTTTTCCGGGCGGATGGCGTAGGTCACCGACTTGTCTTCCACCGCCGTGGCGATGCCGTAGCCCACGTAGATGTCGCGGTCCAGGTCCGGGCACTTGAGCACCGCGTGACCTTCGGCGTCGTCCACCACCTGGGTTTCGAAGATGTTGACGTTGCCGATGAACTCGCACACCAGGCGGCTGGTGGGCGTCTCGTAGATGTCGATCGGGCTGCCGATCTGGGCGATCCAGCCCAGGTGCATGATCGCGATGCGCTCGGCCATGGTCATGGCCTCTTCCTGGTCGTGGGTCACCATCACGCAGGTCACGCCGACGCGCTCGATGATTTCCACCAGCTCCAGTTGCATCTGCGAGCGCAGCTTCTTGTCGAGGGCGCCCATCGGCTCATCGAGCAGCAGCAGTTTCGGGCGCTTGGCCAGGGAACGGGCCAGGGCCACACGCTGACGCTGGCCGCCAGACAACTGGTGCGGCTTGCGCTTGGCGTACTGGCTCATCTGTACCAGCTTGAGCATCTCGGCCACACGGGCGTCGACCTCGGCCTTGGGGATCTTGTCCTGTTGCAGGCCGAAGGCGATGTTCTGCGCCACGGTCATGTGCGGGAACAAGGCGTAGGACTGGAACATCATGTTGATCGGCCGCTCGTAGGGCGGCATATCGGTGATGTCCACGCCGTCGAGGTAGATGCGGCCCTCGGTCGGGCGCTCAAAACCTGCGAGCATGCGCAGCAAGGTGGACTTGCCCGAACCCGAACCGCCGAGCAAGGCGAAGATCTCGCCTTTCTTGATTTCCAGGGACACATCGTCCACGGCAATCGTCTCGTCGAACTTCTTCGTGACCCGGTCGATTTTGACCAGCACCTTCTTAGGTGTCTGGTCGCCCTCGAGGGCTTTCTTATAGGCGCCGGAGGCAACTGCCATTTACGAAACTCCCAACAAAAATGTCTGTTCGCCCGAAGCAGGCGAACCTTGGATAGTCTGGGCTTTACTTGCCCGTCTTGACCTTGGTCCAGCTACGGGTCATTAAACGCTGCACTTTCGGGGGTAGCTCGAAGTTGACAAACGTCCGGTCGAGAACCGCCTGCGGTGGGTAAACCGCTTCGTCGGTGCGTATCGATTGCTCCATCAGTTTGTCCGCCCCTGGATTAGGGTTGGCATAACCGACGTAATCACTGACCTGAGCGATCACCTCAGGCTGCAGCAAATAGTTGATGAAGGCGTGGGCTTCCTTGACGTTGGTGGCATCCTTGGGGATCGCCAGCACGTCAAACCACAGGTTGCCGCCTTCTTTCGGAATCGCGTAGGCGATGTGCACGCCCTTGCCCGCCTCGGCCGCGCGGGCCTTGGCCTGGAACACATCGCCGGAGAACCCGGCGGCCACGCAGATATTGCCGTTGGCCAGGTCGGAGATGTATTTCGAAGAATGGAAATAGGTCACGTAGGGCCGCACTTTCAGCAGCTTTTCTTCGGCCTTCTTGTAGTCGTCCGGGTTGGTGCTGTTCGGGTCCAGGCCCATGTAGTTGAGCACCGCCGGCAGCATTTCATCCGCCGAATCCATGAACGACACACCGCAGGTGGCCAGCTTCTTCATGTTTTCCGGCTCGAACAGCACGGCCCAGGAGTCGATCTTGTCGACGCCCAGCACTTCCTTCACTTTATCGACGTTGTAACCAATGCCGTTGGTGCCCCACAGGTACGGCACGGCGTACTGGTTGCCCGGGTCGTTCTTTTCCAGGCGCTTGAGCAGCGCCGGGTCGAGGTTGGAATAGTTAGTCAGTAAAGACTTGTCGATCTTCTGGAACGCGCCCGCCTTGATCTGCTTGCCGAGGAAGTGGTTGGACGGCACCACCACGTCATAGCCGGTGCGCCCGGCCAGCAACTTGCCTTCCAGAGTTTCGTTGGAATCAAACACGTCATACACGGGCTTGATGCCGCTGGCCTTTTCGAAGTTGGCCAGGGTGTCGGTGCCGATGTAGTCCGACCAGTTATAAATATGCACCGTCGGCGCGGCCTGCACGCTCAGCGTCAGCGTGATACCTGCACCCACCAGCATGGCTTGGCGAAATAAAGAAATTGGCAAGTGGAGGTCCTCTTAAATAGTTGGGCCTTGAAGTTGTTGCCCGGCAACAAAACCGGCGCGCAACTTACCCTCGATAAACCGATCCGGCAAAACTTTCTGTCATTTAATGTGTGGGAGTGGCGGTTTGCCACTCCCACAGGGATCAAAACGGGTTATTTACCCGACTTGATCTTGGTCCAGCTGCGCGTCATCAAGCGTTGGGTTGCCGCTGGCAAATCAGCAATGGCATACAACTTGGCTTGCACGTCCGCAGGCGGGTAGATGCCGGGGTCGCTGGTGATTTCTTTATCCACCAGGGCAGTGGCTTTTTCGTTGCCGTTCGGGAAACGTACCGAGTCGGTGATCTTAGCCATCACTTCCGGCTTGAGCAGGTAGTTCATGAACGCGTAGGCGCCGGTGACGTTTTCGGCATCCTTAGGGATGGCGACCATGTCGAAGAAGCTGCCAGCACCTTCTTTCGGAATGTCGTAGGCAACCTTGACCTTGCCACCGGCTTCGGCAGCACGGGACTTGGCTTGCTGGATGTCACCCGAGTAGCCCACGGCCACGCAGATGTTGCCGTTGGCCAGGTCGGAAATGTACTTGGAGGAGTGGAAGTAGCCGATCGATGGGCGGATCTTGAGGAACAGCTCCTCGGCTTTCTTCAGGTCATCCGGCTTCTGGCTGTCGGTCGGCAGACCGAGGTAATGCAGGGCGATTGGCAACATTTCGGTTGGCGAATCGAGGAAGCTCACACCGCAGCTTTTCAGCTTGGCGATGTTCTCAGGCTTGAGCAGCACGTCCCACGAGTCGATCTTGTCCACGCCCAGCGCGGCCTTGACCTTCTCCGGGTTGTAGCCGATGCCGATCGAACCCCACATGTACGGGAAGGCGTGCTTGTTGTCCGGGTCGCTGACCGACACGGCTTTAAGCAGGGATTTGTTCAGGTTGTCGTAGTTGGACAGCTTGGACTTGTCCAGCTCCTGGTAGACACCGGCCTTGATCTGCTTGGCGAGGAAGTTGTTCGACGGCACGACGATGTCGTAGCCGGACTTGCCTGCCAGCAACTTGGCTTCCAGGGTTTCGTTACTGTCGAAAACGTCGTACACCACTTTGATGCCCGACTCTTTTTCAAAGTTGGCAATGGTGTCCGGCGCAATGTAGTCGGACCAGTTATAGACGTGCAGCACTTTGTCGTCGGCCTGGGCCGCGCCCGCCATTGCGCCCATCAGGGACAAGGCGAGGAGGGTCTTGCCAGCGTTCTTCAAACCTAATGCCTTCATTTGGTGATGCTCCAATTTTTCTTTTTTGGGCCACATTCTTACTAAGTTCTGCGGCCCGTCTAAAGGGCAACAAAACAGGGCGACAGTCTGGCAAGTTCAGGGACCGGCTTTCAACCAAAGCCCCTACATTTATAACCGCCCGGAAGCAGCGCCTCCTGAGCCTAGCACTTAGCCCTGCAATGCCGCCAAAGTCAGGTCCAGGCACTGGCGAGCCTTGGTGACCAGCTCGTCGATTTCCGCCTTGCTGATCACCAGCGGTGGCGAAATGATCATGGTGTCGCCCACGGCGCGCATGATCAGGCCATTTTCGAAGCAGAACGTGCGGCAGATCATGCCAGCGCCGCGGCCTTCGTAGCGTTTGCGCGTGGCCTTGTCCTGCACCAGCTCGATTGCGCCCAACATGCCCACACCGCGCACTTCACCCACCAACGGGTGATCCGCCAGCTCCCTCAGACGTTTCTGCAAATACGGTGCCGTTTCGTCGTGCACGCGATTAACGATTTTTTCATCGCGCATGATGCGGATGTTTTCCAGGGCCACCGCTGCTGCCACCGGGTGGCCGGAGTAAGTGAAGCCGTGGTTGAAATCACCACCTTCGTTGAGCACCGCCACCACTTCATCGCGCACGATCAGGCCGCCCATGGGGATGTAGCCCGAGGTCAGGCCCTTGGCGATGGTCATCATGTCGGGCTTGAGGTCGTAGAAATCGCTACCGAACCACTCGCCGGTACGGCCGAAACCGCAGATCACTTCGTCCGCCACAAACAGGATGTCGTACTTGGCGAGGATTTCCTTGATGCGCGGCCAGTAGGTGGCGGGCGGCACGATCACGCCACCGGCGCCCTGGATCGGCTCGGCAATAAAGGCACCGACGTTGTCCACGCCCAGTTCCAGAATCTTCTCTTCCAGCTGGTTGGCGGCCCACACGCCGAATTCTTCCGGGCTCATGTCGCCGCCTTCGCCAAACCAGTACGGCTGGGCGATGTGGCTGATGCCTGGGATCGGCAAGTCGCCTTGTTCATGCATATAGGTCATGCCGCCCAGGCTGGCGCCGGCCACGGTGCTGCCGTGGTAGCCATTCTTGCGGCTGATGATGGTTTTTTTGTTCGGCTGGCCTTTGATCGCCCAGTAGTGGCGGACCATGCGCAACATGGTGTCGTTGCCTTCGGAGCCGGAACCGGTGAAGAACACGTGGTTCATGCCGGCAGGCGCGATGTCGGAAATGGCCTTGGCCAGTTCCAGCACCGGCGGGTGAGCGGTCTGGAAGAACAGGTTGTAGTACGGCAGTTCTTTCATTTGCTTGGCGGCGGCGTCAGCCAGTTCATCGCGACCGTAACCGATCGCCACGCACCACAGGCCGGCCATGCCGTCGAGGATCTTGTTGCCTTCGCTGTCCCACAGGTAAACGCCGTGGGCTTTGGTGATGATGCGCGGGCCTTTCTCTTTCAATTGCTTGAAGTCGCTGAACGGCGCCAGGTGGTGCTCACTGCTCAAGGCTTGCCATTCACGGGTTTGCGGGTTGTTGCTGGACATACCAATCTCCTAGACTTTTCAGTGAAGGGCGCGCCGTTTAAAGGGCGCGCCCGGCGCATCAGACGGCGAAGAGCAGGAATTCCCGCTCCCACGAACTGATCACGCGCTTGAAGTTTTCATGCTCGGCCCGCTTGACCGCGACGTAGCCTGTGATGAATTTCTGACCCAGGTATTTCTCGATGGTCTTGCTGTTTTCCATACGCTCCAGGGCGTCTTCAATGGTCAACGGCAGGCGCAGGTTGCGTCGCTCGTAACCACGACCGACGACCGGCGCGCTCGGGTTATGGCCTTCGACCATGCCGATGTAGCCGCACAGCAGGCTGGCGGCAATCGCCAGGTACGGATTGGCGTCGGCGCCCGGCAGGCGGTTTTCCACACGGCGGTTCTGCGGGCCGGCATCCGGTACGCGCAGGCCGACGGTGCGGTTCTCTTCGCCCCATTCCACGTTGACCGGCGCCGAGGTGTCGGGCAGGAAGCGGCGGAACGAGTTCACGTTGGGGGCGAACAGCGGCAGCAATTCCGGGATGAATTTCTGCAAGCCACCAATGTGGTTGAGGAACAGTTGGCTCATGGTCCCGTCTTCATTGGAGAAGACGTTCTTGCCGGTGGCGATGTCGATGATGCTCTGGTGCAGGTGCATCGCGCTGCCGGGCTCGCCGGTCATCGGCTTGGCCATGAAGGTGGCGGCCACGTTGTGCTTGAGCGCGGCCTCACGCATGGTGCGCTTGAACACCAGGATCTGGTCGGCCAGGGACAATGCATCGCCGTGACGGAAGTTGATTTCCATCTGCGCGGTGCCGTCCTCGTGGATCAGGGTGTCGAGGTCCAGCTCCTGCAATTCGCACCAGTCGTAGACGTCTTCGAACAACGGGTCGAACTCGTTCGCCGCTTCTATAGAGAAGGACTGGCGACCGGTCTCCGGGCGACCGGAACGACCGATTGGCGGTTGCAGCGGGAAGTCCGGGTCTTCGCAGCGCTTGGTCAGGTAGAACTCCATCTCCGGCGCCACGATGGGCTGCCAGCCTCTGTCGGCGTAGAGCTGCAGGACTTTCTTGAGCACGTTGCGCGGCGACAGCTCGATGGGGTTGCCTTGCTTGTCGTAGGTGTCGTGGATCACCTGGGCGGTCGGCTCGATGGCCCACGGCACCAGGTACACCGCGTTCTGGTCGGGGCGGCAGATCATGTCGATGTCGGCCGGGTCGAGCAATTCGTAATAGATGTCGTCTTCGACATAGTCGCCGGTCACGGTCTGCAACAGAACGCTCTCGGGCAGGCGCATGCCTTTTTCGGCGATGAACTTGTTGGTCGGCGAGATCTTGCCCCGGGTGATGCCCGTAAGGTCGCCAATCATGCATTCGACTTCTGTGATCTTGTGGTCTTTCAACCAATCGGTGAGCTGGTCGAGGTTGTTACTCATAAATGCCTCTGGGCTGGGTTTCCTGACATCCATTAAAGGTCAGGCGTTGGTTGACGCAGCATCCGCGTCGCGTTGCATCGCCCGCTTTCGACAGGCGGTGCCAAATGCCTGGAAGATCGCGAGATAGTGCGGGTTAGAGCTTACCTGCCATTCGGGGTGCCATTGCACTCCTAAAGCAAAAGCCTTGCCCGCTGTAACAGAAAAAGCTTCGATCAAGCCGTCCGGCGCGGTGGCTTCGACCTGCAAACCGGGCGCCAGACGCTCAACGCCCTGGCTGTGGATCGAGTTGACCTGAATCGTTTCGGGCAAGCCCAGGCTGGCCAATACACCGTTCGGCGCGATCGCCACCGCGTGCGCCGGGCCGTATTGGACTGCCAGCGGCTGGGTGTCGTCTTCGCGGTGGTCCATCATGCCCGGCACTTCGTGAACCTTCTGGTGCAGGCTGCCGCCAAAGGCCACGTTCATCTCCTGGAAACCCCGGCAGATGCCCAGCACCGGCACGCCCGCCGCAATCGCGGCACGCAGCAGCGGCAGCGTGGTCTGGTCCCGTGCAGAATCATGAGCAGTCCCGGGCGCGCTGGCCGGACCGTCGTAGTGAAAGGGTTCGATATTGGAGGGGGAGCCGGTAAATAGAATGCCGTCCAGGCCGTCAAGAATATTGGCCGGTTCGAGCAAATCCCCGAGGGACGGAATGATCAATGGCAAGCCCTGGGCAGCGGTGGCCACTGCACGGACGTATTTGTCGCCACTGATGTGATAAGCATGCAGACCGACCTGTTTGGAGCAGGCGGTGACGCCGATTAACGGCAGGCGAGACATGAAGCACCCCGGTATTATTGCTGTTATGGGTTTGAATCGAGCTTAGCCTTGTTCATTTTTTTACACAACACCCCCGTAAAAAATACAACACGGCCCGCTCAAGCCCGCGAGTCCTACTCGCTTCAAACCGATAAAACCGCCCCAAAACGCCGCAAAAAAGCCTTCAAGGCGCTTTTTTAGGGCAAAAAAGGCCTCGCTTGACTTCGGCATGCCGTTCGGGTTGACTGAAACCAGAAAAGATCAATGATTGATATTTTTAACAACAAAGGTGTTGCATCATGTCGGTACCCCCGCGTGCCGTTCAGCTTAACGAAGCGAACGCGTTCCTTAAGGATCATCCTGAGGTTCTGTACGTAGACCTTCTAATTGCGGATATGAATGGTGTGGTGCGCGGCAAGCGCATCGAACGCACCAGCCTCCACAAGGTTTACGAGAAGGGCATTAACCTGCCTGCCTCTTTATTTGCCCTGGATATCAACGGCTCGACGGTGGAAAGCACCGGCCTGGGTCTGGACATCGGTGATGCTGACCGAATCTGTTATCCGATCCCTGACACCCTGTGCAATGAACCCTGGCAAAAGCGCCCAACCGCGCAACTGCTGATGACCATGCACGAACTTGAAGGTGAACCTTTCTTCGCCGATCCGCGCGAAGTGCTCCGCCAAGTTGTAAGCAAATTTGACGACCTCGGTCTGACCATCTGCGCCGCCTTCGAGCTTGAGTTCTACCTGATCGACCAGGAGAACGTGAACGGCCGCCCACAACCGCCCCGCTCGCCGATCTCCGGCAAACGCCCGCACTCGACACAGGTCTACCTGATCGACGACCTCGACGAATACGTCGATTGCCTCCAGGACATCCTGGAAGGTGCCAAAGAGCAAGGCATCCCGGCCGACGCCATCGTCAAGGAAAGTGCCCCGGCGCAGTTCGAAGTGAACCTGCACCACGTCGCCGACCCGATCAAGGCCTGCGACTACGCGGTACTGCTCAAGCGCCTGATCAAGAACATCGCCTACGACCATGAGATGGACACCACCTTCATGGCCAAGCCTTACCCAGGCCAGGCAGGCAACGGTTTGCACGTACACATCTCCATTCTGGACAAGGACGGCAAGAACATCTTTGCCAGCGAGGATCCCGAGCAGAACGCCGCATTGCGCCACGCAATCGGCGGTGTGCTGGAGACCCTACCCGCCCAAATGGCGTTCCTGTGCCCCAACGTCAACTCCTACCGTCGTTTCGGCGCACAGTTCTACGTGCCGAACTCGCCGTGCTGGGGCCTGGACAACCGCACCGTGGCGATTCGCGTACCGACCGGCTCGTCCGACGCCGTACGTATCGAACACCGTGTCGCCGGCGCCGACGCCAACCCTTACCTGCTGATGGCTTCGGTCCTGGCAGGCGTGCACCACGGCCTGACCAACCAGATCGAGCCCGGCGCACCGGTGGAAGGCAACAGCTACGAGCAGAACGAACAAAGCCTGCCAAACAACCTGCGCGATGCCCTGCGCGAGTTGGATGACAGCGAGGTGATGGCCAAGTACATCGATCCTAAATACATCGATATCTTCGTCGCCTGTAAGGAAAGTGAGCTGGAAGAGTTCGAACACTCCATCTCCGACCTTGAGTACAACTGGTACCTGCATACCGTCTAAACGGCGGCTGCATTAAAAGAACGCCGCAGGCTTTTGGTCTGGGGCGTTTTTTTATGGTTTTTTCCAGGTAGACCGAGGTGACTTCATCGCAGGCAAGCCAGCTCCCACATTTTGATCTGTGAACACATTCAAGTGTGGGAGCTGGCTTGCCTGCGATGGCGGCCTTGAAGACAACACATCTCCCTGCTCATACAATGCCCCCTGCCTTGTAGGAGACATCCATGACCACCCGCCCCGCCACTCCTCGCAAACCCCGCGCCCGCAGCCAGGCGCGGATCGACGCGATCCTCGACGCCGCCCGCACCTTGCTGGCCGCCGAAGGCGTGGCCAGTTTGTCTATCTACAGCGTGGCCGAGCGCGCGCAGATTCCGCCGTCGTCGGTGTATCACTTTTTCGCCAGCGTACCGGCGCTGCTGGAAGCGTTGACGGCGGATGTCCACGCCGCCTTCCGCGCGGCGATTCAGGCGCCCATCGACCATGCTTCACTCAAGCACTGGCGGGACCTGTCCTACATCGTTGAACAGCGCATGCTGACCATCTACGACCACGACGCCGCCGCACGCCAGTTGATCCTGGCGCAGCATGGGCTGACGGAAGTGACCCAGGCGGATCGTCAGCATGATCTGGAACTGGGTGACTTGATGCTGGCCGTGTTCAACCGTCACTTTGACGTGCCGACACTGCCCAAGGATGTGGATGTGTTTGCCTTGGCGCTGGAGTTGAGCGATCGCGTGTATGCGCGCTCGGTGCATCAGCATGGGCTGATCACGCCGCGCATGGCGGAGGAAGGGATGCGGGTGTTTGATGCTTATGTGGGGCTGTATTTGCCAGCTTATCTGCCTAAGCGTTGAGCCTGGACTGGCCTCATCGCAGGCAAGCCAGCTCCCACATTTTGATTTGTGAATACAGTCAAATGTGGGAGCGGGGTTGCCCGCGATGACGGCCTCAGGAACGCCGCCAATCACAACTTGGCAATCGACACCTCAGTCGATTTCACAAACGCAATCACCTCACTGCCAATCACCAATTCCAGCTCTTTGACCGAGCGCGTGGTGATCACCGAAGTGACGATCCCCGACGCCGTCTGCACATCGATTTCCGACAGCACGTCGCCTTCGACGATTTCCTTGATGGTGCCTTTGAACTGGTTACGTACGTTGATCGCTTTAATAGTCATACGGTCTCTCCTCAAGTCGAGATAGCTGCAAGTTCTTAGCTGCAAGCTGCAAGTAAAAGCGCAGTGCCTTCCCTTGCAGCTTCAAGCTTGAAGCTTGCCGCTGATTTATTGCGCCCAACGCAATTGCGTAGGCAGCGGTGAAACAGGTTCGGGTTCCGGTGGCGTGCCGGGCAGCGACAGCACACGGTTGAGCACTTCGGCTTCCAGCGCCGCCAGGCGGTACGAGCCACGGGCGCGGGGCCGTGGCAGGTCAACCAGCAGGTCGAGGCCGATTTCGCCGTCTTCGATCAGGATCACCCGGTCGGCAATGGCCACGGCTTCGCTGACGTCGTGGGTCACCAGCAACACGGTAAAACCGTGCTTGAGCCAGAGGTTTTCGATCAGTTGCTGCATCTCGATACGGGTCAGCGCATCCAGTGCGCCCAGCGGTTCATCGAGCAACAGCAGGCGCGGCTGGTGAATCAAGGCGCGGGCCAGGGCCACACGCTGCTTCTGGCCACCGGACAAGGCCGCCGGCCATTCATCGGCACGCTCGGCCAGGCCCACCGCTTCCAGGGCTTCCAAGGCCTTCGGCCGCCAGTTGCCCTTGAGGCCCAGGCCGACGTTGTCGATGATCTTTTTCCACGGCAGCAGGCGCGCTTCCTGGAACATCAACCGCGTGTCTTCAAGCGCTTCGCTCAACGGCGCGGAGCCGGCCAGCAGCTCGCCGCCGCTGGCTTTGTCCAAACCGGCCAACAGGCGCAGCAAGGTACTTTTGCCGCAACCGCTGCGGCCGACCACGGCCACGAACTGGCCCGCCGGAATATGCAGATCAATCTCTTTGAGCACTTCCCGCGCACCAAAGGCCTTGCGCAGTTTGCGCACCGCCAACGGGATGCCCTTGAGCAGGCGCGGAGGTTGTTGAGCGGTCATGCCGCACCTCCTTTATTCACTTGATACGCCGGATGCCAACGCAGCCACACACGTTCCAGGCCGCGCGCGGCGAGGTCGGCGAGCTTGCCGAGGATGGCGTACATGACAATCGCCAGCACCACCACGTCGGTCTGCAGGAATTCCCGGGCGTTCATCGCCAGGTAACCGATACCGGAACTGGCCGAAATGGTTTCCGCCACGATCAGCGTCAGCCACATAAAGCCCAGGGCAAAGCGCACACCCACGAGGATCGACGGCAGCGCCCCCGGCAGGATCACCTGGCGGAACAGGCTGAAGCCGGACAAGCCGTAGCTGCGCGACATCTCCACCAACGCCGGGTCGACGTTGCGGATGCCGTGATAGGTGTTCAGGTAAATCGGGAACAGCGTGCCCAGGGCGACCAGGAAAATCTTCGCCGTCTCGTCAATGCCAAACCACAGGATCACCAGCGGAATCAGCGCCAGGTGCGGCACGTTGCGGATCATCTGCACCGAGCTGTCCAGCAGGCGCTCGCCCCACTTCGACAGGCCGGTGATAAAACCCAGGGCCAGGCCGATGCTGCCGCCGATGACAAAACCCAGGCCCGCGCGCCAGCCACTGATGGCCAGGTGCGTCCAGATCTCACCGCTGGCCACCAGGTGCACCCCCGCTGCGATCACCGCACTCGGCGCCGGCAGAATGCGCGTGGACAACCAACCGGCCGACACCGACAACTGCCATATCGCCAACAACAGAATCGGCAGCACCCAAGGCGCCACGCGATGGCTCAATTTTTCATAGTTCATGGGCTGCCTCAGCTCGCCGACGCAGCTTTGGGAAGGATGTCGTTGGCGACCATTTCGCCAAACGGGCTCACATACCCGGCGCCCTTGGGCAGCTCGGGACGTTCGATATCCAAGTGGGGGAACAGCAATTCGGCGACTCGATACGACTCTTCGAGGTGCGGATAACCGGAGAAGATAAAGGTGTCGATGCCCAGCGCCGCGTATTCATTCACCCGCGCCGCCACCGTTGGGCCATCGCCCACCAGCGCGGTGCCGGCGCCGCCACGCACCAGGCCGACGCCGGCCCACAGGTTGGGGCTGACTTCGAGGTTGTCGCGGCTGCCGCCGTGCAAGGCGGCCATGCGTTGCTGGCCCACGGAGTCGAAGCGCGACAGCGAGGCCTGGGCGCGGGCGATGGTGTCGTCGTCCACATGGGAGATCAGTTTGTCGGCGGCTTGCCACGCCTCTTCGTTAGTTTCGCGCACGATCACATGCAGGCGGATACCGAAGCGCAGGGTGCGCCCGAGGTTCTCGGCCTTGGCCCGTACTTGCGCAATTTTCTCTGCAACGGCGGCTGGCGGCTCGCCCCAGGTCAGCACCATTTCCACTTGTTCGGCGGCGAGGTCCTGGGCCGCTTCGGAGGAACCACCGAAGTACAGCGGCGGACGCGGTTGCTGGATCGGCGGGTAGAGCAACTTGGCGCCTTTGACGCTGATGTGCTCGCCGTCGTAATCCACGGTTTCGCCTTCCAGCACGCGGCGCCAGATGCGGGTGAATTCCACTGAGGCCTGGTAACGCTCTTCGTGGCTGAGGAACAAGCCGTCGCCCGCCAGTTCTTCCGGGTCACCGCCGGTGACCAGATTGAACAACGCACGCCCGCCAGACAGACGGTCAAGGGTCGCGGCCTGACGCGCAGCCACCGTCGGCGAAATGATCCCGGGGCGCAGGGCGACCAGGAATTTCAAGCGCTGGGTCACCGGGATCAGCGACGCAGCCACCAGCCACGAATCCTCACAGGAGCGCCCGGTGGGGATCAGCACCCCGCCGAAACCCAGGCGATCCGCGGCCTGGGCCACTTGTTGCAAATAACCGTGATCAACGGCGCGAGCGCCTTCGGCGGTGCCAAGGTAATGGCCGTCGCCGTGGGTAGGCAGGAACCAGAAAATATTGAGGCTCATGGAGTTGTCTCCTGAAGTAGTCGGATTACGGCGCTTTGGCAACGGCGGCGGGTGGTGTCCAGATCACGTCCTTGATGCTCAAGGGTTTGGGGATCAATTTGAGTTGGTAGAAGGTGTCGGCGATTTTCTGCTGGGCGGCGACCACGGCCGGGGTCAGGAACAGTGCACCGTAGCCTTGGCGTTTCACCGAGGTCAGGGTGATGTCAGCCGGCAGGCCGAGCAGCGGTGCGACTTGATCGGTGACTTCCTGCGGGTTGGCCTTGGACCATTCGCCCACGGCGCGCACTTCCTCGATCAGGGCCTTGACCACTTCCGGATGTTTTTCCGCGTAGGGCTTGGTGGCCAGGTAGAACTGATGGTTGTCGGCGATGCCGGTGCCATCACGCAGGGTGCGCGCTTGCAGTTGTTTCTCGGCGGCGGCCTGGTACGGGTCCCAGATCACCCAGGCGTCCACGCTGCCACGTTCGAACGCGGCGCGGGCATCGGCGGGCGGCAGGAAGACGGTCTGCACGTCGGTGTATTTGAGGCCGGCATCTTCCAGCGCACGTACCAGCAGGTAATGCACGTTGGAGCCTTTGTTGAGCACGATTTTCTTGCCCTTGAGCTCGGCCACCGATTTGATCGGCGAGTCTTTCGGCACCAGGATCGCTTCGCTGGTCGGCGCCGGCGGCTCGTAGGCGACGTAGAGCAGGTCCGCGCCAGCAGCCTGGGCAAATACGGGTGGGGTTTCGCCGGTGACGCCAAAGTCGATGGAGCCGACGTTGAGGCCTTCGAGCAATTGCGGGCCGCCTGGGAACTCGGTCCACTGCACGTTCACGCCCTGGGCAGCGAGGCGCTTCTCCAGCGTGCCCTTGGCCTTGAGCAGCACCAGCGTGCCGTATTTCTGATATCCGATCCGCAGGGTCTCGGCGGCTTGGGCTTGAACAATGGCGCCGAAGGACACAGCCGCAGCAAACAGTGCGACCAGACCACGACGCAAGATGACAGTGCGCATGGCGCTCTCTCCAATCAATGCGTTTAGGGGGTTGGCTGCACCTGCTTGGCCGTTGGCGGCTGAGTAAGGTGAGTACTTCTAGGTTTCGATGTGGCTTAAATGCTCCAGCGAGCACTCAACAAACGTTCATTCAACACATGGGGGTCCAGCGGTTTCGGGCGGCGCGCCATGGCGCCGTAGAGCGTTTCCAGGGCCTCGTGCAAACGGTGTTCGAGCACCGGCACCAACTGCGCCTGGGCGCTGCCTTCGGCGTAGGCGATCTGGCTGTCTTCGGCAAAGATGCCGTGGAGCAACTCCTGGGCCTTGAGCGCCGACAGCACCGGCTTCAAGGCGTAATCCACCGCGAGCATGTGGGCGATGCTGCCGCCGGTGGCCATTGGCAACACGATCTTGTGGGCCAGGGCGCGCTCGGGCAGCAGGTCCAGCACGGTCTTCAATGCACCGGAGAACGACGCCTTGTACACCGGCGTGGCAATCACCAAGCCGTCGGCGTTGGCGACTTGCTGCAACAGGTCGATGACCTTGGGGCTGTCGAAGCGGGCGTGCAGCAAGTCTTCAGCCGGGAAGTCCCGTATCTGGTAACTCACCACTTCCACGCCTTTGTCTTGTAGCCACTGACGGGTTTTTTCCAGCAAGACCCCGGAGCGGGAACGCTGGCTGGGACTGCCTCCAAGTGTTACGACCAACATGCAGGAATTCCTTGAGCTAGTGCCGGCGGTTCGCTGTGTGGCGATGGCGCCAAGATGGAACAGACCATATCAGCAGATTTATATATCTTTAAATCTTATTTTTTCATGTGTTTATTCTTTAAATGCATATAGGCTTTATGAAACGCCGGGCGAAAAAAAAGGCCGTGAAAACGGCCTGAAAACCCCTGCATTGTGAGACGGGTGCTGCTTGATGGATAGGGTGTCTGTGATGGCGCTATCGCAGGCAAGCCAGCTCCCACAGGTGACCGCATTCCAATGTGGGAGCGGGCTTGTCGAATCGTCGCACCGCCGCGATGGCGGCCTGAGCCTTAACGATTAGGCTGAGGGGTCAGGCGCAGGTACGGCTTCACCGCACGATAGCCCTTCGGAAAGCGCTTCTTGATCTCGTCCTCATCCTTGAGCGACGGCACGATCACCACTTCATCACCGTCCTGCCAGTTGGCCGGCGTGGCGACTTTGTAGTTGTCGGTCAGCTGCAACGAGTCGATGACCCGCAAAATCTCGTGGAAGTTACGCCCGGTGCTCGCCGGGTAGGTAATGGTCAGGCGAATCTTCTTGTTCGGATCGATCACGAACAGCGAGCGCACGGTGAGGGTGTCACTGGCGTTCGGGTGGATCAGGTCGTAGAGGTCCGACACTTTGCGATCGGCATCGGCCAGGATCGGGAAGTTGACGATGGTGTCCTGGGTTTCGTTGATGTCTTCGATCCACTTGTGGTGCGAATCCACCGGGTCGACGGACAGGGCGATGGCCTTGACGCCACGCTTGGCGAACTCGTCCTTGAGCTTGGCGGTGAAGCCCAGCTCGGTGGTGCACACCGGGGTGAAGTCCGCCGGATGGGAAAACAGCACGCCCCAGCTATCGCCCAGCCATTCGTGGAAACGAATCTTGCCGGCGCTGGAATCCTGTTCAAAGTCGGGGGCGATGTCGCCCAGTCTTAGGCTCATGGTGTGGCTCCTGGTGAGTGCTTATGGAGCCTACTGTGCATGGGTTGCAGATTATTTAAAAAGAATAAATATCGATTTATCTAGACGATAAAGGAATATTAAAAATCTGTTCATTGGACGCCGCAACGGGCGAGGAGCACCATCCGCTTCAAGGTTCGAGAAGGCCTTGAGACGCTGTACAAAGAGGGGTTCAGGAAGGGCTTGCGGGGGTTTAGCCCGACTTGAAAATGCAAGACACCTTGCCCGGCATCGCGCCGGGCAAGGCTTAACAACAGTCTTACAGGATCGGCAGGGTGTAGCTGACGATCAGACGGTTTTCGTCTTGGTTACGCTGGGAAGCCACTTCGGAACGCAGCGAAGCGTTTTTCCAGGCAACGCCCAGACCTTTGAAAGTGCCTTCCGGTACTACGTAGCCCAGGTTGAAGTCACGTTCCCACTCGCCTTTGTCACCGGTCGCAGTGGCAACGTTGTCGCCCTTGAGGTACATGACGGAAGTGGTCAGGCCTGGCAGGCCGACAGCAGCGAAGTCATAGGCGTACTGGGCCAACCAGGTGCGCTCGCCGGCGCGTTGGAACTTGCCGATCTGCACGTCGGTGATCAGGTACGAAGAAGCACCGTCACCCTGGTTGAGGAACGGGAAGTCGCTCGTGCCGTTTACACGCTGGTAGCCGGCGCTGATCGCGTGGCCTTGCAGGGCGTAAGTGAACTTGGCGCTCCAGGTGCGGTTATCGACTTCACCGTTGTTCTGGTAGCCAGAAGCGCGGTAGCCGGCAACACGACCTTCCTGGCTGGCGTTCTTGCCATCGGAGTCACTGTTGAAATAACGCAGGTCGGTCTTGAACACGCCCACTGGCAATGCCCAGTTGTGGGACAGGCCCAGGAAGTGCTGCTTGTAGAAGTCGGACAGGTTGCCGTAGTAGTACTGGGCAGTCAGGTCCTTGGTGATCTTGTAGTCACCACCGGCGTAGTAGAACTCGTTGCTGCGGGCGTTGGCGGTGGCGGTGCGGGTAGCGCCGTTGGAGCCAGCGATGGTCAGCGAGTCGTTGTTCGACGAGTTACGGCCTTTGGCGTGTTCCAACTTACCGCCAACCAGGGTCAGGTTGTCGATGTCGTTGGAGGTGATCTGGCCACCTTCAAAGGTTTGTGGCAGCAGACGACCGTCGTTGGAGGTCACAACCGGCAGTTTTGGCTGCAGGGTGCCCAGCTTCAATTCAGTCTTGGAGATCTTGACCTTGCCGGTCAGGCCAATGCTGCCGAAATCGTTCACCGCACGACCGTCGCTGTCGCTTGGGAACACAATGCCGCCCTTGTTGGCGCTATTGTTGTTGTAGGCAGTGCCTTTACCGGAGTCCAGACGCACGCCGTACAGGCCAATGGCGTCAACACCAAAACCAACGGTGCCTTGGGTGTAGCCGGAAGCGAAGTTGAAGATGAAGCCTTGGCCCCATTCTTCTTGCTTGTTTGGCTTGGCGGTGCCGTCACGGTTGTCTTGGTTGATGTAGAAGTTGCGCGCAGTCACGCTCGCCTTGCTGTCTTCGATGAAACCGGCAGCGCCTGCTTGCTGGGCGATTGCGCCCAAAGCTACAGCCAAAGCCAAGGTGGACTTATTCATGTACCGCTCCTCTCATTTCTAATTTTTGTATTTCTTTGGTCTCGGGTCTGACGCCCTCGATCCACAGATGCGCGATTAGCACCGGATAGTGACTGACAAGTCAATCGTAACCTTGTGTGTCTACTACCTTCGTCTAACAGCAGTTAGATTTGGTCCCTGCAGGGTAATGAGTTTTTCATACACCCAAAAAGAATTGTTTCATTCTTTTTCATACGATTTGGGAATAAGCCTTTTCATGGCACGGATGGGCCAGGGTAGACGCCCCGCTCCATAAGCTAATTCCTAAAGGGTATTTGTTAGCGCTTTTTTAGATCGCCTAGTGTGGCCGTAGGGTTTCATACGTCACCCACGATCAAAAAGGCGACGCCATCATGGCCAAACGCGCATCCTCCCGTCAATTTGTTACAGTTTTTGTATCGCTTATATTTTTTTTGCTGTCCAAGCCGCCGATTCAATAGTGGACCGCGAGTTGTAACGACTAAGCGCAATCTACCCATCGTCGCGTTCATCGTATCGGCGCAGATCAATACTTCTGAAGCATGGGTGGTGCGTAACGGCAGCCACATTGACGCACCCCGGATTCCGAGGCGCAGCAAACCGTCGCTTGTTTTAAAGGCTGCACGGCGAAGGCGATTTGGGATGTGGCGAAGTTCAAATGTGGGAGCTGGCTTGCCTGCGATGCTGACAACTCGGTCTTTCAGGAAAACCGAGGTGATGCCATCGCAGGCAAGCCAGCTCCCACAGAAGCCAGGCCTGGGCTGAATCAGAGGGCCTTTTCGAAGATCTTCGAATTGCGCTGGTAGTTGTACAACGACGCCCGCGCCGACGGCAGGCGGTCCACGCTGCTTGGCACAAAACCCCGCTCACGGAACCAGTGCGCGGTGCGCGTCGTCAGCACGAACAAGGTCTTCAAGCCCTGCGCCCGGGCACGGGTCTCGATGCGCTCCAGCAATACATCGCCGCGTGCGCCGTGACGGTATTCCGGATTCACCGCCAGGCACGCCAACTCGCCCGCGTCCGAATCCGCGATCTGATACAGCGCCGCACAGGCGATGATCATGCCTTCACGCTCGACCACGCTGAACTGCTCGATCTCCCGCTC
The DNA here is from genome assembly GCF_053456465.1 of Pseudomonas acericola (SeqCode). Taxonomy (NCBI): domain Bacteria; kingdom Pseudomonadati; phylum Pseudomonadota; class Gammaproteobacteria; order Pseudomonadales; family Pseudomonadaceae; genus Pseudomonas; species Pseudomonas acericola (SeqCode). The sequence continues at coordinate 395,917 of NZ_JBRFJB010000004.1, read as the reverse complement.
CAGCACTTCCCGCGAACGGCGCACCAGAATGCCCTGCTCTTCCAGCGGGCTGATCAAATCCAGCAAGCCGCCCACGTCTTCAATCGCCGCTTCACGCACCTGCTCGAATTGCTCCTGGGCCACCAGCGTACCGCCGCCGTCGCGGGTGAACAGTTCGGTGAGCAGCGCGCCATCTTCGGCATAGCTGACGATATGGCTGCGCCCTACCCCGCCGCGGCACGCTTCGGCGGCGGCATCGAGCAGTTCGGCCTGGTAGTTGTTGCCCAGGCGTTGCAGGTGCGCCGGCACTTGTTGCGGGCGCAACTCGCGCACCAGGCGACCGTTTTCATCGATCAAGCCCTTGTCTGCGCCAAACAGCAGCAGCTTGTCGGCACCCAGGTCGATGGCGGCGCGGGTGGCGACGTCTTCGCAGGCCAGGTTGAAGATTTCACCGGTCGGCGAATAACCCAGCGGCGACAGCAGCACGATGGAGCGCTCGTCCAACAGGCGGCCGATACCCTTGCGGTCAACCCGGCGCACTTCGCCGGTGTGGTGGTAGTCCACGCCTTCCAGCACGCCGATCGGCCGCGCGGTCACCAGGTTGCCGCTGGCCACGCGCAGGCGCGAGCCCTGCATGGGCGACGAGGCCATGTCCATCGACAAGCGCGCCTCGATGGCGATCCGCAGGTGGCCGACCGCGTCGATCACACACTCCAGCGTCGCCGCATCGGTGATGCGCAGGCCTTCGTGGTAAGCCGGGGTCAGGCCACGGGCTTCAAGACGGGTTTCGATTTGCGGGCGCGAACCGTGCACCAGCACCAGCCGCACGCCCAGGCTGTGGAGCAGCACCAAGTCGTGGACGATATTGCCGAAGTTGGGATGTTCCACGCCGTCGCCGGGCAACATGACCACAAAGGTGCAGTCGCGGTGGGCGTTGATGTAAGGAGAAGCGTGACGAAGCCAATTAACGTAGTCGGGCATAACACCTGGGCCTGTAATAAAAAGCAGCCGAAAAAGGATCAATCATGAAAGCGCACAGCGGGCTGATGGTTATCGTCGGAACAGGCTTGGCGACACGCTCACTCTCCTCAATATGTACGAACAGGCAGGGGTTAATTTATGCGGGTTTCAGGCAGTAATGTTCGATCAGTTCCCGCAATAGACGCACTGTAGGCGTCAAGCGTGACATTTCGAGGTATTCGCCCGGCTGGTGGGCGCAGGCGATATCGCCAGGGCCGAGCACCAGGGTTTCACAACCAAGGCGCTGAAGATAAGGCGCTTCGGTGCCGAACGCTACTGCTTCGGCACGATGACCGGTCAAACGTTCCGCAACCCGCACCAGTTCAGCGTCTTCAGGCTGTTCGAACGGCGGCACTTCGGGAAACAGCGGCGCGTAGTCGATCTGCACCTGATGGCGCTCGGCCAGGGGTTCGAGCTTCTGGCGGATGGCGGCGCGCAACACCTCGGGGTCCATGCCCGGCAGCGGGCGCAGGTCGAATTCCAGGGAACATTGGCCACAGATGCGGTTGGGGTTGTCGCCACCATGGATGCAGCCGAAGTTCATCGTTGGCTGCGGCACGCTGAATTGCGGGTTGCGGTACTGGCCTTGCCACACCTGGCGCAAGCCGCGCAGTTCGCTGATGGCATCGTGCATGGCCTCCAGGGCGCTGTGGCCCAGGCTCGGGTCCGACGAATGGCCGCTGCGGCCGAGGATGTCGATGCGCTCCATCATCACGCCTTTATGCAGGCGGATCGGCTTGAGGCCGGTGGGCTCGCCGATCACCGCCGCGCGGCCCAGCGGGCGACCGGCTTCAGCCAGCGCGCGGGCGCCGGACATGGAGCTTTCTTCATCGCAGGTGGCGAGGATCAACAACGGTTGCTTGAACGGCTGGTCCAGCAGCGGCAGCACGGCTTCAATCGCCAGCGCAAAAAAGCCCTTCATGTCGCAGCTGCCCAGCCCTACCCAGCGGCCGTCAACTTCCGTCAGCTTGAGGGGATCTGTCTTCCACAGCGCTGCGTCATAAGGAACGGTATCGCTATGCCCCGCCAGCACCAGGCCGCCGGGGCCGCTGCCAAAGCTGGCGAGCAGGTTGAACTTGCCCGGGCTGACGTGTTGGATGTCGATGGCGAAACCCAAATCCCCCAGCCAACTGGCGAGCAAATCGATCACCGGGCGGTTGGTCTGGTCGAGAGACGCCTGGGTGCAACTGACCGACGGCGCAGCAATCAACGCGGCGAACTGCTCTTTCATAGACGGTAATGGCATGCGCGGCCTCTCAACTTCCCGGATGAAGCCCACTATAGAGCCATCTGCACGACACAATAAACCGTTGCGGCGCGTTGCCTGGCTCAGTCCTGTACACTGCACGACCTTGGCAGCCACACATTTCCCCGGCTGCGCTCCCGATCCTGGATTTTCCGGCCATGCAGAAAGAAACCGAAATCAAGCTCCGCGTCAGCCGCGAAACCCTCGCCGCGCTGCGTGAGCACCCGCTACTGAAAAAACGCAACAAAAGTGGCTGGGAACGCCGTGAGTTGATGAACCAGTATTTCGACACCCCCGAGCGCGACCTGGCCCAGGCCAAAGTCGCCCTGCGCCTGCGCAAGGACGGTGACGAGATCATCCAGACCCTCAAGACCCGTGGCCAAAGCGTCGCCGGCTTGTCGGAACGCAACGAGTACAACTGGGACCTGCCCAAAGCCAAGCTCGACGTGAAGAAACTCGACGGCGAATGCTGGCCCGAGCAACTGGCCGAGCTGGACAAAAAGACCCTCAAACCGATCTTCACCACCGACTTCGTGCGTGAACGCGCCGAAATCGCCTGGGGTCGTGGCAAGGCCAAGGTCGTGATCGAAGCCGCCCTGGACCTGGGCCACGTGGTGGTCGGCAAGCAGAAAGAAGAAATCTGCGAGCTGGAACTGGAACTGCGCGAAGGTGAACCGGCCGCCCTGCTGGAACTGGCCGCCGAACTGGCCGCGACCCTGGCGTTGATGCCGTGCGACATCAGCAAGGCCGAGCGCGGCTACCGCCTGTATGACGCCAGCAGCTACTCCCTGAGCCTGCCAGCGCCGCAGATCCACGCCGAAATGCCGCTGGACGACGCCTTCGCCGCAATCATGTGGCACCTGCTCGGCAGCAGCCAGCGCCTGGCCGAGCAATACCGTTTCAATGGCCACTGGCGCCTGCTGCAAGACTGGGTCGACAACCTCGGCGAACTGCGCGCCCTGATCGGCAGCCTCGGCCAGGCCGCACCGCGCCAATCCACCAGCGAACTGCGCAGCGCACTGGATGCCCTGCTGGAAGACTGGCGCCCGCTGGTACAAGCCGGTGATGACGACGAAGACATCCGCAAAGCCGCACCCGAGCAATTCGTTGAAGAATTGGACGACGTGCGCTGGGGTTTGTTCTCACTGAACACCTCGCGCTGGCTGCTGGCCCGCACCTGGACCGCCGAACGCAACGTGCGCGGCAACCGCCAGGGCGCAGCGCAAATCACCAACTGGCTGCCGCGCCTGCTGGCCGACGATGCCGTCGCCCTGCAACTGCCGCGCTACCAGCAACAGCCGGAAGACCTGGCCGAGCAACTGCCGCGTATCGAACGCATCCAGGCGTGGCTGCACCATGCCCGCCATGTGGTGGATATCCCGGAAATGGACCGTTTGTACGGCGAGCTGAACAAGCTGGCGCAACTGGCCAACCAGCCGATTACCGATGAGTCGCTGGATGCACGCATGCACCAGGCGATTGCGGTTTATCAGAACCGGGCGTGGAAGACTTTGTTGCGTCTGTAAGGACGCTATCGCGGCGGTGCGACGATTCGACAAGCCCGCTCCCACATTTGACTGCATTCCAGAGTTGGAACGCGGTCAAGGTGGGAGCGGGCTTGCCCGCGATGAGGCCAGCCCAGTCAGCGCAACACTGGCAAGCTGGTAGTGGACTTGATCTCCGACAACGCCACAATCGAATTGACCTCCTGAATCCCCGGCACCATCGACAACTTCTCAAAGAAAAACCGCTCGTACGCCTCAATATCCGCCGTCACGATACGCAACAGAAAATCCACCGCCCCCATCAGCACATAACACTCCAAGACTTCTGGAAACCCGCGAATCGCGTCGGTGAATTCGGTGAAGTTGGAGCGCCCGTGGGCGTTGAGTTTGACCTCGGCGAATATCTGCGTGTTGAGGCCGATCTTTTTGCGATCCAGCAGCGTCACCTGCGCGCGAATCACGCCCTCTTCCTTGAGCCGCTGGATACGCCGCCAGCACGGCGACTGGGACAGCCCGATCTGTTCGGCAATCTGCGCACTGGAGAGCGAGGCATCCTCTTGCAGCAAGGCCAGGATGCGGCGGTCATAGGCGTCCAGCTCACTGTGCATATAAATACCTTTTATGGCGCTTATCTTGAATTGAGTGATTCGATATTTCGAAATAAAGGCCCATCTTAGATAAGAAATCTCTATTGGCGAATGTAAAAATTTCTCCCGTCGAATCTGGAGAATTCCCATGCACGCCGTCGAAACCACCCACTCTGTTACCCGCGTCGATGCGTGGGCCGTCAACAGCGCCCATTGCCAGGCGCATTACCAGATCGTCGCCGAAGCGGAACCGGACGTGCTGTGCCGGGTGCTCAACTATTTCGCCCTGCAATTCCTCACGCCGCAGCAGGTGACGGTGAACCGCGAACATGACCTGCTGATGATCGGCATCACCCTCGACGGCCTGAGCTGGCACCGTGCCCAAGTGATCGGTGAAAAGATTCGAAACCTGATCAGCGTGTGTTCGCTGGAGCTGTGGCCAGCTGATTCCGTGCGGGCTGCGGCGATGGCGGCAGCGGCTCAGTAAAAGTCTGCAATACACCCTGAGAGGAGGATTTTTCGGGGCTGACTAGCCTGGGATTACGTCCAACACCTCCCAGGAACACCTTGATGCCTGCTGATCAACGCTTGGAATTGCGGCTGCTGTTGCCACCTTTGATAGACACGGGGCTGGTGACTGCCGATGTGGCAAAGCGCCTGTCTGCGCTTGCAACCGGCAACACCCTGCATCCTCTGGAAAGCATCGCCGCCCAGGGGCCATCGCTAGAGCGCCTGACCGAGTGGCTGGCCGGACATGCCGGGCAACCCTATTGGCGCATCGACCCGCTGAAGATCGACGTGGCGACCGTCGTACCCTTGATGTCCCACGCCTTCGCCCAGCGCCACGCCATTCTCGCCGTGGCTGTGGATGCGCACACCGTCACCATCGCCAGTGCACAGCCGTTCGTCACCAGTTGGGAAGCGGGGTTGGCCCAGGTCCTCAAGCGCTCGATCAAACGCGTGGTGGCCAATCCCCAGGACATCCAGCGCTGCATCAGCGAGTTTTATCGGCTGGCGAAGTCCGTCAGTGGTGCCGATCAAAAGATGACGGCACCAGGTCCTTTCGAGCTGCTCAACCTCAGCGCCAGCGACCAGGAGCCCGACGCCAACGACGCTCATATCGTCAATATCTTCGACTGGCTGTTGCAATACGCCTTTGCCCAGCGTGCCAGCGATATCCATATAGAACCGGGCCGTGAACAGGGTCGCGTGCGCTTTCGCATCGATGGGCTGCTGCACGACGTCTACCAATTTCCGCACCAGGTGACGATGGCGGTCGTCAGCCGCCTGAAAAGCCTGGGCCGGATGAACGTGGCGGAGAAACGCAAACCCCAGGACGGTCGGGTCAAGACCAAGAGCCCAGCGGGCACCGAGGTTGAATTGCGCCTCTCAACCCTGCCCACTGCGTTTGGCGAAAAACTGGTGATGCGGGTTTTCGACCCACAGGTGCTGCTCAAGAACTTCGACCAGTTGGGCTTATCCGCCGAGGACCAACGGCGCTGGCACGCCATGACCCGCCAAGCCCACGGCATCATCCTGGTCACCGGCCCTACCGGTTCCGGCAAGACCAGCACGCTCTACACCACGCTCAAGCAACTGGCGACCCGCGAGGTCAACCTATGCACCGTGGAAGATCCTATCGAGATGGTCGAACCGGCGTTCAACCAGATGCAGGTGCAGCACAATATCGACCTGACCTTCGCCAGCGGCATCCGCGCGCTGCTGCGCCAGGACCCGGACATCATCATGATCGGCGAGATCCGCGACCAGGAAACCGCAGAAATGGCGATCCAGGCAGCACTGACCGGGCACTTGGTGCTGGCCACCCTGCACACCAACGACGCACCCAGCGCGGTCGCCCGTCTACAAGAGCTGGGGATTGCTCATTATTTGATCAGGGCTACCCTTATAGGCGTGATGGCGCAACGCTTGGTGCGGCTGTTGTGCCCCCACTGCAAACGGATGCGCGAAGGTGCCCATGAGGCCGTTGGCTGCGGGGAATGTCGACACAGTGGTTACCGGGGACGGGCAGGTGTCTACGAAATCATGGTGCTGGACGAACACCTCAAGGCGTTGATCACCCCCGGCGCCGACGTGCAGGCTCTGCGCCAGAGCGCGATGGCCCAAGGCATGTGCAGCCTGCGCATGGCCGCCACGGAAAAGGCCTACGCCGGGCTGACTACCATGACCGAAGTCCTGCGAATCACGCCTGGGGATTCAGTAACAAATCCGTTGATTGTTGACGCGTGAAACCGTTTTTATCAGTGACAACACCGTTACACTCCGCTCACTGACAACATCGGATAGGGAATCGTTATGCAGATCGGAACCGTACTGCTTATTTTCGTAGGCTTGGCCGTGGCGCTGCTCATCATGGGCTTCAAAGTAGTGCCCCAAGGCTATCAATGGACGGTCGAGCGTTTCGGCCGCTACACCAACACCCTCAAGCCCGGCCTGAACATCATCATTCCGGTCATGGACCGCATCGGTCGCAAGATCAACGTGATGGAAAGCGTGCTGGATATCCCGCCACAGGAAGTCATCACCGCCGACAACGCCACCGTGCAGATCGACGCCGTGTGCTTCTTCCAGGTGGTCAATACCGCCCAGGCCGCCTACGAGGTCAACAACCTCGAACACGCCATACGCAACCTGCTGCAAACCAACATCCGTACCGTCCTCGGCTCCATGGAACTGGACGCGATGCTCAGCCAGCGTGACGGCATCAACGAGAAACTGCTGCGCACCGTCGACGAAGCGACCGCGCCGTGGGGCATCAAGATCACCCGGATCGAGATCAAGGACATCAGCCCGCCAGCGGACCTGATGGCCGCCATGTCCGGCCAGATGAAAGCCGAGCGGATCAAGCGTGCACAGATTCTCGAAGCCGAAGGCCTGCGGGCGTCGGCAATCCTGACTGCCGAAGGCAAGAAGCAGGCGCAGATCCTCGAGGCCGAAGGTAGCCGCCAGGCGGCGTTCCTCGAATCCGAAGCCCGTGAGCGTCAGGCCGAAGCCGAAGCGCGTGCGACACAAGTGGTGTCGGAAGCAATCGCCTCGGGCAACGTGCAGGCGGTCAACTATTTCGTCGCGCAGAAATACATCGACGCCCTCGGCAAACTGGCCTCGGCCAACAACAGCAAGGTGATCCTGATGCCGCTGGAAGCCAGCCAGGTGATCGGCGCGGTCGGTGGCATCGGCGAGATCGTCAAGGCGACCTTTGACAGCAAGAAAGGCTGAGGCGACCACCATGTGGGATTTCCTGCAGCTCCTGTCGTTTTGGGATTGGCTGGCACTGGGCACGGTGCTGCTGATTCTTGAGGTCTTCGGTGCCGGCGGTTACCTGTTGTGGATGGGCATCGCAGCGGCTGCCGTGGGTGTGATCAAGTTTCTGGTGCCATCCCTGGGGCTGGAATGGCAGCTGCTGCTGTTTGCGGTGCTGTCGCTGCTGACTGCGCTGGCGTGGTGGAAGCGCTTGCGCAGCAGCGCCAAGCCCAGCGACCAGCCAGGGCTGAATGAACGGGGTTCGGAGCTGGTTGGGCGCATCTTCGTGGTGCATCAGCCGATTATCGATGGCCGGGGCAAGGTCAAAGTTGGCGATGGTGTCTGGATGGTGACCGGTCCTGATAGCCCTGTAGGCGCTCAAGTCAGGGTGGTTGGCCAGGACGGGGTGATTTTAAAGGTTGAAACTGTTTAGTCAGTGATGGAACTCGGGAGGGCTGACTACAATCATAAAGTACAGATAACCCACCCGGAGTCACCCATCATGCGTCTCAAATATGCTGTCGCAACCCTCGCTGTGCTTTCCCTCCCTGTCGGTTCAGCCATGGCCGACAGTTTCTGGCGCAATGTCATCTCGTCGGGCGCCACCACCGGCTCGACGTACCTGACCTTCAAGGACCACAAGCTGGTGGTCGCTGCGCAAGATGACGCGGGCAGCTTTGTTGCCAGCGACGGCGGCATCCGTGGCCCGTACCTGGAAGCCGCGATGCAGAAAGTCCGCGCCGACAACCCTGGCCTGCAGGCCACGGACATGGAGTTGGCCAACGCCATTCTCGCGAAAAATGCCGTCACCGAGTGATTCCAGCACTCTGAAAAATGCCGCTTTCCCAAGCGGTATTTTTTTGTCTGCACGATGACGATTCATTCACGGGTGACAGGCTATATTCAGTCGACCCGTGCAACCATGCCGGTACAGACCCATCTTTTTTACTCATCGCCAATCTGAAACGGATGCCTTCGTCGTCATGAGCCAACAGCCCTTCCTGCCGTTCTCCAAACCCACGATCGACGAAGCCACTATCTCGGCAGTCGGCGATGTACTGCGCTCGGGCTGGATCACCAGCGGGCCGAAAGTGCAGGCATTCGAGGCCCAGCTGTCGGAATATTTTGGCGGCCGGCCGGTACGCACGTTCAACTCGGGCACTTGCACCATGGAGATTGCCCTGCGCATCGCCGGGGTCGGCCCGGGCGATGAAGTCATCACCACGCCGATCTCCTGGGTCGCCACGGCCAATGTGATTCTGGAAGTGGGCGCCACACCAGTGTTCGCCGACATCGACCCGGTCACCCGCAATATCGACCTGGCTCAGGTCGAAGCCGCGATCACGCCGCGCACCAAGGCGATCATCCCGGTTTACCTGGCTGGCCTGCCGCTGGACATGCCGATGCTTTACGCACTGGCCAACAAGTACAACCTGCGCATCGTCGAAGACGCCGCCCAGGCCCTGGGTTCCAGCTGGGATGGCGAACGCATCGGCGCCACCGGGGACTTCGTGTCGTTCAGCTTCCAAGCGAACAAGAACATCACCTCCTCCGAGGGCGGCTGCCTGGTGTTGAACAACGCCGAAGAAGCGCGCCTGGCCGAGAAGTACCGCCTGCAAGGCGTGACCCGTACCGGCTTCGACGGCCTGGATGTGGATGTGTTGGGCGGCAAGTTCAACATGACCGATATCGCGGCGGCCATCGGCCTGGGGCAGTTTGCCCATATCGAGAAGATCACCGCCCATCGTCAGAACCTGGCGCGGCATTATTTCAAATGCTTCGGCAGCGACTTTGAAGAGACATACGGCGCGCAACTGCCACCGGCGGATTTCGAAAACAGCAACTGGCACCTGTTCCAACTGGTGCTGCCGGAGCGTCAGGACGGCCTGCCGGCGCGGGCCACGTTCATGGAGCAGATGCAGGCCCACGGCGTCGGCATTGGCTATCACTACCCACCGATCCACCTGCTCAGCCTTTATCGGGCACAGGGGTTCAAGGAAGGCATGTTCCCGGTGGCGGAAAAGGTTGGGCGCTTGATCGTGTCGTTGCCGATGTTCACGGCGATGACGGAGACGGATGTAGAGCGTTCGGTGGCGGCAGTGAAAGCCGTATTGAAAGCGGGCTGAAAAATTTGGCTCACCCCAATCAAATGTGGGAGCTGTCTTTTGTGGCGAGGGAGCTTGCTCCCTCGCCACAGCAAGCCACACAGTGCGTACTGCTTACTCGCCGATAGCGGCTTTGTAGCCAGCAGCATCCAGCAGTTTTTCCAGGTCGGCCGCGTTGCTTGGCTTGAGCTTGAAGATCCAGGCGCCATACGGGTCGGAGTTCAACAGTTCAGGCTCACCGCTCAGGGCCTCGTTTACCGCAATCACTTCGCCAGCAATTGGCGAGTAGATATCCGAAGCGGCCTTCACCGACTCCACCACACCCGCCTGATCAGCTGCGGCAAACACGTTGCCCACTTCGGTCAGCTCGACAAACACCACATCACCCAACGCCTCCTGGGCATGGTCGGAGATACCAACGGTCACGGTGCCGTCAGCTTCCAGTCGGGCCCATTCGTGACTTTCGGCAAAACGCAGGTCGGCAGGGATATCGCTCATAGTCTGTGTCCTCAAGAAGTAATGTCAGCGGCCTTTGGCCTGCCGGAAATAGGTTAGATCAAGGTTTTGCCATGGCGCACGAAGGTCGGCTTGACCACTCGAACCGGATACCACTTGCCGCGGATTTCCACTTCGGCCCGATCGGCCGTCGCCGTCGGTACACGCGCCAAGGCAATGGATTTGCTCAACGTAGGAGAGAAACTACCACTGGTGATCTCTCCTTCGCCAACATTGGCGATACGAACCACCTGGTGAGCACGTAAAACCCCGCGTTCTTCCAGCACCAGCCCGACCAATTTGAACTGCACACCGGCCGCCAATTCGGCTTCCAGCGCGGCGCGGCCGATGAAATTGCGTCCGGCAGGCTCCCAGGCAATGCTCCAGGCCATGTTGGCGGCGAGCGGGGAAACGTCCTGGTGGATGTCCTGGCCGTACAGGTTCATGCCGGCTTCAAGGCGCAGGGTATCGCGGGCACCGAGGCCGATGGGGGAAATGCCGGCGCCCACCAGGTCGTTGAAAAACCCCGGGGCCTGATCGGCAGGCAACACAATCTCCAGGCCGTCTTCGCCGGTATAACCGGTGCGGGCGATAAACCAATCGCCATCGGCCAGGCCTTCGAAAGGCTTGAGCTGGTGAATCAGGGCGCTGCGGGACTGGGTGACCAGCTCGGCGATCTTCTGCCGGGCGTGGGGCCCCTGGATGGCGAGCATGGCCAACTCGGAGCGCTCATTGAGCTGTACGTGGAAGCCGCCCAGTTGCGCCTGCATCCAGGCCATGTCCTGGTCGCGGGTGGCGGCGTTGACCACCAGCCGGTAACCGGCGTCGATACGGTAGACGATCATGTCGTCCACCACGCCGCCCTTGTCGTTGAGCATGGCGCTGTACAACGCACGGCCGCAGCCATGCAGACGCTCGACATCATTGGCCAGCAGGTGCTGGAGCCATTCCTTGGCCTGGGGGCCGGTGACATCGATTACGGTCATATGAGATACATCGAACACCCCGCAGTCGCGTCGCACCTGATGGTGTTCTTCAACTTGCGAGCCGTAGTGCAGAGGCATATCCCAACCGCCAAAATCGACCATTTTCGCGCCGAGGGCGAGATGCAGGTCATACAGAGGCGTACGCTGTCCCATGGGTTTCTCCTTCCGGGCTTGGCGAAGGTGCGCAGCGTTGCCATGCGCGCTGAATGCCCCGATTTACAAGGCCTGTAGCGACATACAGCAACCCAACCAGAAAGGCGGAGCGCACCGAATGCCGCGCATTGTAGCCGCAAGCCGAGGGACTGGCACCTAAGCGATTTGTCGGGCAGAGCGCCGAATCAGCCCGATCACCGGCAGCAGGCCAACCAACACCAGTGTCAGCGCCGGCAATGACGCCCGCGCCCACTCGCCTTCACTGGTCATTTCAAAGATCCGAACCGCCAGGGTGTCCCAGCCAAACGGGCGCATCAGCAAGGTCGCGGGCATTTCCTTGAGCACGTCGACAAACACCAGCAACGCCGCGCTCAGCGTCCCCGGCAGCAGCAACGGCAGATACACTTTGCAAAACAGTCGCGGCCCGCTCACCCCAAGGCTGCGTGCAGCTTCCGGCAACGACGGGCGGATTCGCGCCAGGCTGTTTTCCAGCGGCCCATAGGCCACCGCCAAAAAACGCACAAGATACGCCAGCACCAGCGCCGACAGGCTGCCCAGCAGCAACGGCTTGCCCGCACCGCCCAACCAGCCGGACAGCGGTACCACCAGTTCGCGGTCCAGGTAGCTGAACGCCAACATGATCGACACCGCCAGCACCGAACCCGGCAAGGCGTAGCCGACGTTGGCCAGGCTGATGCCGGAGCGGATCGCCCGGGTCGGCGCCAGGCGGTTGGCGAACGCCAGCACCAGCGCCACGCTGACCGTGATCAACGCCGCGATACCGCCCAGGTAAAGGGTATGCACGATCAGGCCCGAATAGCGCTCATCCAGGTCGAAACGGCCTCGCTGCCAGAACCAGGCGACCAGTTGCAGCATCGGGATGACAAACGCGCAGGCAAACACCAACCCACACCAACTGCTCGCCGCTGCCGCCTTGAACCCGCGCAGGTGGTACAGCGCCTTGCCCCGTGGGCGCTCGTTGCTCGGCCGGCTGGCGCCCCTGGCACGGCGCTCGCCGTACAGCACCAGCATCACCACCAGCAGCAACAGGCTGGCCAACTGCGCCGCACTCGACAGGCTGAAAAAGCCGTACCAGGTTTTATAAATGGCGGTGGTGAAGGTGTCGAAGTTGAACACCGAGACCGCGCCGAAATCCGCCAGGGTTTCCATCAACGCCAACGCCACACCCGCCCCAATCGCCGGCCGCGCCATGGGCAGAGCGACGCGCCAGAAGGCTTGCCACGGCGATTGCCCCAGCACCCGCGCGGCCTCCATCAGCCCTTTGCCCTGGGCGAGGAACGCGGTGCGCGCCAGCAGGTAGACGTAGGGATAGAACACCAGCACCAGGACGATGACCACGCCGCTGGTGGACCGCACACGCGGCAGGCGCAGGCCGCTGCCGAACCATTCGCGCAAGAGGGTTTGCACCGGACCGGCGAAGTCCAGCAGGCCGACAAACACAAAGGCCAGCACATAGGCCGGAATCGCGAAGGGCAACATCAGCGCCCAATCCAGCCAGCGCCGCCCGGGGAACTCGCACAGGCTGGTGAGCCAGGCCAGGCTGACGCCGAGCACGGTCACGCCGACACCGACGCCGAGCACCAGGGTCAGGGTGTTGCCCAGCAGGCGCGGCATCTGGGTTTCCCAGAGGTGGGACCAGATTTGCGCATCGATGCTTTGCCAGGACAGCAACAGCACGCTCAGCGGCAGCAGCACCAGGGCGGCGACGGTGAAGACCGGCAGGTACCAGCGGCGTTGGGCGGGGTGGGCCAAGGAAAATCGCTCAGGAAATGAATTTTTTTGAAATCACCGCGAAACAATGTGGGAGCTGGCTTGCCTGCGATGCAGGCACCTCGGTGTATCAGTGATACCGAGGTGATGCTATCGCAGGCAAGCCAGCTCCCACACAAACCAGCTCCCACATTTAGAGCTGCGGTGTCCTACAGAGTGTACTTAGTTCCAGCCAGCACGATCCATCAGGCGAATCGCCTCAGCCTGGCGTTTGCCCGCCACTTCCACCGGCAAGGTGTCCGCAACGAACTTGCCCCAGGTCGCCACTTCGGCCGACGGCGGTACCGCCGGGTTGGCCGGGAATTCCTGGTTCACGTCGGCAAAAATCTTCTGCGCCTCAGGCGTGGTCATCCACTCCACCAAGGCCTTGGCCGCTTCCGGGTGCGGTGCGTGTTTGGTCAGGCCGATGCCCGACAGGTTCACATGCACGCCACGGTCGCCCTGGTTCGGCCAGAACAACTTCACCGCCAGCTTCGGGTTCTGTTTGTGCAGGCGCCCGTAGTAGTAAGTGTTGACGATACCCACGTCGCATTGCCCGGCGTTGATCGCTTCGAGCACCGCGATGTCATCGGAGAACACGTCGGTGGACAGGTTGTTGACCCAACCCTTGACGATTTCTTCGGTCTTGGCCGCGCCATGGGTTTCGATCAGGGTGGCGGTCAGCGACTGGTTGTAGACCTTTTTCGCCGTGCGCAGGCACAGGCGGCCTTCCCACTGTTTGTCGGCCAGGGCTTCGTAGGTGGTCAGGTCACCCGGTTTCACCCGGTCGGTGGAATAGGCGATAGTGCGCGCACGCAGGCTCAAGCCGGTCCAGGCATGAGTGGATGAGCGGTATTGCAGAGGAATGTTCTTGTCGATCACAGGCGACGTGAACGGTTGCAGGATGCCCATCTGCTCGGCCTGCCAGAGGTTGCCGGCATCGACGGTGAGCAGCAGGTCGGCGGTGGCGTTTTCGCCCTCGGCCTTGATGCGCTGCATCAGCGGGGCTTCCTTGTCGGTGATGAACTTCACCTGTACGCCGGTCTTTTGGGTGTAGGCGTCGAACACCGGCTTGATCAGTTCGTCGATGCGCGAGGAGTAGACCACCACTTCGTCGGCTGCCTGCACGGTCGTGCTGCCGATCAGGGTGAGTGCCAGGGCAGTCAGGAGGCGCTTGGGTGCCAACATGGGGGCAGTCTCTCATTTGCAAAAAGAGGGCAAATGATAAGGACTCACATTTGCTGGCGCTTGGTGGAGGCGTTACCAGATGTTGCATGGGTGGGATTTGTAGTGGGGCTGATGGCCTCTTCGCGGGCAAGCCAGCTCCCACAGGGGACCGCGTCAGGCTTAGGGTTTGGCGAGGTCTGGGAGGTCGCCACTTAAACCCAACGCCTGACGCACAAACACCGCTTTCGCTTCGGGCATCTGGTCGACCATCTTGAGGCCGGCATTGCGCAACCAGCGCAGCGGCAGTTGGTCGGCCTGGAACAAGCGCTCAAAACCCTCCATCGCGGCCATCAACGCCAGGTTGTGCGGCATGCGCCGACGCTCATAACGGCTCAGCACTTTCACATCCGCGAGGCGCTCACCGCGTTCGGTGGCCGACAGCAGCACTTCGGCCAGCGTCGCCGCGTCGAGGAAGCCCAGGTTCACGCCCTGCCCCGCCAACGGGTGGATCACGTGGGCCGCGTCGCCAATCAACGCCAGGCCTTCGGCCACGTAGCGTTTGGCGTGGCGCTGGCGCAAGGGCACGCAGACACGCGGGTCGGCGCTGATCACCGTGCCCAGGCGGCCTTCGAAGGCGCGCTCCAGTTCGCGGCAGAAGCTGTCATCGTCCAGCGCCATCAGGCGTTCGGATTCAGCCGGCGTGGTGGACCAGACGATCGAACACCAGTCCTCCTGCCCATCGCGTACCAAAGGCAAGAACGCCAATGGGCCGGTGTCGGTAAAGCGCTGCCAGGCCGTGCGCTGGTGCGGTTGGCTGCTGCGTACGCTGGTGACGATGGCGTTGTGCAGGTAATCCCATTCGCGGGTCGCGGTGCCGGTGAGGCGGCGCACGGCGGAGTTGGCGCCATCGGCGGCGACCACCAGCGGCGCGCGCAAGGTGCGGCCGTCGGCCAGGGTCAGCAGCCAGTCATCGCCGGAGCGGCGCATCTGTTCCAGGCGCGCATTGGCCAAAAGGCCCAGGTCGCAGTCGTGCAAACGGTCGAGCAAGGCATCCTGGACCACGCGGTTTTCGACGATATGCCCGAGCACTTCGGCATGCACGCTGGCCGCCGAAAAGTGGATCTGCCCGGTGCCGCTGCCGTCCCACACTTGCATCTCGCCGTAAGGGCTGGCGCGCCGCTCGACAATGCCGTCCCACACGCCAAGGCGTTCGAGGATGCGCTGGCTGGCCGCCGACAACGCGCTCACGCGGGGTTCAAAGGCCGCGTCATGGTCGAAGGGTTTGACACTCAGCGGGCTGCCGTCCAGCAGCAGCACCTGCAGGCCACTGCCCTGCAACGCCAGCGCCAGGGCGCTTCCGACCATTCCGGCCCCGACAATCAGCACATCTGCGCGCATGTCCATGGTTTAAGCCTGTCTCGCTGGCGGCTTGCGCCGCACGTAAAGGGTTTTATCGACGCGCGCCACCAGGGTGCCGGCGCCGTCATGAATCTGCACCTTGAGGTGAGGCAAGTACTTCTCGCCCCCTTCGGTCTGCCGGCGGATCTCGTCCAGCAAGGCGTCGTCGATGGAAAACTCGGCAAACACCGGGCCTTTGCCCGGCGAGATGAAATCGATGCTCGCGGCCTTGTCCCAGACGATGTAGTCGCGGCCCAGGTTCTCCATGAGCATCAACATGTAGAACGGATCGACCATCGAATACAGGCTGCCGCCGAACTGCGTGCCGACGTAGTTGCGGTTGTACCAGCCCAGGCCCATGCGCACTTTGACGTGACGAAAATCGGCGCTCATCTGCTGCACGCTGACGCCCGCACCCAGGTAGGGCGGGTACAGGGTCATGATCCAACGCAACAGGCGCGCCTTGCCCAGGCGCTCGATCAACCACTTACGCATCGGGACGCGTGCCCAGGCCCATGGCCTGACGGGCGAACCAGCGCTTGGCCGGCGGCAGCAGGTCGAGGCCGAGCAGGCCCATGTTGCGGCCCAGGGCGACCAACGGTTGCGCACTGCCAAACAGGCGCGTGACCTGGTCGGAGAAGCCCACGGTCAATTTCTGATCCAGGCGCTGGCGCTCGCGATAACCCTGCAAGGTCGCCAGGTCACCCGGCACTTGCGGCCCGGCCAGCAAGGCTTCGGCCAGGGCAACGGCATCGCGCAGGGACAGGTTGAAGCCCTGCCCGGCAATCGGGTGCAGGCTGTGGGCGGCATTGCCGAGGATCGCCAGGTGGGAACGCACTTGCTCTTCGGCTTCCACCAGGGTCAACGGGTACAGGTGCCGCGCGCCAACTTGCTTGAGGGTGCCCAGGCGGTAGCCAAACACGCCCTGCAATTCGCTGAGGAAGCTGCGCTCATCGAGATTGGCCAAGCGCTGGGCGTCCATGCCGATGCGCGTCCACACCAACGCGCAACGGTTGTCCGGCAGCGGCAACAGGGCCATCGGGCCGTCATCGGTGAAGCGCTCGAAGGCTTCGCCGTTGTGGGCTTCGCTGGGGGTAATGTTGGCGATCAGCGCGCTCTGGTTGTAGGGGCGGGTTTTCACGCCGATGCCCAGTTGCTCGCGCAGGCCGGAGCGGCCGCCATCGGCGAGCACGGCGAGGTCGCATTCCAGCACGGTTTCATCGTTGAGGGTCAGGCGATAGCCGTCGGGCAGCGGTTCCATGCGCGTGACTTCGGCCGGGCAGCGCCAGCTGACCACGTCTTTATCCAGGCCTTGCCACAGGCATTGGCCGAGCCAGGCGTTTTCGACCACGTAGCCGAGGGCCGGCACGCCCTCTTCCATGGCGGACAGGCGCGCCGTGGAGAAACGGCCACGGTCCGACACATGGATCTGCTTGATCGGCTCGGCGCGGCGGGAAATCTCCTGCCACAGGCCCAGGCGTTGATAGATCTGCTTGGCGCCGTAGGACAGCGCCGACGACCGCGCATCGTAGCTCGGCTGGTAGCTGTCGCCCGGGGCGAACGGCTCGATCATCAAGATCTTCCAGCCACGGGCCTTGGCCCCGGCCTGCAACGCCAGCGCCAGGCTGGCGCCCACCAGGCCGCCGCCGATAATCGCCAGGTTGACCCGGCTCATCGGGCAGCCGCCATCAGCGCTTCGATGTCGGCGACGGTCTTGGGCACGCCGCCGGTCAGGATTTCACAGCCTTGCTTGGTCACTACCACGTCGTCCTCGATGCGTACGCCAATGCCACGCCATTTCTTTGCCACGTTTGGGTTGTCCGGGGCGATGTAGATCCCCGGCTCCACGGTCAAGGCCATGCCGACTTCCAGCACCCGCCATTCACCGCCCACTTTGTACTCGCCCACATCATGCACATCCATGCCCAGCCAGTGGCCGGCGCGGTGCATATAGAAGGCTTTATAGGCTTCGCTGGCGATCAGTTCGCCGACGTCACCTTGCAACAACCCAAGCTTGACCAGCCCGGCGGTGATGACGCGCACCGTCGCCTCGTGGGCCTGGTTCCAATGTTTGTTGGGGGCGATCTCGGCAAAGGCGGCTTCCTGGGAGGCCAGCACAATCTCGTAGATCGCCTTTTGCTCCGGCGAAAACCTGCCGTTGACCGGCCAGGTGCGGGTGATGTCGCTGGCGTAGCAGTCGATCTCGCAACCGGCGTCGATCAGCACCAGGTCGCCGTCCTTGAGCAGCGCGTCATTCTGCTGGTAATGCAGGATGCAGCTGTTGCGCCCGGCGGCGACGATGGAGCCATAGGCCGGCATCTTCGCACCGCCCTTACGGAATTCGTAGTCCAGCTCGGCTTCCAGGCTGTACTCGTGCAAACCGGCGCGGCTGGCCTGCATCGCCCGTACATGGGCGGCGCAGGAGATGCGTGCGGCCTCGCGCATCACCTTCACTTCTGCCGCCGATTTATACAGGCGCATGTCGTGGAGCAGATGATCCAGGGCAACAAATTCGTTCGGCGGCTGGGCGCCAAGGTGCGCTTTAGAGCGGATCACGTTGATCCACTCCATCAGGTGCCGGTCGAATTCGGCATTGCTGCCCATGGCCGAATACACCCGATCGCGGCCTTCGATCAGGCCGGGCAGGATGTCGTCGATATCGGTGATGGGGAATGCGTCGGCGGCGCCAAAGTCACGGATCGCGCCTTCGGTGCCGGCACGCAGGCCGTCCCATAGTTCGCGTTCGGCGTTGCGTTCGCGGCAGAACAGCACGTACTCGCCATGCAGGCGACCGGGCATCAGCACGATCACCGCTTCCGGCTCGGGGAAACCGCTCAGGTACTGGAAGTCGCTGTCCTGGCGATAGACGTGCTCGACATCACGGTTGCGAATGGCCACGGCGGCGGCCGGCAGGATCGCGATGCTGTTGGGTTCCATCTGCGCCATGAGCGCCTTGCGGCGCCGGGTGTATTCCGCTCTGGGGATATGAATCATGGGCAGATGGGCGTCCTTTCTTAGTGCAGCGACGGCTTGGGTGCAGCGGGTTCAGCGGACTTCTTGGTCTCGGTGAACAGCAGCAGCGGTGCGACGCGCAGGTATTCCATGACTTCCATGTAGTCGCCTTCGCCGTCTTCGGACTCTTCCAGGGCGTCTTGCACCTGGGAGATCGCTGCCAAATCCTGCAACACTTCCTTGGCGTCGGTGCTCAGCTCCAGGCCGCCGGCGTTGACGCCGAAACCGTGGAGGAAGCCCTGGCACCATTGGCCCAGTGCGGCGGCGCGCTCGGTCAGTGGCGCGTCGTCGGTCGGCAGCAGCAGGACCACGGTGACGTCGTCACCGGTCAGCTCGCCCTTGACCATTTCCTGCAGGCCGATCAGCGCATTACGCACGTTCTCGGTCGGCTCGGTTTCCAACAGCTCAGCCACATCGGCCAGCCAGTTGTCGGCATCAAAGCCTACGCCGGTGCAACTGCGGCCCAGCAACACGCCGTGCAATTCGGCAGGCGAGCAAGGGTGGCCGCTGGTGCTCAGCAGTTTGGAGAAAGCATCGTACGGGGAGTTCTGAATGGGCATGGTGAGCTAGGCGCCAGACGGCGCAATGTCTAGAATGGAGCGCTGTATCCTAGCACCGGCAGACGTACCAAGACTATCAAGGGCGTCAGATCGTTTATCCTGCAGTTGCCATTCATCAGACAAATCCAGTGGAACCCAATGGAAGACACCGACCTGCAAGCGCTGATGGCCAGACTCGAATTGCTAATTGATCGGGTCGAGCAACTTAAGAGTCAAAATGGACTCCTACTAGCTCAGGAAAAAACCTGGCGCGAGGAACGCGCTCACCTCATTGAAAAAAACGAAATCGCCCGGCGTAAGGTCGAATCGATGATTTCGCGCCTGAAGGCCCTGGAGCAAGACTCATGAGTTCAAGCAATAGCGTCACCGTGCAGATCCTGGATAAAGAGTATTCGATCATCTGCCCCCAGGAAGAGCGCAACAACCTGGTGAGCGCCGCCCGTTACTTGGATGGCAAGATGCGTGAAATCCGCAGCAGCGGCAAAGTCATCGGCGCCGACCGTATCGCCGTGATGGCCGCGCTGAACATCACCCACGATCTGCTGCACAAGCAGGAACGCCCTGACGTACAGGCCAGCGGTTCGACGCGCGAGCAGGTGCGCGACCTGCTGGAACGTGTGGATCTGGTGCTTTCCAGCGATTCAGACGCACCCAAGGGCTGATTGCCGCCGACGTTTAAGGTATACTCGCCCCACTCCCTGGCGTGTTTGCCAGTCGGCGATGTCCCTGAGCCGATTCGCACTACCCTGGAAGTTGCACGTTGGGCTGGTGTGCATGTCCGCTAGACGGAAAGCCTTAAAGCCTACTGCTTCTTCCACCTTGAACTTTCGGGTTCAAGGGCTAAGTCGACAGCGGCTCTGTCGGGGAGCCTGAATTCCCAAACTCAATGCCAGTCTTCGGACTGGCATTGTTTTATGAGCCGAAAACCATGACCGAACCTGCGCCGCTTTCCCGTCCGCAACTTCGACGCATGTTGCGCAAAGCCCGCCGCGAACTCACGCCGAGCGAGCAGCGCAAGGCCGCCCTCGGCCTGTATCGGCAACTGGCACAGCAGCCGCTGTTTCGCCGGGCCAAACATATTTCCTTATACCTGCCGACGGACGGTGAAATCGATCCGCGCCTGCTGCTGCGTGCTGCCCAGCGCCGGGGCAAGGCCACTTACCTGCCGGTGCTCAGCGCGTGGCCACGGACCAAGATGGTGTTCCAGCGCGTGCGGCCCGGGGAAAAGTTGCAGCCCAATCGCTTCCGCATCCTCGAGCCACGGGTGAACATCGGCCAGCAGCGCAAGGTCTGGGCGCTGGACCTGGTGTTATTGCCGTTGGTCGGTTTCGATGACGTGGGTGGACGCCTGGGCATGGGCGGCGGTTTCTACGACCGCAGCCTCGCTTACCTGGCGCGCCGCAAGAGCTGGCGCAAGCCGACGCTGCTGGGCCTGGCCCATGAATGTCAGAAGGTCGAACGATTGGCGCAGGCGAGCTGGGATGTGCCATTGGCTGGCACCGTCACGGATAAGCAGTGGTATATCGCGCAGACGCCGCAATAAACAGCGGCGTCTGGAAGAAGGGTCAGCGCTTGAACGGTTGCGGTTGTTGCTGAGTCAGTTCAATGGGTGCATCGGTCTTGTTCGACCAGAGGCTTTGGGCATACCCGGTGGTCACGACGCCCAGACCAAACAAAATAACCAAAATCCATAGTAAATCCGGCTTACGTTGCATCGATTGCCCCCCTTCAGGCACCTCGTACACGATGACAACAACGTTCCAAAGTAGTCCGTTGCAGCGGCGTCAAGCTTAAAAGCGGGCATTCTGCGGTAACGTGAACCAACACGCAAACCTTGGCGCCAACCGACTGTCGGTTTGTCATTTAATTGCCTGACAACTTGCCCAATCCCATTTTCAGGAGCGCAAAAATGGCCTATTGGCTGATGAAATCCGAGCCCGACGAACTCTCCATCAAGGGCCTGGAAAAGCTCGGCGAAGCCCGCTGGGACGGGGTGCGCAACTATCAGGCGCGCAATTTTCTGCGCGCCATGGCCGAGGGTGACGAGTTTTTCTTCTACCACTCCAGCTGCCCGGAGCCGGGGATTGCCGGCATCGGCAAAATCATCAAGGCGGCCTACCCAGATCCCACGGCGCTGGAGCCAGAAAGCCACTATTTCGACGCCAAGGCCACCCCGGAGAAAAACCCGTGGAGCGCGATCGATGTGGCGCACGTCAAAACCTTTCCCAAGGTGCTGGGCCTGGGCTACCTGAAACAACAAACCGCCCTCGCCGAGTTGCCGCTGGTGCAAAAAGGCAGCCGGTTGTCCGTGATGCCGGTGACCGCCGAGCAATGGGCGGCGGTGCTGGCCCTGGGTTAACGGGGCAGAACCCGGCGGTCACGCGCCTGGCGCATGCATCTGTGCGCCAAGCGCGTTAGGCTTGCGCTTCATTTGACCGGCATCAACCGCCTCTGGGTGCCATCCGGTCAAACTAGGACGCTAATGCCGCAGGAAGCCGCCATGTCGCAGAACAACCACACCTCCCGTATTTTCGCCATCGCCTTGATCGCCCTGCTGCTCGGCGCGGGAGGCTTCGGTTACTGGCGCTCAACCCAGGACCGCCTGCCCGAAGGCCTGAGCATGGGCAACGGGCGCCTGGAATCCACCGAAGTGCAGATCGCCGCGAAGATCCCCGGGCGCCTGGCCGAAGTGCGTGTGGATGAAGGCGACAAGGTGCTCAAGGGCCAACTGCTGGCGCGCATGGACACCCGCACCCTCGAAGCCCAGCGCGCCCAGGCCGAAGCCGAAGTGCTGCGCGCCAAGGAAAACTTCGCCGCCGCCGAGGCCAATGTGCAACTGCGCCAAAGCGAGCAACTGCTGGCCAACCAGGAGCTCAAGCGCACCCAGGAGCTGTACAAGCGCGGCTTCGCCAGCAGCCAATTGATCGACCAGCAGCAAGCCCGGCAAAACACCGGCAACGCGGCGGTGATCGCTGCGCAAGCCCAGGTCAATTCGGTGAAGGCCGCCATCGGCGCCGCCCAGGCCCAGGTCGCCCAGCTCAACAGCGAGATCGACGACAGCAGCCTGCGCGCGCCCATCGACGGGATCATCCAACTGCGCCTGGCCGAGCCCGGTGAAGTGCTCGGCGCAGGCGGACGCGTGCTGCTGTTGATCGACCCGAATGATCAGTACATGAACCTCTACCTGCCCGCCTCCGTCACCGGTCGCCTGACCGTCGGCAGCGAAGCGCGCATCCTGCTCGACGCCCTGCCCCAGCAACCGCTGCCGGCAAAAATCAGCTTTGTCGCCGCCAAGTCGCAGTTCACCCCCAAAGAAGTGGAAACCCGCGACGAACGCCAAAAACTGGTGTTCCGCGTCAAACTGCGCCTGACCCACCCCGACGCCGTGCCCCAAGCCAAACCCGGCATGCCCGGCGCCGGTTACGTGCGCACGGCCGATATCGACTGGCCGGCCAACCTGCAATGACCGGCCTGGCGCTGCACGCCAGCGGGATCAACCACCGCTACGGCAAGCAACAGGCCCTGCTCGACATCGCCTTCAGCCTGCCCGCCGGCACGCGCTGCGGCTTGATCGGCCCGGATGGCGCGGGCAAGTCGAGCCTGCTGGGGTTGATCGCCGGGGTCAAAAAACTCCAGGCTGGCCAACTGGAGGTGCTCGGTGGCTCGATTCAGGACCGCCGCCACCGCAACAGCCTGTACCCGCGTATCGCCTTTATGCCCCAAGGCCTGGGCGGCAACTTGTATCCCGAGTTGTCCATCAGCGAAAACATCCGTTTCTTCGCCACGCTGTTCGGCCTGTCCAAAGCCGATTGCGACCAGCGCATGCACAACCTGCTGTTGGCCACCGACCTCGCACGCTTTGCCGAACGCCCGGCGGGCAAGTTGTCCGGCGGGATGAAGCAGAAGCTCGGCCTGTGCTGCGCGCTGATCCATGACCCCGACCTGTTGATCCTCGACGAACCGACCACCGGCGTCGATCCACTGTCGCGCCGCCGCTTTTGGGAACTGGTCGAAACCGTACGCAGCGAACGCCCGCAACTGACGCTGCTGGTCGCCACGGCCTACATGGAAGAAGCCGAACAATTCGAACACTGCCTGATGCTCGATCGCGGCAAGCTGATCGCCGACGGCCTCAGCCGCGAGCTGGCCGCCGTCACACCCAGTGGCAAATTGGACGAGGCCTTCACCCACTTCCAGGGCGACAGCGCCCACAACAACCAGCCGCTGGTGATCCCGCCGCGCGAGAGCGACAACGCCGACATCGCCATCGAAGCCCACAACCTGACCCTGCGTTTTGGCGACTTCACGGCGGTGAACCAGGTCAGCTTTGCCATTGGTCGTGGCGAGATTTTTGGCTTCCTCGGCTCCAACGGTTGCGGCAAGACCACCACCATGAAAGTCCTCACCGGCCTGATGCCGGCCACCGAAGGCAGCGCCAAGCTGCTGGGCAACCCGGTGAACGCCAAGGACCTGGCCACCCGCAAGCGCGTGGGGTTCATGTCGCAAAGCTTTTCGCTCTATGGCGAACTCAGCGTGCGCCAGAACCTGGTGCTGCATGCGCAACTGTTCGACCTGCCCAAGGCCGACAGCGGCCCGCGTATCGATGAGCTGATCCAGCGTTTCGACCTCGGTGACGTGGCCGAGCAACCTTCCGGCGAACTGCCCCTTGGCTTGCGCCAGCGCTTGTCGTTGGCCGTTGCCGTGCTACATCGCCCGGAAGTGCTGATCCTCGATGAACCGACCTCGGGCGTTGACCCGGCGGCGCGGGATGATTTCTGGCGCTTGCTGATCGAACTGTCCCGCGAACAGGGCGTGACCATCTTCCTGTCCACACACTTTATGAACGAAGCCCAGCGCTGCGACCGCATCTCGCTGATGCACGCCGGCAAGGTGCTGGCCTGCGACACGCCCGACGCGCTGCAACGGCAATTCCACGGCGACACCCTGGAAGCCGCCTTCGTCACCTGCCTGGAACAGGCCCAGGGCGAGCCCGAACCCAGCGCGCCCACCGCCACCGTCAGCGAAACCGCCGCGCCGCCCGTGAGCAAGCGCGGCTTCAGCCTGACGCGCCTATTGGCGGTGGCCAGCCGCGAAGGCAAGGAACTGCTGCGCGACAAGGTACGCATGGCCTTCGCCCTGCTGGGGGCGATGTTCATGATGGTGATCTTTGGCTACGGCATCTCCCTGGATGTGGAAAACCTCGCCTTTGCCGTCTACAACCAGGACCAGACGCCACAAAGCCGCGCCTATCTGGAAGCGTTCCGCAGCTCGCGTTACTTCGCCGAGCAGCCTGCGATCCAGGACTCGAACGAACTGCACCGGCGCCTGCAACGCTCGGAAATCAAACTGGCCCTGGAGATTCCACCGGGCTTTGGCCGCGACCTCTACGCCGGGCGCCAACCCACCGTGGCGGCGTGGCTCGACGGTGGCATGCCGTTTCGCGCGGAAACCAGCCGCAACTATGTCGAGGCCGTACACCAGGCCAACCTCCAGCAACTGGGCGAACTGAGCAGCCAGCCGCAACACAACCAAGCGGCGGCCAAGCTGGAAACGCGCTTTCGCTATAACCAGGACGTGGTCAGCGTGAACGCCATCGGCCCCGGCGTGATGGCACTGATCCTCGCGTTTATCCCGGCGATGCTCACCGCCCTCGGCATCGTGCGGGAAAAAGAGCTGGGCTCGATCACCAACTTCTACGCCACGCCGCTGACGCGCCTGGAGTTCCTGCTGGGCAAACAGGCGCCGTACCTGGCCGTCAGCCTGGTCAACCTGGCGCTGCTGGTGGCGATGAACCGCTGGCTGTTCGGCGTGCCCTTCAAAGGCAGCGGCCTGACCCTGGCGTTCGGCGGCCTGCTGTATGTGCTGGCCACCACCGGCATGGGCCTGCTGATTTCCGCGTTCACCCGCACCCAGATCGCGGCGATCCTCGGCACCATGATTATCACCAGCCTGCCCACCATCCAGTTCTCCGGGCTGATCGTGCCGCGCTCGTCCCTGGAAGGGGCGGCGGCCTTGATGGGCATGCTGTTTCCGGCCGGGCACTTCCTCGATATCGCCGTGGGCACGTTTACCAAAGCCCTGGACCTGCGCCAGTTGTGGCCGCAATGCCTGGCGCTGTTCGGGTTTTTCGTCGGCTTTACCGGGCTGAGCCTGATCATGCTCAAGAAGCAGGAGGCCTGATGCACAAGTTCGCGCACATCCTGCGACTGGGTCTCAAGGAACTCACCAGCCTGCGCCACGACAGCGTGTTGCTGCTGTTTCTGTTCTACGCATTCACCGTGGCCATCTATATGCCCGCCGCCGGTTCGGTGATTGGCGTGCATAACGCCAGCGTGGCGTTTGTCGATGAAGACCACAGCGCGCTCTCGCGGCAAATGGCCGAGGCCCTGCAACCTCCGGAATTCCAGGCGCCCGTGCCGTTGCCCTACGACCAATTGGACAAGGTCATGGACAGCGGCGAGTACACCTTTGTGATCAACGTGCCGGCGAACTTCCAGGCCGACTTGTTGGCCGGTCGCCAACCGGGCGTGCAGGTGAATGTGGACGCCACGGCGATGAGCCAGGCGTTTATGGGCGCCGGTTACATCGGGCGGATTTTCCAGCGCGAACTGGCAGCGTACGGCGGCCAGACCGATGCTGCCAGCCAGGCGCCGGCGCTGCTGACGACGCGGGCGCTGTTCAATACCAACCTCGAAGGCGGCTGGTTTTTGGCGGTGATCCAGATCGTCAACAACATCACCATCCTTGCCATCGTGCTCACCGGCACCGCGCTGCTGCGCGAACGGGAACACGGCACCCTCGACCACTTGCTGGTGCTGCCACTGACGGCGCTGGAGATCATGCTGGCGAAAATCTGGAGCAACATGCTGGTGGTGGTGCTGTGTACCTGGGTGTCGCTGGAGGTGGTGGTCAAGGGCTTGCTCGGCGTGCCGCTGGCCGGGTCACTGAGTTTGTTCCTGTTTGTGACGGCGCTGTATCTGTTTGCCAGTACGGCGCTGGGGATCTTTCTGGCCACGCTGGCCCGTTCGACGCCGCAGTTTGGCTTGCTGGCGATTCCGGTGATTATCCCGATGCTGTTGTTGTCTGGCGGCAGTACGCCGTTGGACAGCATGCCCGAGTGGTTGCAGTGGGTGATGCAGGGGTCGCCTTCCACACACTTTGTGAGCTTGAGTGCGGCGATTCTGTTTCGGGATGCGGGGGTTGGGGTGGTGTGGCCGGACTTGCTGGCGTTGGCGGGGATTGGGTTGGTGTTTTTTGTGGTGGCGTTAGGGCGGTTCAGGAAGAGCTTGGCGTCTTGAGGTGACTGGTAGATTGCTATCGCAGGCAAGCCAGCTCCCACAGTTGACTGCATTCCAACGTTGGAACTCGGTCAACTGTGGGAGCGGGCTTGCCCGCGATGGCCGCGCTGCGATTACTGAATGATCAGGTTATTGAACAACAGGTCTTCCACCACCGGCTTGCCGGTCTCGTCATTCATCACTTGCTGAGTCTGCTTGAGGGCTTCCTGGCGCAGCTTCTCCTTGCCTTCGACTGTGCTCATGGTCTCGTTGGTCTGCTGGGTAAACAGCGCCACCAACTGGTTGCGGATCAACGCGTCGTTGGCTTTGACCGCTGCGGCGGCTTCAGTGCCGGTCACGCGCAGGGCGATGTCGGCCTTGAACACCTTGAGCTTGGCCGTGCCGTCCAGGCCATAGTTGCCCACGAACGGCGGGCTGAGGCTGATGTAGCTGACTTTCGGCGCCTCGCCTTCTTTGGCCTCTTCGGCCTGGGCTGCCATCGGCAGGGTCAGGGCCAGCATCAACAGGATCCACGCTTTCACAGTTCATTCCTCACATTCGGTTGCGCGCTAGCATAACGCTAGCAACGCTAAGCACAAGCTTATGGCGACTTATCAGGTACGAGCATGCTCGTTGACCCACAGACCTGCCCTTCTACACTTATCGGCCACGACGCCCAAAGGAATAGTCCGATGAAAGCTGTGCTGTGCAAAGCCTTCGGCCCTGCCGAAACCCTGGTGCTGGAAGAGGTCGCCAGCCCAGCGATCAAGAAGAACGAGATCCTGCTGGACGTGCATGCCGCCGGGGTCAACTTCCCCGACACCTTGATCATCGAGGGCAAGTACCAGTTCAAGCCGCCCTTCCCGTTCTCGCCGGGTGGCGAGGCGGCGGGCGTGGTCAGTGAAGTCGGCGAGAAGGTCAGCCACCTCAAGGTCGGCGACCGGGTCATGGCCCTGACCGGCTGGGGCAGCTTTGCCGAGCAGGTCGCGGTACCGGGCTACAACGTGCTGCCGATCCCGCCGAGCATGGACTTCAACACCGCCGCTGCTTTCAGCATGACCTACGGCACCTCGATGCACGCGCTGAAACAACGGGCCCACCTGCAACCCGGCGAAACCCTGCTGGTGCTCGGCGCCTCCGGTGGCGTGGGCCTGGCCGCCGTGGAAATCGGCAAGGCCATGGGCGCCCGCGTGATCGCCGCCGCCAGCAGCGCCGACAAACTCGCGGTGGCCAAGGCGGCCGGTGCCGACGAGTTGATCAACTACAGCGAAACCAGCCTGAAAGACGAGATCAAGCGTCTCACCGACGGCAACGGCGCCGATGTGATCTACGACCCGGTGGGTGGCGACCTGTTCGACCAGGCCATCCGCAGCATCGCCTGGAACGGCCGCTTGCTGGTGGTGGGCTTTGCCAGCGGGCGCATCCCCGAGCTGCCGGTGAACCTGGCGTTGCTCAAGGGCGCGGCGGTGGTCGGCGTGTTCTGGGGCTCGTTTGCCCAGCGCCAGCCGCAGGACAATGCGGCGAATTTCCAGCAGTTGTTTACCTGGTATGGCGAGGGCAAGTTGAAGCCGTTGGTGTCGCAGGTGTATGCGCTGGAGCAGGCGGCTCAGGCGATCAATGACCTGGGGCAGCGTCGGGCTGTCGGGAAAGTCGTCGTCCAAACCCGCTAACCCGCTTGAAATGCAGTCAACTGTGGGAGCAGGCAAGCCAGCTCCCACATTTGATCTCCTACATTCTCAAGAGCATCAAACGACCCACACTTATCCATTCGCGACATGTTCGTAAGAGAACATGCACTTGCGCTCATTTCCTGTGTTTGCAGATAAGAGGCGATGCTATTTTCGGTAACGAAACTGTAACATTCGCATCCGCAGTCAAAACAAGAAATTTGGAGCTCTTGAATGTTTGCTTTCTTTCGTCCTGCCGCACACCAGGCGCCCCTGCCTGAAGAAAAAATAGACAGCACCTACCGACGCCTGCGCTGGCAGATCTTCGCCGGTATTTTCTTCGGTTACGCGGGCTATTACCTGCTGCGCAAAAACTTCTCCCTGGCCATGCCCTACTTGATCGACGAGGGTTACACCCGTGGCGAACTGGGCCTGGCGATGTCGGCCATCGCGATTGCCTACGGCCTGTCCAAGTTCCTCATGGGCCTGGTGTCCGACCGCTCCAACCCACGCTACTTCCTGCCCTTCGGCCTGCTGGTTTCGGCGGGGGTGATGTTCATTTTCGGTTTCGCACCTTGGGCGACGTCCAGCGTGACCATGATGTTCATTTTGCTGTTCATCAACGGCTGGGCTCAAGGCATGGGCTGGCCGCCAAGTGGGCGGACGATGGTGCACTGGTGGTCGCAGAAAGAACGCGGCGGCGTAGTGTCGGTATGGAACGTGGCGCATAACGTCGGCGGCGGCCTGATCGGCCCGCTGTTCCTGCTCGGCATGGCGTGGTTCAACGACTGGCACGCGGCGTTCTACGTGCCGGCCACCGTGGCGTTGGCCGTGGCGGCGTTTGCCTTCATCACCATGCGCGACACCCCGCAATCGGTCGGCCTGCCGCCGATCGAGAAGTACAAGAACGACTACCCGGAAGGCTACGACGCCAGCCACGAAGACGAATTCAGCGCCAAGGAAATCTTCGTCAAGTACGTGCTGCGCAACAAAATGCTCTGGTACATCGCCTTCGCCAACGTGTTCGTCTACCTGCTGCGCTACGGCGTGCTGGACTGGGCGCCGACGTACCTCAAGGAAGCCAAGCACTTCACCGTCGACAAGTCGTCGTGGGCGTACTTCTTCTATGAGTGGGCGGGTATTCCGGGCACGCTGCTGTGCGGCTGGATGTCGGACAAGATCTTCCGCGGCAACCGTGGCCTGACCGGCATCGTGTTCATGGCCTTGGTGACGGTCGCGACCCTGGTGTACTGGCTCAACCCGCCGGGCAACCCGATGGTCGATATGATCGCGCTGTTCTCCATCGGCTTCCTGATCTACGGCCCGGTGATGTTGATCGGCCTGCAGGCACTGGAACTGGCACCGAAGAAAGCCGCCGGTACGGCTGCGGGCTTCACCGGCCTGTTCGGTTACCTGGGCGGTTCGGTGGCGGCGAGTGCGGCCATGGGCTATACCGTGGACCACTTCGGCTGGGACGGTGGCTTTGTGCTGCTGATCGGCGCATGTGTGCTGGCGATTGCGTTCCTGATCCCCACGCTGTGGCATACCAACAGCGTCAGTTCAGCGCGTTAACCGCCTGAACAATCCTTCGCACACCGCTTGAGCCGCGCCTCCAGGTTTTTATCTGGCATGGCGTGGCTACGCAGGGCGTTGACGGTCTGCTCGACATAATCGCGCGTAGTACCGTAACGCCCGCAAGCGCTTTGCAACACGTGGTTCAGCACAATGTCCGGCAAGTTGCCGGCGTAGCTGGGCAAGTGCCGCTCCAACACAAACCCCAACGCCTGCACCTGACTGCCATCTTCCAGACGGCAGCTGAGCCAGTGTGGCCGGTACGAGGGATAGGGCATTTCGCGGCACCACAGTGCGTACAGCGAGGCTTCCAGCTGATCTTCCGGCAAGCGGTAGGCAAACCCGCTGCACGAACCGCCGCGATCCAGGCCGAAGACCAACCCCGGCACTTCCGGCGTGCCCCGATGCTCGTGGGACCACAAATACAGGCCCCGGTGATAACCGTGGACCCGTGCCCGCACCCGTTGCGTCGAGGAACATTCCGGGCGCCAGATCAGCGAACCGTAAGCAAACAGCCAGACCGGCCCACCCTTGTGCCGGCCCATGGTGGCCTGCATCGAGCTCATCAACTGTTCGTGAGTGAGTTGCGGCCCCAGATCGAGCCGCGGAGGGTAAGCCAATTGCATAAGATCGGATTCAATAACGGTCATGGCAGATCGCTTAGGTCTCCTGTTTGTTACCAGTTGTAAGCAACTTTACCGTAATAAAACGCGCCGCTGTAACCGTACGGCGAAAAAGTGCTATAGGCGAGGTTGCCGCCGCTGCTGGCGAACGCGTTGACCTTTTCCGGGTACTTGTCGGTGACGTTGTCGCCGCCCAGGGTGAAGGTCCAGTTCTGCAGCTTGTAGTCTGCCGACAAGTCCAGCACCCACGCCGCCTTGAAAGTCTGGTCGTTGACCTTGTCCGCCTGATAGCTGGTGAATTCACCATAGCGCACCAAATTGCTGTGCAGCGCCCAATTGCCGAAGGTGAAGTCGTTGCCCAGGCTCAGCTTGTGTTCCGGCGTGGTGTCGCCGAGCAAACCGCTTTTCTCGCGACGGTCTACGCGCACCAGGTTGGCGCCGAGGCTGTCGAGGATCGCCGGGTTGGCCTTCACGTCCGTGACTTTGGTGTGGTTGTAGTTGTAGCCCACGGTGCTGTTCCAGCGGATGCCGTTATCGAACTGGTAGCGATAATTGGCCACCAGGTCGACGCCGTCGGTGCTGGTGTCGGTGGCGTTGGTGAAGTAGCGGGCGGTGGTGTAGTTGATGTTGCCGACGCCGTTGGCTTGCAGGTAGGCCTGGGTCGCCGGGCTCAGGTTGAGGTTGGACGACAGGCTAATGCGGTCGCGAATATCGATGCGGTACACATCCACCGTCAGCGTCAGGTCATCGGCGGGCTCCAGCACCAGGCCCAGGCTGTAGTTGCGCGACTTCTCGGCCTTCAGGTCTTCTGCGCCAAGCAGGCGCGCGACCTGACTGGAGGCCGGGAATGTGCCGGCTTCGCGGATTTCGCTGCCGATCAATTGCGACGAGGTAAACGCAAAGTTCTGCTGGGCCAGGGACGGCGCGCGGAAGCCGTTGGAGATACTGCCGCGCAAGGCCACTTGCGGGGTGAAGTCGTAGCGTGCCGACAGCGAACCGCTGACGTTGGAGCCAAAGTCACTATAGTCCTCATGCCTCACGGCGGCCGAGGCACTGAGTTTTTCGGTGAAGTTGGTTTCCAGGTCCAGATACTGCGCCCAGTTGTGGCGTGAGCTCGTGCCGGCGTCAGCCTCACGGAAACCGCCGAGGCCCGAACTGCCAGTCTGGTAGTAGGACGCGGCGTCGCCCGCTTCGATTTCATAACCCTGGCGCAGGTATTCGCCGCCAAACGCCACGGACACCGGATACGGCAGGAAGCCCACGTCGAACTCACGGGACAGGTCGAGGCTGACCTGCTTCTGGTCGTTGCTCAGGGTGCCGTTGTCGAACTTGCGCGGCGTGGCCAGGCCCAGGGAGGTGTTGATGGTTTCGGTGCTGAGTTCGTATTGGTTCTTGCCGTAGTTGGCCGACAGGTCGTAATGCCAGTCATAGGCCAGCAACCCGCGCAGGCCCACCACCAGCGAGGTGTCTTCGAGGTTGCCCTTGATCAGCGGCAGGTAGCCATTGGGGTTGAGCGCCGCGATATTGTTGGACGCATTGCTCGCGCGGTAGAACGCCGCCGTCTCGCCGCGCCGCTTGCTGTAGCCGCCGAAGCTGTAGAACTCGGCTGCATCGTTGAAGGCATATTCGGAATTGAACTGGAATTTGCCTTCGTTGGTTGCCGGTTCGCCTTGGCGGAACACCTGCTGGCCATAGGTGGTGGAGCCGATGCTCGCCGCGCGGTAATCCTTGCCGGCGCGGTTGGTGTAATCGTTGTCGGCGCCTTCGCCGGAGAGGCTGATAAAGCCGTTGTCGCCCAGCGCCAGCCCGGTGTTGCCGCTGATGTTGCGCTGGATGCCGTCGCCCTTCTTGTACTGGCCGAATTTGCTGGAGATCGAGCCGCCATGGTCGGCGTGCTTGAGGATCACGTTGATCACCCCTGCAATCGCGTCCGAGCCGTAGCGCGCCGAGGCGCCGTCGCGCAGCACTTCGATATGGTCGACGGCCGACAGCGGGATCGCGTTCAGGTCTGCGGGTGCCGAACCTCGGCCCACCGCGCCGCCGAGGTTGACGAAGGCGCTGGTGTGACGGCGCTTGCCGTTGACCAACACCAGCACCTGGTCCGGTGACAGCCCGCGCAACTGCGCCGGGCGCACCAGTTCGGCGCCGTCCACCAGGCTCGGGCGTGGGAAGTTGATCGACGGGATCAGGCGCGCCAATACCGCACCCAACTCATCGGAGCCGGTGCTGCGCAGGGTGTCGCCGGAAATCACATCCACCGGCGACAGCGAAGCGCTGGCCGTGCGCTCTTGGGCGCGGGTGCCGGTGACAATCACGGTGTCGAGTTTAGGTGCGTCGGTGGCGGACGTTTCGGCCGCGAAGACGGGATTGAAGCCTACGGCGGTCAGCAAATTGGCCGACAAAATCGCCGCGTACAGCGCGTGTTGCTTGTAACTCCCCATACCGCTCCCCTTGGAATCAAGACTCAGAGCGTCATGCTCTGAATGCGTACGATCGATCCGGCTGGCGGGCGGTGGCGGTCAGTTGTTGGTGTTTGGTAGAACGTCGGTAGTCCGTTGCCTTATATCTTAATAAGACTTTTCCTACATTTAAAATACCGAAAAGACCTAAGCATAGGCGGCCATGCTTTCAGCGCACGTTCAGGCCAAGCAGGACGTTAACCGTCAAACTGTAGGGATTAAGCGACCCCACTAGCCGCGCATGCAAACGACTACCGAGGTCAAACCATGAAACAGCTTTTTCCCGGCTTGCTATTGCTGGCAAACGCCACCGCCGCCCTGGCCAGCGAGGCCGCCCCGCAAAACGACAAGGGCTTCTGGTACGCCCAGACCAGCGTCTACACCCGCCACTTCGCCCCCGACCCCAAACACAACAACAACCAGGACCTGATCGGCCTGGAGCGCAATGACGCATCCGGTTGGGTGTTTGGCGGGGCGACGTTTCGCAACTCGTTCAGCCAACGTTCGTACTACGCCTATGCGGGCAAGCGCTACGACATGACTGACTATCCGGTGTACTTGAAGCTGACAGGCGGGGCGATCCAGGGCTATCGCGGCGAGTACCGCGACAAGATTCCGTTGAATCGTTTTGGCGTGGCGCCGGTGATCATTCCGTCGGTGGGCACCCATTACGGGCCGGTGGCGGCGGAGTTGGTGTTGCTGGGGTTCAATGCGGCGATGGTGACGACTGGCGTGCGTTTCTGAAAACACTGCAAATCACTGTGGGAGCTGGCTTGCCTGCGATAGCGGTGGGTCAGGAAAACATGGGCTGGCTGGCACACCGCTATCGCAGGCAAGCCAGCTCCCACAGGGTTTCAGCGTAAGGCTTCAGGGGCGCGGGGCGTAGGCAAACACGTCGGCACGCATCTGGTGCGCATCCATCCCCGCCTCGACCAACGCATCCAAGGTGCCGTAGATCATCGCCGGTGAACCGCTGGCGTAGACGTGCACGGCCTTGAGGTCGCTGATGTCTTCGCATACCGCTTCATGCAGCAAGCCGCAGCGCCCTTCCCAGCCGCATAGGTCGCTGACGACCTTGTGCAGGAACAGGTTGGGCAGTTGCTGCCACTGGTCCCAGTGTTCGATCTCGTAGAAATCTTCCGGGCGACGCACGCCCCAGTACAGATGCACCGGGTGCTTGAAGCCAGAGGCGCGGCAGTGTTCGATCAGGCTGTGCATCTGCGCCATGCCGGTGCCGGCGGCGATCAATACCAGCGGCCCGTCCGGCAACTCGGCCAGGTGGGTGTCGCCAAAAGGCAGCTCGATGCGTGCCATCTGGTCACGCTGCAGTTGCGCCAGCAGGCTGCGGGCACTGTCTTCGCGGGCCAGCACATGCAGTTCCAGCTCACGCCCGCCGTGGGGCGCCGACGCCAGGGAGAACGCCGACTTCTCGCCATTCTCCCGTTCGATCATCAGGTATTGCCCGGCGTGGTAACGCACCGCCTTGCCGGCCGGCGCACGCAGGCGCACGCGCCACACGTCGCCACCGACGTCCACGCACTCCCTCAATTGGCACGACAACTTGCGCAACGGCAACTCTCCCGGCGCCAGCACGCCATCCCACAGCACGATGCAATCTTCCAGCGGCTCGGCAATGCAAGTGTAGAACTCACCGTGGTCGCGCACCTCACCGGCTTGCTGCACCCGGCCTTCCACCAGCAGCGCGGCGCATATGTGGCACACGCCGTTGCGACAGGCCTGGGGGCATTCGTAGCCCAGGCGCCGCGCGCCTTCGAGGATTCGCTCGCCTGGGACCAGCTCCAGGATGGCGCCGGAAGGTTGCAGGGTTACACGCATCAATCTATTCCCAATTCTTTCCACATGGCATCGACACGGGCCGTGACGGCTTCATCCTTGACGATCACCCGGCCCCACTCGCGAGTGGTTTCACCCGGCCACTTGTGGGTGGCGTCCAGGCCCATCTTCGAGCCCAGGCCCGACACCGGCGAGGCGAAGTCGAGGTAGTCGATCGGCGTGTTGTCGATCATCACCGTGTCGCGCTTGGGGTCCATGCGCGTGGTGATGGCCCAGATCACGTCGTTCCAGTCGCGGGCGTTGATGTC
Source organism: Pseudomonas acericola (SeqCode) (assembly GCF_053456465.1). Taxonomy (NCBI): domain Bacteria; kingdom Pseudomonadati; phylum Pseudomonadota; class Gammaproteobacteria; order Pseudomonadales; family Pseudomonadaceae; genus Pseudomonas; species Pseudomonas acericola (SeqCode). The sequence goes on along the minus strand of NZ_JBRFJB010000004.1, from coordinate 360,973 downwards.
GTCGTCGGTGACGATAACGAACTTGGTGTACATGAACTGTCGCAAAAACGACCACACACCCAGCATTACCCGCTTGGCATGGCCCGGGTACGACTTCTTCATGGTCACGATGGCCATGCGGTACGAGCAGCCTTCGGGCGGCAGGTAGAAGTCGGTGATTTCCGGGAATTGCTTTTGCAGGATCGGCACGAACACTTCGTTGAGCGCCACGCCCAGGATCGCCGGCTCATCCGGCGGACGGCCGGTGTAGGTGCTGTGGTAGATCGGCTTGATCCGATGGGTGATGCGCTCGACGGTGAACACCGGGAAGCTGTCGACTTCGTTGTAGTAGCCGGTGTGGTCGCCGTAAGGGCCTTCATCGGCCATTTCGCCCGGGTGAATCACACCTTCAAGGATGATTTCGGCGGTGGCCGGTACTTGCAGGTCGTTGCCACGGCACTTCACCAGTTCGGTGCGGTTACCGCGCAGCAGGCCGGCGAAGGCGTATTCGGACAGGCTGTCGGGCACCGGGGTCACGGCGCCGAGGATGGTGGCCGGGTCGGCGCCCAAGGCCACGGAGACCGGGAACGGCTGGCCCGGGTGCTTCTCGCACCACTCACGGAAGTCCAGCGCGCCGCCACGGTGGCTCAGCCAGCGCATGATCACCTTGTTGCGGCCGATCACTTGCTGGCGGTAGATACCGAGGTTCTGGCGGTCCTTGTTCGGGCCTTTGGTGACGGTCAGGCCCCAGGTGATCAGCGGGCCGACGTCGCCGGGCCAGCAGGTCTGCACCGGGAGCATGGCCAGGTCGACGTCATCGCCTTCGATGACCACTTCCTGGCATACCGCGTCCTTGACCACCTTGGGCGCCATGGCAATGATCTTGCGGAAAATCGGCAGCTTCGACCATGCATCCTTCAGACCCTTGGGCGGCTCGGGCTCCTTGAGGAAGGCCAGCAGCTTGCCGATCTCGCGCAGTTCGCTGACCGATTCGGCGCCCATGCCAAAGGCTACGCGCTCGGGCGTGCCGAACAGGTTGCCGAGCACCGGAATGTCATAGCCGGTCGGGTTTTCGAACAGCAGCGCCGGGCCCTTGTTGCGCAGGGTGCGGTCGCAAATCTCAGTCATTTCCAGTACCGGGGACACCGGCATCTGGATACGTTTCAACTCTCCGCGCTGCTCAAGTTGCTGCACGAAATCCCGAAGATCCTTGAATTTCATTAACCATGCCACCCGTAAAATAGGCGTACATCCTACCTGCTCCGAGGGGCATTTGGCTGCCGGGCGCTGAAAAAGCGGGCGCAAAAAAAATGGCGCCCCTGAGGGCGCCATTCTTTCGGACCTGAAACGCGGTATTACTTACGCTTCATCGACAAGAAGAACTCGTCGTTGGTCTTGGTGGTTTTCAGCTTGTCGACCAGGAACTCGATGGCGGCAACTTCGTCCATCGGGTGCAGCAGCTTGCGCAGGATCCACATGCGCTGCAGTTCGTCGTCGGCGGTCAGCAACTCTTCGCGGCGGGTGCCGGAACGGTTGATGTTGATCGCCGGGAACACGCGTTTTTCCGCGATGCGACGGTCCAAGGGCAGTTCCATGTTGCCGGTACCCTTGAACTCTTCGTAGATCACTTCGTCCATCTTCGAACCGGTTTCAACCAGTGCGGTGGCGATAATGGTCAGCGAGCCGCCTTCTTCGATGTTCCGAGCGGCGCCGAAGAAACGTTTCGGTTTCTCCAGGGCGTGGGCATCGACACCACCGGTCAATACCTTGCCGGAGCTCGGGATCACGGTGTTGTAGGCACGGGCCAGACGGGTGATGGAGTCGAGCAGGATCACCACGTCTTTCTTGTGTTCGACCAGGCGCTTGGCCTTCTCGATCACCATTTCGGCAACCTGCACGTGGCGGGTTGGCGGCTCATCGAACGTCGAGGCAACCACTTCGCCGCGCACGGTGCGCTGCATTTCGGTCACTTCTTCCGGACGCTCATCGATCAACAGCACGATCAGGTGAACTTCTGGGTTGTTACGCGCGATGTTCGCTGCAATGTTCTGCAGCATGATGGTCTTACCGGCTTTCGGCGGTGCGACGATCAGGCCACGCTGGCCCTTGCCGATCGGGGCACACAGGTCGATCACACGACCGGTCAAGTCTTCGGTGGAACCGTTGCCGGCTTCCATCTTCATGCGCACGGTCGGGAACAGCGGCGTCAGGTTCTCGAAGAGAATCTTGTTCTTCGCGTTCTCGGGACGATCGAAGTTGATCGTGTCGACCTTGAGCAGGGCGAAATAACGCTCGCCTTCCTTCGGAGGGCGGATCTTGCCAACGATGGTGTCACCGGTGCGCAAGTTGAAGCGACGGATCTGGCTCGGCGAGACGTAGATATCGTCTGGGCCGGCGAGATAGGAGGCGTCAGCAGAGCGGAGGAAGCCGAAGCCGTCCTGGAGAATCTCCAGCACGCCATCACCGGAGATTTCCTCGCCGCTTTTCGCGTGCTTTTTCAGCAGGGAGAAAATCACGTCCTGCTTGCGCGAACGGGCCATATTTTCTATGCCCATTTCTTCGGCCAGCTGGAGCAGGTCGGTAATCGGCTTTTGCTTGAGTTCAGTCAGATTCATATAGGAATGACGTAATCATTTATGGAGGGGGGAAATTAAGCTTTTGGCTTAATGAGGCCGCGCCGCAGAGAAGGCGACAGGATCGCGTACTAATCGAAAAGGAGTGCGTCGGCGACGGCATGCAGGGGGCAGTGGAGAAACCAGTGCGGGGCCGAATGTACCACCTGAGTTTCGGAGCGTCTAGCCCTGTTTCACGAAAAAGCCCCGCAATTTGCGGGGCTTTTTTGACGACGTTTAGATGTTCGCGTCGAGGAAAGCTTGCAGCTGGGACTTCGACAGAGCGCCGACTTTAGTGGCTGCGACTTCACCGTCCTTGAACAGCATCAGCGTCGGGATACCACGCACGCCGTGCTTGGCCGGGGTTTCCTGGTTGTCGTCGATGTTCAGTTTGGCAATGGTCAGTTTGCCTTGGTAAGTGCCTGCAATGTCGTCCAGAACAGGAGCGATCATTTTGCAAGGGCCGCACCATTCAGCCCAGTAGTCAACCAGCACCGGGCCTTGGGCCTTAAGTACTTCTGCCTCAAAGGACGCGTCGGTGACGTGCTTGATAAGATCGCTGCTCATGGATGTCTCCGGTTTGTAAGCAAAAAAAACGTGGCCCATCATAGCCGCCCTTCCACCGTTCAGGAAGCCGCCTCTGATTGAGTCTTGCTATGAGCGGTATAGCCCAACTCAAGGCGTTACGGGCGTGACGAAGGCAATCCCGGTGCGCAACGCGGCATTGCGCACGTGCTCCTGCATGGTTTTTTGCGCTGCGGCACTGGCACGCCGGGCCAGGGCGCGCAGGATCTTGCGGTGCTCCTGCCAGGTTTCCATGGCCCGTTCCGGCCGGATGAACGGTAGCTTCTGGCTCTCCAGGAACACCTCGGCGCTGGCGCTGAGGATGCTCACCATCGCCTGGTTGCCGCTGGCCAGCAGGATGCGTTGGTGGAAGTCGAAGTCCAGCCGTGCCGCCGCGTCAAAATCACCGGCCTTGAGCACCTTGCGCATCGCCTCGACATTGTCCTCAAGGCTGTCCAGCTCAGCCGTGCTCAGCGTCACCGCCGCCAGCCCCGCCGCAAAACCTTCAAGGGCGTAGCGCAACTGGAAGATATCCAACGGCGTGGCCTGCGCCGCAAAGGGCCAGGCAAACCCCGGCGCCTCTTCGGCCGCCTGCACAAACACGCCTTTGCCCGGCTGCACGCTGACCACGCCCAAGGCACTCAACGACGACAGCGCCTCGCGCAACGACGCCCGGCTCACGCCCAACTGCACCGCCAAATCGCGCTGGGACGGCAACGCATCGCCCGGCCCGAAGCCTTGCTCCTTGATCAGTTTGCGGATGGCCTGCAGGGCCGCTTCCGGTACGGCTTGGGCGATGGAATTCATAAAAAACTCAAGGTTCCAGTCAACTGAGTGGCTAGTTGTAAAGCTATTCGCAGCGGGCGGCAAGCCACGCCCCAAAGGGGCTCGCAGGGTTTTGGCGGCGCTCGAAAAGGGTGCGAAAAGCTTGGCCACTGTTCAGACCAGTAAGACCACCGAAACGCAACAAAACCCTGGGTTCCAGCCAATCCCACACGTCATGGCATGGGCTGTGCAATCACCGCATGAGTCAAATCCAGAAAATTCCTTCGCCCTTCGGAGAGTTGCCATGACCAAGCGCTACAGCGCCCTGCTCACTGCCCTGTTTGCCAGCCTGATGCTGGGCCAGGCACCCGCCCAGGCCAACGGTCTGGACGATATCGTCGCCCGTGGCACCCTCAAGGTCGCCGTACCTCAGGACTTCCCGCCTTTCGGCTCGGTCGGCCCGGACATGAAGCCACGCGGCCTGGACATCGACACCGCCAAGCTGTTGGCCGAGCAGCTCAAGGTCAAGCTGGAACTGACGCCGGTAAACAGCACCAACCGCATTCCCTTCCTGACCACCGGCAAGGTTGACCTGGTGATCTCCAGCCTGGGCAAAAACGCCGAACGGGAAAAGGTCATCGACTTCTCCAAGGCCTACGCGCCGTTCTACCTGGCGGTATTTGGCCCGCCTGACGCGGCCATCACCGGCCTCGACGACCTCAAGGGCAAGACCATCAGCGTGACCCGTGGCGCCATCGAAGACATCGAGCTGACCGCCGTCGCACCCAAGGAAGCCACGATCAAGCGCTTCGAAGACAACAACTCCACCATCGCCGCCTACCTTGCCGGCCAGGTCGACCTGATCGCCAGCGGCAACGTGGTGATGGTGGCGATCAGCGAACGTAGCCCGAAACGCGTGCCGGCGCTGAAAGTGAAACTCAAGGACTCGCCGGTGTACGTGGGCGTGAACAAGAACGAGCCGGCGCTGCTGGAGAAGGTCAACCAGATCCTCGTCGCGGCCAAGGCCGACGGCAGCCTGGAAAAGAACGCGCTGCAATGGCTGAAAGAACCCCTGCCTGCCGATCTCTGAACGCGGAGCTGATTCATGGCGTATCAATTTGACTTTGTGCCGGTGCTGGCCAATACCGATCTGCTGTTGCGCGGCGCGCTGTTCACCCTTGAGCTGACAGCCATCGGCGCCATCCTCGGCGTCGCATTGGGCACCGTCGGCGCTATGGTGCGGGCGTGGAAGATCCAGCCGTTCGCCTGGTTCTTCGGGGTGTATGTCGAGTTGATCCGCAACACGCCGTTCCTGGTCCAGCTGTTTTTCATCTTCTTCGGCCTGCCGTCCCTGGGGTTGAAGATTACCGAGTGGCAAGCCGCCGTGCTGGCGATGGTGATCAACCTCGGCGCCTACTCCACCGAGATCATCCGCGCCGGCATCCAGGCCATCCCGCGCGGGCAACTGGAAGCCGCGGCGGCGCTGGCGATGACGCGCTTCGAAGCGTTCCGCCATGTGGTGCTGCTGCCGGCGCTGGGCAAGGTGTGGCCGGCCCTGAGCAGCCAGATCATCATCGTCATGCTCGGCTCGGCGGTGTGCTCGCAGATCGCCACCGAAGAGCTGAGCTTCGCCGCCAACTTTATCCAGTCGCGCAACTTCCGCGCCTTTGAAACCTATGCCCTGACTACCCTGGTGTACCTGTGCATGGCGTTGATGATTCGCCAGTTGCTCAACTGGATCGGCCGCCGCTTCGTGATGAGGAATAGCCGATGAGTGATTTTTCGTTCTGGGACATCGTGCGCAACCTGCTCACCGGCCTGCAATGGACGCTGTTGCTGTCGCTGGTGGCGTTTATCGGCGGCGGCGTCATCGGCTTGCTGGTGATGACGATGCGCATCAGCCGCAAGGCCTTCGCGCGCAACCTCGCGCGCACCTATATCGAACTGTTCCAGGGCACGCCGTTGTTGATGCAGCTGTTCCTGGTGTTTTTCGGCATCGCCCTGCTCGGTGTGGATATTTCGCCGTGGCTCGCCGCCGCGATTGCCCTGACCCTGTTCACCAGCGCCTACCTCGCCGAAATCTGGCGCGGCTGCGTCGACTCCATCGCCCACGGGCAATGGGAAGCCTCGGCCAGCCTGGCGCTGAATCCGCTGGAACAACTGCGCTACGTGATCCTGCCCCAGGCCCTGCGCATTGCCGTGGCGCCCACCGTGGGTTTCTCGGTGCAGGTGGTCAAAGGCACCGCCGTGACCTCGATCATCGGCTTCACCGAACTGACCAAGACCGGCGGCATGCTCGCCAACGCCACCTTCGAGCCCTTTATGGTCTACGGCCTGGTGGCCCTTGGTTACTTTTTGCTCTGCTACCCCTTGTCCCTCAGTGCGCGCTACCTGGAAAGGAGACTGCATGCCTCTGCTTAGAATTTCCGCCCTGCATAAGTATTACGGCGATCACCATGTACTCAAGGGCATCGACCTGACCGTTGAAGAAGGCCAGGTGGTGGCGATCATCGGCCGCAGCGGCTCGGGCAAATCCACCTTGCTGCGCACCCTTAATGGCCTGGAATCCATCAACGACGGCGTGATCGAAGTCGACGGTGAATACCTGGATGCCGCCCGCGCCGACCTGCGCAGCCTGCGGCAGAAAGTCGGCATGGTGTTCCAGCAATTCAACCTGTTCCCCCACCTGACGGTGGGCGAAAACGTCATGCTGGCGCCGCAGGTAGTGCAAAAAGTGCCCAAGGCCAAGGCGGCACAACTGGCCAAACAGATGCTGGAGCGGGTCGGGCTGGGGGAGAAGTTCGACGCGTTCCCTGATCGCCTGTCAGGCGGCCAGCAGCAACGTGTCGCCATTGCCCGCGCCTTGGCCATGTCACCCAAGGTGCTCCTGTGCGACGAAATCACCTCGGCCCTCGACCCGGAACTGGTCAATGAAGTGCTCAGTGTGGTGCGCCAATTGGCCAAGGATGGCATGACCCTGATCATGGTGACCCACGAAATGCGCTTCGCCCGGGAAGTCGGCGACAAGCTGGTGTTCATGCACCAGGGCAAGGTGCATGAAGTGGGTGACCCCAAGGTGTTGTTCGCCAACCCGCAAACCGCCGAGCTGGCCAACTTCATCGGCTCTACGGAGCAGCCGGGCTGACCAGTTCGAAACTGCCCTGTCCCTCCAGCACCATTTGATTGCGCACCTGCAAGGCCTCGGCGGGCAGGTCGATATCGATATCGACCTGGGCCGTCAAGCGCCGGCCTGTGACTGGCACACCTGCCGCTCGCGCCACCAGGGCCTGGCCCGGGAGCAGGCGCCCACCGGCGGCGTCACCTGCCGCGACCCACTCAACGGCGCGGCCATCCACCCGCGCATGCTTGAGGCTCAAACGTAAACGCCCCTGCTGACCAAATCGAAAATCCTGCCCCTCGGCAGCACCCACGAACCGCAACGCCATCGCTGAAGGCTCTGCGCACACGACGTTCAAGTGCAGCGTGCGCGTATCGAGCGCCACGGTGGGGCTTTGCAGCAATGCCAGCGGGCGGATAACGCCATAATCGATGCGCGACTGACTCACCGACAACCGGCAGTTTTCCGCCAACACAACCTGCGGCAGCAACAGCGCGCAGCACAGCACAACACCCATGCCTTTCAACTTAGCGGCCATGGCACACCGCCGATGCAGTCTCGTAGAACTTGTCATGGTCAGGCTTGGCCTCGGTGGCAAGGTTAAGCAGGCAGCTGGAGGAGTCCGGCATTGAAACCCGCAGGTTTTGCGCGTCGCTGGCGTCGTTCAGAAAGATCATGCCTTCACCCACCACGCTGGTCAGGAAGCGATTGTCCGCGCCGAACACCGCAGCGCCCTGGGGCAGCGGCCGGCCTTGCCCATCGGTGGCGGTGAGCAACACGCGGCGCACTTTCACCACGTCGAAGGCCACGGTATTCACCGACCCGCGACCCGCACTGAGCACCCGGGTGCCGTTCTTCAAATCCACGTGGCGCGGCAACGACTGGGTTTGCACCGCGATGCGGCTGCTGGTGTAGGCCGGCAAACCCGGGATAACCGCCTGGCCGCTGAAGTCGGTCCACACCGGGCCTTGCGGGGTGTCGAGGGTTGCGGCGCCGATATCCCCCACCGAGGCGATGCCGAATGTGTCCTGCACGGTATACGGCGAGAAGGTCACCCCGCCGCCGTGGGCCACCACGCCGCCTTGCAACTGCCCGTTGTAGCGGGTGCCCAGCGGGTCGCGGCTGACCCCCAGGCCGACCCGGGTATAACGTGGCATCAGGTCCAACTGGCCACGCATCGACTGTTCCCGGTCACTGAGGTCGCGCTCGATACCCACTTCGTAATTCACATACTGGTTCACCCGCTCAGTGAGTGCCGTGCCGGCGCGGGACTGGTCGCCACGGCGGCTGACATAGCTGTTCACCCGACGATCCCCGCCCAGGGGCACGCTGACCTGCAGGCGCAGGGACAGGTCATTGTCCAGGGCTTCATCGCGCCGGTTGCCAGTACGTGTGGCGTCACGGCGAGCCCGGGAACCACCCACCTGCGAGTCGGCGATCAACGCAACATCGGCGTGGCGCAACGATTTGTTCCACGAAGCGAACACATGCTCGGCCGCTCGCCCGTCAAATTGCGCGCCGTGGCTGTAGCCCACGGAAAACGCACCCAGCGTGGGGTCGACCCAGCTGATGCCTGCCGTATATTGGTTTTTGAAACGCGACTCCAGCTCGCCGGCCTTGAACGAACGGCCCGCTTCAAGCACCTCGCGGTACCCTCGGGATTGGGTGGTTGCGCTGAGACTGAGATCGACGCTGGCCGACACCGGGCTGCTCACGGAAACACTGCTGCGCCCCCCGGACACGGCGTTGCGGCTGTCTCGGGATTGGTTATGGCGCGCGCCCACGGACACCCGCTGGAAAAACACGCTGCTCAGGCTGCCACCGGCCGACCAGTAGTCATCGGTGCTCAACAAGCCAAAGCCCGCAGACGAATCACGCCCCAAACCCCAGGTGCCACTGCCCATGGCAACAACCGGCGATGGTGCTTCCCCAACGCTATCCTCACGCACCTTGCCAAGGGAGAAGTAATAACCCGGCGCCGCCGGCACTGCCCCCGCGAACGAAGCCGCCGGCACCACAAAGCTGCGCTTGGCACCGCGTACATCGATCACGCTGACTTCCAGGTCGCTGGTGCCATTGAGCAACGGCAACCCCGTCAACCGGAAAGGACCTTCGGGCACCAGCGTGCTGTGGATCAACACGCCGGATTGGCGTACTTCGATCCGCGACTGGCTCTGGGCCAGGCCTTCCACCACCGCATTGTTGCTGCCCTCGGGCACCCGCGATTGACCATCGGGAGAAAACTGCACCCCAGACAGCTGGATACCACCAAACAGCGGGTTGTTACTGGAGAGCTGGCCCACCTGGAAAGTCGATTGCAACGCGGCTATATCCCGCTGCGCATAGGCATACAGATGCTCGGTACTGCTCGCTCCGTTGTTAGACAGAAAGTACTGCCGGCTGCGCACGATCCAGTCGCCGAGGTTGAAACCAGCCTCGGTATAGGCCGAGACGAACCGGCTGGATTCATTACCTGAACGACTGTCGACTCCCAGCACGTCATAGTTGAACAATGCCGCCGCCCCGCCCCGGGCAAACTGCCCGCTCTCCCATTGCGGCGTGAGCAGCGACTGCGTCGGCACCACCAGCGTCACCTCATCGCTGCCGGGCCGCAGCCGCACCATTGTCGTCGGGAAGGCGCCGAGAAAATCATGGCAGGCCTGGTCGGCCGTGGCGCCCTCGCGAACGATTGCGCCGGGTTTGACCAACCCGGCTTTCTCCAGCAGCGCCGGGGTAAAGCACAATTGGCCTTGTGCATCGAAACGCGCGTCCACCAACCCGAGCGGGTTGCCATTGACCCGCAGCCCGACCACATGCACGCCTTCGCGAAAACGCGCGGCATGGCGGAAGTAGTCGGAAACCTTCGGGTCAATACCGTGGGTGGTAAGTGCCGCGAGGTCGAAGCCTTCGCCCAGTTCCAGCGCAGAAACCAGGCCAGGCAAGCTCCACAATGTCGCAAATCCCATCAGCAGCGTGGAACGTTGGGGCCAGGCCACAGGCCTGCTGTTCAAAAGAGTTGTCATGGGCCATTCAGCCCCCATCCGCATGGATCGGCGCGCGGTAGTTGTCGGCCGAGAATCCATAGGTCGTCGCCGGCTGGATCTCGACCTCGCTCACAGCGCCCAACCCCCCTTCCACGGTCACTGCCAGCTTTTCCCCCGGCAATATGTAAGTGCGTGGCAACGCCGCTACGGCCCTTTGCGGAAGCAATTGCAGTTCCGACGCCAGGCGCACCACATACGCACTGTCGTTGTGCACCGAAAGCCGCTCCCCTGAGCGCCGCCATGTCAGCAATTCCCAGGGCGTGTGATGCACAGGCAGGCCTTGTGGGTGCAGGATCAGCGGTAAGTTCTGACGCAGGGTGATACCAATGGTCGCACCGCCAGCGGTGCGTGCCTGGGGGATACCTTCAAAGGACACGCGCTTCAACCGCTGAGTCTTCAATGGCTCCTTTAACGTGCTGATGAAGCGCACGAGTTGGGTTTCACCCGCTTCCACACGCGTAATGGGCGGCGTCACGATCAATAGCGGCTCCACATCCTCGGGCACGTTCTGCACGACTGAATGAAGCAGCGCCGGCGCCGCATCGGTATTCTTGATATTTATTGTGGATTCGCCCTGTTCCTCGTAAAGCACGACCACCGTGGTTTCCGGCAACATGCCATCCGCCACTGCACTTCCAAAAAACCCAAGATACAAACTCGCACACAAAAGCCGCACATTATTTATTACTGAAAGTCTACGCACCCAGCATTCTCCACGACCCTTAAATTGACCATCAACAACTAGGCGCCCACATAAAAACAGCCGACAAGAAACAAATAGTTTCTGATCGGCTGTACTTCAGTCGCTTAGATGTAACTCAGTTCAAGTGTCGCCCGCCCATCAAGGGTCACGTCACGACTCAGGTCCAGGTCCTGGGCTTTGTTGATTACCGCCCTGACCGCGATAGTCCCGGTCAACTGAGCGACCGAGGCCGGCCCGGCGGTCGTACCACTGCGCCACGAATGCTGACTAGGGGACTGAGCAACCTTGCCATCACTGGTCTGCCAGGCACCGGTGCCTACCCGCACAATGGGATACAGCGTTGCGCCAGACGACTTGAGATCCCTGAGGGTGACCGAGAAGCCACCGGTCTTGCGGCCGGAGACAATGCCCAAGCCGTAGTTGTGCGCCTCGGTGTAGCCTGAACCCAACGCACTGAGAATGCCCGGCACCTTGCTGGCTGCCTGCAGGTCAACGAATTTCAGGCCGAACTTGGCAGGGGTGCTACCGCAACTGACGGTCAAGGGCGTGGTTCTCTCGGTCAGCGGATTGAAGGCTGTCGGGAGCAACTGACCCGACGGGATATCGCCGTAATTGATGATGCCGCCACCGGTCATGCTGAGGTTGCAGGCTGCGGGCTTGATCGTGCCCCGGACAATCAGCTCGGCACTGGTAGTGGCATGGGCATTAAGGGCTGCAGCCAGGCAAGCGATACCAAGGGTCAATCCAACAATCTTTTTCATATTCGACCTGTCACTAATAGTTGTCAGGCGTATTTATTTTGCTTCGAACATGCAAAAACATAAATAAATAACGCCACGGCAAAATTGCCGAGTGACAGTCTGTAGTCTTGGCCCCCACTTAAAAAATCGGACAACACTTCAATAAGTGTGGGAGTCGTAAAATTAAATAGCCCCATTAACCCAACAACAAGGTAGTCCAGAACAAAACAACAAATAACCTTCCTCCAATTAGTCCGTAGGACAATTCAGGAATAATTTCATGAAATTACATAGTTAAATGTTCCTACAACACCAACGACTTGATTCCGAAGCAACTTAAAAACCCCACTTACAATTCACATAAGAACACCCCACAGACAGCCTCGGAAAAATTCGAGAAGCACAACGCGTTGGCGCCAGCGGTCGATCGTGGCACGATGGCTGAGTTATCGACCGAGACCCCCAAACCATGCCGCAATCCCAAGCCAAGAATCTGTCCCTGATCGCCGCCATCGACCTGGGCTCCAACAGCTTTCACATGGTCGTGGCCAAGGCCCAGAACGGTGAGATCCGCATCCTTGAGCGGCTCGGCGAGAAAGTGCAGCTGGCAGCCGGGATCGACGACGAGCGCCAGCTCAATGAAGAATCCATGCAGCGCGGCCTCGATTGCCTCAAGCGGTTTGCCCAACTGATCAACGGCATGCCCCTGGGCGCCGTACGCATCGTCGGCACCAACGCCTTGCGCGAAGCGCGCAACCGTGGCGAATTCATCCGCCGCGCCGAGGAGATCCTCGGGCACCCGGTAGAAGTCATCTCCGGCCGTGAAGAAGCGCGCCTGATCTACCTCGGCGTGTCCCACACCCTGGCCGACACCCCCGGCAAGCGCCTGGTCGCCGACATCGGCGGCGGCAGTACCGAGTTCATCATCGGGCAACGATTCGAGCCATTGCTGCGCGAAAGCCTGCAAATGGGCTGCGTCAGCTACACCCAGCGCTACTTCAAGGACGGCAAGATCACCCCGGCACGCTACGCCCAGGCCTATACGGCGGCGCGGCTGGAGATCATGAGCATCGAGCACGCCCTGCACCGCCTGACGTGGGATGAAGCCATCGGCTCGTCCGGCACCATCCGCGCCATCGGCCTGGCCCTCAAGGCTGGCGGCCATGGCACCGGCGAAGTGAACGCCGAAGGCCTGGCATGGCTCAAGCGCAAGCTGTTCAAGCTGGGTGATGCGGAGAAGATCGACTTCGACGGCATCAAGCCCGACCGTCGCACCATTTTCCCGGCGGGCCTGGCGATTCTCGAAGCGATCTTCGACGCCCTCGAACTGCAACGCATGGACCACTGTGACGGCGCCCTGCGCGAAGGCGTGCTCTACGACCTGCTGGGCCGCCATCACCACGAAGACGTGCGCGAGCGCACCCTCAGCTCGCTGATGGAGCGTTACCACGTCGACCTGGAACAAGCGGCCCGCGTGGAGCGCAAGGCCCTGCACGCCTTCGACCAGGTGGCCGAGGACTGGGACCTGGAAGACGGCGTCTGGCGCGAACTGCTCGGCTGGGCGGCCAAGGTGCATGAAGTGGGCCTGGATATCGCTCACTACCATTACCACAAGCACGGCGCCTACCTGATCGAGCACTCCGACCTCGCCGGCTTCTCCCGCGAAGACCAACAAATGCTCGCTCTGCTGGTGCGCGGCCATCGCCGCAATATCCCCAAGGACAAGTTTGCCGAGTTCGGCGATGAAGGCAGCAAGTTGATCCGCCTATGCGTGCTGCTGCGCTTTGCGATCCTGTTCCACCACATCCGTGGCACCCAGGAAATGCCTCAGGTCACCCTGCGCGCCAACGGCGATAGCCTGGACGTGGTGTTCCCCAAAGGCTGGCTGGATGAGAACCAACTGACCCAGGCGGATTTTGCCCAGGAAGCGGATTGGCTGACGCGGGTTGGGTTCACCCTGAACGTGCGCTGACCTGTTCTAAAGCACACAGACGAACAAATGTGGGAGCGGGCTTGCCCGCGATGACGGAGTATCAGTCAATGCATCTTTGACTGACCTACCGCTATCGCGGGCAAGCCCGCTCCCACATGGGGTCCGCGCAAGCCTGAATTAATTCACAGTGAGAATCGGGCTACCCAACCGTTCCAACAACGTCGCCTGCGCACTGCGCGGGTTCTGGTTGCCGGTTGGCGTGTTGCGCACGTAGCGGCCGTCCGATTGCAGGCTCCAGCTGTGGGTGTTGTCGGTGAGGTAGCTTTCCAGCTCCTTCTTGACGCGCATGATCAGCTTCTTGCCTTCCACCGGGAAGCACGTCTCCACACGCTTATCGAGGTTGCGCTCCATCCAGTCGGCGCTGGAGAGGAACATCTGCTCTTCGCCGCCATTGAGGAAGTAGAACACCCGCGTGTGCTCCAGGAAGCGGCCGATGATCGAGCGCACATGGATATTGTGCGACACGCCAACAATGCCCGGGCGCAGGCAGCACATGCCACGCACCACCAGATCGATACGCACGCCGGACTGGCTGGCCTTGTACAGCGCGCGGATGATCTTCGGATCGGTCAGCGAGTTGAACTTGGCAATGATGTGCGCCGGTTTGCCGTCGAGGGCGAACTGGGTCTCGCGGGCAATCATGTCGAGCATGCCCTTCTTGAGGGTGAACGGCGCGTGCAGCAGCTTCTTCATGCGCAGGGTCTTGCCCATGCCGATCAACTGGCTGAACAACTTGCCGACGTCTTCGCACAAGGCGTCGTCGGAGGTCAGCAGGCTGTAGTCGGTGTAGAGCTTGGCGTTGCCGGCGTGGTAGTTGCCGGTGCCCAAGTGGGCGTAGCGCACGATCTCACCGGCTTCGCGGCGCAGGATCAGCATCATCTTGGCGTGGGTCTTGAAGCCGACCACGCCGTAGATCACCACCGCGCCCGCCGCTTGCAGGCGGCTGGCCAGTTGCAGGTTGGATTCTTCGTCGAAGCGCGCACGCAGTTCGATTACGGCGGTGACTTCCTTGCCGTTACGCGCGGCATCCACCAACGCATCGACGATTTCCGAGTTGGCGCCGGAGCGGTACAGGGTCTGGCGTACGGCCAATACGTGCGGGTCCTTGGCGGCCTGGCGCAGCAGGTCGACCACCGGGGTGAAGGACTCGAATGGGTGCAGCAGCAGGATGTCCTGCTTGCTCACCACGCTGAAGATGTTCTCGCTGTTTTGCAGCAGTTTCGGGATCTGCGGGGTGAACGGCGTGTATTGCAGCTCCGGGTGGCTATCCAGGCCGGTGATGCTGAACAGGCGCGTCAGGTTCACCGGGCCGTTGACTTGATACAGCTCGGACTCCGCCAGGTTGAACTGCTTGAGCAAGTAGTCCGACAGGTGTTTCGGGCAGGTATCCGCCACTTCCAGGCGCACCGCATCACCGTAGCGCCGCGAGAACAGCTCGCCGCGCAGGGCGCGGGCCAAGTCTTCGACGTCTTCGGAGTCCAGCGCCAGGTCGGCGTTGCGGGTCAGGCGGAACTGGTAGCAGCCTTTTACCTTCATGCCCTGGAACAGGTCATCGGCGTGGGCGTGGATCATCGACGAGAGGAATACATAGTTATCGCCAGCGCCCCCCACCTCTTCCGGTACCTTGATGATCCGTGGCAGCAAGCGCGGCGCCGGGATGATCGCCAGGCCGGAATCGCGGCCAAAGGCGTCGATGCCTTCCAGCTCGACGATAAAGTTGAGGCTCTTGTTCACCAGCAACGGGAACGGGTGCGTCGGGTCGAGGCCGATCGGCGTGATGATCGGCGAAATCTCGTCGCGGAAGTAACGACGCACCCAGGTCTTGATCTTGGTGGTCCAGTGACGGCGACGGATGAAGCGGACCTGATGTTTTTCCAGTTCCGGCAGCAGGATGTCGTTGAGGATCGCGTACTGGCGGTCCACATGGCCGTGTACCAGCTCGCTGATGCGCGCCAGGGCTTGATGGGGTTGCAGGCCGTCGGCACCGGCTTGTTCACGGGCGAAGGTGATCTGCTTCTTGAGGCCGGCGACGCGGATCTCGAAAAACTCGTCCAGGTTGCTGGAGAAGATCAGCAGGAACTTCAGCCGTTCCAGCAACGGGTAGGACTCATCCAGCGCCTGTTCCAGCACGCGGATATTGAATTGCAGTTGCGACAGCTCGCGATGGATGTACAGGCTGCTGTCATCCAGGTTGGTCACCGCGACCACCGGCGCCGGCGCTGGCACTTCGGCCACCACGGCAGGCGGTGCCGGCTCCAGCTCTGGCGGGGTCTCGGTGACGGCTTCAACCACCGGGTGAGCGTCTTTTACGGCAACTTCTGTGAGTCCTTCGGTATTCATCGAGTGTTCCTGTGAGGGCTATTGTTGCTCTCTAAGCAATTGGGCAGCGCGGGCGGCGAAGTAAGTCAGAATGCCATCAGCGCCGGCACGTTTAAAGGCAGTCAGGGATTCAAGGATCACCCCTTCACTCAACCAACCATTCTGGATCGCGGCCATGTGCATGGCGTATTCACCGCTGACCTGATAGACAAAGGTCGGCACTTTGAATTCCTCTTTGACCCGGTAAAGGATGTCCAGGTACGGCATCCCGGGCTTGACCATCACCATGTCGGCGCCCTCGGCGAGGTCGGCCGCCACTTCGTGCAGGGCTTCCTGGCTGTTGGCCGGGTCCATCTGGTACGAAGCCTTGTTGGCCTTGCCCAGGTTCAGCGCCGAGCCCACCGCATCGCGGAACGGGCCGTAATAGGCGCTGGCGTACTTGGCCGAGTAGGCCATGATCCGCACATTGACGTGGCCGGCCAGTTCCAGGGCTTCGCGGATTGCCTGGATGCGGCCGTCCATCATGTCCGACGGTGCAACCACCTGGGCGCCTGCGGCCGCGTGGGACAAGGCTTGCTTGACCAGCGCATCGACGGTGATGTCGTTCTGAACATAGCCGTCTTCGTCCAGAATGCCATCCTGGCCGTGGGTGGTGAACGGATCAAGGGCAACGTCGGTGATGACGCCAAGCTCCGGGAAACGCTCGCGCAGGGCGCGGGTGGCGCGCTGGGCGATGCCCTCCGGGTTCCAGGCTTCGGCGGCGTCGAGGGACTTGAGTTCAGGCGGCGTGACCGGGAACAGCGCCAGCGCCGGAATGCCCAACTCGACCCAGCCTGCCGCTTCGATCAGCAGTTGATCGATGGTCAAGCGCTCTACACCCGGCATCGAGGCCACTGCTTCCCGGCGATTTTCACCGTCGAGCACAAACACCGGCAGGATCAGATCATTCGTCGTCAGCACGTTTTCACGGACCAGGCGGCGAGAAAAATCATCACGGCGATTGCGACGCAGACGGGTAGCGGGGAACAGGCGATTGGCAGGGGTAAAGCTCACGACAGACTCCTGAGCCCGCGTTTACGGGCGAGCGTTGCAGTTATAAGCGGGCATTATGACGAATGAATGACAGTTGTGCTTATCGGTGCGACCTGTAGCCGCATTCGCAGTTTATGTAGGAATTGTTCACTTCGTGACACATCTCGATACTTTCACGAATGTTCACGAAGGCGTAGGCTGCGCGTTCATTTCGCCAGCACCCCCAGACCATGCTTCAACAATTTCTGCATGACTTCGGCTACTTTGCGCTCTTCCTGGGCACCTTCTTTGAAGGCGAGACCATCCTGGTTCTCGCAGGCTTCCTGGCGTTCCGTGGGTACATGGATATCAACCTGGTGGTGGTCGTTGCCTTTTTTGGCAGCTACGCCGGCGACCAGCTTTGGTATTACATGGGCCGCAAACACGGGCGCAAATTGTTGGCCCGCAAGCCCCGCTGGCAATTGATGGGCGACAAGGCCCTGGGGCATATCCGCAAGCACCCGGATCTCTGGGTGTTGAGCTTCCGCTTTGTTTACGGATTGCGCACGGTCATGCCGGTAGCGATTGGCCTGTCCGGCTATCCACCCTTGCGCTACCTGATTCTCAATGGGATTGGCGCAGCGATCTGGGCGGCTGCACTGGGCGCGGCCGCTTACCACTTCGGCGCAGTGCTGGAAGGCATGCTGGGCAGCGTCAAAAAATACGAGCTGTGGGTGCTAGGCGCCTTGCTGGTCCTGGGCTTCGGCCTGTGGCTGCGCCGCCGCATCAAGAACGCGCGCATCGCCCGCGAGGCGTGTGCCGACGCCAAGGCCCGGCTCGCCGCCGAGCCGGCACCGGTCGAAACGACTAAGACGCCAGTCGAGTAAGCCGGCTTCTGCAACAGTAGAGGCCGATCACGCTGAGCAGGCTGTAGCTCAGCAGGCCCAGCCAGCCCAGGTTGCTGGCCGGCCACAGCCCCACCTGCGGCGCCAGCCACACCAGCGGTGCGTTCAGCACCAACCGCGCCAGTTCGGCCTTCAGCGCCCACGGGCGGTTCTCCAGGGCCACGCCCAGGGTAAACAAGCCCAGCGCCATCGCACTCCAACCCAGGATCAGCGCGGCCGTGGGCAAGCCCTCGCCGAAATTCATCAGGTAGCTGCCAAAGCCCACATACGCGGCAAATTGCAGGGCGATGTACACCTGTTGGCGCACATCCAGCGCTACCTCGAATTTACGGAACTGACTCAAGTCGTGCTTGGCCAACGGGTATTTGGCCTTCACATCCGCCGGGCGCCAACCGGTGCGCATGAACCAGATGCGCAGCTTGTCCCACCAACGCTCGGTGCGCCGCGCGTCACTCCATAACTGTGCATAAAACTGCAGGTTGGCCCACAGCGGGTTCCAACTGGCCAGGGGCGTGGTCACGCCGAAAATCACCGGTTCGTTGTCGTCTTCCTCCTGGAAGGTGCCGAACAACCGGTCCCAAATAATGAACACCCCGCCGTAGTTGCGATCCATGTAGAGAGCGTTCTGTGCATGGTGCGCGCGATGGTTGGACGGCGTGACGAAGAACCACTCGTACCAGCCCAGCTTCGGCACATGGCGCGTGTGCACCCAGAATTGATACAGCAGGTTAAGGGACGCCACGCTGATAAACACCACCAACGGCACGCCGACCACGGCCAGCGGCAGGTAGAAGATCCAGCTCAGCAGGAAGCCGGTGCTGGTCTGGCGCAGGGCGGTGCTGAGGTTGTAGTCCTCGCTCTGGTGATGCACCGAGTGCGCGGCCCAGAGGATATTGCGCTCGTGCCCCATGCGGTGCAGCCAGTAGTAGCAGAAGTCGTAGAAGACAAAGGCGAACACCCAGGTCCAAGGGTTCTGGGCCGGCAAGTCAAACAGCGCCAGGTGCTTGAGGGCGAAGGCGTAGGTCAACAGCCCCACGCCCTTGGTCAACAGCCCCGTGGTGGTGGACAGCACACCGGTGCTGAGGCTGTTGATGGCATCCGCTACCCGATAGTTGCGCTCGCCACGCCAACGGTCGGCGAGCAGCTCCACCACGATCAAGGCGATGAAAAACGGTACCGCGTAAGGCACGAAGTCCATGGGCTAGTCCGGTCTATTTTTGTTACATCTAGAGTAGGTGTAGCGGCGCAAGAGCCCATTGGCAACAGGTGACAAATTAGTAGACATTTAACGCCATGAACCCAGGAGAAATGCCCATGAGCAAAAAGATTGCAGTGATCCTTTCCGGCTGTGGCGTGTACGACGGCGCCGAGGTCCACGAAAGTGTGATCACCCTGCTGCGCCTGGACCAGCGCGGCGCTCAGGTCCAATGTTTTGCCCCCAATATCGCGCAACTGCACGTGATCAACCACCTCACCGGCGAAGAGATGCCCGAGTCGCGCAATGTGCTGGTGGAGTCGGCGCGCATCGCCCGTGGCGAGGTGAAGGATATTGGCGAAGCCAACGCCGACGACTTCGACGCGCTGATCGTGCCGGGCGGGTTTGGGGCGGCGAAGAACCTGTCGAACTTTGCCGTGGCGGGCGCGGGGTGCAGCGTCAACCCGCAGGTCTTGGCGCTGGCCGAGGCCTTTGCCGAAGCGGGCAAGCCGGTGGGGCTGATCTGCATCTCACCGGCCCTGGCCGCGAAGATCTACGGCCCGGGCGTGACCTGCACCATCGGCAACTGCCCGGACACCGCCGCCGCGCTGGACAAGATGGGCGCCAACCACCAGGAATGTGCGGTGGACGATATCGTTGAAGACAAGGCGCGCAAGCTGGTGAGCACGCCAGCCTATATGGTGGGCAAGAGCATCAGCGAGGTGGCGTCAGGCATCAACAAACTGGTGGATCGGGTGCTGGAGCTGACGCACGAGAACGACTGAATACCCATGCTGGTGAGGGAACTTATGTGGCGAGGGAGCTTGCTCCCGCTGGGCTGCGTAGCGGCCCCAAAAGCTTGGGAGCGCTTCGCACTCCAGCGGGAGCAAGCTCCCTCGCCACAAAAGCTCCCTGGCCACAGAATCAGGCTTCTCGCATCAAGCGCGTGAGGATCCGGTCCAGGGCATTGGCAAACGCCTGCTTGTCCTTCTCGCCATGGGGCGGTGGCCCGCCGCCCATCTGGCCCTGTTCGCGCAGGTCGGTGAACAGGTTGCGCACCGCCAGGCGTTCGCTCATGTTCGCCGGGCTGAACTCCTTGCCCCGTGGGTCGAGTGCCGTAACGCCCTTCTTCACCAGGCGATCGGCCAGCGGCACATCGCTGCAGATCACCAACTCGCCGGGCACGGCGTGCTCAACCAGGTAGTCATCCGCTGCATCCGGGCCGCTGGGCACCACGATCAGCTTTACGCATGAAAAGCTCGGCTTGATCTGGCTCTGCCCGGCCACCAGCACCACTTCGAACTGGCGCTTGAGGGCGAACTTCACCACTTGGTCCTTGGCTGCCCGAGGGCAGGCGTCGGCATCGATCCATACGCGCATAGCTATTTTCCTCAAATCCAATGTGGGGCTTGCTGTGGCGAGGGAGCTTGCTCCCGCTCGGCTGCGCAGCAGCCGCCAGCTTTTGGGGGCGCTTCGCCCCCCAGCGGGAGCAAGCTCCCTCGCCACAAGAGCCCGCTCCCACACTGACTGTGCCCACTCAAGACTTAAGCAGTGGCGCGACGCTTCTCGGCCAACCGACTACGGCCATACAACACCACAATCGCCAGGATCGCCACCGCCTGCGCACTCAACGAGTACGCATCGGCATGAATCCCCAGCCAATCAAAGTCAAAGAACGCCACCGGCCGTGTGCCGAAGATCCCGGCTTCCTGCAACGCCTTGACGCCATGCCCGGCAAACACCACCGACAACGCGCACAACAGCGCCGCATTGATGCCGAAGAACAGCGCCAACGGCAGCTTCGCCGAACCCCGCAGGATCACCCACGCCAACCCCATCAACAGCACCAGCGCCGTGGCGCCGCCCGCCAATACCGCGTTGTGCCCGGCAGGGCCGGCTTGCAGCCACAGGGTTTCGTAGAACAGGATCACTTCGAACAGCTCGCGGTACACCGAGAAGAACGCCAGCATCGCAAAGCCGAAACGCCCGCCACCGCCCACCAGGCTGCTCTTGATGTAGTCCTGCCACGCAGCCGCATGGCGGCGGTCGTGCATCCACACGCCGAGCCACAGCACCATCACGCTGGCAAACAGCGCCGTGCAGCCTTCCAGCAGCTCACGCTGGGCGCCGCTGACGTCAATCACATACGCCGCCAGCGCCCAGGTGGCCAAGCCCGCCAGCAGCGCCAAGCCCCAGCCGACGTTGACGCTGCGCACCGCCGACTGCTGGCCGGTGTTGCGCAGGAACGCGAGGATCGCCGCCAACACCAGGATCGCTTCCAGGCCTTCGCGCAGCAGGATCAGCAAACCGGAGATGTAACTCAGCGACCAGCTCAGGCCATCGCTGCCCAGCAAACCGGCGGATTCAGTCAGTTTGCCTTTGGCCACGTCCAGGCGCTGCTGCACTTGCTCGATCGGCAGCCCGTCCTGCAACGATTGCCGATAGGCCATCAGGGCTTTCTCGGTGTCCTTGCGCACGTTGGCGTCGACGTTATCCAGCGAGCTTTCCACCAGCTCGAAGCCTTCCAGGTAGGCGGCGACGGACAAGTCGTAGGCTTGCTCGTGATCGCCGTTGCGGAACGCGGCGAGGCTCTTGTCCAAGGTGCTCGCGGTGTAGTCGAGCAATTGCGCCGGGCCACGCTTGACCTGCGGCGGTTGCGCGCGCTGGGCGCGGAACGTCGCGGCGGCGGCCGGGCCGCTGGCCGCCAGCACTTCATTCGGGGTCTGGCGGGCCAGGTCGGCGAGGTTGAACGGTTGCTCGCTCTTGGCCGCCGCCGGGTCGGCGGTGAAGCCGGCGATGTAGGTGGCCAGGTCCCAGCGCTGACGGTCGTCCAGTTGGTCGGCGAAGGACGGCATGTCGGTGCCTTCGACGCCCAGGCCGAGGGTGTTGTAGATCGCATAAAGGCTCAGGCGATCCAGGCGCGTGGCATCCGTCAGGTTGGCGGGCGGCGGCGTCATGCCGGTGCCCGCGGGACCATCGCCGGCGCCGGCCGCGCCGTGGCACACCGAGCACTGCTGGGCGTAGAGCGGCGCGCCACGCACAGGGTCGGGGGTGATCGCCGGGGCCTGGCTGACTTCATAAGCCACCGCCAGCTTGGCGCCCAACTGCCGGGCCTGGCGGGCGACAGTCGCGCCCTCCGCATGGGCCTTGACCGCTGCCAGCAACTCATCGACGCCGCTGATCAACTCGGCGCGCTCGGGCCTGGCTGGCAAATCCGCCACCAACCCCTGCAACACCCCAAGAAATTCCAGCTGCTCGCGGTATTCGGAATCATCGACAACCTTGCCCGCCTCCACCGTCGGCGGGTAGTCGGCGCCAATGTAGTCCAACAAATGCAGGGCTTGCGGCGCGCCCTCGGTCGTCGCGGCCAGCACGTGGAAGCTGCACGACATCAACGCCGGCAGCAGCAGCCAGGCGAGAAAACGGAAGGGGGCAGTCATGAATGAATCTCAAAGGGAAATACGAAGTAACATATTGTTTAACGTTAAGCGCTTTGACTCAAGGCGTTAGTGATTTGACGCAGGGAATAGCGTCAGATCCGTGATGGCGTTCCCCTCTCTTCCCCAGGCAAAAAGCCATTGTTTTGCCAGCAACGGCGCCTATAATGCCGCGCCCTGTTATCGCGAAAGGGTCTTTATTTCCTCTTTTTAATGAGGAATTGGCACATCAGCTGGTTACGTTCAGGGAAGAAGTCTGCATGGCATTTCGCGCCGTTACCCCGCTTGCGCTCGCGGCGGTCACCTTGCTGTCGGGTTGCTCGATGTTTCGCAGCTACGACACCGAGCTGCAAGCCACCAACCAGCAGTTGGTCAGCGGCAATGTCGAGGGCGCACTGACCCTGCTGGAGAAAAACAACAGCGGCGAAGACAAGGACCTGCTGTATTTCTTCGAAAAGGGCGAATTGCTGCGGGCCAAGGGCGACCTGAGCGGCAGCCAGACCGCCTGGCGCAGCGCCGACCTGCAAGTCTACAAGTGGGAAGAGTCGGTCAAGTTCGACAGTGAACGCTACCTCGCCCAGTTCGGCAGTTTCCTCGCCAATGACAAGGTGCGTCGCTACGAAGGCTACGACTACGAAAAAGTCATGCTGACCACGCAGATGGCCCTGAACCTGCTGGCCCTGAACGACTTCGACGGCGCCCGCACCGAGATCAAGAAAACCCACGAACGCGAAGCAGTGATCGCCGACCTGCGCGACAAGGAATACCTCAAGCGCGAGAACGAAGCCGAACGCCAAGGCGTGACGACTCAGTTCAAGGACCTGCGTGGCTACCCCGTGGAAGCCCTGGACGCGCCGGAAGTGGTCGGCCTGAAGAACAGCTACCAAAGTGCGTTCAGCCATTACCTCGCCGGTTTCGTCTACGAAGCCCTCGGCGAAAAAGACCTGGCCGCCCCCGGCTATCGCAAGGCCGCCGAGTTGCGCCCGAACACGCCGCTGCTGGAACAAGCCCTGCTCGACCTCGACAAAAGCAGCCTCGGCGCCGACGAAACCGAGGTGCTGATCGTGGTGCAGAGCGGCCTGGCGCCGGCGCGTGATTCGATCCGCCTGCCGCTGCCGATCCCGATCGACGGCCATCTGGTGATCACCCCGCTGTCGTTCCCGGTGATCAAGGCCGACACCTCCACCGCGCACTTCGCGCAGATCGGCGTCGATGGCCAGCAACAGAACCTCACCGCACTCAACAGCACCACCGCCATGTCGCGCCGCGCCCTGCGCGATGACATGCCGGGGATCATCCTGCGCACCACCGTACGCGCGGTGACCCGTGGCGTGACGCAAAACAACCTGAACAAGACCAACCCCATGGCCGGGCTGGTGCTGGGCATCGCCTCGGCCGTCACCGAAGGCGCCGACACA
Source organism: Pseudomonas acericola (SeqCode) (assembly GCF_053456465.1). Taxonomy (NCBI): domain Bacteria; kingdom Pseudomonadati; phylum Pseudomonadota; class Gammaproteobacteria; order Pseudomonadales; family Pseudomonadaceae; genus Pseudomonas; species Pseudomonas acericola (SeqCode). Next base: position 337,170 of record NZ_JBRFJB010000004.1, on the reverse strand, counting down.
CGCACCTGGCGCACCCTGCCGGACCTGACACAAGTCACACGCCTGCGCCTCAAGCACGGTGAGCACCAGGTCAGCCTGCCCAACGCCCTGGGCGGCACGCGGGTGACGGTCAAGGCCGACCAGCGCTACCAAGTGATCACCCTGCGCGTGGTCGGCAACCAGGTGTTCGCCAGCGGCCTTGCGGCCCACGTGGTGCCGAGCCTGACCACCCAGGCCATCGCCCTCAAACAACCTTAAGGAGCACGTTATGCGTCATTTCATCCTCGGCGCCCTGGCGCTGGTCCTGCTGGCCGGCTGCGCCACCCCGCCGCCACCGGAACCTGGCAGCGCGGCGAGCAAAATCGTGGTGATGGGCAAGTTCAAGGGCATCGCCGTCGGCGCCATCCGCGTGGCGCGCGAGAACGGCTTCCTCACCGCCAAGGTGCAGCTGAGCAACATCACCAGCAGCAACCAGACGATGTATTACCGCTTCGCCTGGCTGGGGGCCGACGGCTTCCCGGTGGGCGACGAAGACACCTGGAAAGTGCTGAACCTGTACGCCAACCAGGCGACCTTCCTGCCGGCCATTGCCAACTTGCCTCAAGCGGCGGACTTCCGCCTTGAAGTGAAGACGCCTTGACGCCCGCCCCTATTCAGCTCTGGAGAGATTCCCCCATGTTTGCACGCTTCTCGATCCTCGCCGTGGTTGCCGTCCTGGCCAGCGGTTGCTCCAACACCTCGCCGGTGCTGGGCAGCAAGAACATCAGCTACGGCGACACCAAGGCCGTGGAAACCGTGACCAACGAGTTCGGCTCCACCGACCTGCAGATGATCGCCGAAACCATGACCCGCTCCCTCGCCCAGTCCGGCATCCTGCAAGGCCGCCCGGTGGTGCAGGTGTATGACGTGAAGAACAAGACCAGCGAGTACATCGACACCCGCGAGATCACCACGTCGATCAAGACCCAGCTGATGAAGACCGGCACCGCACGCTTCGCCAGCGACAACACCGACATGCAAAGCCAGGTCGACCAGCTCAAGCTGCAGAACCAGAGCGGCCTGTACAAGAAGTCCACGGTGAGCAAGACCGGCAACATGGTCGCCGCCAAGTACCGCCTGGAAGGTTCCATCAGCTCCATCGTCAAGCGCAGCTCGGACTACAAGGACGTGTTCTACAAGTTCAGCCTGCAACTGGTGGACGTGGAAAGCGGCCTGGCCGAGTGGATGGATGAAAAAGAAATCCGCAAGACCACGGAGCGCTAAGCCATGCGTACATGGATCGGCATGATCGGCCTGCTGTGCGCCTTTGGCGCCTCGGCCGCACCGAAAATCGCGGTGACCGACCTGGCCTATCAGGCACGGGTCGAGGAGTACATCCACGCGGTTTCGGCCAGCAACAACTTCCAGGCCAGCGGCTACCACGCCAGTGGCGCGTCGAGCTACGCCGAGTTCGAGAGCCGCTCCAGCTACATCGAGCAGCTTGAGCTGCGCAAATTCAGCGGTGACATCAAGGGCGAGATCCTCAAGTCACGCCAGTTCCAGCTGGTGCAAGGCACGCCCTACACCGCCGACGCCAAGGGCGACGTGTATGACGTGATCAAGCGCATCAAGGCCGGCAACTTCAAGGGCGCGGACTACGTGCTGTTCGGCACCCTGTCCGACATCGACTTCACCCAGGACCTCAACGCCATCGACCGCACCAACAGCTACTCGGCGGTGCTGAGCCTGACGCTGGTGGCGGATTTCAGCCTGATCAACACACGCACCTTCGAGATCACCTCGGCGTTTACCGCCATGGGCGAAGGGCAAGACACCAAACTGGTGAACAGCCGCGACGTACGCGTGAACCTGAACCGGCCACGGGTGGTGAAGGACGTGTCGAAAAGCCTGGGTGAGGATGTGGCGCGGCAGTTGGCGGAGCAGTTGGGTGGCGGGTATCAAGAACCCGGCCAACCCGTGTTGCGCAATAACTTGCCGAGGGATGAAGCGCCGAAAATTCTGCGCTGATCCTCGATAGCACGGCTAACACATATCAATGTGGGAGCTGGCTTGCTGTGGCGAGGGAGCTTGCTCCCGCTGGGCTGCGCAGCGGCCCCAAGATCTTGGGAGCGCTTCGCACTCCAGCGGGAGCAAGCTCCCTCGCCACAAGAGCCAGCTCCCACCGTTTTGATTGGGCTTCTTCAGATCAAGCCGTGGCGCGATGCAGGCTGGCGAGGAAGCCAGCGGCCCCCACAAACAACCCGGCAAACGTACGGTTCATGCGCTTCTGCTGCTTCGGCGTACGCAACAAGCGCAACACCTTCGACGCCAACCCCGTATACCCCGCCATCACGATCATATCCACGCAGATCATCGTCGCGCCCAGGATCACGTACTGGATCACCAGCGGCGCCTGCGGGTTCACGAACTGCGGCAGCACCGCCAGCATGAACACCAAGGCCTTGGGGTTGCTCGCATTGACCAGGAAACCGCGGAACATCATCGCCATCGGCTTGCCGATCGGGCGCACGGCCGCGTCGTCGGACATGTCCATGGGCAAGGCGCGCCATTGCTTGATGGCCAGGTACACCAGGTACGCGACGCCAAACCATTTGATCGCATAAAACGCGGTGGAAGATGTCGCCAGAATCGCACCCAGGCCGCCGGCGACCACGGCAATCTGCATCGCCAGGCCGATTTGCAGGCCAATGGCGTTCCAGTAACCGCGCGCAAAACCGTATTGCAGGCCGCTGGACATCGAGGCGATGGCGCCTGCACCAGGGGAAAGAGAGATGACCCAACTGGCCACAAAAAAGGCCAGCCATGTATCGAGTGCCATTACACACCTCGTTTCAAATTCGTCGTGAGCGTTAAGCTAACTCCGAGCACCGAGGCCTGGCTATAGAATTTTTACGCGGGGCTGATCCAGCGGCGCACCGAGCGTTGGAAGAACAGGCTGTTGGGCACCTGCACCATCGCGCTGTCGGTACCGGCTTCGGCCACTTCGATCAGCGTGGTGTACAGCAGGTTGATCGCCACCACCCGGCCTTTCACGCCCGGTTTGTCCACGGTGTCCACCAGCTCGACAATATCGCCGATGCGAAACGGCCCGACGGTAAAGATCAGGATCGCGCACAGCAGGTTGGACAGCACCGACCACATGGCAAAAAACGCCACGGCCGCGACGGCGACGAACCCCGACAGTGCGGTCCACAGCACCGTGGCGGACACCCCCACGCGCTCCAGCACAAAGATCAGCGCGCTGCCCATGATCAACCAGCGCAAGCCACCGCGCAGCGGCATCAGCAGTTGTGGCGGGAACGGGTAGCGCTCGCCGAGGCGCGTCAGGCCCTTGGCGACAAAACGCTGCGCCAGGTAGCCGGCCAGCAGGATCAGCAGGATTTGCACGCCGATCCAGATAGGCTCGACCCACTGCGGCGGCAGCGGCAACTGCAAGGCTTCCATCAGGACAGCGCCTCCAGCTCCGCTTGCAGGGTTTCGAGCAATTCGAGGGCTTCCATCCAGGTTTCCTCCAACTGCCCTTCACGCACCTTGAGCTTGGCCTGTTCGGCCAGCAGGTCGCGCAATTCATCCTTGCGCGCGGCTTCGTACACGGCGCTGTCACCCAGGCTGGTTTCGATCTTGGCCAGGCGCTCGTGCACCTTGCCCAGTTCGGCTTCCAGCTTGTCGGCTTCACGCTTGTGCGGCGCCAGTTGTTGGCGCAAGGCAGCAGCGGCCTGGCGCTGGGCTTTCTTGTCGGTCTTGTCCGGGTTGACCGGCGTGTTGCTGACCGGCGCGTTGCGCAGGCGGTAATCCGTCAGCCAGCGCGCGTAGTCGTCGAGGTCGCCGTCGAATTCTTCGACTTTGCCGTCGGCCACCAGCAGGAAGTTGTCGGTGGTGCTCTTGAGCAAGTGGCGATCGTGAGACACCACCAGTACCGCACCGCTGAATTCCTGCAAGGCCATGGTCAGCGCCAGGCGCATTTCCAGGTCCAAGTGGTTGGTCGGTTCGTCGAGCAGCAGCAGGTTCGGCCGGTCCCAGGCGATCAACGCCAGGGCCAGGCGGGCTTTTTCGCCGCCGGAGAAATTCAGCACCGGCTCGTCGATACGCGCGCCACGGAAGTCGAAGCCGCCGAGGAAGTCGCGCAGCACCTGTTCGCGCTCGGTCGGCGCCAGGCGTTGCAGGTGCAACAGCGGGCTGGCCTTGGCGTCGAGGGAGTCCAACTGATGCTGGGCGAAGTAGCCCACCACCAGGTTCTCGCCACGGGTCAGGCGGCCGGCCAGGGGTTGCAGCTCGCCGGAGAGGTTCTTGATCAGCGTCGATTTACCCGCGCCGTTGGGGCCAAGCAGACCGATGCGCGCGCCCGGCGTGAGTTGCAGCTTCACTTTTTCCAGGATGGTTTTTTCGCCGTAACCCAGGCGTGCATCCGAGAGGTCGAGCAACGGGCTGGAGATTTTCACCGACTCGCGGAACACAAAGTCGAACGGCGAATCGACGTGGGCCGCCGACAGTTCTTCCATGCGCTCCAGGGCCTTGATCCGGCTCTGGGCCTGGCGGGCCTTGGTGGCCTGGGCCTTGAACCGGGCGATGTAGCTTTCCATGTGCGCACGTTGCGCCTGCTGCTTCTCGAACGCCTGCTGCTGTTGGGCCAGGCGTTCGGCACGGGCGCGCTCGAACGCGGTGTAGCCGCCACGGTACAGGGTGATTTTCTTCTGTTCGACGTGGGCAATGTTGTCGACCACGGCGTCGAGGAAATCCCGGTCGTGGGAAATCAGCAACAAGGTGCCCTGGTAGCTCTTGAGGAAATCCTCCAGCCACAGGATCGCATCGAGGTCCAAGTGGTTGGTGGGTTCGTCGAGCAGCAGCAGGTCGGACGGGCACATCAGCGCCTGGGCCAGGTTCAGGCGCATGCGCCAGCCGCCGGAGAAGTCGGCGACCGGGCGGTCCATCTGTTCGTTGGTGAAGCCCAGGCCGGCGAGCATCTTGCGCGCACGGGCGTCGGCGGTGTAGCCGTCGGCACTGTCGAGTTCCGCGTGCAGGCGCGCCTGGGCGGCGCCGTCCTGGGAGTTCTCGGCCTCGGCCAGGTCGTGTTGCACCTGGCGCAGGCGCAGGTCGCCATCGAGCACGTAGTCAATCGCGATGCGGTCCAGGGTGTCGATCTCCTGGCGCATATGGGCGATACGCCAGTCGGCGGGCAGCAAGCAGTCCCCGGAATCCGGGGTCAGCTCACCCAGCAACAGGGCGAACAACGTGGATTTGCCGGCGCCGTTGGCACCGATCAGGCCGGCTTTGTGACCGGCGTGCAGGGTCAGCTCGGCGTCTTCGAGAAGACGTTGCGGGCCACGCTGTAATGTTAGGCTTTGAAGTCGGATCATAATGGCGGCGGAGTCTACCAGCTTCGTTGGCCGCTGGCTTGGGTGTGAATATGTGCGCTGACCTGTGGAGCTTTGCCCTCTCGACTTACGCCCGGCCGGGTGTCGAAGCCGCTTGCCTGCGCTTGCAGGAACAAGGCGCGGATGTGTGCCTGTTGCTCTGTGGTGCCTGGTTGGAGCAGCGCGGTGTAGCGACTGCGCCCGAGCGCGTACTGGCCCTGCAACAACTGGCTGGCCCATGGCGCACACAGGTGATCGAACCGTTACGAAGCATGCGCGTGCAATGGCGTGTCATGGCGCAGCAGGATCAGCCGTTGGCGGCGCTGCGCGAACGGATCAAGGCGTTGGAATTGGAGGCCGAGCGGGAACTGCTGGCACGCCTGGAAGCGTTGGCGCAGGCATGGCCGATAGGGGAAGGTCAACAACAGTGGCTGGAAGGACTGGCGGCTGAGGATGCCGCCAACCTTGACCATGACGCGCTGCAGCAGCTGCGCGTCATGGCCACCGGCACTTAGGAAGCGCTGGTTGGGGTAGTGCTTGGCGCTACCGGTGCAGGCGTGCTGCTGGCCGATGCGGTTGGAGCGGTGGACGCGGTAGCAGCAGGCGCAGCTGGCTTGGCCGGTGCTGGTTTGGCAGCAGCAGGTTTGGCAGCTGGTTTAGCGGCTGGCTTTGCAACAGCGGGTTTGGCAACTGGCTTGGCGGCTGGTTTTGCAGCAGCAGGTTTGGCAGCTGGCTTAGCGGCTGGTTTTGCAGCAGCAGGTTTGGCAACTGGCTTAGCGGCTGGCTTTGCAGCAGCAGGTTTGGCAGCTGGCTTGGCGGCTGGTTTTGCAGCAGCAGTTTTAGCTACTGGCTTGGCGGCTGGTTTTGCAGCAGCGGCTTTAGCAACTGGCTTGGCAGCTGGTTTTGCAGCAGCAGTTTTGGCAGCTGGCTTAGCGGCTGGTTTTGCAGCAGCGGCTTTAGCAACTGGCTTGGCGGCTGGCTTTGCAGCAGCGGTTTTAGCTACTGGCTTGGCAGCTGGTTTTGCAGCAGCAGTTTTGGCAGCTGGCTTGGCGGCTGGTTTTGCAGCAGCGGTTTTGGCAGCTGGCTTGGCGGCTGGTTTTGCAGCAACGGTTTTGGCAGCTGGCTTGGCAGCAGCTTTAGCGGGCGCCTTTGCAGCAACGGCTTTTGCAGGTGTACGAGCACCCAATACTTTAGCCACGGCTTCCTTCACACGACCAACGCCCTGGGCCAGTTTCAGGCTTTCTTGAGCGTCTTTTTTGAGTTGGGAAATGTAGCCGCGAGTTTCAGCTTGGCGATCCTTGAGGGCGTCCAGCAGGTCCTCAAGTTCTTTGACAGCGTCTTTGGCTTTGGCTTGTGCCTTGGCCTTGCCGGCAGTGGCGGCGTCTTGCAGTTTGGTGCGGGATTTGTGCAGCTTTTCTTGCGCTTTACCGCGTTGTTTTTCCAGCTTGGCGAGCAGTTTTTCTGCATCGGCCAGGGCTTGGGAACAAGCGCTTTCCAGATGTTCGAGCAAGCTGCCCGAAAGTTGTTGGAGTAAATGCAACGGGGTATTTACAGGCTTCTGTTTGGCCGACATGGTTTACCTCCTGGCTGACGTGGGTGCGGCTCATACTAGCCCTCTGCTCTTACCGCCGCTAGGGCATGTTGACAGTATCGTTTGCCTTGCGTTGCACCGTGCGAAAATTCTTATCGTTATAACGAAAATACGCGGCACTTTTTACCCACTCACACTGGCATAATCCGTCGCACTTTCGGCGGGAGGATGCCCATGTCGCGTTACCTTTTTCTAGTGCTTGGCCTGGCGATTTCGGTAGCCAATGCGAGCGACCAATCGCCGCCCAAAACCACTGACCAGAACCAGCACGACCTCGCCTACAGCCTGGGCGCCAGCCTCGGTGAACGCCTACGCCAGGAAGTCCCCGACCTGCAGATCCAGGCTTTGATCGACGGGCTCAAGCAAGCCTATCAAGGCAAGCCGCTGGCGCTCGACAACGCGCGCATCGAACAGCTTCTCGCCCAGCACGAAGCACAGAGCGAAGCCGATGCACAGGCGCCTCACAGCGAAAAAGCACTCGCCGCAGAACAGCAGTTTCTAGCCAAGGAAAAAACCGTCAGCGGCGTCCGCGAATTGGCCGATGGCATCCTGCTCACAGAGCTGGCGCCCGGCAGTGGCGCCAAGCCGCTGGCAACGGATGAGGTGCAAGTGAAGTATGTGGGTCGGCTGCCCGATGGGACGGTGTTCGATCAGAGCACGCAGCCCCAATGGTTTCGCCTGGACAGCGTGATCAGTGGCTGGACCAGCGCACTGCAACAGATGCCTACCGGTGCGAAATGGCGTTTGGTCATCCCGTCTGCCCAGGCCTATGGCGCCGACGGTGCCGGCGAGTTGATCGCACCTTACACACCCCTGGTCTTTGAGATCGAACTGCTCGCCACCCGCCATTGAGGCAATAAAAAACGGTGCGCCATGCGCACCGTTTTTTTGTCTCGCCATCCGGGATCAAGCCTGGGTAGCAGGCTCTTCTTTATGGGCGTTGTGCAGCACTTCGATCAGGCAGTCTTCCAGCTCGAATCGCTCGTGAAGCAGGCCGCCCAACTCTTTGAATTTCTCGGCCACGCAGTTGCCGGCATCACACAGGTCGGTGAACACCAACAGCTTCTCGGTGATCACATCGATGCGCGGGTAGATCGTCTCAGCCAAGTCCAGACCACGCTGATCATCGAAGGCTTCCGCCTCCTTGGTCAGTTGCTCGTAGACGCCGAAATGGCCGGTCGACACGTAGTCCACCAACACACCACAGAAGTCCTGCAACGGCTCGCGGTTCTCAGCCAGCGCCTCGGGCTTGGCGCCAAGCGCATCAAAGGCCCGAACCAGTTCATGACGTGCCTTCAACCAGCTGTCGATCAGCTTGTGCACCCCACCCCAGCGTTCCTGAGCATTCTGACAACTTTCCAGCATGATGATCTCTCTTCCCTATAGGGGCGCTGCCGCCTGGTGCCCGCGCAACACTTCAAGGATAAAGCCGCAGCCGGACAAGGCCGCATCGGACAAACGGTTTCGATAGTGCGTGCGGGCCAGATTATGCCCGCATGACTATGGCTTCAAGGTACGCAGGAGAGAAAGTTCATACAAGTGTTTAATCCCGTCCTACAACCATTGAACTGATTAAGGCGCTAGCCCTGCCGCAAATGCAGGCCGGGCAACAGCCGCGAAAATGGCATTACACCCAGGATGAGCATCACGACGAAGAACAACAGGCTCCACTCCGGGAGGCTCAAATCGAATAGCGTCCAGTTGATTTCCACGCAATCGACAGTGCCATTGAAAATAGCCTGGACTGCCTGCCACACCGACAGCCTTTCCAACATGTCCTGCAGGCTCGGCCAGCATTCTGGAGCCGCACCCGACGGGATACTTTGCAGCAACACCTGACGCGCAGCGGTGAAGGCCCCCAGCAAGGCACAGCCCATGCCCGCCAACCCATATAGGCCAGCCCCGGAGCGCCTGGGGTTATGAATGGCCGCGACCAAGTTGATCAGCATGAACGTGGCAAGAAACACCCGCTGTACCTGGCACAGAAAGCAGGGGCGCAGCAGCGCACCATATTCCAGGTAGAAAGACACACCCAACGTCAGCGCGCCAGCGATGAACGCCAGGAAAAACAAGGTGCGTGAGGGGGCCAAAGACATTACTTATCCGTACCGCAGAAGATAGGTCGCTACGGTAGAGGAAAGGCCTGACCCCTTTCAATACGCGCTAGAGCAGACGATTCCGCGAAAGCGTGAGGACATCCCGCCAGAGCGTGGAGGACATAACGAAGTGCTACGTAGGAGTTTGTTACGATTCCCGTTTCGACGAGGAATTACGCAGGCTGAAGGGTTGGCTGTCAGAAGCATCTGCGCCAACCCTCGCATCTTTCCTACTTCAGACGCGTGCAGGCACCGGCAACGGTGACGCGAGCAGACGGTTATCCAAAAGGCCCAGGCCTTCCTGGAACAGTTGGTTGCTGCGCTCGGTGTCACCCAGTTGGGCCAACAGGCGCGCGAGCTCGGCACAGGCTTCCGGATTGCGCTGCACTTGCAGGCTGCTTTCCAGATAGTCACGCGCCTTGCCCCACAAGCTGTTTTGCAGGCACAGGCGACCCAGAGTCAGCAGCAGGCTGGCATCGCCCGGATGGTCCTTGAGCCAGCCTTCGGCAAACTTCAATTGCCGCGCCGGGTCGCTGCCACGCAGCAAGCCATAGAGCCGGATCAGGTGGCTGTCGTAACCGCGCTTGATCGCGCCGCGCAACACTTCTTCAGCCTTGGCGTCGGCGCCCAATTGGCGCAGTTGCTCGGCATAGGCCAGGACCAACTGCGGCTCCTGGCGCTGGGCGGAGGTCAATTGCTGCCAGGCCCGTTCAAGGGACTGCAAACCGGCTTCGCCTTGCTCCTCACGCTGGGCCGCCAGGCTGAGGTTCTCACCCCAGGCGCGACGCTCCAGCTCGGCCAGTTCGGCGGCGGGCAGCACCTTGTCCTTGCGCAACTCGGGGAGCAGGCGGATCACCGACGACCAATCGCCACGCTGCTGATGCAGGCGCTGCAACTGACGCAGCACCTGGGCGTTGTGGGGATGACGTTCGTGCATGGCCTGCAAGGTGACAAGGGCGCCCTCGGTGTCGCCACGGTCCAGTTGCAATTGCGCATGGCTCAAGGCGACGGCCAGTTCGGCCTGGGGCTGGCGCTCCAGAGCGCGCTCCAGCAACCCGTCGGCTTCTTCATAGCGACCCTGCTCGTTTGCCGCACGCGCGGCGCCGAGGTAATAGAGCAATGGCTGGCGTTCCGCTTCGGCGGCGCGGTGCAAGTGACGCTCGGCACTGGCCCAGCGACCTTCGGCGAGGTCCAACTGGCCTTGCTCGATGGCGATCTGCACACGGCGGCTGCGGTTACGGCGCGACCATGGGTTGACCACGCCACCGGAGGCAGTCACCAGGTTAAACAGCAAGCGCACCAGGTAGATCGCCAGGCCGATGACAAACACCGCCACCAAGGTCGCCCACAGGCTCGATTCGTAATGCAGCACGTGGGGATAGGTAATCAACACGTAGCCGGTGTGTTTCGAGATGCCCACAGCCAGTGCCAAAGCGATTGCAATCGCCAGCACGAGGCCCACATAGAAACGCTTCATCGGCTTTACTCCTGGGTGGCCGGTTTGCCAGCCGACGCCTTGGCTTCGTCAGCAGACAAGTGGCGACGCTCAAGGTAAGCCTGCACCGCTGCCAGGCTCGCCGCCAGGTCTGGCGTCACCACCGACACGGCCTTGGGCTCAAGCTCGGCGATACGCGCCAGCATCGCTTTGCTTTGCGGGTTGTCCTGATTGAAGTTGTCTTGCAGTACGCTGCGCGCCTCACCCAACGAGCGGCTGTACACCGCCGTCTCGCCGTTGAGCGCAGCCCATTGCGCCTGCTCCAGCGCCAGGCTCAGGGCCAGGCGCACCTGGTTCAAGCCTTGGCCGGCCAGCAATGGGCGGATGTTGTCGTCAGGGTTGAAGTCGATGCGGAAGTAGCGCGAGATCTGCTCCCACCATTGGCTCCAGCGGCTTTCGGCATCCGTGGTCGGACGCCCTTGGGACGCCGGCTCGGTGAGCTGGTATTCCGGTGCGATCGCGGCCAGTTGCACCACTTGATCGCGCAGCGCCGCCAGTTGCAGGTACAGCCCGGTGCGATCCGGCTGCTCGGTGCTGCGCAGTGCCGCAAGGCTCTTGGCCAGTTGTTCACGCGCGGCGTAGGAACCCGGATCGCTCTGCTCGCGCAGGATCTCGTCGGCACCCTGGACCAGCGACTGGGCACTGTTGATGTCCTGCAAGGCCGACAAGCGCAAGCTGGCCAGACGGATCAGGTGTTCGGCTTCCGCCAGGCGCCAATCCTGGCGGCTGGCGCCGAGGACGGTTTCCAGGCGCTGGCTGAGGCGCTGCTGATCGCCCTGCAACTGAGCCACCAGGCGACGACGCTCTTCAAGCTCCTCCGCGCCCGGCAACTGCGCCAAGCGTGCGGCCAACTGTTGCTGGCTCTGCTTGAGGGATTGTGCCTGGTCATCCAGCGTGCGCACCTGGCCCAGCTGTTGCTGGCTGCTGGCTTGCAGGGCGCGGACCTGCCAAATCCCCCAACCACCGGCGGCAACCCCGGCAGCGCCGAGCAACAAGGCCACGATCGCCAGGCCATTGCCACGGCGTGGCGCGGTGGCCGCTGACTCAACCGGCGCATCGAGTGCGGGTTGGGTTTCTTCTTTGGGCAAGGCTGTTTCGCTCACGTATCCGTCCTTTGCGTATCAGAGAGTGGTCGCGCGATGGCTGCGCAGTGCCACTAACAAAGCCGCGGCGCTCGCACCGCGACAATCCACAACTTTTTCTGCGCCAGCAGCCCGCGCCATCTCATAGACTCGCGGGCTCGGCACGAACAACGGCAACTGTGCCACCGCCGGCCAATCGGTACCGGCCAGGGCTTGCAGGTGCAAAAAACCCTGCCCACTGCTGACCACCAGGCCGTTCAAGCGTTCCAACTGGATGCGTTGCATCAGCGTCCCGGCGGCATAGCTCGGCAGGAAGCGACGGTACAACTCCAGATAGACGACACTAGCACCTTGCTCGCGCAAACGCTCAGCGAGCAACTCCCGCCCGCCTTCGCCGCGCAGGATCAGCACCCGGGCAGCGGGCTGTGCGACAGCCTCGCGCAAGGCCGGCAGTGCAAGCAAGGCCTCACTGTCGTCGCCGGTGTCGGGATAGTGAACGTTGAGCCCGTGATCGGCCAGGACCTGGCCCGTAGCCGCGCCGACGCTGAACCACGGCAACTGCGGCCAGGCCTGGTCCAGCTGTTGCAACGCCAGGCGTGCGGCGGGCTTGCTGACCACGATCAACGCGCAAAAGCGGCCCAGGTCACGGAAGACGGCCTGCTGTTCGGGTGTGACGGGTAATGGCTCGATGTCCAGCAACGGCAGGCTGCTGCTGAAAATCCCGGCTGCCGACAACGACGCCGCCAAGGACAACGACTCCTCGGCAGGCCGCGTCAGCAGCACACGCCAGTCGGTCACTGCGGACCGGCCTCGCCGTAGACTTTCTCGAGGATGGCGCCGGCGCCCTTGTCCAGCAACGCTTCGGCGACCTGAATACCCAGGGCCGCCGCGTCACGTTGCGGGCCACGCACCTCGGCGGTCAGCAGGGTACCGCCGTCCGGGTCGCCCACCAGGCCGCGCAGCCACAGGTTTTCCCCTTCGAGCACGGCGTAGCAGGCGATGGGCACCTGGCAACCACCATTGAGGTGCTTGTTCAGGGCACGTTCGGCGGTGACGCGCACTTCGGTGTCGTGGTGATCAAGGGGCTTGAGCAGTGCGTGAATCTCACTGTCGGCGGTGCGGCATTCGATGCCCACGGCGCCCTGGCCACCGGCTGGCAAGCTGTCTTCGACGCTGATGGCCGAGGTGATGCGGTCTTCGAAGCCCAGGCGGATCAGCCCGGCCGCGGCCAGGATGATCGCGTCATATTCACCGGCATCCAGCTTGGCCAGGCGCGTGTTGACGTTGCCGCGCAGGAAGCGGATCTGCAGGTCCGGGCGACGGGTCAACAACTGCGCCTGGCGACGCAGGCTGGAGGTGCCGACGATGCTGCCCAGGGGCAATTCATCCAGGGATGCGTAGGTATTGGAAACGAAGGCATCGCGCGGGTCTTCGCGCTCGCAGATACAAAAAAGGCCCAGGCCTTCGGGGAAGTCCATGGGCACATCTTTCATCGAATGCACGGCAATGTCGGCTTCGTTTTCCAGCAACGCGGTTTCCAGTTCCTTGACGAACAGGCCCTTGCCGCCGATCTTCGACAACGGCGAGTCGAGCAGCTTGTCGCCGCGACTGACCATGGGCACCAGGGACACCACGAGGCCTGGGTGGGCCTGCTCCAGGCGTGCTTTGACGTATTCGGCCTGCCACAAGGCCAGGGCGCTTTTACGGGTGGCGATGCGGATTTCGCGAGAGGACATGGATCAATCCGTACTGAATAGATACGGCAGATAATAACAGCTCAGGCAAATACGCTTTGATTTGAATCAGCAAGTGCGGGGCCTCCCTGGCCACGTCGCACCGGGATAAGGACTGCAGGCAGCGCCAAAGCCCTTGGGCTAAAGCTGCTGCATCATCTTGCGCACGCCGGCGACATGGCGTCGGCTGACGATCAAGGCATCGCCATTGAGCCCCTTCAGGAACAACTGAAAGTGCCCAAGCGGCGTGCGTTGCAGCCGCTCGATACGGTCACGGGCGACCAGCGCGTTGCGGTGGATACGCACGAAACGGTCGCCGAACTCATCTTCCAGGGCCTTGAGCGGCTCATCGAGCAGCACTTCACCCGCTTCGTGCCGCAGGGTCACGTACTTGTGGTCGGCAATGAAGTACACCACCTGGTCCAGGGGAATCAGCTCGATGCCTTTGCGCGTACGTGCGCTGATATGGCTACGCGGCCCGTTGCCACTTTGGGCGGCAGGCTGGGTCAAGGCGCTGAGTTGGCTGCGGTTGGGGCGCTCGGCTTTTTTCAGGGCCTTGAGCAGGGCGCCTGCTTCGACCGGCTTTGCCAGGAAGCTCACACCGCTGGCTTCCAGGGTCTGCGCGGGAAAATCGTCGGGCGACGCGCACAACACCAGCGCCGGCGGCGACTCGCGCTCGCTCAGGCGGGCGGCGACTTGCAGGCCATCAAGGCCCGGCAGGCGAATATCGAGCAAGACCACGTCTGGCTTGAGGCTGTCGATCAGCGTCAACGCTTCTTCGCCCGTGGTGGCGCTCGGTTCAAGGACTGTATAACCCTCGAGTTCACTGACCATACGGCTCAGTCGCTCGCGGGCTTGGGGTTCGTCTTCAACGATCAGGACATTCATATTGCGCTGGATTCCTGCGTGAGTCTCGCACAAGGATAGCGTAGACAGGTGCGGTGACTTGCGTCACAGCGATCCACGCTAAGACTAGCGCGAGCGGCAAAAAGTGCCCTGAGAGTGGCACCCATATTTACCCGGACCTGTTCAATTGCGCCCAAGACCTTCTGACTTCGGGCATCGTCGTAGGGTTTGCTGATACACAATCCGAATACCCCCCTTCTGAATGAGTAGCCTGGGTTCTGACCGCATCACCCGGCTTTGGTGCATTCACGCTCTATCAGTGCAACTGTAGACGCTCACTGCGACGACATTGCTCTATCGTCAAATATCGTTTCAATAAACACCCGAGTCCAGTCTCTTCCCGGACGCGTCCGGCGGCAAGGCACTTTGCCATCCTTCGTGCAAATAAAAATGCCGACCACCCGTAGCACCGCCTCCACGGGCAACCCTGTTATTATCGCCGGCACACCTCCAAGCCTCTTTAAAGCAGATCACGAGCGAATCCATGAGCACCGACAAGACCAACCAGTCCTGGGGCGGCCGCTTCAGTGAACCCGTCGACGCCTTCGTCGCCCGCTTCACCGCCTCCGTCACCTTCGACCAGCGCCTGTACCGCCACGACATCATGGGCTCGATCGCCCACGCCACGATGCTGGCCAAGGTCGGCGTGCTGACCGACGCCGAGCGCGACAGCATCATCGATGGCCTGACCACCATCCGCGGTGAGATCGAAGCCGGCACGTTCGACTGGCGCGTCGACCTGGAAGACGTGCACATGAATATCGAGGCCCGCCTCACCGACCGTATCGGTGTGACCGGCAAGAAACTGCACACCGGCCGTAGCCGCAACGACCAGGTCGCGACCGATATCCGCCTGTGGATTCGTGACGAGATCGACCTGATCCTGGCCGAGATCACCCGCCTGCAAAAAGGTCTGCTGGAGCAGGCCGAGCGTGAATCCGACACCATCATGCCCGGCTTCACCCACCTGCAAACCGCACAGCCCGTGACCTTCGGCCACCACCTGCTGGCCTGGTTCGAAATGCTCAGCCGCGACTACGAGCGCCTGGTGGACTGCCGCAAGCGCGCCAACCGCATGCCGCTCGGCAGCGCCGCACTGGCCGGCACCACGTACCCGATCGACCGCGAATACACCGCGCAACTGCTGGGCTTCGACGCCGTGGGCGGCAACTCCCTGGACGGCGTGTCCGACCGTGACTTCGCCATCGAATTCTGCGCCGCCGCCAGCATCGCGATGATGCACCTGTCGCGCTTCTCCGAAGAGCTGGTGCTGTGGACCAGCGCGCAATTCCAGTTCATCGACCTGCCGGACCGTTTCTGCACCGGCAGTTCGATCATGCCGCAAAAGAAAAACCCCGACGTGCCGGAGCTGGTACGTGGCAAAAGCGGCCGTGTGTTCGGCGCGCTGATGGGCCTGCTGACCCTGATGAAAGGCCAACCCCTGGCCTACAACAAGGACAACCAGGAAGACAAAGAACCGCTGTTCGACGCTGCCGACACCTTGCGCGACTCGCTGCGCGCGTTTGCCGACATGATCCCGGCGATCAAGCCCAAGCACGCGATCATGCGTGAAGCGGCGCTGCGCGGGTTCTCCACCGCCACCGACCTGGCGGACTACCTGGTGCGCCGTGGCCTGCCGTTCCGTGACTGCCACGAAATCGTTGGTCATGCCGTGAAGTACGGCGTGGACACCGGCAAGGACCTGGCGGAAATGAGCCTGGAAGAACTGCGTCAGTTCAGCGACCAGATCGAGCAAGACGTGTTTGCCGTGCTGACCCTGGAAGGTTCGGTGAATGCGCGTGACCATATCGGCGGGACTGCGCCGGCGCAGGTGAAGGCTGCCGTTGCGCGTGGCCAGGCCCTACTCGCCAGCCGCTAAAAGCATCGCAGGCAAGCCAGCTCCCACAGGGGACCCGGGTCGTCAAGACACCTCGGTCAACTGTGGGAGCGGGCTTGCCCGCGATGACGGCCTCCCAAGCACCAAACATCTACTTCTTGGCAGCAATCATCGCCATAAACGCCGGCATCGCCGCTTCCCTGTCCGCCGCCACCTTCTGCGCATTGGGCAGTGCATGCAGCTTGTCCAGCAACGCCTTGGCCGCCGGCATCTGCGCCAGCAAATCCAAGCCAAACAGCTTCTCGCCCACCCCGCAGGCGAGGTTCACGCTGTACATGAAATACAGATCCGCAATCGTGAAGCTCTCCCCCGCCACATAAGGCGCGAACTTGCCGTGCCGACCTAACGACCCCATCCCCAGCAACAGCTCGGCCTTGGATTTTTCCTTGATCGCCTCCGGTACCGGCATGCCAAAAAACGCTTCGGCAAAACACGCCCGGGCGGGCAACTCGATGTACAGCTCGATTTCCCGGCACAGCGCCAGCACCTGGGCGCGCTGGAACGGGTCCGCCGGCAGCAGCGCGGGGCCTTCCTGGGTTTGCTCGATGTATTCGAGGATCACACTGGTTTCGTTGATAAAACCCTGTTTGACCCCCAGCACGGGCACCTTGCCTCGGGGGCTCACGGCCAGGGCTTCAGGCGTCTGGCCCGCGTAGAAAGGCACCTCTTCAAACGGCAGGCCTTTCTCCAACAGCGCCAGCTTGACCATGTTGTAGTAGTTGCTGACCGAGAATCCGTAGAGCTTGAGCATTGCGACTGCCTCCAGGCCGAGTGTGGGGTTGGCTGCATGAGTTATAGATCCGAAGGCCCCACCTGACCAGCAGCATCACCCGCCTGAATGGGGGTAGACTGACGCCCTTTCCTTGAGGAGCCTGCCATGAGCGAGCCGACCGATATCGACAACGACGAAGAAGAATTCGCCGAAACCACCCTGATCGAAGCCATCGAAAACCAGATCGAGAGCGAAAACCCACCCGCTGCCAAGGCCACCTTCAACAAGCTGACCCTGGTCGGCTACGAGCGTGAAGAGATCCTGCAACTGATGGCCCACGTGCTTGCCGTCGAGATCGACGCCCTGCTGGAAGAGGACCGCGCCTTCAATACCGAATGGTATGAAACTGCGCTGCGCGCCCTGCCGGAACTGCCGCCCGAAAAGCAATAAATCCAACACGCGGCAACACACTGGACAGTTCGGCAAAGTGCGTTCACCTTATGGCCTGCTAGCCTCTAATAAATTCTTAGAAAGTCTGGAGTCCGTATGTCGTATACCCCTGAGTTGGTTGCCGAACTGGAAATCCTTGTACTCTTCCCATTAGACAGCACCAAGGAAGGTCTGAAAGTCCACCAGACCGCCGCCCCCACTGCTATCGCCGCTGCCAAGCGCCTCCACGCGAAAGGTCTTATCGACCAGCCGGATGGCGGTTACCTGACCAGCCTTGGTCGTGACGCTGCAGAGCAGGCCCAAACCCTGCTGACCATCCTGACCACTGCCAGCACCAAAGAAGCCGCCTGACACCTGATCCCGCCCATGGAGTCCGCCCAATGCGGATTCCGGGGGCGTTGCTGTGAGACGGTTAAAGTTCTGACGCCAAAAACCGATTACCTTCTAAACCTCCTACGCTACTGGCTGTAAACTCCAACACGGCCGCCCACGTCGGGCCCTGCGCGCCACCGAGTCCGACATGACCCGCACCCACGAAATCCGCCCTGACCTGGACGAAGGCATCGACCGCAAGGTGCTGGCCCAGCTGCGCGCGCGTTTCATGGCCCTCAACGCAGGCCGCATGGCCCGGGCCGTCGAAGGGCTGACCCCACGCCAACAAAGCGTGTTGACCCTGTTGCCGCTGTTCTTTCACGTCAATCATCCGCTGTTGCCCGGCTATGTCTCCGGCAGCACGCCCGCCGGGCTGTCGAATTTCGAACCCGACGCCCAGGCCCTGACCGAAGCCCAGCGCCTGACCCGCTCGTTTTCCTACAAACCGCGCCACGGCAACCCACCGCAACCGATCCACGGCCTGTTCCTGATGGGCAGCCTCGGCACCCTGGCCCAAGCCGACCAGAGCGATATGGACGTGTGGGTGTGCCACGCGCCGGACCTCGGCGAAAACGAATTGGCCGAGCTGCGCAAGAAATGCCAGTTGCTGGAAACCTGGGCGCTGAGCATGGGGGCCGAGGCGCATTTTTTCCTGATCGAGCCGACCCGCTTTGTGCTCGGGGAACGCGACGCCCAGCTCAGTTCCGACGACTGCGGCACCACCCAGCATTACCTGCTGCTGGACGAGTTCTACCGCACCGCCATCTGGCTCGCCGGGCGCACGCCGATCTGGTGGCTGGTGCCGGTGTACGAAGAAGCCCGCTACGCCGAGTTCACCCATACGTTGATCTCCAAGCGCTTTATCCGCGCCGATGAAACCCTCGACCTGGGCCACCTGGCGCGCATTCCCCCCGGAGAATTCATCGGCGCCGGGCTGTGGCAACTGTTCAAGGGCATCGAGTCGCCCTACAAGTCGGTGCTCAAGCTGCTGCTGACCGAGGTCTACGCTAGCGAACACCCGCGCGTGCACTGCCTGAGCCTGCGCTTCAAGCGGGCGGTATTCGCCAACCAGATGGACCTGGATGAGCTCGACCCGTACATCGTGGTCTACCGCCGCATCGAGGAATACCTCAAGGCACGCAACGAACCCGAGCGCCTGGAACTGGTTCGGCGCGCGCTGTACCTCAAGGTCAACCGCAAGCTCAGCGCCGGCCAACGCACCACCAGCTGGCAACGCCTGTTGCTGGAGCGCCTGGCCCAGGAATGGGGCTGGGACCAGCGCCAACTAGCCCTGCTGGACAGCCGCAGCCAGTGGAAAGTGCGCCAGGTTGCCTCCGAGCGCCGCGCCCTGGTCAGCGAGCTGAACTACAGCTACCGCTTCCTCACCCAGTTCGCCCGCACCGAACAATCCGCCAGCCTGGTCAACAAACGCGACCTCAATGTGCTAGGCCGCCGCCTGTATGCGGCCTTTGAGCGCAAGGCCGGCAAAGTCGAGTTCATCAACCCCGGCATCGCCCCGGACCTGGCCGAAGACACCCTGACCCTGGTGCAATCGCCAAACCGCAAGGAACCTGGCCAGCACTTCTGGAGCCTGTACAACGGCAACCTGACGGCCCAGGAGTCGGAACATTTCGCGCCGATCAAACGCAGCCGCGACCTGCTGGAAATGCTCACCTGGTGCCATCGCAACGGCGTGATCGACAGCAGCACCCGCCTGGCCTTGCACCCAGGCACCAGCGACATGACCGAATTCGAGCTGTTCAACCTGCTGGGAAGCCTGCAACAGAGCATCGCCCTGCCCCTGGCCAGCGTCGATGAAGAACGCCTGCTGCGCTCGGCAGTGCCGGAAGAAGTGTTGTTGCTGATCAACGTCGGCGTCGACCCGCTCAAGCATCACCGTGACTTGAACATCCTGATGACCACCGAGCGCACCGACTCCTTGAGCTACGCCGGGGTGCGCGACAACCTGGTGCTGACTCTGGACCAGGTCACGCTCAATAGCTGGAACGAAGTGCTGGTTACTCGCTACGACGGCCCCCACGCCCTGCTCGATTGCCTGCGCGACTACCTCAACCAACTGCCATCGGACCACCTGCCGCGCCTGCGGGTGCGCTGTTTCTGTCACAACCGTGCGCAGTTCATTGCCCAGCGCGTCGAAGAAATCTTCGACACCGCGCAGAACCTGCTGCTCGGCCAGGGCAACCACCGTTACCTGTTGCAGGTGCAGCAGGTCTATCACGTGATGGAGCTGGTCCCGGGCCAAGCCACTCACATACCGCTGCCGACCCAGGACGCGCTGATCACCTACCTCAGTGAAGAGCTGGCGAGCTACAGCCCGCTGCACCTGGACGCCATGGCCCTGGAAGACCACGACCTGGCCTTGCTGCTGCCCATGGGTATGGCCGATTGCGTGCAGGTGTTCTACCGGATCAACGAAGGCGTCGCCGAGTTGTACGTGCTGGATGAGTTCAATGCGCTCTGGCAGCAGCGCTTGCCGTTCCATGATGAGCAGAGCCTGCTGGCGCCGTTGCAGCGCTTCCTGCAATCGATCATCTTCCGCCGTGAGGCACTGGCACCGCTGGACACTCAGCAACCCTTGGGTGAAGTGCAGATCTTGTACTACCAACTGTTGCCGTCAGGCAGCAACCGCGCGCGCACCGTCGAGCCCCGGCCGGCACCGCAGAACTCGGCGAACAAACCGTTTTATGACGTGCAGGCGATTATCGGCAAGGCCGCGCCCGGCCAGGTGGGCGTGACCCTGTACTGCAATCAGCGGGAGTTCTGCGAATTGGAGTTTGGCGACCAGCTGTTTGCCGTGGTCGCCCAGGAGATCATCGGGCAGCGCCGGGAAACCGAGCGCTACCGCTGCTACATCACGGATCTGGACCTGTCAGGCCTGCTCGGCGATGGGCAAAGCCCGAGCAATCTGTACCTGCGCTACAAGGCCGAGCTGGAGCTGTCGCTCAACGCGGCACTGAACCAGGTTTAGAGCGGGAACGGGCCGCCATCTTTGGGCTGGCCTTCAACGCTGAGCAATTCCAGCTTGAGGGTCTTGCCACCCGGTGCTGGCCAATCGATGTGCTGGCCCACTTGCAGGCCGAGCAACGCGCTGCCCACCGGCGCCAGGATCGAGATCTTGCCTTCATCGGCATTCGCGTGTTTCGGGTAGACCAGGGTCAGGTGGTAGTCCTTGCCGCTGCCTTGTTCACGGCAATGCACGCTGGAGTTCATGGTCACGACACCCGCAGGCACTTCATCGTGGCCAACCACGTCTTCAGCGCGGTCGAGTTCGGCTTGCAACGCGGCGACGCCAGGAGACTCGTCGCCCAAGCGGTCGATCAGTTGCTCCAGACGCTGCACGTCAAGACGGGTGAGGATGATGGACGGTGCGGTGGTCATGATTCAGGCAGACTCCTTTTTTCTGCACAAAAAAGCAAAACCCCGCCAGAAAAAGGCGGGGTTCTCACGGGCCTCGATGAGTTGAGGCGTAGCCGGACACTACCACAGCGTCACAAATAAACAAGACGACCTCAGGCGCTGGTCCTGCGCTGCTCAGCCTGGGCGCAGATCACCCGGCGCCGGGCATCGTCGGCAGAGCGCCATTCACGGATGTCTTCGACGTGACGAAAACATCCGAGACAGACTTTTGCCTCGTCCAGGCGACACAAACTGATACAAGGTGACGGCACCGCCGGGCTGACATTACTGAACAGCGGCTTGGGCGGGCGTACGGGTGTGGGCTGCGTCACGATCAGATCTCTTCGAAATCCAGCTCTTCGCCGGTATATTCGCTGACCAGCCGCGTGAGCATTTCTCCCAACAGCTCTTCGCTCTTGTCGCACTGCCATTTGCCGCTTTCTTCGTCGTAGTCGAAGTGCACGCCACCGGAGCGCGCGGCCAGCCACAGTTGGCGCAGAGGCTCCTGGCGGCTGAAGATCAGCTGTTGGCCGGTCTCGAATTTGACGGTCAGCACGCCCGCCGAATTTTCCAGATCCACGTCCAGGCCGCTGTCGTCGAAAATATCTTCCAGCGCCTGCTGGGTAGCATCCACCAAGTCGTGAAAACGGGCTTCGGTCAAACTCATTGTGGCAACCTCAAAAGTGTCTGGTTTTGCTCAAGCGCCGCACGATACGGGCGAGCCCGGCCGATTGCAAAGGATACCGATCCCATCGCGATTGGCGGTATGAAATATCCCCAGCCAGCGTAGTCCGCTTCGCAGCCATCTCGGCAAACCCCCGTCGGACGGGTATTTCGGCGCATAGGCAAGCTGGCAGGTGGTCGGTATACTCGGGCGCAATTAATGCATATTCAAGGATTTCGCCATGAAGCGCCTGATCTCTTCCCTTGCTGCGCTCGTCGCGGTCGCTTGCCTCGTTAGTGCCTGTGGTCAAAAAGGCCCGCTGTACCTGCCCGATGACAGCAAAGACCCGAATGAACAGGCGCAATCGTCGCAAAAGCCATCCAAAGCGCATAAGCACGACACCTACGAATAAGGGAACTCCATGGACGCTTTTAACTACCGGGACGGCGAGCTGTTCGCGGAAGGCGTGGCGTTGTCCGCGATTGCCCAGCGCTTTGGCACCCCGACCTATGTGTACTCCCGAGCGCACATCGAAGCTCAATACCGCAGCTTTGCCGACGCGCTGGAAGGCACGCCGAGCCTGGTGTGCTACGCGGTCAAGGCCAACTCCAACCTGGGTGTACTGAATGTCCTGGCGCGTCTGGGCGCTGGTTTCGACATCGTCTCCCGTGGCGAGCTGGAACGTGTACTGGCCGCCGGCGGCCAGGCTGACAAGATCGTATTCTCCGGCGTCGGCAAGAGCCGCGAAGACATGCGCCGCGCCCTCGAAGTCGGCGTGCATTGCTTCAACGTCGAGTCCACCGACGAGCTGGAACGCCTGCAGGTGGTTGCCGCCGAGATGGGCGTTCGCGCGCCGATCTCCCTGCGCGTCAACCCGGACGTCGATGCCGGCACCCACCCGTACATTTCCACCGGTCTCAAAGAGAACAAGTTCGGCATCGCCATTGCCGACGCCGAGGACGTGTACATCCGCGCCGCCCAACTGCCGAACCTGGAAGTACTGGGCGTCGATTGTCATATCGGCTCGCAACTGACCACCCTGCCTCCGTTCATCGACGCCCTCGACCGCCTGCTGGCGCTGGTCGATCGTCTCGGCGAATGCGGCATCTACCTGCACCACATCGACCTCGGTGGCGGCGTGGGCGTGCGTTATCGCGACGAAGAGCCGCCGCTGATCGCCGACTACATCCAGGCCGTGCGCGAGCGCATCGAAGGCCGTGGCCTGACGCTGATGTTCGAGCCCGGCCGCTATATCGTCGCCAACGCTGGCGTGCTGCTGACCCAGGTCGAGTACCTCAAGCACACCGAGCACAAGGATTTCGCCATCGTCGATGCGGCGATGAACGACCTGATCCGCCCGGCGCTGTATCAGGCCTGGATGAATGTCACCGCCGTGGCGCCGCGCGACAGCGCAGCCCGCGCCTATGACATCGTCGGCCCGATCTGCGAGACCGGCGACTTCCTGGCCAAGGATCGTCAGCTGGCCCTGGAAGAAGGCGATCTGCTGGCCGTGCATTCAGCCGGTGCCTACGGGTTTGTCATGAGCTCCAACTACAACACCCGCGGCCGTACCGCCGAGGTGCTGGTGGACGGTGATCAAGCGTTTGAAGTGCGTCGCCGCGAGACGGTAGCCGAGTTGTATGCTGGCGAAAGCCTGCTGCCGGAGTAAGCCATGCTGCTGCGTTTTACCAAGATGCACGGGCTGGGCAATGACTTCATGGTCCTCGACCTGGTCAGCCAGCACGCGCACATCCTGCCCAAGCACGCCAAACAATGGGGTGACCGGCACACCGGCATTGGTTTCGACCAGTTGCTGATCGTCGAGGCGCCGAGCAACCCGGAGGTGGATTTCCGTTATCGGATCTTCAACTCCGACGGTTCCGAAGTGGAACAGTGCGGTAACGGCGCGCGCTGCTTCGCCCGTTTTGTGCTGGACAAGCGCCTGACCGCCAAGCGCCAGATCCGCGTCGAGACCAAGAGCGGCGTGATCGAGCTGGACATCCGCAGCGACGGCCAGATCAGCGTCAACATGGGCGCGCCACGCCTGGTGCCGGCGGACATTCCGTTCCAGGCCACCGAGCAGGCCACCAGCTACGCGGTGGATGTCGACGGCCAGATCGTCGACCTGGCAGCCGTGTCCATGGGCAACCCCCATGCGGTGCTGCGGGTCAGCGACATCAATAACGCGCCCGTGCATGAATTGGGGCCGAAGATCGAACACCACTCGCGCTTTCCCGCGCGGGTCAACGTAGGTTTCCTACAGGTGATCGACCGTTCCCGCGCGCAATTGCGCGTCTGGGAACGCGGCGCCGGCGAAACCCAGGCTTGCGGCACCGGTGCTTGCGCCGCGGCCGTGGCCGCGATCAGCCAGGGGTGGATGGATTCGCCGCTGCTGATCGACCTGCCCGGTGGACGTTTGTCCATCGAATGGGCAGGCCCAGGCCACCCGGTGCTGATGACCGGGCCGGCCTCGCGTGTATACGAAGGACAGGTCCGTCTATGAGTGAGCCCAGCTAATGACCGATAAGCCTCAAGTACCCGCACAAGCATCCCCGAGCGACAGCCTGGAGGCCGCAGCCGTCGCGGCGTACCTTGAGGCTAATCCGGACTTCTTCGTCCAGCACGAAGAACTGCTGCCGGCCCTGCGCATCCCCCACCAGCGTGGCGACACCGTGTCGCTGGTGGAGCGACAGATGAAGATCCTGCGCGAGCGCAATATCGAAATGCGCCACAAGCTCTCGCACTTGATGGACGTGGCCCGCGACAACGATCGCCTGTTCGAGAAAACCCGTCGCCTGATCCTCGCACTGATGGACGCCACCAGCCTGGAAGAAACGGTGATCGCCGTGGAAGACAGCCTGCGCCAGGATTTCCAGGTGCCTTTTGTCAGCCTGATCCTGTTCAGCGACAACCCCATGCCCGTGGGCCGTTGGGTCAGCGGCAGCGATGCGCAAACTGCCATTGGTGGCCTGCTGTCCGAAGGCAAGACCATCAGCGGCACCTTGCGCGAGCATGAGCTGGACTTTCTCTTCGGCGCCGAACAGCGCCAGCAGATCGGCTCTACCGCCGTGGTCGCCCTCAGCCATCAAGGCCTGCATGGCGTGCTGGCCATCGCCAGCCGTGATCCGGCGCACTACAAAAGCTCGGTGGGCACATTGTTCCTGACCTACATCGCCGAAGTGCTGGGCCGCGTGCTGCCACGTTTCACCACCGCCTTGCGCGCGGTGCGCTAGCCATGGAACGGCAACTGGACGCTTATTGCGCTCACCTGCGCAACGAGCGCCAGGTGTCGCCCCATACGCTGGAAGCCTACCGACGGGACTTGAACAAGGTCCTGGCGTTCTGTGAAAAACAACAGATCAGCAGCTGGAAAGCCCTGGATATCCAGAGCCTGCGCAGCCTGGTCGCACGCCTGCACCAGGCCGGCCAATCGTCTCCCAGCCTGTCACGCCTGCTGTCGGCGGTGCGCGGGCTCTATCACTATCTCAACCGTGAAGGCCTGTGTGACCACGACCCAGCCAACGGCCTGTCGCCGCCCAAGGGCGAACGGCGCCTGCCCAAGACTCTCGACACCGATCGCGCCCTGCAACTGCTGGATGGTGCGGTCGAAGACGACTTCCTCGCCCATCGCGACCAGGCGATCCTGGAGCTGTTCTATTCCTCGGGCCTGCGCCTGTCGGAGCTGACCGGCCTGAACCTGGATCAATTGGACCTGGCGGACGGCCTGGTGCAGGTACTCGGCAAGGGCAGCAAGACCCGCGTGCTGCCGGTGGGCCGCAAAGCCCGCGAGGCCCTGCAACTGTGGCTGCCGTTGCGGCTGCTGACCAACCCGGCCGACGATGCGGTGTTTGTCAGCCAGCAAGGCCGGCGCCTGGGGCCGCGCGCCATCCAGTTGCGCGTCAAGGCCGCCGGCGAGCGCGAACTAGGGCAGAACCTGCACCCGCACATGCTGCGGCACTCGTTTGCCAGCCATATGCTGGAGTCGTCCCAGGACTTGCGCGCCGTGCAGGAACTGCTCGGCCACGCCGATATCAAGACTACGCAGATCTACACCCATCTGGATTTCCAACACCTGGCAACGGTGTACGACAGCGCCCATCCACGGGCCAAACGCATCAAGGGCGGCGACTCATGAGTATCAAGCTGATCACCTTCGACCTGGACGACACACTCTGGGACAACGTACCCGTCATCATCAGCGCCGAAGCGTCGATGCGCGAATGGCTGGCCACCCATGCGCCCAAGGTCGGCGAGTTGCCGCTGGAACATTTCGCCAACCTGCGCCAGCGGGTTCTGGAGCGCGACCCCGAGCTGAAACACCGCATCAGCATCCTGCGTCATCGGGTGTTGACCCACGCCTTTGAAGAAGCCGGTTATCCACAGCCCGAGGCCACGCAAATGGCCGATGTGTGCTTTGAAGCGTTCATCCATGCACGCCATCAGCTGACCCCGTTCCCTGAAGCCGAACCGATGCTGCAAGCGCTGCGCCAGCACTTCCTGCTGGGAGTGATCACCAACGGCAATGCCGATGTGCAGCGCGTCGGGCTGGCCGATTACTTCCACTTTGCCCTGCGTGCCGAAGATATCGGCATCGCCAAGCCGGATGCGCGACTGTTCCAGGAAGCGATGAAACGCGGCGGCGTGGAGGCCAGTGCGGCGGTGCATATCGGCGATCATCCGGGGGATGACATTGCCGGGGCGCAACAGGCGGGGCTGCGGGCGGTGTGGTTTAACCCGACGGGTAAGGCGTGGGACGCGGATAAGCGCCCGGATGCCGAGATTTGTAACCTGGCGGAATTGCCAGGGTTGCTGCGCAACTGGACCTGACACCGAACCCAATGTGGGAGCTGGCTTGCCTGCGATAGCGGTGGGTCAGAGAACACAGTACTGGCTGACAGACCGCCATCGCAGGCAAGCCAGCTCCCACAGGGTATTGCTGTGCCCTGATGAGTTTATTCCAGGCATGAAAAAGCCCGCAGCGACGGCGGGCTTTTTCCTACAAGCAGGTGGCTGACCTCAGATAGGTCGGCTGCCGTACTTGTTATCCGGCTTCTTCGGTGGATCGGCCACCACGTTGGCCTCGACTTCCTGCACTTTGCCGCCTTTAGCGAGGAATTCTTCCATCGCACGGGCCAGCGCATCGCGCTCTTTGTTCTTGGCTTCAACGCTAGGCAGTTCGTCTACCGAAACAGCGGCCTTGGCTTTGCCTTTGGCTTTGGGTGCTGCGTCGCCGTCGCCACTGTCCTCGGCTTCGTCGGCACCGTCGTCAACGGCTGCAGCGTCAAGACCTTCATCGGTCTCGTCGTCATCACCTACTTCGAGGTCGTCGTTTTCCAGATCATCGTCGCTCATGTTCTACCTCATGACTTGCGAAAAGCAGATTAGTTATAGCCCAGCTTCATCCTCTGTCGAGGCCGCCGGAAAAAAATCAACATCCACTGGATAACCAGTGGCTTATGCCCCGTCACCGTGAAAGGTGCCGAGGACTTCACAAGCAGCGCCATGATCACGCTGCTCGCCCAGATAAATACAGTTTTGCGCCCATCGGCGCGCATTCTAGCGCGCTCTGGGAAAAAACAAAGTGCCGAATACGCCTACATGCCTGTAAGACATTCGCATGCGGGGACGCGCCGCGTGCTCTCTCTCACAAACACCAGACAAAAAAATGCCCGGCAAGCCGGGCATCTTTTTTTCGCGTACTTACAAGTTGTAGCCGCGTTCGTTGTGTTGCGCCAGGTCGAGGCCGACAGCCTCTTCCTCTTCGGTGACCCGCAGGCCCATGACCATGTCCAGCACCTTGAGGATGACGTAGGTCACGATTGCCGTGTAGATCACAGTGAAGCCGACGCCTTTGCACTGGATCCAGACCTGTGCAGCCACGTCAGTCACGGTGCCGAAGCCGCCCAATGCGGGGGCTGCGAACACACCGGTGAGGATCGCACCGACGATACCGCCGATACCGTGCACGCCGAATGCGTCCAGGGAGTCGTCGTAGCCCAGCTTGCGCTTGAGGCTGGTGGCGCAGAAGAAGCAGATCACACCGGCCACCAGGCCGATCACCAGGGCGCCCATCGGGCCCACGGTGCCCGCAGCTGGCGTGATTGCAACCAGGCCGGCTACAACGCCCGAGGCAATGCCCAGTGCGCTTGGCTTACCGTGGGTGATCCACTCGGCGAACATCCAGCCCAGCGCCGCAGCAGCGGTAGCGATCTGGGTGACCAGCATCGCCATGCCGGCGGTGCCGTTGGCCGCAGCGGCGGAACCGGCGTTGAAGCCGAACCAGCCGATCCACAGCATGGCTGCACCGATCAGGGTGTAACCGAGGTTGTGCGGTGCCATTGGGGTGGTCGGGAAGCCTTTGCGCTTGCCGAGCACGATGCACGCCACCAGGCCAGCCACACCGGCGTTGATGTGCACCACGGTGCCGCCGGCGAAGTCCAGCACGCCCCAGTCCCACATCAGGCCACCGTTGCCGCTCCAGACCATGTGCGCAATCGGCGCATAGACCAGGGTGAACCAGATCGCCATGAAGATCAGCATTGCGGAGAACTTCATACGCTCGGCAAACGCACCGACGATCAGTGCCGGGGTGATGATGGCGAAGGTCATCTGGAAGGTGATGAACACCGCCTCAGGGAACAATGCCGCAGGCCCGGTGATGCTGGCCGGGGTCACGCCCGCCAGGAACGCCTTGCCCATGCCGCCGAAGAAGGAGTTGAAGTTGACGACGCCCTGTTCCATACCGGTGGTATCGAACGCGATGCTGTAGCCGTAGACAACCCACAGGATGCTGATCAGACCAGTGATGGCGAAGCACTGCATCATCACCGACAGAATATTTTTGGAGCGGACCATGCCGCCGTAGAACAGCGCCAGGCCAGGGATAGTCATGAACAGCACCAGTGCGGTGGCGGTCAGCATCCAGGCGGTGTCGCCGGAGTTGAGGACTGGAGCAGCCACTTCATCTGCCGCCATGGCCAGGCTTGGCATTACGATGGACAACAGGGCTCCGAGCCCTGCGAATTTACGCAGAGTCATATTGTTTTCTCCTGGGGCGTTGGGGTTTGGCGGCTTAGATTGCGTCGGTATCGGTTTCGCCGGTACGGATGCGAATAGCCTGTTCCAGATTGACCACGAAGATCTTGCCGTCACCGATCTTGCCGGTGTTGGCCGCCTTGGTTATCGCCTCGATAACCCGGTCAAGATCCTTGTCGTCAATGGCGACATCAATCTTCACCTTCGGCAGGAAATCGACCACGTATTCCGCGCCGCGATACAGCTCGGTGTGACCCTTCTGCCGACCGAAGCCTTTGACCTCAGTGACGGTAATGCCCTGCACGCCGATCTCGGACAACGACTCGCGTACATCGTCCAACTTGAACGGCTTGATGATGGCAGTGACTAGCTTCATGAAAACTCTCTCCCGAATTGGTGGACTTGCCCCAGGAAAACAAACCCGTCTCAAGTCTAAGCGCAGTGCCTGGCTTTGTAACGCGTCGTCGCGAAGGCAATTGCCTTTGTGACGCCAGCGATCCATTGGTGACGAAACCTGTACCCCTGATCCGTCGGCGCACTGCATTCGTCACAGCGACTGCATCAGTGCATGGGTCATGATCGTCTAAGCAGAAACCTTGCCAGCTCCGTAAAAATCACTGAAATCAGTCCTTTGCCCACTTTTGCCCACCGTCGGGACTTTTCGGCGGCCACAATGCGCACAAAAACAGTGCGCCGCTGTACGGCGCATTGCGCGAAAAGCGTGCGCGGCGGCGGTAAAAAAGACTATAGACGCCGCGTGATACACTGCCGGCCAACAGTTTCTCGGAATATTTCCCATGCTCGCGCCCAAAGACCTCCTCGACGCCCTGAGCGGCCACGCCTCTCGCCTGTTCAGCGGCGAAACCCCGCTGCCCCGCACCGAAATCGAAAGCCAGTTCAAGGCGCTGCTGCAAAGCGGCTTCAGCAAGCTCGACCTGGTGAGCCGGGAAGAGTTTGACAGCCAGATGGTCGTGCTGGCCCGCACACGTGCGCGGCTTGAGAGCCTGGAAGCGAAAGTCGCCGAACTGGAAGCGCGATTGACCCCCGCTGCCGAGTAACTGACTCAACTCGGTCAAAATGTGGGAGCTGGCTTGCCTGCGAAGGCGGTGGATCAGCTAGTTGATCTGTGACTGACACACCGCATTCGCGGGCAAGCCAGCTCCCACATTTGTTCTGTGTTGCTCTTTGGATACGTTCTGTAAAACCTCCCCGCCTCGCTCTTCCCCACCTCGTCTACCCTTGAAAAACCCGCAGGAAGCGGCCTCTCCATTTCAAGGAACGATCATGTCCCTCGCCATCGTCCACAGCCGCGCCCAAGTCGGCGTCGAAGCCCCGGCGGTCACCGTCGAAGTGCATATGGCCAATGGTTTGCCGTCGCTCACCCTGGTGGGCCTGCCCGAAACCGCCGTCAAGGAAAGCAAGGACCGCGTACGCAGCGCCATCCTCAATAGCGCGCTGCAATACCCAGCCCGCCGCATCACCCTCAACCTCGCGCCCGCCGACCTGCCCAAGGATGGCGGGCGTTTTGACCTGGCGATTGCCCTGGGCATCCTGGCCGCCAGCGTGCAGGTGCCGGCGCTGATGCTTGATGAGGTGGAATGCCTGGGCGAACTAGCGCTGTCCGGCGCGGTACGTGCGGTGAAGGGTGTATTGCCAGCGGCATTGGCGGCACGCAAGGCCGGGCGCACCGTGATAGTGCCCAGGGCGAATGCCGAGGAAGCGTGCCTGGCGTCGGGCTTGAAGGTGATTGCGGTGGATCATCTGTTGCAGGTCGTGGCGCACCTGAACGGGCACCAACCGATTGAACCTTACAAATCCGATGGCTTGTTGTACTTGAACAAGCCCTACCCGGACTTGAGCGAAGTACAGGGCCAACTCGCGGCCAAGCGCGCGCTGTTGATTGCGGCAGCGGGCGCACACAACCTGCTGTTCAGCGGGCCTCCCGGAACCGGCAAGACCTTGCTCGCCAGCCGCCTGCCCGGTTTGTTGCCGCCACTGAGCGAGCAGGAAGCACTGGAAGTGGCGGCGATTCAATCCGTGGTCAGCCTGGCACCCCTGAGCCATTGGCCGCATCGACCGTTTCGTCAGCCGCACCATTCGGCGTCAGGCCCGGCCTTGGTGGGCGGCGGATCGAAGCCGCAGCCGGGAGAAATCACCCTGGCCCATCACGGCGTATTGTTTCTGGATGAGTTGCCGGAGTTTGATCGCAAGGTGCTGGAGGTTCTGCGCGAGCCATTGGAATCGGGGCACATCGTCATCTCCCGCGCCCGCGACCGGGTGAGCTTTCCCGCACGCTTTCAGTTGGTGGCGGCGATGAACCCCTGCCCCTGTGGCTACATGGGCGAACCCAGCGGGCGCTGTCGCTGTACGCCGGAGCAGGTCCAGCGCTATCGCAACAAGCTCTCCGGGCCGTTGCTGGACCGGATCGACCTGCACCTGACCGTCGCCCGGGAGACCACCGCGTTGAACCCGACAGCGCACACTGGCGACAACACGGCCACCGCGTCGGCGCTGGTGGCCCAGGCCCGGGAGTGCCAGCAAAACCGCCAGGGCTGCGCCAATGCGTTCCTGGATTTGCCTGGGCTGCGCCAGCATTGCACGCTGTCCAAGCCGGATGAAGCCTGGCTGGAAAGCGCGTGCGAGCGGCTGACCCTGTCCCTGCGCGCCGCCCACCGGCTGCTGAAAGTCGCGCGCACCCTGGCGGACCTGGAGCACACGCAGGCGATCGGTCGCCAACACATTGCCGAAGCCCTGCAATACCGGCCCAGCAGCGTGCAGCCAGGGTGATCACCGATAGACGGGCCTTATTGCGTGGCGCCCTTGATCGAAACGTCTGCTGTCGTCTTTCTCCTTGGCAGGCGGCCATTGAGCAGCGCATACGCCGCCAGCCCGATCAACAGCCCCCAAAACGCCCCGCCTATGCCCAGCAGGGTGATATTGGCGGCGCACGCCAGAAAGGTGATCAGCGACGCCTCACGAGATTTGGCGTCAGCCATGGCGCTGGCCAGGCTGGCGCCGATGGTGCCGAGCAAGGCCAGCCCGGCCAGCGTGATAATGAAGGAGGCCGGGAACGCCATGAACACCGCGGCCAGCGTCACCCCGAACACCCCGATGAGGATGTAGAACACACCTGCGGCAACCCCCGCGATCCAGCGTTTGGACGGTTCCTGAGAGGCTTCCTTGCCGGTACAGATGGCGGCGGTGATGGCCGCCACGTTGAACGCGTGGGAGCCAAAGGGCGCCATTAGCAGTGAGCCCAGCCCGGTCACCGTGAGGATCGGGTTGGCGCTGATCTTGAAGCCATCGTTGCGCAGCACCAGCATGCCCGGCATGTACTGCCCCGTCAGCGTGATCAGAAACAACGGCAGTGCGACGCTGAGCAGCGCATTGAGCGAAAACTCAGGCCGAGTGAACACCGGCGCCGCCAATTGCAGGGATAGCCCCGAAAGATCCACACGCTCCTGCGCCAACAGAAACGCCAGCCCCAGCACCAGAATGCCCACGACTGCATAACGCGCGGTAAACCGCTTGAGCAGGATGTAAGCGGCGATCAGCAATCCGACCAACACTGGGTCGAGGCTCATACCCGCAAACGCGCCAACCCCAAACGGCAGCAGGATACCGGCGAGCAGCGCGGCGGCGATGCCGGGCGGAATCAAGCGGATGAGTTTTTCGAAACAGCCTGACAACCCCAGCAACACAAAGGCGGCAGCTGACAGCATGTACGCACCGACCGCCTCGGCGTAGGGCGTCGTGGACAGCGCAACCACCAGAAACGCCGCGGCGGGCGTCGACCACGCGGTGATGATCGGCTGGCGGTTTGCCCAACTGAGATACAACCCGGTGACGCCAACGCCAATCGACACCGACCACACCCACGACGCCGTCAGCTCAGGGCTGAGCCCCGCAACCCTGGCCGCCTGGAACACCAGGATAAAGGTGCCGCCATAATTGACGATCACCGAAATGAGCCCGGCAATCACGGGGTGGAAAAGGTCGCGCCAGCGCAGCGGCGACGAGAGCGGAGAGGACATGGGGCTTTGCTCCTTGCGGTGGATAGGTGATAGCAGCAAGGGTTAAAGTCTACGGACAGACTGGCCTGCCGCTACCGGCCAATTCATCAAGGATGAGCAGACCGCATGGCAAAATCGTTCGAGCTGGAAACGCTGCAGATGCGGCTCAATGATGCTGAATTCCGCCTGCTGGACCTGCACCAGCGAATCCAGCGCGCATTGCGGGCGCTGATCTTCGACGGCGCACTGGCACCCGGATTGAAACTGCCGGCGACGCGGGTGTTGGCCAAATCACTCGGGCTTGCCCGCGACACGGTGGAAAACGCCTACGTGCAGTTGCACCGCGATGGTTTCATCGTGCGCCGCGCAGGCTCTGGCAGTTATGTGTGCGACGCCATCGGCGCAGAATTGCGCGGCGCCTCACGCCGACGCATCAAGGCCGACGCCGTCAAAAGCAACGAGGCGGCGAACGGCGCAGGCTTGAGTCTGCGCGGGCAGATGATCCTCGACAGCGGTGGCGTGAACGATCAACAGGTCATCAAGGCATTTGCCACCGGCCTGCCGGAAACCCGGACATTTGCGACGGACGTCTGGGAACGCCTGCAACGTCAGGTGCTGAAGGACCATCGCAGCAACGTGCTGTTGCACGGCGACCCGCAGGGCGCTGAGCCGCTGCGTAAAGCCATCGCCACCTACTTGAACCTGGAGCGCGGGGCGAAATGCTCGCCGGACCAGGTCCTGGTGCTGAGCAGCACGCGCCAGGCGCTGTTCCTCTGCGCACAGTTGCTGGTGGACGTCGGCAAACCGATCCTGCTGGAGAACCCGGGGTACTTTGGCGCGAAAAAGGCGTTTGAAACCGCCGAGGCCAGGGTTGTGCCGATCGATGTGGATGAACAGGGCATCCGCACCGACCTGCTGCACGCCGACCGCAGCGGCGCCCATTGCGTGTATGTGACGCCCTCCCACCAATACCCGACCGGCGCCACCTTGACCCTGGAACGGCGTCTTGAGTTGATCAACTGGGCAGCGGAAAAGGGCAAGTGGATCATCGAGGACGACTACGACAGCGAGTTTCACTACCAAGGTAAACCCACCGCCTGCGTGCAGGGCCTGGACAAGTACCGGCGCACGCTTTACATCGGCACCTTCAGCAAGACCCTCTACCCCGGCCTGCGCATGGGCTACATGGTGCTGCCAGCCGAGCTGGTCAACGCTTTCACCTACGCCCGCAGCATGATGGACGGCCACACCCCGCAGATCCTGCAACTGACGCTCGCGCGCTTCATGGAGGACGGGCATTACAACGCCCACGTACGGGCCATGCGCAAACTCTACGGCGCACGCCAAACGATCATGTTGGAGGCTATCGGCAAGCATCTGCACGGCGTGGTGACAGCCTGTCGCCCGCCGGGCGGGCTGCAAATCCCGTGCTTGCTGCACGAAGGCTGGTCGGAAGATACAACCATTCGCCAAGCCGCCAGCGCCGGGGTGCAGTTGCCCGGTCTCAGCCGGTTATATGCCGGCGCTGAAAAAAAGCAGGGCTGGCTGCTGGGCTATTCGTCCTTGAACGCCCAGGAAATCGAAACCGCCATGCTGCGCTTGGCCGGTGCGCTGAAAAAACCATAAGGAACCAGGCGCACCGTGTTTGCCGTCAACGGAAGCGATCGACCTCTTGGCGCAAGCCTGCCGCCAACGTCTCCAGCTCCTTGGCGGTAATCGCCAGGTTCGACACCACTTCACGCTGCTCACTGTTGGCCAGCGCAATGCTTTGCAAGTTGCTACTGAGCAACGTCGCCGTGCTGCTCTGTTCCTGAGTCGCCGTGGTAATCGCGGCAAACTGCTGGCCCGCCGAACGGCTTTGCTCGTCGATCCGCGCCAGGGCCGAGGCTACGTCGGCGTTGCGCGACAGGCCTTCCTGCATCAGCACATTGCCGTGCTCCATGGTAGTGATAGCGTTGCCGGTTTCCTGCTGGATGCTCTGGATCATCGCGGAAATCTCGTCGGTGGCCTCGCGGGTGCGCGACGCCAGGTTGCGCACCTCATCGGCAACCACGGCAAACCCACGGCCCTGCTCACCGGCACGGGCGGCTTCAATGGCGGCGTTGAGCGCCAGCAGGTTGGTCTGGTCGGCGATGGAGGTAATCGTGCCGACAATTCCGCCGATCTCCTGGGAACGCTGGCCAAGGGTGTTGATCACCGTGGCCGTGCTGTTCAACGCGGTGGCGATATGTTCCAGGGACGACGACGCCTCTTGCATCGAATTACGGCCGATGCGCGTCTGCTGGGCGTTTTCCTGTGCGAGACGCTCGGTGTTGCCCATGTTGTCGGCGATGTTCAGCGAGGTGGCGCTGAACTCTTCCACGGCGCCGGCCATGCTGGTGATCTCGCCAGACTGCTGTTCCATGCCGTCATAGGCACCGCCAGACAACCCGGACAACGCCTGCGCCCGGCTGTTGACCTCTTCGGCCGCCTTGCGGATATGCGAGACCATGGTCGACAGCGCTTCACCCATCTGGTTGAAGCTGCGCGCCAGTTGGCCGATTTCGTCATGGCTGGACACGTTCAAGCGCGCGCTCAAATCGCCGGCGCCCAGGGCTTCGGCTTGGCGTACCAGGTCGCTCAACGGCTGCAATTTGCTGCGCAACAGCCAGACGGCCGCGCCGACCGCCAGCAACATCGCCAGCACGCTGCCGATCACCAGGCGAATACCCACGGCCCAGGTGACGGCGCGGATCTCAGCCTTCGGCATGCTTGCCACCACCGACCACGGGCC
The DNA here is from genome assembly GCF_053456465.1 of Pseudomonas acericola (SeqCode). Taxonomy (NCBI): domain Bacteria; kingdom Pseudomonadati; phylum Pseudomonadota; class Gammaproteobacteria; order Pseudomonadales; family Pseudomonadaceae; genus Pseudomonas; species Pseudomonas acericola (SeqCode). Next base: position 301,604 of record NZ_JBRFJB010000004.1, on the reverse strand, counting down.
GCCATCGAACGGCACCGCGACGCTGTAGAAGTCTTCGTTCTTGTCACTCCAGAACCGCCCGGCACCCGGCTTTTTCGCCAGGTCGAGAATCACCGGGACCGCCTGGTCCAGCGCCTGCACGCCTGCCGGTGGCACCAGCCACTTCTTCTGCTCATCGAGCAACGCCAAGGAACCGGTCTGGCCGATGCGAAAGCGCTTGAGGTTGTCGAACTGGGCGTTCTGCGCGTCGGTGTAATCGAAGCCCACAAACAGCACGGCAATGACTTTTCCTGCAGCGTCGCGTACCGGCGTGTACTGGGTCATGTAGGAACGTTCGAACAACACCGCACGGCCGACATAGCTCTGCCCGGCCAACAAGCGTTGATAGGCCGGATGCTGGTGATCCAGCGCAGTGCCGATGGCGCGGCTGCCATCCTGTTTGGTCAGGGAGGTGCTGACGCGGATAAAGTCCTCGCCGTTGCGCACAAACACCGTGGCCACGCCGCCCGAGGTGTCCTTGAACTCATCGACTTCGGCGAAATCGTTATTCAACAGGTCGCTGCCCAGGTAGAGGCTCGGGGTCTGTACGCCGGCCACGGTGACCGGCTGGTCCGCACGCACGCTCAAACCGGCGCCAAAGCGCTTCTCAAACAGCCCGCTCAAACGCTGGGTGCTTTCGCGCAAGGTGCTGTGGAAGGTATTGAGCTGGTCGGCGAGCAGGCGTGCTTCGCTGGCCAGGTGCTCCTCGCGGGTGTCGAGGTTGGCGGAGTCGAGGGAACGCAAGGCAAACACGGTACTGCCGCTGATGACGACAGCCAGAATCACGGCGAGCGCGAGGCCCAGCTGGGAGGCAATCCGAGCGCGAGGTTGAGACATGACAGCTCCTGGCCGAGGCCAGGATCATCCTGATCTCATAGCGCTGCTCGGCAATTTATCTAGTGGGAAGCGTTGGGGCACGATGGTTCCAACACACCTACTTCGGCGTGCGCGGGCAATACTTGAGCGATTCACAGGGTTATCGCGCAAACGATTGCATGAACGGTGCGCAACGCATCATTACAGGCGCTCGACCTGGGGCAATTCCATGGCCTTGACTTCGCTTTGCAGGAAGTCCGCCAGCCGCCGCAATCGCTCACCGCCGGGGCGGGTTTTCGGCCACACCAGGTAGTAACTTTCCCCACTGGCCACCGCGCTGGGCCACGGCAGGCTCAAGCGCCCCTGGGCCACATCTTCGGCCACCATCAGCAAATCCCCGATGGACACGCCGTAGCCCCGCGCGGCGGCGATCATGCCCAGCTCAAGGGTGTCGAATACCTGCCCGCCCTTGAGCGATACCTGCGACGACAAGCCCATGCGCCCCAGCCAACTGCGCCAATCGCGACGGTCGGGCGTAGGATGCAACAACTCGGCCGTCGCCAGGCGTGCGGCGTCCCACGGCCCGTCGTCCAGCAGGTTCGGAGCGCCAACCGGAATCAGCAGCTCCGGGAACAGGTAGCACGCGTCCCAATCCGCAGGGAAATGCCCATAGCTCAATAACACCGCGCAGTCGAAGGGCTCCTGGTTGAAGTCCACCTCATCCACATTCATCCACGCGCTGGTCAACTGCACTTCGTTACCCGGCTGCAATGCTCGGAAACGACTGAGCCGCGCCAGCAGCCAGCGCATGGTCAGGGTGGAAGGCGCCTTCATGCGCAGGATGTCATCTTCGGCATTCAAGGTATGGCAAGCGCGCTCCAGTGCCGCAAACCCCTCGCGCACGCCGGGCAACAACAGGCGCGCGGCTTCCGTGAGCTGCAAGGTGCGGCCGCTGCGCTGGAACAGGCGGCAGGCGAAATGATCCTCAAGGGTGCGGATATGTCGGCTCACCGCACTTTGCGTAATCGACAGTTCCTCCGCCGCGCGGGTGAAGGAGTTGTGCCGGGACGCGGCCTCAAACGCCCGCAGGGCGTACAGCGGAGGAAGACGACGAGACATATAGAAAACTCCTACGGATCAATGCCGCACCCTAACAGATTAGCTATACATGAGTTTTAGTCATGCCAATGATCGCTTTTATCCCTTTGCGCAATGGCCTGGACACGCCGAGAATCAACCCTTCCACAACCCTCTGACTATTTGAGCGTGATGATCATGCAGCATCCGGCACGTACCGAACTCTGGGCCATTCTGCGGCTGTCGGGGCCGTTGATTGCCTCACAGTTGGCGCACATGCTGATGGTGTTGACCGACACCCTGATGATGGCCCGCCTGAGCCCCGAAGCCCTGGCAGGCGGCGGCCTGGGCGCGGCGAGCTATTCGTTCGTGGCGATTTTCTGCATCGGCGTGATTGCCGCCGTGGGCACGCTAGTGGCGATCCGTCACGGCGCGGGCGATATCGACGGCGCCACCCGCCTGACCCAGGCCGGTTTGTGGCTCGCCATGCTGATGGCCCTGGCGGCGGCGTTGCTGCTGTGGAACCTCAAGCCGGTGCTGCTGATGTTTGGCCAGACCGAAACCAACGTGCAGGCGGCGGGGCAGTTCCTCACGATCCTGCCCTTCGCCCTGCCCGGCTACCTGAGCTTCATGGCCTTGCGCGGCTTCACCAGCGCCATCGGCAAAGCCACGCCGGTGATGGTCATCAGCCTGTGCGGCACGGTGATCAACTACTTGCTCAACCATGCCTTGATCGAGGGCATGTTCGGCCTGCCGAAACTGGGCTTGATGGGCATCGGCCTGGTCACGGCCATCGTCGCCAACGGCATGGCGCTGGCGCTGATGTGGTACATCCGCAGCAACCGTGCTTATGCCGCCTACCCGTTGGGCACTGGCCTGCTGCGCCTCAACACCACCTACCTGCGCGAGCTGTGGCGCCTGGGCCTGCCGATTGGCGGCACCTATGCGGTAGAGGTCGGGTTGTTCGCCTTCGCGGCGCTGTGCATGGGCACCATGGGCAGCACGCAGTTGGCGGCGCATCAGATCGCCCTGCAGATTGTCTCGGTGGCGTTCATGGTGCCGGCGGGGATGTCCTACGCGGTGACCATGCGCATCGGCCAGCATTACGGCGCCGGGCAGTTGCTGCAGGCTCGCCTGGCTGGCCGGGTCGGGATTGGTTTTGGGGCAACGGTGATGCTCGGGTTTGCCGCCGTGTTCTGGCTGTTGTCCGACCCGTTGATCGGGCTGTTCCTTGACCACAATGACCCGAAGTTTCACGACGTGATCGTGCTGGCCGTCAGCCTGTTGGCCGTGGCGGCGTGGTTTGAATTGTTCGACGGTGTGCAGACCATCGCCATGGGCTGTATCCGTGGGCTGAAGGACGCCAAGACCACATTCCTGGTGGGCCTGGGTTGCTATTGGCTGATTGGTGCGCCGGCGGCGTGGCTGATGGCGTTCACCCTGGGCTGGGGGCCGACTGGCGTATGGTGGGGCCTGGCGCTGGGGCTGGCGTGTGCGGCGGTGAGCCTGACGTGGGCGTTTGAGGCGAAGATGAAGCGGATGATTCGGCGGGAGCCGCAGGTTCGCGCTGAGTTCCAGGCGATGCAGCCTGACTAGAAAATGCACGCGGTCAGTGTGGGTGCTGGCTTGCCTGCGATGCTGACAACTCGGTCTTCCAGCAAAACCGAGGTGATTCAATCGCAGGCAAGCCAGCTCCCACATTTGAATGTGGTTTGCAATTCAGCCCAGCAGTGCTTCTCGGCCTTTGCCATAGGTGAGGTATTCCACCAACTCCGGCAACGGCAACGGCTTGCTGATCAGGTAACCCTGAGCCTGGTCACACCCAAACAACCGCAACAACGCCAGCTGCTCAGGGGTTTCCACACCCTCGGCCACCACTTCCAGGTTGAGGTTGTGGGCCAGGTTGATCATCGCGTGCACCAGCTTGCGGTTCTCTTCGCGCTCTTCCATGCCGCCGACAAAGCTCTTGTCGATCTTCAACAAGGCAATCGGCAGGCTGTTGAGGTGCACGAACGATGAAAAACCGGTGCCGAAGTCATCCAGGGAAAAGCGCACGCCCAGGCGGCCGAGGGCGTCCATGGTCTGCTTGACCAGGTCGCTGCGGCGCATCACGGCGGTTTCCGTCAGTTCGAATTCCAGCCATTGCGCTTCCACGCCACGTTCGGCAATCAGCCGGCTGAGGGTGGAGAGCAACTGGCTGTCCTGGAACTGACGGAACGACAGGTTGACCGCCATGTGCAGCGGCGGCAGGCCGCGTTCGCGCAAGTCCTGCATGTCGCGTAGGGCGCGGGAGATCACCCAGTAACCCAGCGGCACAATCAGGCCGCTTTGCTCGGCCAGGGGCACGAATTCGCTGGGCGGCAACAGGCCACGTTCGCCGTGGCGCCAGCGCACCAAGGCTTCGAGGCCGACGATATGCCCGTCGTCCAGGTCCAGGCGCGGCTGGTAGTGCAGCTCCAGTTCGTCGCGGCGCAAGGCCCGGCGCAGCTCGCTTTCCAGGTCGGCCAGGCTGCGCGCGTTGCGGTTGATGCGTTCGTTGAAGATATGAAAGGTGCAACCCTGGGTGCTTTTGGCTTGCTGCATGGCGATATGCGCGTGCCACATCAGTGGGTCGGCACCGGCGCTGGCACGGGCGTGTGCCACGCCCAGGCTGCAACCGATCAGCAGGCTTTCGCCATCGACCCAATAGGGTTCGGCCATGACTTCGGTGATGCGCTCGGCCATCCACTCGGCGCGCTGGGGCGCACGGCGGGTGTCGATCAGCAAGGCGAATTCATCACTGCCCAGGCGCGCCAGTTGGTCACCGGCCTCCAGCTGGCTCTTGAGCCGCGAGACCACTTGCAGGATCAACCGGTCGCCGGCCTGGTGGCCGAGGGCGTCGTTGGCGTGGCGGAAGTTATCGAGGTCCAGGTGACCGAGCGCCAGGCCGCGCCCTTCGTTCTCCGCCAGCCGCGCCGCCAGCAGCGTCTGGAAACCCTGGCGGTTGGCGATACCGGTGAGCGGGTCCTGTTCGGCCAGGCGTTGCAGGGTGGTTTCCAGCACGCCGCGTTCGCGAACATGGCGCAGGCAGCGGCGCAGGGTGTCGGCGTCCAAAACGGTGCGCACCAGCCAGTCGCTGACACCCAACGGTGAAACCAGCGGTTCCTGCTCCAGCAGCAAAACGCACGGCAAGCTGCAACGGCCGGGGCCCGGTTGCAGGCCTGGCGTGGTCAATAGCACGGCACCGTGGTCGTCATCGAACAGACGACTTACGGAATCCCAATTTGGCGCGCTGATCAGCACAGCCCCATCGCCCATCGGCGCCAGGCACTCGCGCAACAACGCTGCCCACGCGGGCTCATCGGCCAGCAGCAGCAAACGCAAGGGTTCGACAGGCGTAGACAAGCTAGCTCCCTAGACTCTGCAAGATTTCGTTGGCGGCGGGCATTATGACGTGCGGCCTGATAATCACCAATGATAGGGGTTATCAAACACGCAGATTGTAAACAATAGTCTCAAATGCCCTGACATCCTGCGGCAAAGTATCAAAACCGGCAAATTTAGATCGAGTGGTACGTCACACTGTCGTTCTGACAGAGCAGAATCCTGCCAGCCTGTTAAAATGCCCGCCCTTTTGAATAACGACTCCCTGAATTCTGTATGTCCCGACTCAATCCCCGGCAGCAAGAAGCCGTGAACTACGTCGGCGGCCCTCTATTGGTGCTCGCCGGCGCAGGCTCCGGCAAGACCAGCGTGATCACCCGCAAGATCGCGCACCTGATCCAGAACTGCGGCATCCGCGCCCAGTACATCGTCGCCATGACCTTTACCAACAAGGCGGCGCGGGAAATGAAAGAGCGCGTCGGCACCCTGCTCAAGGGTGGCGAGGGCCGTGGCCTAACGGTGTGTACGTTCCACAACCTGGGCCTGAACATCATCCGCAAGGAACACGTGCGGCTGGGCTACAAGCCGGGCTTCTCGATCTTTGACGAGACCGATGTGAAGTCGCTGATGACTGACATCATGCAAAAGGAATACGCAGGCGACGACGGCGTGGACGAGATCAAGAACATGATCGGCGCCTGGAAAAACGACCTGATCCTGCCGCCCCAGGCCCTGGAAAACGCACGCAACCCCAAGGAACAGACCGCCGCCATCGTCTACACCCATTACCAGCGCACGCTCAAGGCGTTCAACGCGGTGGACTTTGACGACCTGATCCTGCTGCCCGTGAAGCTGTTCGAAGAACACGCCGACATTCTGGAGAAGTGGCAGAACAAGGTGCGCTACCTGCTGGTGGACGAATACCAGGACACCAACGCCAGCCAGTACCTGCTGGTGAAAATGCTCATCGGCAAGCGCAACCAGTTCACCGTAGTGGGCGACGACGACCAGTCGATCTACGCCTGGCGCGGCGCCCGCCCGGAAAACCTGATGCTGCTCAAGGACGACTACCCGTCCCTGAAAGTGGTGATGCTGGAGCAGAACTACCGCTCCACCAGCCGCATCCTGCGGTGCGCCAACGTGCTGATCTCGAACAACCCCCACGAGTTTGAAAAACAACTGTGGAGTGAGATGGGCCACGGCGACGAGATCCGTGTGATCCGCTGCCGCAACGAAGATGCAGAAGCCGAACGCGTGGCGGTGGAAATCCTCAGCCTGCACTTGCGCACCGACCGGCCCTACAGCGATTTCGCGATTCTCTATCGCGGCAACTACCAGGCCAAGCTGATCGAGCTGAAATTGCAGCACCACCAGGTGCCGTATCGCCTGTCAGGTGGCAACAGCTTTTTCGGACGCCAGGAAGTGAAAGACCTGATGGCCTACTTCCGGCTGATCGTGAACCCGGATGACGACAACGCCTTCCTGCGCGTGATCAACGTGCCGCGCCGGGAAATCGGTTCCACCACCCTGGAAAAGCTCGGCAACTACGCCACCGAACGCAAGATCTCGATGTACGCCGCCACCGACGAAATCGGCCTCGGCGAGCATTTGGATACCCGCTTCACCGACCGCCTGTCGCGCTTCAAGCGCTTCATGGACAAGGTCCGCGAGCAGTGCGCCGGCGAAGACCCGATCAGCGCCCTGCGCAGCATGGTCATGGACATCGACTATGAAAACTGGCTGCGCACCAACAGCTCCAGCGACAAGGCCGCGGATTACCGCATGGGCAACGTCTGGTTCCTGATCGAAGCGCTGAAAAACACTCTGGAAAAAGACGAAGACGGCGAGATGACCGTCGAGGACGCCATCGGCAAGCTGGTGCTGCGCGACATGCTGGAGCGCCAGCAGGAAGAGGAAGACGGCGCCGAAGGTGTGCAGATGATGACCTTGCATGCCTCCAAGGGCCTGGAATTCCCCTACGTGTTCATCATGGGCATGGAAGAGGAAATCCTCCCACACCGCTCCAGTATCGAAGCTGACACCATCGAAGAAGAACGCCGACTGGCCTACGTGGGCATTACCCGCGCCCGTCAGACCCTGGCCTTCACCTTTGCCGCCAAGCGCAAGCAATACGGCGAGATCATCGATTGTGCCCCCAGCCGGTTCCTCGACGAACTGCCGCCGGACGACCTGGCCTGGGAAGGCAATGACGACACCCCGACCGAGGTGAAGGCCGTTCGCGGCAACACCGCCTTGGCGGACATACGCGCGATGTTAAAGCGCTAGAATCGACTACTTTTTAATCTACTTTCGGCGCGCATTGCGTCAACAGAGGAAGCTTTCGTGGAAGCACTGCACAAGAAAATTCGCGAAGAAGGCATCGTGCTTTCCGATCAGGTACTCAAGGTCGACGCCTTTCTGAACCACCAGATCGATCCGGCGCTGATGAAACTGATCGGCGACGAATTCGCTGCGCTGTTCAAGGATTCGGGCATCACCAAGATCGTCACCATCGAAGCTTCGGGCATTGCGCCGGCGATCATGACCGGCCTGAACCTGGGCGTACCGGTGATTTTCGCGCGCAAGCACCAGTCCCTGACCCTGACTGAAAACCTGCTGTCGGCGACCGTGTATTCGTTCACCAAGCAGGTAGAAAGCACCGTGGCGATCTCCCCGCGCCACCTCACCAGCAGCGACCGCGTGCTGGTGATCGATGACTTCCTGGCCAACGGCAAGGCGTCCCAGGCGCTGATTTCGATCATCAAGCAGGCGGGCGCAACCGTTGCCGGCTTGGGGATCGTGATCGAGAAGTCGTTCCAGGGTGGCCGTGCGGAGCTGGATGCGCAGGGTTATCGGGTTGAGTCGCTGGCGCGGGTTAAATCGTTGGCCGGTGGTGTAGTGACCTTCATCGAGTAAGCACCACTCCTGAGCGGGCACGGTTAAAAATGTGGGAGCTGGCTTGCCTGCGATAGCGGAGTGTCAGGCGACATCAATGTCGCTGTACCACCGCTATCGCAGGCAAGCCAGCTCCCACAGTTGGTTTCGTGGTGTTTGTTAGTGTGCGGTGGCCTGTAGACCTGCGAGCAAGAGCCGCTGGTACAAATCCTCTTTGAGCCCCTCCGGGCTATCCAACCCCATCCGCTTCAAGTGCCCGGGAAACACCTCCGGCTCCGGCGCATCGAACGCCGCCTTGCCCAACTCCAAAATCTCCGTCAGCTTGAATTTGCTCTTGAGCCAGTTCAACGCGCGCAACAGATCCCGCTCTTCATCGCTGAAATCGCTGCCCAGCGGATATTCCGGGAACAACCGCTGATGCCGCGCCTGGATAGCCTGGAGGCGCTCCGGCGTATTGTCGGCAAAGCGCACATCCAGCTGGAAATCCCCGGGCAACTTGCCGGCCTTTTGCGCTTGCTCGATCAAATCGCCCTGGAAACGTGAGTCGGTGATATTGAGCAACGCCTCGATCACCTTGGCGTCCGTCTGACCGCGCAAATCGGCGATGCCGTACTCGGTGATGACGATATCCCGCAGATGCCGGGGAATGGTGCAGTGGCCATAGTCCCAGACGATATTGGAACTGACCTCCCCCGCCGACTCGCGCCAACTGCGCAGGATCAGGATCGACCGAGCACCTTCCAGCGCATGGCCCTGGGCGACGAAGTTGTACTGCCCGCCGACGCCGCTGAGCACGCGGCCATCTTCCAACTGGTCGGCCACACCGGCGCCGAGCAAGGTCACCATGATCGCGCTGTTGATAAACCGCGCGTCCAGGCGTTGCAGGCGCTTGAGCGCTTCCTGGCCGTACAGCTCGTTGATGTAGCTGATGCGGGTCATGTTGAATTCAAGGCGCTTGCCGTGGGTCATTTCCTGCAGGCGCTGGTAAAAACTGCGCGGACCGAGGAAGAAACCGCCGTGGATCGAGACGCCATCGGGTTGTGCCGCCTCATCGAGCAGGCCAGCATTGGCTTGCTCCTGGGTCGCCACATCCGGGTAGACCTTACGCCGCACAATCCCGGCATCCGCCAGCACCAGCAGGCCGTTGACGAACATTTCGCTGCAACCGTAAAGGCCACGGGCGAAGGGCTCGACGCCGCCTTCACGGCTGATCAATGGCGCCCACTGGTACACATCGAGGTCGGTCAGCAGCAAACGATAGGCTTCGTTGTCGGCCTGGCGCGCCAACAATGCAGCGGTGAGCGCATCACCCATCGAGCCGATGCCGATCTGCAAGGTGCCGCCATCGCGCACCAAAGTGCTGGCGTGCAGGCCGATAAAGTGATCCTGGACCCCCACCGGCATGTTCGGCGTGGAGAACAGCGTGGTGCTGTCTTTTTCGTCGATCAGGTAATCGAACGCGTCCATGCCCAGCTCGGAATCGCCGGGCATGTAGGGCAAGTCGGTATGAACCTGGCCGACGATCAGAATGGTTTCCCCGGCATCGCGGCGCTTGGCGATCATCGGCAGTAGGTCGAGGGTGATGTCCGGGTTGCAACTCAGGCTCAGCCGATCGGGGTGTTCGCTGCTGCTGGCCACCAGTTGCGCCACCAGGTTCAAGCCGGCGGCGTTGATATCGCGGGCGGCGTGGCTGTAGTTGCTGCTCACGTAATCCTGCTGGGCCGAGGTGCTGTGCAGCAGGCTGCCGGGCTGCATGAAGAACTGCTGCACGCGGATGTTGTTGGGCAGGCTGTCTTTGCGCAGGGCGGCGAGGAAATCCAGCTCGGGATAATCACCAAACACCCGCTCGATAAAGGGTTCGAGAAAGCGCTTCTGCAAGCCGTCGCCTAGCGGTGGGCGGCCGAGGCTGAGTGCGGTGTAGATCGTCAGCGCCCGCTCCGGCAGCTTGGCGATGCGCCGGTACAGCGCATTGACGAACAAGTTGGGTTTGCCCAGCCCAAGCGGCATGCCCATGTGGATATGCGCTGGCAAGCGCGCCAGTACGTCGTCAACTGCCTGCTCGATTGAACACAACTGCACCATCCGACCCTCCTGAACATTCCGTGATTAGGGGTTGGACAGAGAGTGGCGGGTGTTTGCTGCAAAGAACAGCCCTGAAACAAAATCGCGGGCACAAAAAAGCCGCTCGTAAGCGGCATTTTTGGCGAAGATCGGCGGATTAGAGCCCGGACATCTTCTTGATAGCGCCTTTAAGGTCGTCATCCGAGCAATCAGCGCAGGTGCCTTTCGGCGGCATGGCGTTGATACCGGTGATCGCCTTGGCCAGGATGCCGTCGAGGCCGCCCTGGTGATCGGCGCGTTCTTTCCAGGCGGCGGTGTCGCCGACTTTCGGCGCGCCCAACAGGCCGGTACCGTGGCAGGCGTTGCAGTGCTTGGCGATGATATCGTCCGGGGTTTTTGCCCCGCCGCCGCCCGCTACCACGGCGACTTCCATGCCCTTGCATTCCTGGCCTTGGACGCAAACCTGGCCAACAGGCTCAAGGCGCTTGGCAATATCATCATTGGTCGCAGCTTGAGCGCTGACAGCCCATAGGGCCAGTACGGTTGCTGGTGCAGCCAGCATTTTCATAATTAGGTTCACGCGTTCACCCTCAATGGTGGCTATTCACGCCTGCGGCCACGGTTTCGCAGGCGGCGAAAGTATAACGGTTAGCCCGCCTGGCCGAAACAACCCTATTAAATAAAGGGAGATTCGGCTTCGCGGATACGGCTGCGGGAGTCTCTGCAACGCTGGCAGGACGCCTCTTCTCTAAAAGTTCGCGGGTGTGGCTGCGCTGATTAGTCGCGCCGGCACGTCGAACGGGTTGCGAAAACGATGGGGCTTGGTGCTTTCAAAGTAGTAGCTATCGCCGGCTTCGAGCACAAAAGTTTCAAGACCGACCACCAATTCCAGGCGGCCCTCCACCAGAATCCCGGTTTCCTCGCCTTCGTGGGTGAGCATTTCTTCGCCCGTATCGGCGCCCGGTGGGTAGATTTCGTTGAGAAACGCAATCGCCCGGCTGGGGTGCGCCCGGCCTACCAGTTTCATGGTGACGGCGCCGTCAGAGATGTCGATCAGCTCATTGGCTTTATAGACGATCTGCGTCGGTATTTCCTGGAGGATCTCCTCGGAAAAGAACTCGACCATGGACATGGGGATGCCGCCCAGCACCTTGCGCAAGGAGCTGATCGAGGGGCTGACGCTGTTTTTTTCGATCATCGAAATGGTGCTGTTGGTGACACCCGCGCGCTTGGCGAGCTCGCGCTGGGAAAGACCCTTCAGTTTACGGATGGATTGCAGTCGTTCGCCGACGTCCAATGCAGGAGCCTCCTAGGATTCAGGCTTTGTTGTAATTGAGCGTTATCATGGCGACAGCGTTCAGTATTTACAACACTTGGGCCTAAATCCCGGGTAGCGACGTTCGTGCCTGGCGGTCAGTCGCCGGAATAGAGCCTTGGCACCCGGCGCAGGTTGCAGAAGATCTGGTAGGGAATGGTTTCCGCCGCGACGGCGATGTCGCTGGCGAGGATGTTTTTGCCCCACAACTCCACCGTGGAACCGAGGCCAGCCTGTGGCACATCCGTCAGGTCGATGCACAGCATGTCCATGGACACGCGGCCCAGCAATTGGCTGCGCTGCCCGGCCACCAACACCGGCGTGCCGGTTGGCGCATGGCGCGGGTAGCCGTCGGCATACCCCATGGCCACCACACCGATGCGCATCGGCTTGGGCGTGATGAACCGCGCGCCGTAACCCACCGGCTCGCCGGCCGGCAGTTCACGTACGCAGATCACTTTCGATTCCAGGGTCATCACCGGCTGCAAACGTGCGGCCACGGCCTGGTCCTCGCCAAACGGCGTGGCGCCGTAGAGCATGATGCCGGGGCGCACCCAATCGCTGGCGACGTTCGGCCAGCCCATCACCGACGGCGAATTGCGCAGGCTGACCTCGGCCGATAAGCCTTGGCGCGCCGCTTCAAATACCGCCACTTGCTCATCGCTGCGCACGCAATCGAGCTCATCGGCGCGGGCGAAGTGGCTCATCAACACGATCTTGGCGACTTTGCCGCTGGCCAGCAGGCGCTGGTATGCCTCGTGGTAGTCCTTGGGATGCAGGCCGACGCGATGCATGCCCGAATCCAGCTTGAGCCAGATGGTCAGCGGCTTGGTCAGGCGGGCTTGTTCGATCGCGTCCAACTGCCACAGCGAATGCACCACACACCACAGATCATGTTCGTTGATCAGCGGCAGTTCACTGGCTTCGAAAAAACCTTCCAGCAGCAACACCGGCGCACGAATGCCGGCAGCGCGCAACTCCAACGCTTCTTCGATACACGCCACGGCAAAGCCGTCGGCCTCGGCTTCCAACGCCTGGGCTACACGCACGGCACCATGGCCGTAGGCGTCGGCCTTGACCACGGCAAGGGCCTTGGCCCCCGTGACTTCACGGGCCAATTGGTAGTTATGGCGCAGGGCTTGGAGATCGATCAGGGCACGGGCAGGACGCATGGCGGCAGGCTTCTAGGCGGCAGAGTGAAGAAAAACCGGTGCCGCCCAATATCGTCGGCACCGGGAGAGGATCTGGGTTTACGGCAGCGCGGCCACGACGGACAGCTCTACCAGAATTTCCGGTTCGCACAGCTTGGCTTCAACCGTGGCGCGGGCCGGGGCAACGCCTTTGGGCAGCCACTTGTCCCACACCGCGTTCATGCCGGCAAAATCGGCATCGATGTCTTTCAGGTAGATCGTCACCGACAACAACTTGGTCTTGTCGGTGCCGGCCAGGTCCAGCAAACGCTCGATATTGGCCAGGGTTTCACGGGTCTGCTGTTCAATCCCGGCATTCATGTCGTCGCCGACTTGCCCGGCCAGATACACGGTACCGCTGTGAACAACGATCTGGCTCATGCGCTCATTGGTGAGCTGGCGCTGGATTGACATGTTTTGCGGACTCCTGGTGGTTGCCGTAACGGGAAATATCGAGGCCTGCGGCGCTGATCTGTGGGGTTTTCTTCGCCATCAGGTCGGCCAGCAAGCGGCCCGAGCCACAGGCCATGGTCCAACCGAGAGTGCCGTGGCCGGTGTTCAGGAACAGGTTCTTGAACGGCGTGGCACCGACAATCGGCGTGCCGTCGGGCGTGGTTGGGCGCAGGCCGGTCCAGAAGGTGGCCTCGCTCAAATCGCCGCCCTGAGGATAAAGGTCGTTGACGATCATCTCCAGGGTTTCGCGCCGACGCGGGTTCAGCGACAGGTCAAAACCGGCAATCTCCGCCATGCCGCCGACGCGGATGCGGTTGTCGAAACGGGTGATCGCGACCTTGTAGGTCTCGTCGAGAATGGTCGACGTCGGCGCCATCGCCGGGTTGGTGATCGGCACGGTCATCGAGTAACCCTTGAGCGGGTACACCGGCGCCTTGATCCCCAGCGGCTTGAGCAGCTTCGGCGAGTAGCTGCCGAGGGCCAGCACGTAGCGGTCGGCGGTTTCCAGCTTGCCGTCGATCCACACGCCGTTGATGCGTTCGCCAGCGTAGTCGAGGCGCTGGATGTCCTGTTCAAAGCGGAATTCCACGCCCAGTTGCTTGCACATCTCGGCCAGGCGCGTGGTGAACATCTGGCAGTCACCGGTCTGGTCATTCGGCAGGCGCAGGGCGCCAGCGAGGATGTCGGTGACACTGGCCAGGGCCGGCTCTACACGGGCGATGCCGGCGCGGTCGAGCAGTTCGAACGGCACGCCAGACTCTTTCAGCACGGCGATGTCCTTGGCGGCGCCATCCAGCTGGGCTTGGGTGCGAAACAGCTGCGTAGTCCCCAGGCTGCGGCCTTCGTAGGCAATGCCCGTCTCGGCGCGCAGCTCGTCGAGGCAGTCACGGCTGTACTCGGACAGGCGCACCATGCGTTCTTTGTTCACGGCATAGCGGCTGGCGGTGCAGTTGCGCAGCATCTGTGCCATCCACAGGTACTGGTCGAGGTCGGCGGTGGCCTTGATCGCCAGCGGCGCGTGGCGCTGCAGCAACCACTTGATGGCCTTGAGCGGCACACCCGGCGCGGCCCATGGCGAAGCGTAGCCTGGAGACACCTGGCCGGCGTTGGCGAAGCTGGTTTCCATCGCAGCGGCAGGCTGGCGGTCGACCACGACCACTTCAAAGCCGGCCCGCGCCAAATAGTAGGCACTGGTCACCCCAATGACGCCGCTACCCAAGACCAGAACGCGCATTTTTATATCCTCATCGCGGCTTGACCGCCGACGTGTGTTATTCGAGCAATGATGAGCGCAGTGTAAAAAACTATTGCCAGTGCATTTCACTATATAACCGCCTATATTTGGCGACAATTCTCGGCAAAAACCCTTTTCACAGAGGCGTATCCCCTATGCGTACCAACACCCAGACCAAGCGGGAGCTGGACAAGATCGACCGCAACATCCTGCGCATCCTGCAAACCGACGGGCGCATTTCGTTCACGGAGCTGGGGGAAAAGGTCGGGCTGTCGACCACGCCGTGCACCGAGCGCGTGCGCCGGCTGGAGCGTGAAGGGATCATCATGGGCTACAACGCACGGCTCAATCCCCAGCATTTGAAGGGGAGTTTGCTGGTATTTGTCGAGATCAGCCTCGATTACAAGTCCGGCGACACCTTTGAGGAATTCCGCCGCGCGGTGCTGAAACTGCCCCATGTGCTGGAGTGCCATTTGGTGTCAGGGGACTTCGACTACCTGGTGAAAGCGCGGATTTCCGAGATGGCCTCGTACCGCAAATTGCTCGGCGATATCCTGCTCAAACTGCCCCATGTACGGGAGTCCAAGAGCTATATCGTGATGGAAGAGGTGAAGGAGAGCCTGAACCTGCCAATCCCGGACTGACTGGCACACTGCGGTCAAATGTGGGAGCTGGCTTGCCTGCGATAGCGGTGGTGACTGATCCACCGCCATCGCAGGCAAGCCAGCTCCCACATTAACCGAGTCAGACCAGCACCTGCCGCGTGCTCGCCATGTACTCATGAATCTGCTTTTCCACCCGCGGATGAATCAGCTCCACCGGCCGCCGCCCATTGGGGCACGGCAAGGTCTTGGTGGTGCCGAACAACCGGCAGATCAACGGCCGCTCGTCATACACCGTGCAACCGTTAGGCCCAAGGTGCACACAGTTCAGTTCGTCCATGGCCGCGTCCTGTTCGGCCGCCGTCTTGCGTGGCAGGCGCGACATTTCCTCGGGCGAGGTGGTCACCGGCCCACAGCAATCGTGGCAGCCGGGGACGCACTCGAACGAAGGAATCTGTCGGCGCAGCGCGCTGATTTTCTGGCTGTTGCAACTCATCGAAACAGGTACCGAACGGCGGATAGGCGTGGATTCTGCCGCAAAAGCCCGCGGTGAGACAGCTTCGTCCGACCGCTGTATCCTGCGTCAAATTTTCCAAACAGGGATGCTCCCCATGACTGCCAGCGCCCGGCACACCACGTCCTACTACGCTGCCAGCAGCGTGCCGCAACCCGATTACCCGGTGTTGGCCGGCGAAATCACGGCCGATGTATGCGTGGTCGGCGGTGGGTTTTCCGGGTTGAACACCGCCCTGGAACTGGCCGAACGGGGCTTCCGCGTGGTGCTGCTGGAAGCACGCAAGATCGCCTGGGGCGCCAGCGGGCGCAACGGTGGGCAGTTGATCCGTGGCGTCGGCCATGGCTTGGACCAGTTCGCCAACGTGATCGGCACAGACGGCGTGCGCCAGATGAAGCTGATGGGCCTGGAAGCCGTGGAAATCGTGCGCGAGCGCGTCGAGCGCTTCCAGATCCCCTGCGATTTGACCTGGGGCTACTGCGACCTCGCCAACAAACCCCGCGACCTGCACGGCCTGGCCGAAGACGCCGAAGAGTTGCGCAGCCTGGGCTATCGCCACGAACTACGCCTGCTACAGGCCAGCGAGATGAGCAGCGTGATCGGCTCAGACCGTTACGTGGGCGGCATGATCGACATGGGCTCCGGCCACCTGCACCCGCTGAACCTGGCGCTGGGTGAAGCCGCCGCCGCGCAGCAACTGGGTGTGCAGCTGTTCGAGCAATCCGCCGTCAGCCGTATCGACTACGGCCCCGAGGTCAACGTGCACACCGCCCAGGGCAACGTGCGCGCCAAGACCCTGGTGCTGGCCTGCAACGCCTACCTGAATGGCCTGAACCCGCAACTCAGTGGAAAAGTGCTGCCGGCTGGCAGCTACATCATCGCCACCGAACCGCTGAGCGAAACCCAGGCCGCGCAACTGTTGCCACAAAACATGGCCGTGTGCGACCAGCGGGTGACAGTGGACTACTTCCGCCTGTCCGCCGACCGACGTCTGCTGTTCGGCGGTGCCTGTCACTATTCCGGTCGCGATCCGCAGGACATCGGCGCCTACATGCGTCCGAAAATGCTCAAAGTGTTCCCGCAACTGGCCGACGTGAAGATCGATTACCAGTGGGGCGGCATGATCGGCATCGGCGCCAATCGCCTGCCGCAGATCGGCCGGCTGCCCGACCAACCCAACGTGTATTACGCCCAGGCCTACGCCGGCCACGGCCTCAATGCCACGCACCTGGCGGGCAAACTGCTGGCCGAAGCCATCAGCGGCCAGCAACAGGGGCGCTTCGACCTGTTCGCACAGGTGCCGCACATCACCTTCCCCGGCGGCAAGCATCTGCGCTCGCCGCTGCTGGCCTTGGGCATGCTCTGGCACCGGTTCAAAGAGCTGGTGTGATCAACCGCGCCAGAACGGTTTAACCCCTTCCTGGCGCGCTTGTTCTGCGCTGAGGCCAATGTCCTTGAGCTGCTCGGCGGTCATCTCCAGCAAGGCCTTGCGCGTGTGCCTGCGGTGCCAGAACAGATTCCAGCGGCTGCTGGCCGGCGCCGCCAGCGTGCGCCCCTGCCCTGCTTCCAATTCCTGACCGCGTAACGCCAACCGCACATCGCTCATGCCGCTCATCATGTTGCCCCTCATTTGCCTGTTGCCATGAGTGACTAGGATGGGCGCGCGGGCAAAACCATTACAGATTCAACCAATCTTTATTAAATCCATACAGAGACTGCCTATGGGGCGCTGAATCCTGTATTTTCGCTCCATCTGTACCGGTCTCCTGGGAGCGACCACCATGACCCTCTATGTGAACCTCGCCGAACTGCTGGGCACCCGTATCGAACAAGGCTTCTATCGCCCCGGCGATCGCTTGCCCTCGGTACGGGCCTTGAGCGTTGAACACGGGGTCAGCCTGAGCACCGTGCAACAGGCTTATCGTTTGCTGGAAGACAATGGCATGGCGATGCCCAAGCCGAAATCCGGCTACTTTGTGCCGGTCGGCCGCGAACTGCCGGCCCTGCCGGAGATCGGGCGTCCGGCCCAACGCCCGGTGGATATTTCCCAGTGGGACCAGGTGCTGGATCTGATTCGCGCCGTCCCGCGCAAAGACGTCATACAGATGGGCCGTGGCATGCCGGATGTATTGTCGCCGACCCTCAAACCATTGCTGCGCAGCCTGGCCCGTGTGAGCCGCCGTCAGGATCTGCCGGGCTTGTATTACGACAACATCATGGGCTGTATGGAATTGCGCGAGCAGATCGCTCGACTGTCATTGGATTCAGGCTGCCAACTGAACGCCGACGATATCGTGATCACCACCGGCTGCCATGAGGCACTGTCCGCCAGCATCCACGCCATTTGTGAGCCCGGGGATATCGTCGCGGTGGATTCGCCGAGCTTTCACGGCGCCATGCAAACCCTCAAGGGCCTGGGCATGAAAGCCCTGGAAATCCCCACCGACCCGATCACCGGCATCAGCCTCGAAGCCCTGGAACTGGCCCTGGAACAGTGGCCGATCAAGGTCATCCAACTCACCCCCAACTGCAACAACCCGCTGGGCTACATCATGCCTGAGGCACGCAAGCGCGCACTGCTGACCCTGGCCCAGCGCTTTGACGTGGCAATCATCGAAGACGACGTGTATGGCGAATTGGCCTACAGCTACCCGCGCCCGCGCACGATCAAGTCCTTCGACGAAGATGGCCGCGTGCTGCTGTGCAGCTCGTTCTCGAAAACCCTGGCCCCCGGCCTGCGCATTGGCTGGGTGGCGCCGGGGCGTTACTTGGAACGGGTGCTGCACATGAAATACATCAGCACCGGCTCCACCGCGACCCAACCGCAGATCGCCATTGCCGAGTTTCTCAAAAGCGGGCACTTCGAACCGCATTTGCGGCGGATGCGTACCCAATATCAGCGCAATCGCGACTTGATGCTCGATTGGGTCAGCCGTTACTTCCCTGCGGGTACGCGGGCCAGCCGCCCCCAGGGCAGCTTTATGTTGTGGATCGAGCTGCCAGACGGCTTCGATACGCTGAAGCTCAACCGGGTGCTGATGGAACAAGGCGTACAGGTGGCCGTGGGCAGTATCTTTTCGGCTTCCGGCAAGTACCGGAACTGCCTGCGCATGAACTACGCTGCCAAGCCAACCCCGCAGATTGAAGAAGCCGTGCGCAAGGTCGGCGCTGCCGCGATCAAGCTGCTGGCCGACACGATGGACTGACCTTTCGCGGGAAATAGCCGTCATATGCCTACAACCGCCCTGACCCGGAAGCGACTCCCTTGATGATTCGACGGCTACTCCCGCTTCTCCTGCTGGGTGCCCTGGGCGGCTGCGCCACGGTGACCACACCGCGCATCCCCAGCGACGCCCTGCCCGCCGCGCAATCGTCATTCGGCCGCTCGATCCAGGCCCAGGCCGCGCCCTACCAGGGCCGCTCCGGGTTTCGCCTGCTACCCAACAGCAGCGAAGCCTTCATGGCCCGCGCGGAATTGATCCGCAACGCCCAGACCAGCCTCGATTTGCAGTATTACATCGTCCACGACGGCATCAGCACGCGCATGCTCGTGGATGAACTGCTCAAGGCCGCCGACCGTGGCGTACGCATCCGCATCCTGCTGGACGACACCACCAGCGACGGCCTCGACCAGATCATCGCCACCCTCGCCGCCCACCCCAAGATCGAGATTCGCCTGTTCAACCCGCTGCACCTGGGGCGCAGCACCGGCGTGACGCGGGCGATGGGGCGCCTGTTCAACCTGTCGCTGCAACACCGGCGCATGCACAACAAGCTGTGGCTGGCCGACAACAGTGTCGCCATCGTCGGCGGGCGCAATTTGGGCGACGAGTATTTCGACGCCGAACCCAATCTGAATTTCACCGACATCGACATGCTCAGCGTGGGCCCGGTGGCCGAGCAGCTCGGGCACAGCTTCGACCAGTACTGGAACAGCGCCCTGAGCAAACCTATTGACGACTTCGTCTCCAACGCGCCGTCCAAAGGCGACCTGGCCGCCGCGCGCGTGCGCCTGGAAGCGTCCCTGGCCGAATCACGCCAGCAGAACCACGCGCTGTACAACCGCCTGCGCACCTACCAGACCCAGCCACGCATGGACATCTGGCGGCGCGAGCTGATCTGGGCCTGGAACCAGGCGCTGTGGGATGCACCGAGCAAAGTGCTGGCCACCGCCGAGCCCGACCCACGCTTGCTGCTGACCACCCAACTGGCGCCGGAACTGGAAGGGGTCAGCCACGAGTTGATGATGATCTCAGCGTACTTTGTGCCGGGCGAACCTGGGTTGGTGTACCTGACCGGTCGCGCGGATGCGGGGGTGTCGGTGAGCCTGCTGACCAACGCCCTGGAAGCCACCGACGTGCCGGCGGTACACGGCGGCTATGCGCCGTATCGCAAGGCGTTGCTGGAACATGGGGTGAAACTCTACGAGTTGCGCCGCCAACCGGGTGATGGCGGCGGCAGCGGGCCACACTTGTTTCGGCGTGGCACATATCGGGGCTCGGATTCGAGCCTGCACAGCAAGGCGATGATCTTTGATCGGGAGAAATCGTTTATCGGCTCGTTCAATTTCGACCCGCGTTCGGTGCTGTGGAACACCGAGGTGGGTGTGCTGGTGGACAGCCCTGAGTTGGCAGAGCACGTTCGCAACCTGGCCTTGCAGGGCATGGCGCCGGCGTTGAGTTATGAGGCGAAGTTGCAGGATGGCCAGGTGGTATGGGTGACCGAGGATAACGGCCAACTGCATACGCTGACCCGCGAACCGGGCAGTTGGTGGCGGCGGTTCAATGCGTGGTTCGCCACATCCGTCGGCCTGGAACGCATGCTCTAGGAACACCACCGGTCCACTGTGGGAGCTGGCTTGTCGGGTCGCCGCATCGCTGCGATGGCGGCGGGTCAGTCACCAGATGCTTCGCCTGACACACCCTCATCGCAGGCAAGCCAGCTCCCACAGTGGATCGCATTGCAAGGTCAGGCTGGTTGCGCTGCGCCGAACGCGCCTTGGCGCAGCAGCAACACCACCAAACCCAACGCACCCGCCGCCATCAACCACGGCAACGCATGCCCACTGATCCACTGGCTCCCCGCCCCCGCCACCAACGGCCCGATCAGGCAACCGATGCCCCACAACTGCGCCACATGGGCATTCGCCCGCACCAGCGCATCATCGCGGTAACGCTCGCCGATCAGGATCAGCGACAAGGTGAACAAGCCGCCAGCACTGGCACCGAACACCACCCACACCGGCCAGATCAGCGGCGTGTGCAGCACCACCGGAATGGCTAGGCTCGACACCAGCAACAGCACCGCACACGCCAGGAACAGCGAGCGTCGCGGCAGGTAGTCAGCCAGTGCGCCGATGGGCAATTGCAGCAACGCATCCCCCACCACCACGGTACTGACCATCGCCAGGGCCATCTCGGCAGTGAAGCCCTGTTGCAGGCAATACACCGGTAACAACGTCAGAATCATCGCCTCGAACGCGGCGAACAATGCCACCGCCCAGGCAATCGCCGGCAGGCTCCGGCAGAAGCGCCAAAGGTCGGCAAAGGTCACGCTGAACGACTCGGCGGTCGGTGCGCCAGAGCGCCCCAGCAACAGCACTGGCGCGACCACCAACAGACCAACGCCGACCCAGAAACCGTAATCGTGGCCGGTGCCGATTACGCCCAACAGCAATGGCCCGGACAACTGGCTCAGGGCATAGCTGCAGCCATACAACGCCACCAGCCGGCCACGCCACTGCTCCACCACCAATTGGTTGATCCAGCTTTCGCCGAGGATAAACACGATGGTCAGGATCACCCCGATCATCAGCCGCAGCACCAGCCATACCGGGTAGCTGGGCAGGATTGCCAGCAAGCCGATGGACACCGCGCCGGCCCACAGGCACAGGCGCATCAGGTTGGCAGTGCCCAGCCAGGAGGCCATGCGGCTGGAGATCTTTGCGCCCAGCAATACGCCAAAGGCCGGCATCGCGGCCATCACACCGATGGCGAAGCTGCCGTAGCCCCAGCCTTCAAGGCGCAGGGACACCAACGGCATGCTGACACCCAGGGCCAGGCCGACGCTGAGTACCGAGGCCAGGACGGCGAAATAAGTCGCCCAACGCATTTCCACGCTCCTGTGGATAATTATCAAGATCACACAAAACACTGTGGGAGCGGGCTTGTGTGGGAGCCGGGCTTGCCCGCGATGCAGGCACCTCGGTGTGTCAGCCACACCTCGGTGATGCTATCGCAGGCAAGCCAGCTCCCACACAAACCGGCTCCCACATTTGCTCTGCGGTGTTGCTTAGAGCTTGATCCAGGTCGATTTCAGCTCGGTGTATTTGTCGAACGCATGCAGCGACTTGTCGCGGCCATTACCCGACTGTTTGAAGCCACCAAACGGTGCGGTCATGTCGCCGCCGTCGTATTGGTTGACCCACACGCTACCGGCGCGCAGGGCCTTGGCCGTCAGGTGCGCCTTGGAAATATCCGCCGTCCACACCGCTGCGGCCAGGCCGTAGATAGTGTCGTTGGCGATGGCGATGGCCTCTTCGGCGCTGTCGAAAGTGATCACCGACAGGACTGGCCCGAAGATCTCTTCCTTGGCGATCTTCATGGCATTGGTCACGCCGTCGAAGATCGTCGGCTCGACGTAGGTGCCGCCGGTTTCTTCCAGGGTACGCTTGCCGCCCGCGACCAATTTGGCGCCGTCAGCGTGGCCGGCTTCGATGTAGGACAGCACGGTATTCATCTGCTGGGTGTCCACCAGCGCGCCGACATTGGTGGCCGGGTCCAGCGGGTTGCCTGGCTTCCAGCCCTTGAGGGCTTCGATCACCAGGGGCAGGAATTTGTCCTTGATGGAGCGCTCGACGAGCAGGCGCGAACCGGCGGTGCAGACTTCGCCCTGGTTGAAGGCGATGGCGCCGGCGGCGGATTCGGCGGCGGCTTGCAGGTCCGGGGCGTCGGCGAACACGATGTTCGGGCTCTTGCCGCCGGCTTCCAGCCACACGCGCTTCATGTTCGATTCGCCGGAGCGGATCAACAGTTGCTTGGCGATCTTGGTGGAGCCGGTGAACACCAGCGTATCGACGTCCATGTGCAGCGCCAGCGCGTTGCCCACGGTGTGGCCGTAGCCCGGCAGCACGTTGAATACGCCTTTTGGAATACCCGCTTCAACGGCCAGGGCGGCGATGCGGATGGCGGTCAGTGGGGATTTTTCGGACGGCTTGAGGATCACCGAGTTACCGGTGGACAGCGCCGGGCCGAGCTTCCAGCAGGCCATCATCAGGGGGAAGTTCCACGGCACGATGGCGGCAACAACGCCGACTGGCTCGCGGGTCACCAGGCCCAACTGATCGTGAGGGGTGGCTGCGACTTCATCGTAGATTTTGTCGATGGCCTCGCCGCTCCAGCTCAGCGCGTTGGCGGCGCCGGGCACGTCGATGTTCAGGGAGTCGCTGATCGGTTTACCCATGTCCAGGGTTTCCAGCAGCGCCAGCTCTTCGGCATTGGCCTTGAGCAGCGCGGCGAAACGGATCATGGTGGCTTTGCGCTTGGCCGGCGCGAGGCGCGACCAGACACCGGAATTGAAAGTGGCGCGGGCATTTTCCACGGCGCGCTGGGCGTCAGTGGCGTCACAGCTGGCAACAGTGGCCAGCAAGCGGCCATCGACCGGGCTGATGCATTCGAAGGTGTCGCCGGAAACGGCGTTGGTGTACTCGCCATTGAGGTAGGCGCGGCCTTCGATCTTCAGGTCCTTGGCGCGTTGTTCCCAGTCGGCACGGGTCAGGGTGGTCATGCGAGTGTCCTCCTCTTATTGAATACAAGGGCCAGGCGATGTCCCCCGGCAGCCTCAAAGAATTCTTGCCCGGCCAGCCTGCTGTTCGGCTCAAGGCAGCTGCCACCCTAAACCAGCGGCTGGGGATGTTTCAATATATTTGACATAACGCCAGTAAACGCCCTTGCGATGTTCATTTTAATAAACATAGACTTTGGGCTCCCCAACCGCAGGCCAGACGGGACACGCACATGAACATCCAGGACATCGTCGACTTCAGCCAAGCCAAGACCCCCGCCGACCGTTACCGCCCCGCCGCCGAGAAAATCCTCAAGGGCGACCCCGAGCAAACGATCTACAACCACTACAACAGCCCGTGCGGCCAGATGAGCGCGGGCGTCTGGGAAGGTGAAGTCGGGCAGTGGAAGGTCAACTACACCGAGCACGAATACTGCGAGATTGTGCAGGGTGTTTCAGTGCTGCGCGACGGGGACGGCAACGCCAAGACCTTGCGCAGTGGCGACCGCTTCGTGATCCCGGCCGGTTTCAGCGGCACTTGGGAAGTGCTGGAGCCGTGCCGCAAGATCTACGTGGTGTTTGAACAGAAGGCCTGATCAAGACGACGGGACGCGGAGCGTCCGAAGCGGCGTTCCCACGCAGAGCGTGGGAACGATCATCCCAGGCAAAAAAAAGCCCGCATCGTGAGATACGGGCTTTTTTTCACAAGGAAGAAAATCAATTACTTGATTTTGCCTTCTTTGTAGATCACGTGCTTGCGAACGCGCGGGTCGAACATTTTCTTTTCGAGCTTGTCCGGGGTAGTACGCTTGTTCTTGTCGGTAGTGTAGAAGTGACCAGTACCGGCGCTAGAGATCATTCGAATCAATTCACGCATGATAGAGCTCCTTAGATCTTGCCAGCGCGGCGGATTTCGGCCAGCACGACAGTGATGCCACGCTTGTCGATGATGCGCATGCCTTTAGCAGATACGCGCAGACGAACAAAACGTTTCTCTTCTTCAACCCAGAAGCGGTGATGCTGCAGGTTTGGCAGGAAACGACGACGGGTTTTGTTATTTGCGTGGGAAATGTTATTCCCAGTCACCGGACCCTTACCGGTAACTTGACATACTCTCGACATGCCTCAGCCCTCTAAAACCACATGCCCAACCCGGCATGGGTTGGCCGCTTAATCTCTCAGTCATTTGGCGCCAGGCGCCGCGTTTCTTTAGGGTCTTACCGGCTACACCTACAAGCGAAGGAACCGGGCCCCTAGAAAAGAGCGCTGCTTTATACCAGAAAGACCCTAGTGCAACAACAGCCCGTGTGTTTTTACCGGCGTAAATCTAGGCAAAACACACCTGAACCGTTGCCAGGAGGGGCCGCTGTCACAGCCGACCGCTCGTCGCACCGAATGATTTACAGCGCCCACGCGCACGGCAAAGTGCGCAGCGGAACGCGCTGAGGCGTCATGAAAACAGCATTTGAAGCAAAAGCACAGGCAAAAATGGGCTAGTCATTTATCAATCAGACCTCTACGGTAGGACTTTTCCAGACTGCACTCGCAGATGGGCCTTCGATCTGCAAAGGAAACCGAACATGCGCCTCGCTGCCCTACCGCTATTGCTAGCCCCTCTCTTTATCGCCCCGCTGGCCTCTGCCGCCAGCAACCTGAGCGTCTGCACCGAGGCCAGCCCCGAAGGGTTCGATGTGGTGCAATACAACTCGCTGACCACCACCAACGCCTCGGCCGACGTGTTGATGAACCGCCTGGTGGACTACGACGCAGCCAGCGGCAAGCTGGTGCCGAGCCTGGCGGACAGCTGGGAGGTGTCGCCAGATGGCCTGACCTACACCTTCAAGCTGCACCCAGACGTGAAATTCCACCGCACCGAGTACTTCAGCCCAAGCCGCACCCTGACCGCCGAAGACGTGCGCTTCAGCTTCGAACGCATGCTCGACCCGGCCAACCCATGGCACAAGATCGCCCAGAGCGGCTTCCCCCACGCGCAGTCGCTGCAACTGCCGACGCTGGTGAAGAAGATCGACGCCCTCGACCCACTGACCGTGCGCTTCACCCTGGACCACGCCGACTCCACTTTCCTCGCCGCCCTGAGCATGGGTTTTGCCTCGATCTACCCGGCCGAATACGCCGACAAACTGCTCAAGGCCGGCACACCGGAGAAGCTCAACAGCCAGCCAATCGGCACCGGGCCGTTCATCTTCAGCCGCTTCCAGAAAGACGCCGTGGTGCGCTACAAGGCCAACCCGGATTACTTCGCCGGCAAACCGTCTGTGGACAACTTGATCTTCGCCATCACCCCGGACGCCAACGTACGCCTGCAGAAACTGCGCCGCGACGAATGCCAGATCGCCCTGTCGCCCAAGCCGCTGGATGTGGGCGAGGCCGAAAAGGACCCGGCGCTCAAAGTCGAGAAAACCCCGGCCTTCATGACCGCCTTCGTCGCCATCAACAGCCAGCACCCGCCGCTGGACAAGCCCGAAGTACGCCAGGCGATCAACCTGGCCTTCGACAAGGCCAGCTACCTCAAGGCCGTATTTGAAGGCACCGCCGAAGCCGCCAACGGCCCATACCCGCCCAACACCTGGGGCTATGCCAAGGATCTGCCGGGTTATCCACAGGACCTCGCGAAAGCCAAGGCCCTGCTGGACCGGGTCGGGCTCAAGGACGGCTTCAAGACCACCATCTGGACGCGCCCGACCGGCAGCCTGCTGAACCCCAACCCCAACCTCGGCGCGCAATTGTTGCAAGCTGACCTGGCCAAGGTCGGCATCCAGGCCGAGATACGCGTGATCGAATGGGGCGAACTGATTCGCCGCGCCAAGGCCGGTGAGCACGACCTGCTGTTCATGGGCTGGGCCGGCGACAATGGTGACCCGGATAACTTCCTGACCCCACAGTTCTCCTGCGCGGCGGTGAAATCCGGCACCAACTTCGCCCGCTACTGCGACCCAGCCCTGGACAAGCTGATCAGCGCCGGCAAGACCACCAACGAGCAAGGGGTGCGCAGCAAGCTGTACCAGCAGGCCCAGGCGCAGATCCAGCAGCAGGCGCTGTGGTTGCCGCTGGCGCACCCAACCGCGTTTGCCCTCGCGCGCAAAACGGTCAAGGGCTACCAGGTGAGCCCGTTCGGCCGCCAGGATTTTTCGAAGGCCAGCGTCAAGCCCTGAGCTGCAAGCTGCAAGCCCACTTGAGGCTTGCAGCTTCAACCTTGCAGTTGCCCCCCCCTACATCCACCCATATTCCGCCATCGACAACGGGTCTCCATCCCCGACGATGATGTGATCCAGCACCCGCACATCCACCACTTCCAAGGCCTTTTGCAGCAGCTTGGTCAATTTTCGATCAGCTGCGCTGGGTTCCAGGCTCCCGGAAGGATGGTTGTGGCACAGGATCAGCGCCGCCGCGTTATACGCCAAGGCACGCTTGACCACTTGCCGCGGGTAAACCACGGCGGTATCGATAGTGCCTTGGGACAACGCCTCGAACCCCAACACCCGGTGCTTCGAATCGAGAAACAGGCAGCCGAAAACCTCATGGGGCTCATGACGCAAGAGCGCCTTGAGGTAATCACGTACGGCTACCGGGCTTTCCAGCACCGATTCACTGCGCAAGCGTTCTGCCATATGCCGTCGGGCCATCTCCAACACCGCCTGCAACTGCGCAAACTTCGCCGGCCCCAAGCCCAAATGCTGGCTGAATAACGCCTGGCCGGCCTCCAACAGCGGGCGCAAGCCGCCAAACTGCGCCAACAGATGCCGCGCCAGATCCACTGCGCTTCTGCCGGAGACGCCAGTACGCAGGAAGATCGCTAACAACTCGGCGTCAGACAGGCTTGCCGCGCCACATTCCAACAGTTTCTCCCGTGGCCGTTCCGCCACAGGCCAGTCCCGAATACTCATCCCACCTCCCTCTCCACATGTGCGCCGCTGTTGCCTGGCGGGCGCTGTGTTATCGTAAGCCCTCTTTTTTGCATGTGATTTCCCCTGGGGAGGGGGCATCACAGGCGTCACTGAACTGGCATCACTGAACTGGAAAGGCAAACCAATGCAGCGTCTGTATCGGAAACGCATCGTTCTCGGCGTCGGCGGCGGCATTGCCGCCTACAAGAGCGCAGAACTGGTTCGCAGGCTCCTGGACCAGGGCGCCGAAGTGCGCGTGGTCATGACACGCGGCGGCAGTGAGTTCATCACCCCGCTGACCATGCAGGCGCTGTCCGGGCACCCGGTTCACCTCGACCTGCTGGACCCGGCAGCCGAAGCCGCCATGGGCCATATCGAGCTGGCCAAATGGGCCGACCTGGTGCTGATCGCCCCGGCCACCGCCGATCTGATCGCCCGCCTGGCCCAAGGCATAGCCGATGACCTGCTGACCACCCTGGTACTGGCCACCGATGCCACCGTCGCCATCGCCCCGGCCATGAACCAGGCCATGTGGCGCGACCCGGCTACCCAAGCCAACACTCAACTCCTGCAAAGCCGCGGGCTCAAGGTGTTCGGCCCTGCGTCCGGCAGCCAGGCCTGTGGCGACGTCGGCATGGGCCGCATGCTCGAAGCCACCGACCTCGCGCTGTGTGCGGTGGAGTGCTTCCAGCACCTGGCCCTGACCGGCAAGCACGTGCTGATCACCGCCGGCCCAACCCAGGAAAACATCGACCCGGTGCGCTACATCACCAACCATAGCTCAGGAAAAATGGGCTTTGCCTTGGCAGAAGCCGCGGTCGAGGCAGGCGCACGCGTCACCCTGATCACCGGTCCGGTGCATTTGCCCACCCCTGATCGGGTCACGCGAATCGACGTAGTCAGCGCCCGCGACATGCTTGCGGCCTGTGAAGCCGCCATTCCCTGCGACCTGTTTATCGCCTCGGCAGCGGTCGCGGACTACCGCCCAGAAGTTGTCGCCCCGCAAAAGCTCAAGAAAGACCCTACGAGCGGTGACGGCCTACTCCTGCAAATGGTGCGCAACCCGGACATCCTGGCCACCATCGCCACGCGTCCCGACCGCCCGTTCAGTGTCGGCTTCGCCGCCGAGACCGAGCACCTGCTGGACTACGCCGCACGCAAATTGAAAGACAAGAACCTCGATCTGATCGTTGCCAACGATGTCGCCAACCCGAGCATCGGCTTCAACAGCGAGGAAAACGCCTGCAGCGTGATCGACCGCGAGCTGCACGCCACCCTTTTCGCCCAGACCAGCAAGGGCAAGATTGCCCGCCAACTGATCTCTTTTATCGCCCAACGGCTGAACCAGGTTTAATTTCCATGCACGCTTTGCAAGCCAAGATCCTCGACCCCCGCATCGGCACCGACTTCCCACTGCCGGCCTACGCCACCCCAGGCTCCGCCGGCCTGGACCTGCGCGCCATGCTCAAGGAAGACACCGTCCTTGAGCCGGGCCAGACCATCCTGATTCCGACTGGCCTGTCGATCTACGTCGGCGACCCTGGCCTGGCGGCGCTGATCCTGCCGCGCTCGGGCCTGGGCCATAAGCACGGCATCGTGCTGGGCAACCTGGTCGGCCTGATCGACTCGGACTACCAGGGCGAGCTGATGGTGTCGTGCTGGAACCGTGGCCAGACCGCCTTCAACATCGTGGTTGGCGAGCGCATCGCTCAATTGGTGCTGGTGCCTGTGGTGCAGGCGCACTTCGAACTGGTCGAGGAATTTGCTGAAACACAACGCGGCGCAGGCGGCTTTGGCCATTCCGGCAGCCACTGACTAAGCTGAATCAGGCCGGGCACCCCCGCCCGGCCCGACGCCACCGCATGGCTTTTCAGGATGAAGAATGCGCGGTACTAATCAGCGAGATTTCCCCAGCGAAATCAATGCATTACGCAGAGAAAAGCACGGAGCCACTGCGCCGATGGCACTTTTGCACCACGAACTCTGCGCCAAAAAAACCGTCATACCCTTCAGTTTGAGCCTGCCGGTCAGCCGCTTTACGGCCAGCCTTGCCCCCTTCAGATGGAGTTTCCCCCCGCGATGAGTACCGCAGCCCGCGTAGCCCCGACATTCCCCGACAGCATTTTTCGCGCCTATGACATCCGTGGCGTAGTGCCCAAGACCCTGACCGCCGAAACCGCCTACTGGATCGGCCGCGCCATCGGCGCCCAGAGCCTGGCCCAGGATGAGCCGAACGTCTCGGTGGGCCGTGACGGCCGCCTGTCCGGGCCTGAACTGGTCGAACAGTTGATCCAGGGCCTGGCCGACAGCGGCTGCCATGTCAGCGACGTCGGCCTGGTGCCAACGCCTGCGCTGTACTACGCCGCCAACGTACTGGCAGGCAAGTCCGGGGTGATGCTCACCGGCAGCCATAACCCATCGGACTACAACGGCTTCAAGATCGTCATCGCCGGCGATACCCTCGCCAACGAGCAGATCCAGGCCCTGCACACCCGCCTGAAGACCAACGACCTGACCAGCGGCAAGGGCAGCATCACCAAGGTCGACATCCTGCAGCGCTACTCTGATGAAATCACCCGCGACGTCAAACTCGCACGCCGCCTGAAAGTGGTGGTGGACTGTGGCAACGGCGCGGCCGGCGTGATCGCCCCGCAACTGCTCGAAGCCCTGAACTGCGAAGTGATCCCGCTGTTCTGCGAAGTGGACGGCAACTTCCCCAACCACCACCCGGACCCGGGCAAGCCAGAGAACCTGGTGGACCTGATCGCCAAGGTCAAGGAAACCGGGGCTGATGTCGGCCTGGCCTTCGACGGCGACGGCGACCGCGTGGGCGTGGTGACCGAAACCGGCGAGATCGTCTTCCCCGACCGCCTGCTGATGCTGTTTGCCCGTGACGTAGTGGCGCGCAACCCCAACGCCGAGATCATCTTCGACGTGAAGTGCACACGTCGCCTCACCCCGCTGATCAAGGAATATGGCGGCCGCCCGCTAATGTGGAAGACCGGTCACTCGTTGATCAAAAAGAAAATGAAGGAAACCGGCGCCCTGTTGGCCGGCGAGATGAGCGGCCACGTGTTCTTCAAGGAGCGCTGGTTCGGCTTTGACGACGGCATTTACAGCGCCGCTCGTCTGCTGGAGATCCTCAGCAAGGAAAAATCCACCGCCGAAGAGCTGTTTCAGACCTTCCCGAATGATATTTCTACGCCAGAGATCAATATCCATGTGACCGAGGAGAGCAAATTCAGCATCATTGACGCACTGCACGATGCGCAATGGGGCGAAGGCGCCAACCTGACCACCATTGATGGTGTGCGAGTCGATTACGCCCAAGGCTGGGGCCTGGTTCGCGCGTCCAACACCACACCGGTGCTGGTCCTGCGTTTCGAGGCGGATACCGAGGCCGAGTTGCAGCGCATCAAGGACGTGTTCCACGCCCAGTTGAAACGTGTTGCCCCTGATCTCCAATTACCGTTCTGATTTTTTTGCACCGGAGCCCTGAATGACCCTCGAACGCGAAGCCGCTGCCAACACCGCCAAGGTCCTTTCCGAAGCGTTGCCTTACATTCGACGCTATGTCGGCAAGACACTGGTGATCAAGTACGGCGGCAATGCCATGGAAAGCGAAGAGCTGAAAACCGGCTTTGCCCGCGACATCGTGTTGATGAAAGCCGTGGGGATCAACCCGGTGGTCGTGCACGGTGGCGGCCCGCAGATCGGTGACTTGCTCAAGCGCTTGTCGATCGAGAGTCACTTCATCGATGGCATGCGCGTGACTGACGCGCAGACCATGGACGTGGTGGAGATGGTCCTCGGTGGCCAGGTGAACAAGGACATCGTCAACCTGATCAACCGTCACGGTGGCAGCGCCATCGGCCTGACCGGCAAGGACGCGGAGCTGATCCGCGCGAAAAAACTGACGGTCACCCGCCAGACGCCGGAAATGACCCAGCCGGAAATCATCGACATCGGCCAGGTGGGCGAAGTGATCGGCATCAACACCGACCTGCTGAACCTGCTGGTCAAGGGTGACTTCATCCCGGTGATCGCGCCTATCGGCGTGGGCGCCAACGGCGAGTCCTACAACATCAACGCCGACCTGGTAGCAGGCAAGGTGGCGGAAGCGCTGAAGGCTGAAAAGCTGATGCTGCTGACCAACATCGCCGGCCTGATGGACAAGGAAGGCAAGGTGCTGACCGGCTTGACCACGCAACAAGTGGACGAGCTGATCGCCGACGGCACCATCTACGGCGGCATGCTGCCGAAGATCCGTTGCGCGCTGGAAGCAGTGCAAGGCGGCGTGGGCAGCTCGCTGATCCTCGACGGCCGGGTACCGAATGCAATCCTGCTGGAAATCTTCACCGATACCGGTGTGGGCACGCTGATCAGTAACCGCAAGCGTCCTTAACTGCCGCACACAAAAAAGCCCCGCTCAATCAAATTGAGCGGGGCTTTTTTGTTTGTGCTCGGTCCAAATGTGGGAGCTGGCTTGCCTGCGATGACGGCGGCACATTCAACAACAATGTCGCCTGATAAACCGCTATCGCGGGCAAGCCCGCTCCCACACAAGCCCGGCTCCCACAGTGTTACTGAACGCCGAACTGCTCGCGGTACGCCTTGACCGCCGGCAAATGCTGCTTGAGCTGCGGATCATCTTCCAGGAACTGCAACACCTGGTTCAACGACACGATGCTCACCACCGGAATGCCGAAATCGCGTTCCACTTCCTGGATCGCCGACAATTCACCGTTGCCGCGCTCCTGGCGGTTCAACGCGATCAGCACGCCAGCAGCCTTGGCGCCGTCCTGGGAAGCGATGATCTGCATCACCTCACGGATGGCGGTACCGGCGGTGATCACGTCGTCGATGATCAGCACATCACCGGTGAGCGGCGCGCCCACCAGGCTACCGCCTTCGCCATGGGCCTTGGCTTCCTTGCGGTTGAAGCACCACGGCAGATCCTGCCCATGATGTTCCGCCAACGCCACGGCGGTGGCGGCGGCCAGGGGAATGCCCTTGTAGGCCGGGCCGAACAGCACGTCGAAGGAAATACCGCTTTCAACGATGGCCGCCGCGTAGAAACGACCCAGCTGAGCCAGGGCCGAACCCGAGTTGAACAAGCCTGCATTGAAGAAGTACGGGCTGGTGCGCCCGGACTTGAGAGTGAACTCACCGAAGCGCAAAACGCCGCGATCGATGGCAAAACGAATGAAATCGCGTTGATACGCCTGCATGAAAAAAGCCTCAGATACCACGGATTTAGCTAATTAGTTAGACGGCGTGTATCATACACGCACGCGATTTTTGGGGCCATTTATGCGGATCATCAGTGTGAACGTTAATGGTATTCAGGCTGCAGTCGAGCGTGGTTTGCTCAGTTGGCTGCAAGCCCAGAATGCCGACGTCATCTGCCTGCAGGATACCCGCGCCTCCGCCTTTGAACTGGACGACCCAGCCTTCCAACTGGATGGCTACTTCCTTTATGCCTGCGATGCCGAAGTGCCCACCCAAGGTGGCGTGGCTTTGTATTCGCGGTTGCAACCCAAGGCGGTCATCAGCGGCCTCGGCTTCGAGACAGCCGACCGCTACGGGCGCTACCTGCAAGCCGATTTCGATAAGGTCAGCATCGCGACCTTGCTGCTTCCTTCGGGGCAGAACGGCGATGAAGACTTGAACCAGAAGTTCAAGCTAATGGACGACTTCGCCCGTTACCTGGATAAACAGCGACGCAAACGTCGCGAGTACATTTATTGTGGCTCGCTGTACGTGGCGCAACAGAAGCTGGATATCAAGAACTGGCGCGACAGCCAGCAATCCCCGGGCTTCCTGGCGCCGGAACGGGCCTGGATGGACGAGATTGTCGGCAACATGGGTTATGTCGATGCCCTGCGCGAAGTCAGCCGCGAAGGCGACCAGTACAGCTGGTGGCCGGACAACGAACAGGCTGAGATGCTCAACCTGGGCTGGCGTTTCGACTACCAGCTGCTGACCCCGGGTCTGCGCCGGTTCGTGCGCAGCGCACGCTTGCCGCGCCAGCCGCGCTTCTCGCAGCACGCGCCGCTGATCGTGGACTACGACTGGACACTGACCATCTGAGGTCTTTTTCCAGGTACAAAAAAACCGACATCGCTGTCGGTTTTTTTGTGGGCGCTCATTATTTGATCAGTCGCCAGGTCAAGGGGTAGCGATAGGCGATCCCCTTGTTGGCCTTGATCGCACCGATGATCGTCAACGCCACACCCGCGATGGCCAGCGCCGTCATCAGGAAGAACCCAACGACCGCGAAGGCCAGCACGATGCACACGATCCAGGCGATGGCCACGGTGATCTGGAAGTTCAGCGCTTCCTTGCCCTGATCATCAATGAACGGGTCCAGTTCTTTCTTCATCTGCCACAGGATCAGCGGCCCGACAACGCTGCCGAAGGGGAACACAAACCCCAGAAACGCCGCGAGATGGCACAACATCGCGCCCTGGCGCACTTCGTAGGAAGGCGTAGGCACCGGCATTTGGCTGTCATTCATGGCGCGTCTCCTTGAGGCAGGTGTCAGTCAGCCAGTGCGGCGTTCTGAAGTTCGAAGATTTCGGTCATGCCTTTCTGGGCCAGGGCCAGCATGGCGTTCAGCTCGGCCGGCTGGAATGGCGCGCCTTCGGCGGTGCCCTGCACTTCGATGAAACCACCGGTGCTGGTCATTACAACGTTCAGGTCCGTCTCGGCGGCCGAGTCTTCCAGGTAGTCCAGGTCCAGCACAGGCTCGCCCTGGTACATGCCCACCGACACAGCGGCGATCATTTGCTTGAGCGGGTCACCGCCCTTCAGGCCGCCACGCTTCTTGATCACTTTCAGCGCATCGACCAGGGCCACCATGGCGCCGGTGATGGATGCGGTGCGGGTGCCGCCATCTGCCTGGATCACATCGCAATCGACGTACAGGGTCACGTCGCCCAGCTTGGACATGTCCAGGGCTGCGCGCAGGGAACGGCCGATCAGGCGCTGGATTTCCAGGGTGCGCCCGCCTTGCTTGCCACGGCTGGCTTCACGCTGGTTACGCTCGCCGGTGGCGCGCGGCAGCATGCCGTACTCGGCGGTCAGCCAACCCTGGCCCTGGCCTTTAAGGAAACGCGGCACGCCGTTTTCGACGCTGACGGTGCAGATCACCTTGGTATCGCCAAACTCGACCAGTACAGATCCCTCGGCGTGTTTGGTGTAGTTGCGGGTGATGCGGATCGAGCGGAGCTGATCGGCAACGCGACCACTGGGACGTTTCATAGGGGATACCTGTACGGAGGACGAAAAACTGCCGAGCATTATAGAGCCGTGGGCCGATTCGGGGCACTTCTAAAAATTCGGTTACGAATGGTCGCGCTGTCGCCCATTGTTTGGGCGTGCTCGCCCCACTGCGCTACAATCCTGCGCCTTCTTAACCTGCAACGCGAGGTACCTCCATGGTGCACAGCATGACCGCCTTCGCCCGCGTCGAAAAAGCCGGCGTCCAAGGCACCCTGAGCTGGGAACTGCGCTCGGTCAACAGCCGCTACCTGGAACCGCACCTGCGCCTGCCGGAATCGTTCCGCGACCTCGAAGGCGCCGTCCGTGAAGCACTGCGCCAGAGCATCTCCCGTGGCAAGCTGGAATGCACCCTGCGCTTTACCGAGGAAACCACCGGCAAAGCCTTGCAGATCGACCGCGACCGCGCCGCGCAGCTGGTCGCCGCCGCCGAAACCATCGCTGGTCTGATCAAGCAGCCTGCGGCCCTCAACCCGCTGGAAGTGCTGGCCTGGCCCGGCGTGCTGGTGGCCGATGCCACCGACCCGCAAGCCCTCAACGCCGAAGCCCTCGCCCTGTTCAACCAAGGTTTGAAGGAGCTCAAGGCCGGCCGTGAGCGCGAAGGCGCCGAACTGGCACGCCTGATCAACGAGCGCCTGACCTCTATCGAAGAAGACGTGGTGACCCTGCGCGAATTGGTGCCGCAGATGCTCGCGACCCAGCGCCAGAAGGTCCTCGACCGCTTCGCCGACATGAAGGCCGACCTCGATCCGACACGCCTGGAGCAGGAAATGGTCCTGCTGGCGCAAAAGAGCGACGTCGCCGAAGAACTCGACCGCCTGAGCACCCACATCCTTGAAGTACGCCGCGTACTCAAGTCCGCCGGTGCCGCCGGTCGGCGCCTGGACTTCCTGATGCAGGAACTCAACCGCGAAGCCAATACACTGGGTTCCAAGGCGTTTGACCCGCGCAGCACTACGGCTGCGGTCAACCTCAAAGTGTTGATCGAGCAGATGCGCGAACAAGTACAGAATATTGAGTAAGGCAACCTCCATGACCCACAGCACCGGCACCCTTTACATCATTTCCGCCCCTTCGGGCGCGGGCAAGAGCAGCCTGGTCAAGGCCCTGACCGACGCCGACGAGCAGATCCGCATCTCGGTGTCCCACACCACCCGCGCCATGCGTCCGGGTGAAGTGAACGGCGTGCACTACCACTTCGTCGAGCGCACCGAGTTCGTCAAGATGATCGAACACGGCGACTTCCTGGAGCGCGCCGAAGTCTTCGGCAACCTCTACGGCACCTCGCAAAGCCACCTGCAGCAGACCCTGGACGAAGGCCACGACCTGATCCTGGAAATCGACTGGCAGGGCGCCGAGCAAGTTCGCAAGCTGATGCCCCAGGCGCGCTCGATCTTCATCCTGCCGCCGTCTCTCGAAGCCTTGCACCAGCGCCTGACCAACCGTGGCCAGGACAGCGACGAGATTATCGAAGGCCGCATGCGTGAAGCCGTCAGCGAAATGAGCCACTACGTCGACTACGACTACCTGATCATCAACGACGATTTTTCCCACGCACTGGATGATTTGAAGGCGATTTTCCGCACCAATCAGCTCCAGCAAAAGCGCCAACAGCAGCGTTTCGGCAAATTGCTGGCTGAACTGCTCGGCTGATTGGCTCTTCCCAAAACCGCTGCAAGGGCTTTACATTGGCACTTGCAGCGGTTTTACCCAGGCTTGCGAAAAATCAGCGCTTCCCTAAACGCTGGTGATTTTTTAAACTGTTCAGTCCGCTCGCCCAACCGGGCAGCGCGCATCTTGCATCCGCTCCGAGGAATATCATGGCCCGCGTAACCGTTGAAGACTGCCTAGACCACGTGGCAAACCGCTTTGAGCTGGTCATGCTCTCTACCAAGCGTGCCCGTCAACTGGCCACTGGCGGCAAAGAGCCCCTGGTTCAGTGGGAAAACGACAAGCCTACCGTTGTGGCCCTGCGTGAAATCGCTGAAGGCCTGATGAGCTACGAGTTCATCGCCAACGCCGAAATCGTTGAAGACGAACCGCTGTTTGCAGCGTTCGAGGACGAGTCCAACGAGGCCGTCTAAGCCTATGCCTGGTCGACGTAGCACGGCGCGGGGTCAACGCATGCGGCAGGAGTCATTCCTATGCCGAGCATAGACGCCCTCGCCGATCGCTTATCGACCTACCTCGGCCCAGACCAGGTCAACCTGGTCCGCCGAGCGTATTTCTACGCCGAACAAGCCCATGACGGCCAACGCCGCCGCAGTGGCGAGGCGTATGTCACCCATCCTCTTGCGGTGGCAAATATTCTTGCCGACATGCACATGGACCATCAGAGCCTGATGGCCGCGATGCTGCATGACGTGATCGAAGACACCGGCATCGCCAAGGAAGCGCTCAGCGCGCAATTTGGCGAAACCGTGGCCGAACTGGTCGATGGGGTCAGCAAACTGACCCAGATGAACTTCGAGACCAAGGCCGAAGCCCAGGCGGAAAACTTCCAGAAGATGGCCATGGCCATGGCCCGCGATATCCGGGTGATCCTGGTCAAGCTGGCCGACCGGCTGCACAACATGCGCACGCTGGAAGTGCTGTCCGGCGAAAAACGCCGACGCATCGCCAAGGAAACCCTGGAAATCTACGCGCCCATCGCCAACCGGCTGGGCATGCATGCCATTCGTATCGAATTCGAAGACCTCGGCTTCAAGGCCATGCACCCGATGCGTTCGGCGCGCATCTACCAGGCGGTCAAGCGCGCCCGGGGCAACCGCAAGGAAATCGTCAACAAGATCGAAGAGTCCCTGAGCCATTGCCTGGCGATCGACGAGATCGAAGGCGAGGTCAGCGGCCGGCAGAAGCACATCTACGGCATCTACAAGAAGATGCGCGGCAAGCGCCGGGCCTTCAACGAGATCATGGACGTGTACGCGTTCCGGATCATCGTCGACAAGGTGGACACCTGCTACCGCGTGCTGGGCGCTGTACATAATTTGTACAAACCCCTGCCGGGCCGCTTCAAGGACTACATCGCGATTCCCAAGGCCAACGGCTATCAATCGCTGCATACCACGCTGTTCGGTATGCACGGCGTGCCGATCGAGATCCAGATCCGCACCCGCGAAATGGAAGAGATGGCCAACAACGGCATCGCCGCTCATTGGCTGTACAAGTCCAGCGGCGACGAGCAGCCAAAAGGCACCCACGCCCGCGCGCGCCAGTGGGTCAAAGGCGTGCTGGAAATGCAGCAACGTGCCGGCAACTCCCTGGAATTCATCGAAAGCGTGAAGATCGACCTGTTCCCGGACGAGGTCTACGTGTTCACGCCCAAAGGCCGGATCATGGAGCTGCCCAAAGGCTCCACAGCGGTCGATTTCGCCTACGCCGTGCACACCGACGTCGGCAACAGCTGCATTGCCTGCCGCATCAACCGGCGCCTGGCCCCGCTGTCGGAACCGCTGCAAAGCGGCTCCACGGTGGAGATCGTCAGTGCACCGGGCGCACGCCCGAACCCGGCGTGGCTCAACTTCGTGGTCACCGGCAAGGCGCGTACACATATCCGCCATGCCCTGAAACTGCAGCGCCGCTCCGAGTCCATCAGCCTGGGCGAACGCCTGCTGAACAAGGTGCTCAACGGTTTCGACAGCGCCCTCGACAAGATCCCGGCCGAGCGCGTGCAAGCGATGCTCCACGAGTACCGCCAGGAAACCATCGAAGACCTGCTGGAAGATATCGGCCTGGGCAATCGCATGGCCTACGTGGTCGCCCGCCGCCTGCTGGGCGAAGGCGAGCAACTGCCGAGCCCCGAAGGCCCGCTGGCGATTCGCGGCACCGAAGGCCTGGTGCTCAGCTACGCCAAGTGCTGCACGCCGATCCCGGGGGACCCGATTGTCGGCCACCTCTCGGCGGGCAAAGGCATGGTGGTGCACCTGGACAACTGCCGCAACATCACCGAGATCCGCCACAACCCGGAAAAATGCATCCAGCTCTCGTGGGCCAAGGATGTCACCGGCGAATTCAACGTCGAGCTGCGCGTCGAGCTGGAACACCAGCGCGGCCTGATCGCCCTGCTGGCCAGCAGCGTCAATGCGGCCGACGGCAATATCGAAAAGATCAGCATGGACGAACGCGATGGCCGCATCAGCGTGGTCCAACTGGTGGTCAGCGTGCACGACCGCGTGCACCTGGCCCGCGTGATCAAGAAGCTGCGTGCCCTGACCGGTGTGATTCGTATCACCCGTATGCGGGCGTAGCTCTTCAAATAAGCCGTTGTCTCTTACAAGGAGTCATAAATGACCAAGACTGTTATCACCAGCGACAAGGCCCCGGCCGCCATCGGCACCTACTCCCAGGCGATCAAGGCAGGCAACACCGTCTACATGTCCGGCCAGATCCCACTGGACCCAAAGACCATGGAACTGGTTGAAGGCTTCGAAGCACAGACCGTGCAAGTCTTCGAAAACCTCAAGTCCGTTGCCGAAGCTGCTGGCGGTTCGTTCAAGGACATCGTCAAGCTGAACATCTTCCTCACCGACCTGAGCCACTTCGCCAAGGTCAACGAGATCATGGGCAAGTACTTCGAACAACCTTACCCAGCCCGCGCCGCCATCGGCGTAGCCGCTCTGCCAAAGGGCGCGCAGGTTGAGATGGACGCGATTCTGGTCATCGAGTAAAACACCCGGCGCAGCCTTCCCAC
Source organism: Pseudomonas acericola (SeqCode) (assembly GCF_053456465.1). Lineage (NCBI taxonomy): Bacteria > Pseudomonadati > Pseudomonadota > Gammaproteobacteria > Pseudomonadales > Pseudomonadaceae > Pseudomonas > Pseudomonas acericola (SeqCode). The sequence goes on along the minus strand of NZ_JBRFJB010000004.1, from coordinate 262,402 downwards.
CGGCTGCGCCGACTCTGTTTCAGAAGGATTTCGTAATGCGCAAAGCGCTTGTAGCCTCATCGTTGCTCACCCTGCTGCTCGGCGGCTGCGCCAGCAACCCCGCCGACCTGGACGTGAGCGGCACCTGGATCAACCAGGTCGCCATCGATGCGGCAGCCAAGGGCGGCCCTTTGCGCGAAGCCCTGCAAAGCTTTGGCCCGAACCTCGAATGGCAGGTCAACACCAAGGCGGCGCAGGCGCGCTACTACAACGGTTTTGAAGTAGCGGAAGGCAAGTTGCTCGGCGAGCAATCCGGCGCCTGGAGCGTGGATTTCTACGGCAGCTCCGCCACCGAACTCAAGCGCAAAGGCAAACAACTGCTGCAAACGGCCAACGACAATGAGCCTGAACAGCTGTTCGCCCGCGCCAAAGACCCCGCCCCGGAAGGCGCACCACTGGGCGCCAACTTCGAACGGGCGCTGTATGCGGCCTACCTGGGCGGCGACTGGAAGATCACCGACGGCTTCGGCAACGGCGCCATCGTGCAGTTCCAGGCCAACGGCAAGGTCGTCGGCCTGCCGAACGCTGACCAGTACTCACTGTGCCTGGCGGGTGATTGCGCCTCCATGAGCGGCGGCTACGACAGCATCTGGCTGCAACTGAATGGCCAGGGCAATCCGTGGATTTTTGTGCGTAAGGGCGGGCAGCTGGAAATCTTCCAGGCGGTGAATACTGCGCAGGCGGATGAAGTGCCTCAGTTCACGCCCGGCCCGCGCCAATGGCTGCTGGAAAAACAATAACCAGCCTCGCGCTGATCTAAATGTGGGAGCGGGCTTGCCCGCGATAGCGGAGTACCAGTCACTGCATGTGTTTCTGATACACCGCTATCGCAGCGATGCGGCGGCCCGACAAGCCAGCTCCCACATTTTTGACCGCATTTCAGCCCTTGAGGATGGCCGCATAACCTTCCCGATAGCTCGGGTAAGTTGGCTTCCAGCCCAAGGCTTTAGCTCGCGCATTACTGCACTGCTTGCTCCCCGCACGCCGCACGCTGGCGTCATCCGCCCACTCCGTCACACCCAGATACTCACGCAACCAATCCACCACTTCGGCCAACGGCGCGGGCGCATCGTCAACGCCGATGTAGACCTTGTCCAACTGACCGCCCTGCTCCACATGCCGCAGCAAAAAGGCGAGCAAGCCCGCCGCGTCGTCCGCATGAATGCGGTTGCCATATAAAGGTGGGTCGATTGCCACGCGGTAGCCTTGGCGTACCTGGGTCAGCAACCATTCACGGCCCGGGCCGTAGATGCCGGTCAAGCGCACGATGCTCGCCGGAATGCCGCTATCGAGCGCCACTTGCTCGGCCTCCAGCATCACTTGCCCGGAATAGCCCTGTGCCTGGGTGTCGGACGATTCATCAACCCACTCACCATTCTGTTGCCCATACACGCTGCTGCTGGACACAAACAGCAGGTGTTTCGGCGCCTGGCCGTAGTCGTCCAGCCACTCCAGCACATGCTTCAAGCCCTGCACGTAAGCCGCGCGATACCCGGCTTCGTCGTGGTCCGTCGCGGCGGCGCAATACACCAGGTAATCCACCCCGCCAATCGGCCAGGTGTCCGGGCAATCCTTGTTGAACAGGTCACCGGCAATGCCGATCACCCCGTCGGGCAGGCGCGAAACATCGCGTCGCAGGCCATGAACCTCCCATTCCGAGGCCAGCAATTGGCTAGCCAGCCGACTACCCACATCGCCGCAACCGGCAATCACAACAGAAGGCGCAGACATCACAAAACTCCGTTCTCAAAGGTCTAGATTAGCCCTCACAGCTGACCGGCGGCCAGAAAAAGGACAAATAAAGTTACTGTATTACTTCTGTTAACAAGAATTACTTGCAATAATAAACACCCATTTGTCCTCGGCCCCCTGGGTCTTGATGGACGATCACCCATTTTTTCTTCTCAGGTCCGGCCAGCATGACACGTAATACAACCCCCGCTTCGCCAACCACGTCCCGCGCCTGGCGCGCGATTGCCGCGCTGTTGTTCAGCGTCCTGCTGGCTCCGACCGCAGCCTTCGCCGACGCCACCGCCCCGGCTGCTCCAGCCGCTGCTGAACACAGCACTGCCGCGCCAGCCGCTGCTCCGGCAGTTGCACCGGCCGCCACCGATCCAGCCCTGGCCGCAGATCCGGCAGCCACTGACGAAACCGGCGTCGTCCTGGAAGAAGACAACACCCTGGGCATGGCCCATGACCTGTCGCCTTGGGGCATGTACCAGAATGCTGACGTGGTCGTGAAGGCCGTGATGATCGGCCTGGCCATCGCCTCGATCATTACCTGGACCATCTGGATCGCCAAGGGCTTCGAGCTGCTGGGCGCCAAGCGTCGCCTGCGCACTGAAATCGTCCACCTGAAAAAAGCCACCACCCTCAAGGAAGCCAGCGAAAGCGCGACCAAGAAGGGCACCCTGGCCAATACCCTGGTGCACGACGCACTGGAAGAAATGCGCCTGTCGGCCAACACCCGCGAAAAAGAAGGCATCAAGGAGCGTGTGGCTTTCCGTCTTGAGCGCCTGGTGGCAGCCTGCGGCCGCAACATGAGCAGCGGCACCGGCGTGCTGGCAACCATCGGTTCCACCGCACCGTTCGTCGGCCTGTTCGGCACCGTGTGGGGCATCATGAACAGCTTCATCGGCATCGCCAAAACCCAGACCACCAACCTCGCCGTCGTTGCCCCAGGCATCGCCGAAGCCCTGCTGGCAACCGCCCTGGGCCTGGTTGCTGCGATTCCTGCGGTAGTGATCTACAACGTCTTCGCCCGTTCGATTGCCGGCTACAAAGCCCAGGTATCGGACGCGTCGGCAGAAGTCCTGCTGCTGGTCAGCCGCGACCTCGATCACCTGCCTACCGAGCGCAGCTCGCAACCGCACATGGTGAAAGTGGGGTAATCGGCCATGGGCCTGCATTTAAATCAAGGCGACGACGAACTCGTCGAGAACCACGAAATCAACGTCACGCCGTTTATCGACGTGATGCTCGTGCTGCTGATCATCTTCATGGTGGCCGCACCACTGGCAACCGTGGATATCAAGGTCGACCTGCCCGCCTCCAGCGCCAAGCCGGCGCCGCGGCCAGAGAAACCGGTGTTCCTCAGCGTCAAGGCGGACCAGCGTCTGTTCCTGGGCGAAGAAGAAGTCAAATCCGAAACCCTCGGCCAGGTGCTCGACGCCAAGACCCAGGGCAAGAAAGACACGACGATCTTCTTCCAGGCCGACAAGGGCGTGGACTACGGCGACCTGATGAGCGTGATGGATGCCCTGCGGGCAGCCGGCTACCTCAAGGTAGGCCTGGTCGGACTTGAGACGGCAGCCAAGAAATGATCACGACGCGCCACAAACTGACGCGTTATGGCACAAGCCTCGCTGTCGTGCTGGGCGTGCATGCCGTCGCGATTATCATCGCGCTTCAATGGTCCGCGCCGCACACGGTGCAGTTGCCGCCGGCTGCCATGGTCATCGACCTGGCACCGATGCCCGCGCCGCCACCTCCGGCCCCGCCGAAGGTGATCACGCCGCCGCAACCGCCAGCGCCGGTAGAAGAACTGCCATTGCCGAAACTGGCCGAAGCACCCAAGCCGACGATCCAGGTGCCCAAGCCGGTCAAGCCTAAACCGAAACCGCAGCCGCCCAAGCCGGTGGAGAAAAAGATCGAGCCACCCAAGGAGAAACCTTCCGAAGAGCCGCCGAGCGACGCTCCACCGACCAACGCACCTGCGGAGAAATCGGCCCAGCCCGTACCTGGCCCGTCGCCCCAACAGGTGGCGGCCAAGGCGTCCTGGGAAGGCACGCTGCTGGCGCACTTGCAGAAGTACAAGAAGTACCCGCCCGGCGCTCAGGCCCGTGGCAAGGAAGGCCTGAACCGCCTGCGCTTCGTGGTCGATGCTGAAGGCAACGTGCTGTCCTACGAGTTGGTGGGCCGCTCCGGCAACGCCGACCTGGACCGTGCGACCCTGGACATGATCCGTCGTGCCCAGCCACTGCCCAAGCCGCCGGCCGACATGCTCAAGGGTGGCAGCATCGAGATCGTTGCACCGTTCGTGTACAACATCGAGAAACGCCGCTAAGACAATGTGGGAGGGGGCAAACCCCTCCCACATTTGATTTCATCGCCGCATAAAGTCCCTTTCCCACAAAATCCCCGGCATTCCCCGCTCAATCCCCAACAAACTTCTGATAACGTGCGTCTATCGATTGCAGCCGTTATGCTTGGCCCGCAACCTCATGGACGCTCGCTATGACTCTTACAGAATTACGCTACATCGTGACCCTCGCCCAAGAGCAGCACTTCGGCCACGCGGCCGAGCGTTGCCATGTCAGCCAGCCGACGCTGTCGGTGGGTGTGAAAAAACTTGAAGACGAACTCGGTGTGCTGATTTTCGAGCGCAGCAAAAGCGCCGTGCGCCTCACTCCCGTGGGCGAAGGCATTGTTGCCCAGGCGCAGAAGGTGCTGGAGCAAGCGCAAAGCATTCGCGAGCTGGCCCAGGCCGGCAAGAACCAGCTGACCGCCCCACTGAAAGTCGGCGCCATCTACACCGTCGGCCCGTACCTGTTCCCGCACCTGATCCCGCAACTGCACCGCGTCGCGCCGCAGATGCCACTGTATATCGAAGAAAACTTCACCCACGTGCTGCGCGACAAACTGCGCAACGGCGAGCTGGACGCGATCATCATCGCCCTGCCGTTCCACGAGGCTGACGTGCTGACCCTGCAGCTCTACGACGAGCCGTTCCAGGTGCTGATGCCGGCCAACCACCCGTGGACGCAAAAAGCCTCCATCGACGCCGCTCTGCTCAACGACAAGAGCCTGTTGCTGCTCGGCGAAGGCCACTGCTTCCGCGACCAGGTACTGGAAGCCTGCCCGACCCTGACCAAGGGCAACGACGGCGCCAAGCACACCACCGTGGAATCCAGCTCCCTGGAAACCATCCGCCATATGGTCGCCTCCGGCCTGGGTATCTCGATCCTGCCGTTGTCGGCCGTGGACAGCCATCACTACGCCCCCGGCGTGATCGAAGTGCGCCCGCTGACGCCACCAGTGCCGTTCCGCACCGTAGCCATCGCCTGGCGCGCCAGCTTCCCACGGCCCAAAGCCATTGAGATCCTCGCCGACTCGATCCGCCTGTGCTCGGTGGCCAAGCCGCCCGTTGCGAGCTAAGCCCGCGTATGACTGAGCTGTCGCAGGTATCGGTGACGGCACTCAAGGGTGTCGGTGAAGCCATGGCCGAGAAATTGGCCAAGGTCGGCCTGGAGAACCTCCAGGACGTGCTGTTCCACCTGCCCCTGCGTTATCAGGACCGCACCCGCGTAGTGCCCATCGGCCATTTGCGCCCTGGGCAGGATGCGGTGGTCGAAGGCACCGTCAGCGGTGCCGACGTGGTGATGGGCAAGCGCCGCAGCCTGGTGGTGCGCCTGCAAGACGGCACCGGCGGCCTGAGCCTGCGCTTCTACCATTTCAGCAACGCGCAGAAGGAAGGCCTCAAGCGCGGCACCCGCGTGCGCTGCTACGGCGAAGCGCGCCCCGGTGCATCGGGCCTGGAGATCTACCACCCGGAATACCGCGCCATCACCGGCGACGAACCGCCGCCGGTGGACACCACCCTCACCCCGATCTACCCGCTCACCGAAGGCCTGACCCAGCAGCGCCTGCGCCAATTGTGCACGCAGACCCTGACCATGCTCGGCCCGAAAAGCCTGCCCGACTGGCTGCCGCTGGAGCTGGCCCGCGACTACCAACTGGCGCCGCTGGACGATGCGATCCGCTACCTGCATCACCCGCCGGCCGACGCCGATGTGGACGAGCTAGCCCTCGGTCATCACTGGGCCCAGCATCGCCTGGCCTTTGAAGAACTGCTGACGCACCAACTGTCCCAGCAACGCCTGCGCGAAAGCATGCGTTCCCTGCGCGCGCCCGCAATGCCCAAGGCCACAAAGCTGCCTGCGCAATACCTGGCCAACCTCGGCTTTGCGCCGACTGGTGCGCAGCAGCGCGTCGGCAATGAAATCGCCTACGACCTCAGCCAAAAAGAACCCATGCTGCGCCTGATCCAGGGCGACGTGGGCGCCGGCAAGACCGTAGTCGCCGCCCTCGCCGCCCTGCAAGCGCTGGAAGCCGGCTACCAAGTCGCCTTGATGGCACCCACCGAGATTCTCGCCGAGCAGCACTTCATCACCTTCAAGCGCTGGCTCGAACCCCTGGGCCTGGAAGTCGCGTGGCTGGCCGGCAAGCTCAAGGGCAAGAACCGCGTAGCCGCGCTGGAGCAGATCGCCGGCGGCGCACCGATGGTGGTGGGCACCCACGCGCTGTTCCAGGACGAAGTAAAGTTCAAGAACCTGGCCCTGGTGATCATCGACGAACAGCACCGCTTCGGCGTACAACAGCGCCTGGCCCTGCGCCAGAAAGGCGTGGGCGGACGCATGAACCCGCACCAGCTGATCATGACCGCCACGCCGATCCCACGCACCTTGGCGATGAGCGCCTACGCCGACCTCGACACCTCGATCCTCGACGAACTGCCCCCCGGCCGGACGCCAGTCAACACCGTATTGGTCACCGACACCCGCCGCGTCGAAGTGATCGAACGCGTGCGCGGCGCCTGTGCCGAAGGCCGCCAGGCGTACTGGGTGTGCACGCTGATCGAAGAGTCCGAAGAGCTGACCTGCCAGGCCGCCGAAACCACCTATGAAGACCTCACCAGCGCCCTTGGCGAGCTCAAGGTCGGGCTGATCCACGGCCGCATGAAGCCTGCGGAAAAAGCCGCGGTGATGGCCGAATTCAAGGCCGGCAACCTGCAACTGCTGGTGGCCACCACCGTGATCGAAGTCGGCGTGGACGTGCCCAACGCCAGCCTGATGATCATCGAAAACCCCGAGCGCCTGGGCCTCGCCCAACTGCACCAATTGCGCGGCCGTGTTGGCCGAGGCAGCGCCGCCAGCCATTGCGTGCTGCTGTATCACCCGCCGCTGTCACAAATCGGTCGCCAGCGCCTGGGCATCATGCGCGAAACCAACGATGGTTTTGTCATCGCCGAAAAAGACCTCGAACTGCGCGGCCCCGGCGAAATGCTCGGCACGCGCCAGACCGGCCTGCTGCAATTCAAGGTCGCCGACCTGATGCGCGACGCCGACCTGTTGCCCGCCGTGCGCGACGCCGCGCAAGCCTTGCTGGAACGCTGGCCGGAACATGTCAGCCCACTGCTGGACCGCTGGCTCCGACATGGGCAGCAATACGGCCAAGTGTGACGCCTGACTCACTTATACGACCAACAGCTGTACCAAGCTGGTTATACTCCGTTGACTGTAAGAAATTGGATCAGGCCATGTCAGAAGTTGCCCTCGCCACAGCCCCGCTGACCGCCCCGCCGGTCATTCAGGCTCTGCTCGCAAAGCTCGCCATCCCCTACACGGAAGTCGCCGAACACCCGGGTTTGAACCCTGCACGAAAGGTTCAAGCGGTGTTGCTGGAAGATGCGGTGGGCGCTCTGATGGTGCTGTTCCCGCAGAACCAACTGCTCGACCTCAACCGCCTCGCCGAGCTCACCGGGCGCCGCCTGACCGCCGTGTCGCCGGAGCGCGTCGAACGCATGCTGGGCAAGCACGACCTGGCCCTGCTGCCCGGCTTGCCGGCGCTGACCAGCTCGCCGTGCCTGTACGAAGGTAGCCTGCTCAACGAACCGAGCCTGCTGGTGCATTCGGGTGAAGCCGGGTTGCTGCTGGAGATCGCCAGCGAGCACTTCAAAAGCATGCTCACCAAGGCCAGCGCCGCCCAGTTCGGCGAGCCCCTGAGCAACATCCGCCCGAACCTCGACCGCCCCAATGATGACCGTGAGGAAATCACCCAGGCGATGCAGGCCTTCACCGCCCGCCGCATCCAGCAGCGCCTGGAAGCGACCATCGAAATTCCGCCGCTGGCCGACACCGCGCAAAAGATCATCAAGCTGCGCGTCGACCCCAACGCCACCATCGATGACATCACCGGCGTGGTGGAAACCGACCCCGCCCTGGCCGCCCAAGTAGTGAGCTGGGCCGCGTCGCCGTACTACGCCTCGCCGGGCAAAATTCGTTCAGTGGAAGACGCCATCGTCCGCGTGCTGGGCTTCGACCTGGTGATCAACCTCGCGCTGGGCCTGGCCCTGGGCAAGACCCTGAGCCTGCCCAAGGACCACCCGCACCAGTCCACGCCGTACTGGCACCAGTCGATCTACACCGCCGCCGTGATCGAAGGCCTGACCCGTGCCATGCCCCGCGCCCAGCGCCCGGAAGCCGGCCTGACCTACCTCGCCGGCCTGCTGCACAACTTTGGCTACCTGCTGCTGGCCCACGTGTTCCCGCCGCACTTCTCGCTGATCTGCCGCCACCTGGAGGTCAACCCGCACCTGTGCCACAGCTACGTGGAACAGCACCTGTTGGGCATCAGCCGTGAGCAGATCGGCGCCTGGCTGATGCGCTACTGGGACATGCCGGACGAGTTGTCCACGGCCCTGCGCTTCCAGCACGACCCGACTTACGACGGCCAATACGCTGAGTACCCGAACCTGGTGTGCCTGGCGGTGCGCTTGTTGCGCAGCCATGGCATTGGCTCCGGGCCGGACGAAGCCATTCCCGATGCACTGCTTGAGCGCCTGGGCCTGACCCGGGACAAGGCAGAGGAAGTGGTGGGCAAGGTGCTGGACGCCGAAGTGCTGTTGCGCGAACTGGCCTCGCAGTTCAGCCAAGCCTAAACACTGTGGCGAGGGAGCTTGCTCCCGCTGGAGTGCGCAGCGCTCCCAAGATTTTGGGGCCGCTACGCAGCCCAGCGGGAGCAAGCTCCCTCGCCACAAAAGCTGGCCTCGGCCCTACTTCTTTTTCTTCGGCTTCAAATACTTGGTCAACCCCTGGAACCAGATCACCAGCGCCGGGTTGCCCTTGATCTGGATCGACTTGTCCTGAATCCCCGTCATGAACGCCAGTTGCTTGTTCTTCGCCTGCATCGTGGCGAAGCCGTAGGCGGCGTCCTTGAACGCAATCGCAAACGCCGGCGCCGGGTGAACACCCGAGCGGCTGGTGATGCGTTGGTCTTTGACGATGAAGTGACGGGCAACCTTGCCGTCGAGGGTCTGCAACTGGAAGGCCAGGTCTTTATCGCCCAGCTGTTGCTGGAAGGCAGGATTGCTGCGGCTGGCTTTGCCCATCATCAGGCCCAGCACCCACAGGAGAAGACGAAATTTCATGCACACGGCCTCGGGTAATTATTGAGTGGCCGCAGCAGTTTAACGATTTGCAAAAAGAACGCCACCGATCTAGCGCTTTAACGGAAGATCGGCTGGCGTTTGACGCTTATAGCAGCATGTTACTTAAACGTTAGGGCAAGGTACCGGCGCCCAGTCGGTCAGGTTCGGATCGCGGCAAGTGCCTTCGATCTGCGCTTTACCGGCGCTGGCGACCTTCTTGCTTTCAGCCTGGCTGACTTTCACGGTCTGGAAGCTTTTCTCGGTATCGACGGCTTCACGCGGCACCACTGGCAGTGGTGGCTTTTTCGGTGGCTTGACGACTTTGTTGCCTTTGTTGGCTTTGCCCGCCGGTGGGGCCACCGCTGCGGTGTCGGCCGTGGCCACGGTGACCACGTCAGCACGCTGCACGCTCACCTGTTGCAGGTCTTTTTCGTACGCCTGGTTGTAGTTGTTCAGGTCCTCGGCGGCCTTGCCGTTGACCGCAACGATCAGGTCGTTGGACTCCTTCAGTCCCGCGACGATTTCCGCCAGGCGCTTGCGGCCTTCGGTGTCGTTGACGGTCTTGGCCTTGCGGTCATTGACCAGCTTGGTGAACGCGCTCTGGTAGCACTGCTGCGACGCCTTGGCGTAGGCGGTGCTGCGGTCGATGTCGGACGCGCTTTTGTTGACGTCGGTGGCGTAGGACGCAATGCGCTGGTTGTCATCGCTGATCTGCTTCTGACGCTCGGTGTAGTAACCCGCCGCGCCACCCGCCAGGGCGCCGCCCGCTGCGCCGATGGCAGCGTTGCGGCCGCGCTTGTCGGAGTCGCCGGTCAGGGCGCCCAGCAGTGCACCACCGGCCGCGCCGAGGGCGGCACCGGTGACGACCGACTTGGTCATGTCCGAATCGGTGCTGCGCAGGTGCTGCACCGGCTCGTAGCAGTTCGGGTAGTACTCGACCTTGGTGCTCGACGCGACCTTGGACGCCGGCGACGTGGCGCAACCGGTCAGCACGGTGCTGAAGCCGGCCGCGATCAACAACAAGTGACGCTTGGAAACCGCCTTACGGGAAAAACGCATAGGTGTGTTCTCTTTTAAGTTTGACTTGCCCAGCACGGCCCACCGCCGCCTGAGTCCCTTCCAAGCTCGCCATACAGCCAGCGCTCATCGCTGACCGCTCGCTGCGAGCAATTCCTTCAAGATCGTCGCCGGGTCGGCCCGCTGTTGCTTGCGGTAGTTGCCGACATGGCGGACGAACAGTGTCGCGCGCGTCACCAGGCTCTTGCCGAGCACCGGCTTGCGATCCAACTCTTCCTTGATCCGTTGAAACTGCGCCTGGATCACCGCATCGGTGTAGCGCGTGCCGGTGGCCAGGTTGTCGATATAGATCGCCACCGCGCCGTCGAGGGCGCTGCGGCCGTTGACGATGGCCATCGCAAACAGCTGCGCGCTGGCCTCATCCTTGTTGTCCACGGCCTGCTGGCGACTCTTCTGCAAATTGGCCAGGCGGATGTTGTAGTTGCCGATGGTTTCGGCCACCAACGCCGCCGACTGGATCAGGTTGCCCGCCGCTTCTTCGCGTTGCTGGGCGATCAGCGAGACGTTGCGCTTGAGCTCTTCGTTGACCAGCCCCAGCTCCGCTTGCAGCTTGGGATCGGCGCTGGCAGCGATGATGCTGTCCAGGCGTTTGGTCGGGTCCTGGGCGTCGTCGATGGCGTCGGTCAGGGCGGCCAGGCGGCCTTCTTTCTGCCACTGCGCAAACAGTTCCTTGTAGCGCGAACGCGGCGCCGACAGCGCGCCAATCGCCACGCGAAAACCGGTGGTCTCGTTGCTTTGCTCGGTGCCGTCGGCGCCAAACAACGGGTACTCGCGGCGCATGCCGGTAAACAGCGTGCCCTCACCTTCCAGGTAGTTGCCGCCCTTGACCACAAAGCCGCCGTAGGTGCCCTGGCGACGTCCAGCGTGCACCAGCTGGAAGGATTCCTGGACCATCTCGGCGGCGTTGCCGATCACGTCGAACATCCCGATGGGGTTGGGCAGTTTGGTGCCGATGGGCATCAGGCGCGCGGCCTGGCCAGTGCCGCCCGCGACTTGGTTGAACACCGCGTAGTCGCCCAGCGGGCCGTCGCTGTCGCTGCCTTCGGCGCGGCGCGGGAACAGGCGCCCTTCCAGGTCCTGACGGCTCACCGCCTGGCCGCCACGCGCGGCGAATTCCCATTCGACTTCGGTGGGCAAACGCACAAACCCGACGCCGCCATCCTCCGCCGACGAACCGCGCCCGCTCACCGGCAGCAGGTCGCGGTGGTATTTCAGCAGCCACGCGCTGTACACCGCCGAGAAGCGCTCCGCTTCAAAGCGCGACAGCTTCACCTTGGGCAATCGCCCGGCCATGCCGCTGGGCGCATCGCAGGCCGGTGCCGGCTCGCCGCTCGCCAAGGATTGCGCCTGGGCCATGACCTGGGCGTACTGGCGGGCGGTCACTTCGTACTTGCCGATGAAGTACAGCATCGGCTTGAGCGGGGTCTTGGCGTCGGTCTTCGGCATCAAAGGCGTGATGACTTTGCTCCACGCCTTGGGCAGGTCCTTGAGGGTGAACTGGCCGTTGATAAAGTCGCGGCGGTAGCCGGAAATAAACGACTGTTGATAACCCGCCTCGCCCTCGGCAAAGGGGTAGCCGAGGCTGATCTCGCGGTCGTCCAAGGTGCCTTGGGCCAGCACGTAGGCGTAGCGGAACACCATGTTGCCGTCACACGGCAACGGCAGGCTGACGTCGCCTTCCAAGGGTTTTGGATTATCGAGTTTATCGCTCGCTTCATCCGCCCAGGCCATCGAGGCCAAGCTCAGCGCCACGGCGGCGCCCAGTAACTTATACATCTCTGATTCCTTCAGAAGCCTGGATCCGCGCCACTCGCCAACCACCACACAGCGCCGCCACGGCGCTGACGCCCATGACTGCAACCAGGGCCAGGCCGTAATGACGCGCCAACAGGTGGCTGGCGTACTCGCCCGGCACCTGCACGAAAAGTTGATTCAAACCCGCCTCGGCCAGGCCATACAGCCCGGCACTGAGCACGGCGGCAACACCTGCGCTGTACAGCGCTTGCAACACCACAAACAGCAACAGCCCGCCGGTGGAAAAGCCCAACAGGCGCAGCACCGATAATTCCCGGCGCTTGCGCACCACGGCCGCCAGCGCCCCGGCGAAGATCGCCGCAAACGCCCCCGCCAACGCCAAGCCGCAGATCACCCAGAACACGATCGACAGGTTGCGGCTCAACGACTGCACCTGGGCGATGGTCTGCGCCTGGGTCGACACCAACAGGTTCTGCCCGGCAAAAAACACCCGCAATGTTTCAACATCGGTGAGGCTGCGGGCATACAAGCGAAACGCCGGATAGATCCGCTGCTCACTCACCGCCTCACCCGTCCAACCCAACGCCGGCACCGCTCGGCCGTCGCGATAATCTTCCGCCGCTTCCAACAGCCGCAGATCGGCAAACAAACCGTCACGGGCAAAAGCCTCCAGCGGCAACACCGCCAGCACCTGCACGCGCGTGCGCTGCGCCTCGGTGCGCCCCGCCACTTGCCGCGCAAACAGCGTTTCCAGCCAATCCCCGGGCCGCGCCGCGAGCTTTTCGGCGGCGGTGTGGCTGAGCACGATCTGATCGAGGCCCTGGGGCATCGGCAGACCGCTCAATAGCGGATCACCCGGCGCCGTCGGCAGCATCTCCAAGGTCAACGCGCCTACCTGCGCCGTCGCCGCAATCTGCCGCGTACGCGGGACCGCGAAGGCCACATCACTGCGCTCCGCCAACTGCTCGATAAATGCGCTGCTGAATCGACCACCGCCCAGCGGAATAATTTCACGGGTAGCGGGGTCGTTTTCCAAACGTTCGGTCAAACTGCTAACCAGTCCAAATTTCAGGCCGAACAACACCAGCAACGGCGCGATCACCGCCACCAGTGCCAGCACGGAACACGCCGACAGCCACGCGTCATTGCGGTAGTCCTGCCAGGCCAGGGACGCCACCAAAGCGATGCGCATCAGCACGCCTCCCCAAGGGTGGCGGTGACGCCGCCGTCGGCATCGCGGCGGCAACTGATACGCCGCACCTGCAAGCCACTGGCGCGGGCCAGCGGTTCGTCATGGGTGGCGATCACACAGGCGGCGCGATGTTCGCGGGCCTGGGCCAACAGTGCATGCATCACGCGTTCGGCATTCAACGGGTCAAGGGACGCCGTGGGTTCATCCGCCAGCAGCAGTTGCGGCGCGTGGGCCAAGGCGCGCGCACAACTCACGCGCTGGCGCTGGCCCACCGACAATGCGGCGGGTTTCTTGGCCAACTGGTCGCTGATTTCCAGCTGCTCAGCCAAGCGCGCCACGCTGCCGTCATCCGGCAAACCCAGCAGTTTCCGGGACAACGCGATATTCCCGCGCACATCCAAAAAGCCCAGCAGGCCACCGGTTTGCAGCACATACCCAAGATGCCGGCTGCGCAGCGCCGCCAAGGCCGATTGCTGATCCGCACGCCATAGCCCGGCAATGTCCTGCTGATGGAATGCAAACCGCCCCACCTGATCCGGCGCCAATACCAGCGCGAGCACATCCAGCAAGGTGCTCTTGCCGCAGCCGCTCGGCCCGACAATCGCCACTTGCTCACCCGCACGCAAATGCAGCGCCGGAATCACCAGGCTATAGCGCTGGCTACCGACGCCCCGGCTCTTGTGCACCGCGCTCAGGTCCAGCATCACGGCAACGTCGACAACGGCACGCGGTACAACGCGTCGCCCGGCTCGGCGTCGCCGAAACGCACCCAGTTGGCCAGGTCGTTGTGGAAGGTTTCGTAAAGGCGGATTTTCGAATCCAGCTCGTCGATAAAGTCTTCCTGCTCGGCCACGCTCAACGACAGCCACAAATCCTGGCTCATGTTCAGCGACTTGCTGCGGTACGGCAGGCCTTCCAGGTACTCGCCAAGCAGGCCGCCATCCGCCAGGTTGCCGCCCTTGCGCAAGGCTTGCGGGTCGCGGCTCATATAGGCGGAGGCGCTGGCGATTTCCTGGAAGAAATCCTTCGGCGAGCTCTGGGTTTTGCGCGCCGCATCGACAATCAGTTTCAGCGACTGCTGCAAGTCGTTGAGCTGCAACTTGGTCAGCATCACGCACACCTGGAACGCCGGCAGCGCCGGGTTGGTGAGGTCGCGGTCGGCGGTCCAGGCGCTGACCAGTTGCGGCGCCTGGCTCGCGGTTTTGTGCCCGAGGAAATCCATGTGCATGGCATAGCCGACCGCTGCGGATTTGTCCGCCAGGCTCGGCGCGCTGCCCAGCAACGGCGACGGCTGTGGCGTGTTGCTGCGCACTTGGTGCACGAGGTTGGCGAACACGGTGCCGATCTCATCCACACGCTGGCCCAACTTGCGCACATCGCCGCCCGGCACCGCCGTGTAGAGGTCGCCGATCTGCGGGTTGGCGTCGGCGGTGAGGATGCGGTATTGGCTCTCGGCACCGGCGTGGGTAGCCTTGCCGGCGTCGGTGCGCAGGTGCAGGGCGTAGATCTTGATCTGCTTGCCCAGCGCCGCCTGGCGCACTTCGGCCTCGTTCATCTGGGTGGCGGCGAACGGGTCGTTCTTACGCAGCGCACCGGCGTCGGTGACCAGCAGGATGATGCGCCCGCCGTAGCCCGACCAATCCATGCCATCCACGGCCTGCATCACGCCGGCAAACGCGTCTTCGTTGAACGAATGGCTGGAGACGGTGGACGCCTTGACCTGCCGCGCCATGTCGAGGAAGCGCTGCGGGTCGCGGCCTTGATCCAGGGTGATCAGGGTCTTGGACACGTAGTCCAGGCCCGGCGTCTTTTTCACGCTGCTGCGGAAACCGACCATGCCAAAGCTCACGCTGTCCAACTCGCCACGCTCGGCGATGCGGGTTTGCAGTTCGTGCACCACGTCGCGGACCTGGTCGATATAGGGCTGCATCGACACGGTGGTATCGACCACCAACACCACGGCAGTGCGGAACGCATCGGCATTCGCCACAGGCTTGGCGGCGCGGGTGCCCGGGTCGATGGACGCGACATTGAGCAACTGCACCGGCTGGCCGTTTTCGTCAAAGCTCTCCTTGGAGTCGAAGATCGGCAACAGGTAGAACTGGTTCTGCGGCACGGCGCTGGCGGTCGGTTCCAGGGCCAGGACCTGGCTGTTGTCGTCGCTGTTTTTCTGCGCCTTGGCCAAGGCGCCCTTGGCAGCGGCGGGATCGGCCAAGAGTTTTTCCACCTCAGCCGATTGGCGCAGAAACATCACCGGCGCGCGGCCAGAGCGCTCGGTGAACTTGAGCACCAGGCTCTGCTTCCAGTCACTGACCTGGGCCGCCGGCAACCAGCCGTCGCTGCGCCCATCGGTGGCGGCGCCGACACGCACCCACGGGCTGCCGTCGACGTCCTTGCGCTGGTACACGTAGAGCACGGAGAACGCCGGCAAGGCCTTGCCCGGCGCACTGCCGGCGTCAGCGGAAAGCTTGGCGCCGGGTTTGCTCAGCACACGTTGGAACAGGGTTTTCTTGCCCGCCATCAACAACGGGCGCTGGCCGCCGTCCACTTCGGCAACGGGCGGCGGGGTCACGGTAGGCACGGCCGCAACCGGCGGTTTGGCAACCTGTGCATCACTGCCGCTCAACCACCAATAACTGGCACCGCCAATCGCCAACGCCACTGCCACGGCAACCGCCGCCAGCGCCAACACCGGGCCACGGCGCTGCTCGCTGTGCTGGGTCGGCGGCACCACCGGTTGGCGCAGCGGCTGGGGTTTGTCGGTGGGGATCTCGATGGACTCCGGCGTGATCCCCGCCAAATCAAAACTCATCGGAATCGGCAGCGGCCGCACCAAGGTGGCCTCCGGCGCATCCATCGGCAATTGATCCAGCGCCAGCAACAACGCTGCCGCATCCGGGAAACGCTCCGCCGGGTCCTTGGCCAACAGCTTGCGCAGCACGTTCTGATAACGGCCGTGGTGCACCGGCAATTCCGGCAACGGCTCGGTCAGGTGCGCCAGCGCCGTCGACAGCGCGTCGGTGCCGCTGTAGGGCAGCTTGCCGACGAGGATTTCATACAGCACCACGCCCAGCGCATACAGGTCGGCGCGGCCATCGATCTCCTGGCCCCGCGCCTGTTCCGGGCTCATATAGCTTGGCGTGCCCACGGCAAAACCGGCCTGGGTGAACTGGGTGCGGTCGTCCAGGGACTTGGCGATGCCGAAGTCCGACAGCACCGCCGTACCGTCCGCGCGGAACAGGATGTTCGCCGGCTTGACGTCACGGTGCACCAAGCCTTGCGCGTGGGCATAACCCAGGGCCGATGCGATCTGGCGGATCAGCGTCACGCCCTGCTCCGGGGTCATGCCAGCGGCGATGCGCTCCTTGAGCGTGCCGTTGGGCAGGTATTCCATGGCCATGTAATACAGCTCACCGACGTTGCCGATGTCATGGATGGTCACCGTGTGCGGGTGCGACAGGCGCGCCAGGGTCTTGCCCTCGCGCAGGAAGCGCTCGCAGAACTGCGGGTCCGCCGCCAGCGCCGCCGCCATCACCTTCAACGCCACCTTGCGCTCCAGCGAGCGCTGGGTCGCCAGGTACACGCTGGCCATGGCGCCTTCGCCGATCTCGCCATGGATGTCGTAGCCGGGGATCAGGATATTCATGCCGAGACCTTCACGACGATCGTGGTGATGTTGTCCGGCGCGCCCCGGTTAAGCCCCAGGTGCACCAGGCTGCGCACGATTTCGTCCGGTGCGTCGTGGCTGAGCACCTCGCGGATTTCGTGGTCTTCGACGGTCTTGTTGAGGCCGTCGCTGCACAGCAGGTAGCTGTCGCCGGGGGCGATCAGCAGGTCGATCACTGCCAGCTCCAGCTGCGCTTCGACGCCAATGGCGCGGGTGACGATGTTGGCGCGCGGGTGCACGCGGGCATCGGCTTCGCTGAGCAGGCCGCTGTCTTGCAGGTCTTGCACGTAGCTGTGGTCGCGGGAGATGCGCTCCAGCACACCGTCGCGCAGGCGGTACAGGCGGCTGTCGCCGGCCCACACGCACACGCCGCGCAAGCCGCGTGCAGCCAGCAGCACCACGGTGCTGCCCATCAAGGTCACGCCACGGTTGGCGGTTTCCTCGCGCACGGCGGCGTTGATGCGGATCAGGTCGTTGCGCAATGCCGCCGAGTACTCCTCAAGGGAGCGGCCCAGCGGCACCATGCGCAGGCTATCGACGATCAGGCTGCTGACGTAATCCCCCGCCGCATGCCCACCCATCCCGTCGGCGACCACCCACAGGCGGTTTTCCGGCAGGTCCAGACAGGCGTCTTCGTTGACCTGGCGCACCATGCCCACATGGCTTTTGCTCGCGGATTTGTACGTCGCGCCCATCTACACCACACCTTCTTGTCCGAGCAAAAACTGCGCAAAATCGTCGGTGGCAGGCAAGCCCTGGCACCGCAATAAACCTGGAGCAATCCGTTCAGAACCGCGCCCCCACCACAGGCTGGAACCTTCGCAGGCCTGTTCGGCGAGCGCGGTCATGCGCCCGTGGGGCAGCGTCGCGGGCACCCGTTGCAGGCCGGCGAAACGGCTGTCCACCGCACGCGGTTCGGTCAGCGGCACGCCGAGCGCATCGATGCCGGCGTTGAAGCCTTCAAAGGTCGCGCCGCTGTCGAGGGTGCTGAGCAGCAGCTCTTCGGCCTGCTCAAACCAGGTGTCCGGCCCACCGACGAGGGACGCCGGATTGGTGTCGTGGTCGAGCAACGTGACCACCGCCAACGGGAAATAGCGCCCGACCCGATCAATGCTCGGCATCACCACGCCCGTCGCCGCATCCGGCCCGCACACGCCCGGCGCCAGCACAAAGCGCCACAGCGGGCTGACCAGGTACACGTTGAGCCAGTCGCCGCCCAGGCGCTGTTGGCTGGCGAGCAAACCCGCCGCCAGCCAGCTGTCCCACGGGCCGACAAAACTCTGGGGCAAGGCGCGGCTGACAAAGTCGCCACGGCTGGCCAACTTGCCGTAGAAACCCACCGTCGTCATAACCGCTCCGGCAGGCTGAAGCCGCTGAGCACGCGGCTCTTGAACGGGTTGAACGCGCTGTTGGCGCGCAACTCGTAGGCGATGCTTGCGCCATCCACGCGCAGGCGCAGGTTGAAGCGGTCCGGCGAGTTGCCGGCGCTGAGGTCCGATTGCTCCAGCAGGCGGAACCACGCCCACGGGCCATCCAGGGTCACGCCCGAACGGCCACTGGCGGCCGGCGGCATGATCGACAGGCGCACCACACCGATGCTGCCGGGGTTCGGCCATTGCATGGCGACCGGGCGGCTGGGGCCGTGGTCGTAGCTCAGTTGCTGGCCGTCGAGGTCGAGCAGGAACTGGGTGATGGTCGGGTCCATCGACACCGGCTTGAGTTCGAAACGCACGATGGGTTGGGTGCCGCCCGCGCGGAAGAACGCATCACGAATCGTCGCGGCACGCTGGAAGGTTTGCAGCACACCCGGTGCAATCCCGAGCTTCTGCGCCGCGCCCGGCTGCCAGCGCCAGGTCTGCGCGGACGTGTCCACGTAGGGCTGCAAGTACTTGCGGAAGTAGTTGTCCATCACCCCGCCGACGCCAAAGAACATGCCGAAATCATCCAGCGTCGCGTCCCGCGCACTGCCCGGCGACATCGGGTAACGACCCGCCAGCGACTGGCGATACACGTTGACCACTTCGCTCATCCACGCCGCGTTCAACTGGTTGCGCACGCCGCCCATCATGCTGTTGGTGGTGGAATTGACCACCGACTTGACCATGCCCTGCACCAGCGGCGGCTGGCGTTCGGCATTCAGGCTGACCCGCGTGGCCGCAGCCGCCGCCTGGTTCTTCGCCTCGCCGAGCAATGCATCGCCGCTGGCGCCGACCATGGCGTTGACCTGCACATACAGCGCGTTCATATCGGCCAGCAGGCCATCGATGGCCGCCGGTTCGCCGTCGTTCTTGCTGACGATGCTGTTGAGTTCGGCAAAGTGCGCCGTCACCGGATCATCCGTTGCCGGCGCCGTATTGGCGCTCGGCTGCTCCTGGCCAAGCAGGTTGCCCAGGCGCTCCTTGAGCTTGTCCACGCCGCCTTCCACCGGCACGCCCTTGGCCGCCAACTGGCGTTCTTCGGCTTGCAGATCGGTTTCCTTGGCCACCGCCACCAGCAGTTTTTTCAGCGGCGAGGTCGGCCCGGAAATCACCCGCAGCACATCGGCGGCCTGGGCCACGCTGGTGATGGGCACGAAGTCGATGTCGGCGAGCAGCGCATCCCACTGGCGCTGATAGTCCTGGAAGTACAGGCGGCGCACATCCCCGGCGAGGCTGAGCACGTTCTGCTGATCGGCCTGCTCATGGCCCAGCACCCATTGCTCTTCGGCGAGGGTGCCGGTCTGGTTCAGGCTGCTCAGCAGGAACGCCTGGCGATAACCCTTGGCGGTGAAGAAGCCACTCAGCGGCTCGCCCAACGGCTTGCCACTTTTACGGCTGAACACCAGCGCCGCATCGCGACCCGCCGCTTCGTTGAGACGGAAATCGGGGATGCCTTCGGGCAGCTTCTGGCGTTTGACCCGGTCGTACACGCGCTGGGCCACCGGCAGTTGTTGCAGTTGGCGGCGCAGGTCATCGATCAAGCGCGGATCAAGCCGCGCAGTCGGCGGATGACGCTCGAACAGCGCCTGCAAGTGCCCGGCCAGAGCCTGGCGCTGATCCGCCGGCAAGTCGCGGGGCAGGTTGCGGTCCCAGTCGAGGGCGATCCAGGCCTTGATGAAGTCCGGGTCGTAATGCTCGCTGTCGGCGAGCATCAGGTAGGCCTTGAGGCCCTCGTAGAGGAAGTCGGAATTGCCGCCGCCGTGCAGTTGCTCTTCGATCCGCGTCACCAAACGCGGCGCGAACACGGCGATCAACAGCTTGCGGTAGACGCTGGCCGACTCGGCTTCCAGCATGTCGCCCTGATACAAACCCAGGCCTTCGGAAAAGCTTGGTGAATCTCCCGCAAGGTTCTTCACCGCATTGAGCAATGGCAATACAGCAAGGATGTCGCGTTGCGCCGGGCTCAGGTTCTGCACGGCCTGGCCCAACGGCGCGACCTTCTGATCGACCTGGGCGATATACGCCTGGTTGGCGCGGTAGCTCACCCACCACAGGCCGCTGACCACCACGACCAACGCCACGGTCGCCGCGAGCACACCCCGGGCAATCCACTTGCGCCGCCGCTCGACCTTGGGGTTCACCCCCACCAGCCCGCGCTCGGCAAACGCCACGGCGGTGAACAGTTTTTCGATGAAGTAACTGCGCCCGGTGCCGCTCTGGCGTGCCAGGTGCTGGCGGTCGAGGTTCATGCTCTGCGCCATGGCACCGATCAGGCGGTCAATCGGGCTGCCTTCCTGGGTGCCACTGGTGAAGTACACCCCGCGCAGCAGCACGCGCTCTTCAAAGGCGTTGGGTTTGAACACGCCTTCGAGGAAGCTTTGCAGGCAATCTTTCAACGCGCCGAACTGCTGCGGGAAGCCGTAGATCAGGTCGCGCCGCGCCGGGTCGCGTTCCTGTTGCAGGCGCTCCACCAGGCGTTCGTTGAGGCGTTGTTCGAGCCCGGCGAATTCGCTTTGCAGGTGGGCCAGCGGGCTGTCGCTGTTCTTGCCGTCATCCAGGGCGAAGGTCATGCCCCACACCTGGGCGCGCTCTTCCTTGCTCAGGTTGTCGAAGTACTCCATGAAGCCCGGCACCAGGTCGAGCTTGGTGAGCATCAGGTAGATGGGGAAACGCACGCCCAACTGGGTGTACAGCTCCTGGATGCGCAGGCGGATGGCAGCAGCGTGGGCAGCGCGTTCGGCATCGGTGCCGAGCAGCAGGTCCGAGAGGCTGATGGCAATGAACGCACCGTCGATGGGCCGGCGCGAACGCTGCTTTTTCAGCAGGTCGAGAAAGCCCAGCCACGCGGCTTTATCCACCGTGGTGTTGCTGTCCTGGGTGGTGTAGCGGCCAGCGGTGTCGAGCAACACGGCCTGGTCGGTAAACCACCAGTCGCAGTTGCGCGTACCGCCGACGCCACGTACCGCGCCAGCGCCCAACTGCGCAGCCAGCGGGAAATGCAGGCCGGAATTGACCAGCGCGGTGGTCTTGCCCGAACCCGGTGGGCCGATGATCACGTACCACGGCAGTTCGTAGAGGTTGCGCCGCTCATCGCCGCCGAGCTTGGCTTTTTTCAGCAGGGCCAGGGCCTCGTCCATGCGCTGGCGCAGGGTGCTGAGTTCTTCGGCGGTGGCCACGCTGTTGGGGTCAGCCGGGGTTTCGGCCGCC
Source organism: Pseudomonas acericola (SeqCode) (assembly GCF_053456465.1). Taxonomy (NCBI): domain Bacteria; kingdom Pseudomonadati; phylum Pseudomonadota; class Gammaproteobacteria; order Pseudomonadales; family Pseudomonadaceae; genus Pseudomonas; species Pseudomonas acericola (SeqCode). The sequence continues at coordinate 240,839 of NZ_JBRFJB010000004.1, read as the reverse complement.
AGGCTGCGCATCACTTCGGCAGCTTGTCGCTGCGCCTGGACGATGCGCCACACGCGGTAGGCCAGCCACACGCCGAACACCAGGATGATCAGCGCCCAGCGGCGCCCTTCGGGCACCAACACGTCGAGCAACGGCCCGACAAACCAGATGATCAGGCTCAGGGCGATCAGCCCGAGCAATGGGATCACCCAGCGAATCATGAAACTGAACAACGCCTTCACTCGACGCCCTCCGCCAATACGGTGATTTCAACCCGACGATTGCGGGCGCGGCCTTCGGCTGTGCTGTTGGTGGCGACAGGCTCGGTGTCGCTGCGCCCTTCGGCGCTGAAGCGCTCGCCCTGCCCGGTCTTGGCCGCCAAGATATCCAGCACCGACTTGGCCCGCGCCTCGGACAGCGCCCAATTGGACGGGAAGCGCAGCGTGGCAATCGGGCGGTTGTCGCTGTGCCCGGTGACGCGCACCTGGCCTTTCACTTTGCGGATGGCATCGGCGATGCGCAGCATCAGCGGCTGGTAGTCATCGACAATGCTGGCGCTGGCGGAGGCGAAGAGTTCATCACCGCGAATGGTCACCACGGAGCGGTCCACCGCATCTTCCACGGCCACCCGACCGGCCTTGATGTCGTCCACCAAAAAGCCCGCCAGGCGTGGCCGCTCGATGACTTTCGGCTGCGCCACGGGACGGTCGATGGCCTGCACCGGGATCTCGCCCAGGGCATGGATATTCTTGAACACCGGCTCCGCATCCGCCGCCAGCTTGAGGCGCAAGCCAAACAGCAGCGCCAGCAACAGCGCCACGCCGATGGCCACGGTGATCCACGGCGGCATGAATTGCGCCAGGCGATCGCGCGCCACCGTCACGCCGCGCCAATGCGGCGACAGCTCACGCTCGTGCTCGCCACGGGCGCTGCGAATCGCTGCCGCCGTGCGCTCGCGCAAGGCTTCCAACTGGCTGCGGCCGTCGCTCATCACGCGGTAACGACCTTCGAAACCCAGGCACAAACACAGGTACAACAGCTCCAGCAGGTACAGGCGTTCCCGTGGGCTTTGCAGGCAGTGGTCGAGCAACTGGAAGACTTTTTCGCCGCCCCAGGCTTCGTTGTGCACGGTGATCAACAGGCTCTGCTTGCCCCAATCACTGGTGCTGCCCCACGGCGTGCTCAGCACCGCTTCATCGAGGGCGGTGCACAGCGCGTAACGCGCCAGCAGCACTTCGTTGCGGGCAATACCTGAAGCTTCGGCGCGCTCTTCGAACTGGCGCAGGTACGCCAGCAATTGCGCGCGCAGGCTGGCCGGCGCCGGGTGGGCGATGGTGTTGCGCAGGCGTGTCAGCAGCGCCAGCAACGGGCCGGCGGCGCTTTCCAGGGGGTTGAGGCCTTGGCTTTTGCCGGTGAGCATCGGCGCGGCCGGCACCGACAAAGGCGCAGGTTCGGCACGCGCAGGTTCCGGCGCACGGCCACCGGGGCGCGGCATGAACTGGGTGCGGTCGTCATCGTTGGGGTGCATCGCGGATTATCCTCGGATCGCCCAGAAGGCCAGGTTCAAGCCCGGGAACTGCCCGGCGATATGGAAGGCGAAACCGCCGGAATTATTCAGTTGCTGCCAGTGCTCGCTGCCGCGATCCAGCTCGTAATAGGTGGAGCCGGCGTGATACGGGATCTGCCGTGGTGCCACCGGCAACGGCAGCAGGCTGATGCCCGGCAGTTGCAGGTTGACCATGTCGCGGATGTGCTCCACCGAGCCGACTTTGCTTTGCTGGCCGAAGCGTGCGCGCAGGGTTTCGGCGGGCACGTCGGCGCGCACCACGAGGATGAAACTGGCGCTGTCGAGCAGGGTTTTGTCGGCCAGCATCGCCACGTGAATGCCGTAGGCCTTCTCCACAATCGGGATCGGCGTGGCCTTGCTGTCGATCAGCATCGACAGCGCTTCACGCAACGCCAGCATCACCGGGGCGAAGCTCAGGGCCAGGTCGTCGTGTTGGTACTGCGGGTATTCCTGCGGGCGCCGACCCGCCGTGGAGAAGGTCGAGAACTCGCCGGCCAGGCTCACCAGTTCGCTGAAGAATCGCTCCGGGTGCAGCGGGCTCAACTGGTTGAAATGCTGGAGCAGCGGCTGCGCGCGGTTGACCAGTTGCAGCAGCATGAAGTCGGCAATCTCCGACGCGCCACCGGCGCCCGACGCGACCACGCGGCCCGCCAAGGCCTCGCCACGCTGGTGCAGCAGGCCCAGCAGTTCGCTGCGAAAGGCCGCCAGCGGTTTGCTTGCGGCCACGTTCAGGACTGGCGGGATGTACGTGTCGTCGAGCACCAGGGCGCGGTCGGCGCGTTTTTCCTTGATGCGCACCAGGCCAATGGCGGCGTAATCGCTGATGCCGTCTTGCGCGGTCAGCAGGCGCAAGGCGCGGGAGCCCACGGCCACCGGCGCGCGGTTTTCAAACGGCGCGTTATCGTCGCGCACTTCGCGCACCTGGCTCACGTAGCGCGCGGCCTCCAGGGCTTCGCCCTCGTCCACGGTGTCACGGGCGCCGGCGCGCTTGAGCGGCAAGGCCAGGTAGACCAGGCCGTCACGCAGGTTGTCGTCGATATTCAGCGGGCTCGGCGCCAGGTCATCCTGGGGGATATTGAACGGCGTGCCATCGGGCAACAGGCCGCGTGCCGAGACAATGGCCAGCTTGCCCTGGGCCAGCAGGCCCTGGTCGATCAGCAGCTCGGAGAAGCCCCAGCTGCCAGCGGACAACGGGCGGCTGCGGGCGTCGATCAGGTTTTCCAGGTAACGGTCATGCTGCTGGAAGTGCTGCGTTCCGATGAACATGCCTTCCGACCAGACCACGCGATTGTTCCAGGACATGGGGGCTCCGATTGCTTGTTATTGGGCTGGGCTGGATGGGGAGGCCACGACGTCGGCGCGCACGGCACGCACATCGAGGCTGATCTGGTATTCGGTGTATTGGCGCGCGGGCACGTTGATCACCGTGCGCCATTGCGCGCGGTCCAGTTCGCGGTAGCCCACCAGCAGGCCGATCTGGCGGGTGGAGGGGTCGAGGTCGCGCTGGATGCTCAATTGCTGGCCGGGTTGCACCACCACTTCGTCCTGGTCGAGCAGGTCCAGACCCAGGGTGGATTGGGCGCGGTCGGCCAGGGCGAAGTAATCGGAACGGGCGAAGGTGGCGGCGTTTTTCAGTTCGAAGATGCGCACCCGCACCGGCGCGGCCTGGCCGTTGGCGCCGGGGTTGAGCCCGCTGATGGCGTGGAAGTGCAACTCGATGGCCGCGGTGTCCGCTTCAACCTCCGGGGCCGCGGCGGGCACGACGGCGTCTTTGGCACACGCCGTCAGCAGCAGCACGGTGGCGACTGCGAGTAAAAACCTGGGAATCATCCTGCGTCCTCAATGACGTACTTAGCTATCCGTTAAATCCATGTCGTGCGGTTTTTAGCGACGCTGTCGTGCGCTGTGGTCTTCGTAGGCGCGGCTGAATTCGCGGCCGAACAGGTCCTGGAAATCGTCCTGGGCCTCGCGGGAAATATTGCTGTAGAGCTCGGTGAACTGCTGCCAGTACTGGGCCTGGCGCGAACCGTTGAACAGGCTCGACAAGCCGCCGGGCTTGCCCATGCGCTCTTCCAGTTGCGCCGGCTCAAAGCGCGTGAGCAGGTGCTTGATCGCCGCTTCCACCCCGGCCATCACTGCCAGTTGGTGGGCGCGCAGGTCGTTGAAACTGTCACGCACGGCGGCATCCGGCGCCATAAACGCCTGGTTGCCGTGGCGAAGCAGCAGCAGTAACGCTTCGTCGGCGTTGGGGGCGAATTTCAACGGATTGTTTTCGGCGGGCTGGATCATCGTCTGCTGCATGCGGAACTCGCCCTTGAGGCTGGCGCGGGCACGCAACACGTCGATCAGGCCTTCGACCATCAGGCGGTAGCTGCGGCCGATGCTTTCCATCTGGGCGGCGGCGTCGGCGGTGTCCAGGCGCAGTTGGTCAAGGCCGGCACCGCGCAGGAAGGCTTGCAGCAGGTCGGCTTGGGGCGGGGTTTCGACCACCGGTGGCGGCTGGATAACCGGCGCAGCGACGGGCGCGGGTGCGTCGGCCAACAGGTCCCAGTCATCCGGGATCACCGACGCCGAGGCCACGGGTTTTTCGACGGCAACGGGGGTCGGCGGGCGGAAGTCGTGCTGCTCGCTGGGCACATGATCGGCCACGGTCGGCGGCGGTACGGCGCTGGGGCTGAGGAAGTCGAACAGGTCCGGCAGGGTGTCCATCGACGAGGCGCTCTGGAACTGCGGCGCGATCACCGGCTTGTTCGCCACGGCGCCCATCAGCGCTTCAAAACTGTTCGCTGCATCGGCGGCAAAGGGCTGGCTGTCGCTGGCCTGCACGTTGAAGTCGATACGCGCCTGGATCTCGTAATCACCGATGCGGATCAACTCGCCATGTTGCAGGGGCTCGCTGTTGCCCCGGCGCAGGCGAATACCGGCGTTCACCAACTCCACACCGTTGGTGCTGTTATCGGTTAAATAATAACGGCCATCTTTGTATTGAATAACGCAATGTTGCGAGGAGACGAGGCGCTCAGGGTCAGGCAATACCCAGTCATTATCTAAACTGCGGCCAATAGCCATCACGCCCTGATCCATGGACTTTTCGGCACATTGACCTGGGGTGATCTTGTGATAACTAGTGATAGTCAAACACAGCGACATCTTGCCTCCTTGCTGATACTTCGCGCGCGCTCTACTTCCTGGACGTTAGTTCCAGAAAGTCTCTCCATAAGGTCGTGCAACCCACCGTAAAACCTTGCAACACCCGCACAATTGCTGATCTTAACCGGGCTCCATGACAAAAATCCTGTCCCGGTACGTCGTTAGACCCACCAGTCGCGCAGAGTTGTTAAGCACCGCACATCTGTCACAGAGGGCGAATAGCTTACCTTGACAAGGCATAAGTACTACACCAAAAATGCACAACTTCTCAGATAGGCGTGATGGCACACTAGTGGCATCTTGCATATATGACCGAGAAAACATGCAAAGTTCCTCGCGCAACTAATGCATGCATTGCCCGCCATCTAACGGGCTGATAAGGAGATCAAATTCAGTGGATGTGCCGTTGCTGCTCGCCGCCGTTTCCGCGAATTCGCCGTGTGGCGAAGACATGGAATATGACGCGGACTTTCTTCAACTAGAGCGTGCCGCCAAGGGCCAACCCGAGCGCAGCATGGGCGACTCGATCCTGCCCGCTGAGCCACCGCAATGGCGCGACATCCAGCAGCAAAGCCTCGACTTGCTGCAGCGCAGCAAAGACCTGCGCATCACCCATTTCCTGCTGCAAAGTGCCCTCGCCCTCCAGGGTGTAGCCGGGCTGGCGCAAGCCCTCTCGTTGATCAACGCACTGCTGCGTGACTACTGGGCCGAGCTGCACCCGCGCCTGGACGCCGACGACGATAACGACCCCACCGTACGCATCAACGCCCTCACCGGCCTGACGTGCGACACGAACATCCGCCTGCTGCGCGAAAGCATCCTCACGCGCTCGCGCACCTTCGGCCCGGTGAGCCTGCGCGCGGCGCTGAACGCCAGCGGCTTGCAGTCGTTTGCCGATGAACAACTCGGCGCCCAGCAGCTCAACGCCGCGTTCCTCGACAGCGACCCCGAGCAATTGCAAGCCACCCGCGATGCGTTGAGCGCCGCGCGTGCGGCCTGCGAAGCCATCGAGCAACAGGTCAACGAACAGGTCGGTTCCGCCCAGGGCGTGGACCTCAGCGCCTTGAAGCAACCGCTCAAGCAAGCGTTGCAAATACTCAATCAAGCCGTACCCGGCAGCAGCGTTCCCGAGGCCGTCAGTGAAGACAATGCCCCCTCGGTCGAATCCGCCGCCGCCCCCGCAGCACCGCGCCCACTGGGCGATATCGCCAACCGCGATGACGTGCTGCGCAGCCTCGACAAAATCCTTGCGTACTACACCCGGCACGAGCCTTCGAGCCCGCTGCCGGTGCTGTTGAACCGGGCGAAGAACCTGGTGCACGCCGACTTTGCGGCGATCGTGCGCAATCTGATTCCCGACGGCATGTCCCAATTTGAAAACCTGCGCGGCCCGGACGGCGAGTAAACCGCCCGGCCGTGCAGTAACAACACCGTCGCTCAAGCGACCAGGAGCAGCAACGTGGCGAAGCAAAGTTCTCAGAAATTCATCGCGCGCAACCGCGCGCCTCGGGTGCAGATCGAGTACGACGTCGAGCTCTACGGCGCCGAGAAAAAGGTCCAGCTGCCCTTCGTGATGGGCGTGATGGCCGACCTCGCCGGCAAGCCCGCCGAGCCTCTGGCGCCGGTGGCGGATCGCAAGTTCCTCGAAGTGGACGTGGACAATTTCGACTCGCGCCTCAAGGCCATGCAGCCGCGCGTGGCGTTCCACGTACCCAACGAGCTGACCGGCGAAGGCAACCTGAGCCTGGATATCACCTTCGAAAGCATGGACGACTTCAGCCCGGCCGCCGTGGCCCGCAAAGTCGATTCGCTGAACCAGCTGCTCGAAGCCCGCACCCAACTGGCCAACTTGCTGACCTACATGGACGGCAAGACCGGCGCTGAAGAAATCATCATGAAGGCGATCAAGGACCCGGCATTGCTGCAAGCACTTGCCAGCGCGCCCAAGCCTGCAGGGGAGCAGTAATCATGAGTGACAATACCGCCCGCGAAGGCGCGCCGATCCTGGGCGCCACCGAGGAAGCCAGCGAGTTCGCCAACCTGCTGCTGCAAGAGTTCAAGCCCAAGACCGAGCGTGCCCGCGAAGCCGTGGAAACCGCCGTGCGCACCCTGGCTGAACAGGCTTTGGCGCAGACCGACCTGGTGTCCAACGACGCGATCAAGTCGATTGAATCGATCATCGCCGCCATCGACGCCAAGCTCACCGCCCAGGTCAACCAGATCATCCACCACCCGGATTTCCAGCAGCTGGAAAGCGCCTGGCGTGGCCTGCACTACCTGGTCAACAACACCGAGAGCGATGAGCAACTCAAGATCCGCGTGCTCAACATCGCCAAGCCGGACCTGCACAAGACCCTGAAGAAATTCAAGGGCACCGCGTGGGACCAGAGCCCGATCTTCAAGAAGATGTACGAAGAAGAATACGGCCAGTTCGGCGGCGAACCTTACGGCTGCCTGGTGGGCGACTACTACTTCGACCAGTCGCCACCGGACGTGGAACTGCTGGGCGAGTTGTCGAAAGTCTGCGCCGCCATGCACGCGCCGTTCATCGCTGCGGCTTCGCCGACCGTGATGGGCATGGGCTCGTGGCAAGAGCTGTCGAACCCGCGCGACCTGACCAAGATCTTCACCACCCCGGAATACGCCGGCTGGCGCTCCCTGCGTGAATCGGAAGATGCGCGCTACATCGGCCTGACCATGCCGCGCTTCCTCGCGCGCCTGCCGTACGGCGCCAAGACCGACCCGGTGGAAGCCTTCGCCTTCGAAGAAAACACCGACGGCGCCGACAGCTCCAAGTACACCTGGGCCAACGCCGCGTACGCGATGGCGGTGAACATCAACCGTTCGTTCAAGCACTACGGCTGGTGCTCGCGCATCCGTGGCGTGGAGTCCGGCGGTGAAGTGGAAAACCTGCCAGCCCACACGTTCCCGACCGATGACGGTGGCGTGGACATGAAGTGCCCGACCGAAATCGCCATCAGCGACCGCCGTGAAGCGGAGCTGGCGAAGAACGGTTTCATGCCGCTGCTGCACAAGAAAAACACCGACTTCGCCGCGTTCATCGGCGCGCAGTCGTTGCAGAAACCGGCCGAATACGACGACCCGGACGCCACCGCCAACGCCAACCTGGCCGCGCGCCTGCCGTACCTGTTCGCCACCTGCCGCTTCGCCCACTACTTGAAGTGCATCGTGCGCGACAAGATCGGTTCCTTCAAAGAGAAGGACGAGATGCAGCGCTGGTTGCAGGACTGGATCCTCAACTACGTGGACGGTGATCCGGCCCACTCCACCGAAACCACCAAGGCCCAGCACCCGTTGGCAGCGGCCGAAGTGATCGTGGAAGAAGTGGAAGGCAACCCGGGGTACTACAACTCCAAGTTCTACCTGCGCCCGCACTATCAGCTGGAAGGGCTGACCGTGTCGCTGCGTCTGGTATCGAAGCTGCCTTCGGCGAAATCCGCCTAAACCACAGATGAGCTAGCTCTTCTGTGGGAGCCGGGCTTGCCCGCGATGCAGGCACCGAGGTGTGTCAGTCACACCTCGGTGAGGCTATCGCAGGCAAGCCAGCTCCCACAGAAAAGCAAAGCCCCATTGGGCTTAAACAAATTTCGTGGCCCACGCCACACAGGGAGAAAACATGGCTGTTGATATTTTCATCAAGATCGGCGACATCAAGGGCGAGTCCATGGACAAGGCCCACAAGGACGAAATCGACGTGTTGAACTGGAGCTGGGGCATGGCCCAGTCCGGCAACATGCACGTGGGCGGTGGCGGCGGTGCAGGCAAGGTGAACATCCAGGACCTGTCGCTGACCAAGTACGTCGACAAGGCTTCGCCGAACCTGATGATGCACTGCGCCAGCGGCAAGCATATCGACAAGGTCAAGCTCACCGTGCGCAAGGCCGGCGGTGAAAGCCAGGTCGAGTACATGGTGATCAACCTGGAAGAAGTGCTGGTCACGTCCCTGAGCACCGGCGGTTCGGGTTCCGATGACCGCCTGACCGAGAACGTCACCCTGAACTTCGCCCAGGTGATGGTCGACTACCAGCCGCAGAAAGCCGACGGCACCAAAGACGGCGGCGCGATCAAGTTTGGCTGGAATATCCGTTCCAACACCAAGCGCTGATAGCCCTTGTGGCCGTGGCCCAGCGCCACGGCCTCAGTTCAATTGTCCCTCTCACAACCCGTCCGTGGAGCTGCTTTGGTGGTCACTGAAATCGCTTCCCGCGACCGTCTGCAACCGTCCCTGCTGGACCGGTTGACCGATGACGATCCAACCAATCCCAAGGAAAGCGCCGACAAACGCGTGCTGTCCCTGACCCAATTAAAAGCCTCGGTTCTGCGCGACCTGGCGTGGCTGCTCAACACCACGTCGTTGCTGGATGCCGATGCCACGCTGCACACCCCGGCCGGGACTTCGGTGGTCAATTACGGCCTGCCGGCGCTGGCGGGCAACAGTGTGTCCAGCGTCGATATCAAGGCCCTGGAAGCGTTGATCTACCAGGCCATCGCCACCTTTGAACCGCGCATCCTGCGCCACACCTTGCGGGTCAAAGCCCGCGTCGGCCATGGCGAGATGAACCACAACGCGCTGAGTTTCGAGATCGAAGGTGACCTGTGGGCGCAGCCGGTGCCGTTGCGCCTGTTGCTGCAAACCGACCTCGACCTGGAATCCGGCCACGTGCGCGTGGTCAATGCCGACCAGCGGAGACGCCCATGAACCCGCGCCTGCTGGAGCTGTACAACCAGGAACTGCACCACGTGCGCGAAAGCGCCGCCGAGTTCGCCAAGGAATACCCGAAGATCGCCAGTCGGCTGACCCTGTCCGGGATGGACTGCGCCGACCCGTACGTCGAACGTTTGCTCGAAGGCTTTGCCTACCTGACGGCCCGCGTGCAGCTCAAGCTCGACGCCGAATACCCGACCTTCACCCATAACCTGCTGGAAATCGCCTACCCGCACTACCTCGCGCCAACGCCGTCGATGACCGTGGTGCAATTGCAGACCGACCCGGACGAAGGCTCGTTGGCCAGCGGTTTCCCCCTGCCCCGCGACACCGTCCTGCGTGCCGCGTTGGGCCGCGAAACCCAGACCTGCTGCGAGTACCGCACCGCGCACCCGGTGACGTTGTGGCCGCTGCAAGTGAGCAACGCCGAGTACTTTGGCAACCCCGCCGCCGTGCTCGGGCGCCTGGCAGCCAGCGAACCGAAAGCCAAGGCCGGCCTGCGCCTGACCCTGCGCACCGGCGCCGAACTGCCGTTCAACAGCCTCGACCTGGACACCCTGCCGCTGTACCTCAGCGGCGCCGATGAGCAACCGTTTCGCCTCTACGAGCAACTGCTGGGCAATGCCTGCGCGGTCTTCGCACGCAAACCCGGTGGTGATTGGGTCGAGCGCCTGCCGCAAGACGCGCTGCGTTCCCGTGGTTTTGACGACGCCGACGCCGCCATGCCGGTGGTGGCGCGGGCGTTCCAGGGCTATCGCCTGTTGCAGGAATACTTCGCCCTGCCCCACCGCTATCTGTTCGTCGAGTTCGCCGAGCTGAGCCGCGCGGTCAAACGCTGCGACGGCCAGGAGCTGGAACTGATCGTGCTGTTCGACCGCCACGAGCCGAGCCTGGAAGGCAGCGTGGGTGCGGCGCAGTTCCTGCCGTTCTGCACGCCGGCGATCAACCTGTTCCCGAAACGCGTGGACCGTATCCACCTGTCCGACCGGGTCAACGAACACCATGTGATCGCCGACCGCACGCGGCCGATGGATTTCGAGATTCATTCATTGAGCGGCCTCACCGGCCATGGCACCGGGCCCGAGCAGCCGTTTTTGCCGTTCTACGCCGTGCGCGATCCGTCGCGTTATGGCCGCGACCAAGCGTATTACACGGTACGCCGCGAGCCCCGCGTGTTGTCCAGCGACCAGCGCCGCAACGGCCCGCGCTCCACCTATGTGGGCAGCGAAACCTTTGTCAGCCTGGTGGACAGCCGCCAGGCGCCGTACGGCCACGACCTGCGCCAACTCGGCGTCACCGCGCTGTGCACCAACCGCGACCTGCCGCTGTTCATGAGCGTGGGCAATGGCAAGACCGACTTCACCCTGGCCGACAGCGCCCCGGTGTTGGCCGTGCGTTGCGTCGCCGGGCCGAGTCGCCCGCGCGCCAGCCACGCCCACGACGCCAAAGCCTGGCGCCTGATCAGCCAGCTGTCGCTCAACTATTTGTCCCTGAGCGAACAAGGCCAGGGCGCCGGCGCATTGCGTGAACTGCTGCGCCTTTACGGCGACAGCAACGACGCGGCGTTGCAATTGCAGATCGAAGGCCTGCGCGAAGTCAGTAGCAAAGCCGTGACCCGCCGCCTGCCGATGCCCGGCCCGATTGTGTTTGGTCGCGGTTTGGAGATCACCCTGGAGTTCGATGAAAACGCCTTTCGCGGCACCGGCGTGTTCCTCCTCGGCGCGGTGCTGGAACGCTTCTTGGCGCGCTACGTGTCGATCAACAGCTTTACCGAAACGGTGATCCGCACCACCGAACGCGGCGAGATCATGCGCTGGAAAGCCAAGCCCGGGCGGCGGCCAACCCTGTGAAGACCCTGGACGCGATGCATCAGGAGCCCTGGGAATACGATTTCTTCCAGGCGCTGCGGCGGATCGAGTGCGAATCACCGGACCTGCCGCGCCTGGGCCATTCCCTGCGCCTGGCAGACGATCCGTTGCGCCTCGGCCAGCAGGCCGATTGCACCTTCGCCCCGGCCACGCTGGCCTCGGTCGATCCCGGCGGCGACGGTAAACCTGCGCGCCTGGAGCAGTTCTTCTTCGGCCTCGGCGGCCCCAACGGCCCGTTGCCGCTGCACATCACCGAGTACGTGCGCGAGCGTCAGCGCAACAACGCCGACAGCACCAGCAAGCAGTTCCTCGACGTGTTCCACCATCGCCTGCTCAGCCTGTTTTACCGGGCCTGGGCCGAGGCGCGGCCGACCGTCAGCCATGACCGCCCGCACGATGATTACTGGTCCGCACGCCTCGCCGCTTTAAGTGGCCGCGGCATGCCGAGCCTGTTGAACCAGGGCTTGATCCCCGACACCGCCAAGCTGCATTACAGCGGCCACCTGTCGGCGCAAACCCGCTACCCGGACGGTTTGAAGGCGATCCTCGGCGAGTACTTCGGCCTGCCGGTAGCGATTGAAGAGTACGTCGGCCAATGGCTGGAGCTGCCCGAACGCAGCCGCGTCGGCGTGAGCGCCAACCGCCTCGGCGTGGACTTTTGCCTGGGCAGCCATGTGTGGGACCGCCAGCATAAATTCCGCATCCGCCTCGGTCCGCTCAGCCTCGACGACTACATGGGCATGTTGCCCGGCCAACAACCGTTCAACGAGCTGGTGGCGTGGGTCGCCGAGTACCTGGGCCATGAACTGGACTGGGACTTGAACCTGGTTCTGCAACAACCCGAAGTACCGGCGCTGCAACTCAATGGGCAGTTCCGCCTGGGCTTCAACACCTGGCTCGGTCAGCCCGAGCGAGACGCCAACGACCTAATCCTGGCCCGGCATTACGCCGATCACGCCACCACCTCAAGGAATCCAGAGCATGGGTGAAATCAGTCGCGCCGCGCTGTTCGGCAAACTCAACAGCGTGGCCTACAAGGCCATCGAAGCCGCCACGGTGTTCTGCAAATTGCGCGGTAACCCGTATGTGGAATTGGCCCACTGGTTTCACCAGTTGCTGCAACTGCAGGACTCGGACCTGCACCGCATCATCCGCCAGTTCAACGTGGAACCGGCGCGCCTGGCCCGCGACCTCACCGAAGCCCTGGACCGCTTGCCGCGCGGCTCGACTTCGATTACCGACCTGTCGTCCCATGTGGAAGAAGCCGTGGAGCGCGGCTGGGTCTACGGCAGCCTGATGTTTGGCGAAAGCCAGGTGCGCACCGGCTACTTGGTGCTGGGCATCTTGAAGACGCCGAGCCTGCGCCATGCGCTGCTGGGCTTGTCCGCCGAGTTCGATAAGATCAAGGCCGAAGCCCTCAGCGAGCGTTTTGACGAATACGTCGGCGACTCACCGGAAAACGCCCTGAGCGCCAGCGACGGTTTTAATGCCGGTGTTCCCGGCGAAGCCAGCGGCGCCATGGCGCCGAGTGCCATGGGCAAGCAGGAAGCCCTCAAGCGCTTCACCGTTGACCTGACCGAACAGGCGCGCAGCGGCAAGCTCGACCCGATTGTCGGCCGCGATGAAGAGATCCGCCAACTGGTGGACATCCTCATGCGTCGCCGCCAGAACAACCCGATCCTCACCGGCGAAGCGGGCGTGGGCAAGACCGCCGTAGTCGAAGGCTTTGCCCTGCGCATCGTCGCCGGTGACGTGCCGCCAGCGCTCAAGGACGTGGAACTGCGCAGCCTGGACGTCGGCCTTTTGCAAGCCGGCGCGAGCATGAAAGGCGAGTTCGAACAGCGCCTGCGCCAGGTCATCGAAGATGTGCAGTCGTCGCCCAAGCCGATCATCCTGTTTATCGACGAAGCCCATACGTTGGTTGGTGCCGGTGGCGCTGCCGGCACGGGTGACGCGGCCAACCTGCTCAAGCCCGCGTTGGCCCGTGGCACCTTGCGTACCGTGGCCGCCACCACCTGGGCCGAGTACAAGAAACACATCGAGAAAGACCCGGCGCTGACCCGCCGTTTCCAGGTGGTGCAAGTCGCCGAACCGTCGGAAGACAAGGCGCTGCTGATGATGCGCGGCGTGGCCTCGACCATGGAAAAACACCATCAGGTGCAGATCCTCGACGAAGCCCTGGAAGCCTCGGTGAAGCTGTCCCACCGCTACATCCCCGCGCGCCAGTTGCCGGACAAATCCGTCAGCCTGTTGGACACCGCCTGCGCCCGCGTCGCCATCAGCCTGCACGCGGTGCCGGCGGAAGTGGACGACAGCCGCCGCCGCATCGAAGCGCTGGAAACCGAGCTGCAAATCATCGCCCGCGAGCATGCCATCGGCATTGCGATTGGTGCGCGCCAGACCAACACCGAAGCGTTGTTGAGCGCCGAACGTGAGCGTCTTGCCACCCTGGAAAGCCGCTGGGCCGAAGAAAAAGCCCTGGTGGACGAACTGCTCGCCACCCGCGCGACCCTGCGCGAAACCGCAGGCGTGGTCGACAGCGGCAACGATGAATTGCGCGCCCAACTGGTGGACCTGCAACAACGCCTCAGCGCCCTGCAAGGCGAAACCCCGCTGATCCTGCCCACCGTGGATTACCAGGCCGTGGCCTCGGTGGTCGCCGACTGGACCGGCATCCCGGTGGGCCGCATGGCGCGCAACGAACTGGAGACGGTGCTCAACCTCGACCAGCACCTGAAAAAACGCATCATCGGCCAGGACCATGCGTTGCAGATGATCGCCAAGCGCATCCAGACCTCTCGCGCCGGCCTCGACAACCCGAGCAAGCCGATTGGCGTGTTCATGCTGGCCGGCACCTCTGGCGTGGGCAAGACCGAAACCGCCTTGGCTCTGGCCGAAGCCATGTACGGCGGCGAGCAGAACGTCATCACCATCAACATGAGCGAGTTCCAGGAAGCCCACACCGTGTCGACCCTCAAGGGCGCGCCACCGGGTTACATCGGCTACGGCGAAGGCGGCGTGCTGACCGAAGCGGTAAGGCGCAAACCCTACAGCGTGGTGCTGCTGGACGAGGTGGAAAAAGCCCACCCGGACGTGCATGAGATCTTCTTCCAAGTGTTCGACAAAGGCGTGATGGAAGACGGCGAAGGCCGGGTGATCGACTTCAAGAACACCTTGATCCTGTTGACCACCAACGCCGGTACCGAGCTGATTTCCCGCGTGTGCAAAGACCCGGCGAACGTGCCAGAGCCGGAAGAGATCGCCAAGGCCTTGCGCCAGCCGCTGCTGGAAATTTTCCCACCCGCATTGCTCGGCCGTTTGGTGACGATCCCGTACTACCCGCTGAGCGACGAGATGCTCAAGGCGATCACCCGCCTGCAACTGAACCGCATCAAGAAGCGTGTGGAGAGCACCCACAAGGTGGCGTTCGACTACGACGACGCGGTGGTCGACCTGATCGTCTCGCGCTGCACCGAGACTGAGAGCGGCGGGCGCATGATCGATACGATCCTGACCAACAGTTTGCTGCCGGACATGAGCCGTGAATTCCTCACGCGCATGCTGGAGGGCAAGGCGTTGGCGGGGGTGCGGATCAGTAGTCGGGATAACGAATTGCACTACGCCTTCAGCGACAACGAATAAAGAAGGGTGGAATGCGGTCAGTGTGGGAGCTGGCTTGTGTGGGAGCTGGCTTGCCTGCGATAGCATCACCGCGGTGTGACTGACACACCGAGGTGCCTGCATCGCGGGCAAGCCAGCTCCCACACAAGCCAGCTCCCACATTTGATCCAGTTCCGTCAGTGAAAAAGGTATTACAGGACAACCGATGCTATTCAACCAAGCCTCACGCCTGGCCAAGATCACCAGCCCCCTCGGGCCGGATGTGCTGCTGCTCAATGCCATGGGCGGCGGTGAGGAGCTGGGCCGGCTGTTCACCTATGAGCTGCAACTGACGTCCCTGGACGCCAACATCGACCTCAACCAGTTGCTCGGCAAACCCATGAGCGTCGGCTTGCAACTGGCGGACGGCGGTGAGCGGCACTTCCACGGTATCGTCGCGCGGTGCAGCCAGGACATCGACCAGGGCCAGTTCGCCAGTTACCAGGTGGTACTGCGTCCGTGGTTCTGGCTGTTGAGTCGCACCTCGGACTGCCGGATTTTCCAGAACCTGAGCATCCCGCAGATCATCAAGCAGGTGTTTCGCGACCTCGGTTTTTCCGATTTCGAAGACGCCCTGAGCCGCCCGTACCGCGAGTGGGAATACTGCGTGCAGTACCGCGAGACCAGCTTCGATTTCGTCAGCCGCCTGATGGAACAGGAAGG
Source organism: Pseudomonas acericola (SeqCode) (assembly GCF_053456465.1). Classification (NCBI taxonomy): domain Bacteria; kingdom Pseudomonadati; phylum Pseudomonadota; class Gammaproteobacteria; order Pseudomonadales; family Pseudomonadaceae; genus Pseudomonas; species Pseudomonas acericola (SeqCode). Next base: position 225,226 of record NZ_JBRFJB010000004.1, on the reverse strand, counting down.
CATCTACTACTTCTTCCGCCATGAACAGGACCGCCATGTGCTGGTGCTGGCCGACGCCTATGGCGCCCACACCACGGTGCCGGGCTACGCGTCGATCCCGTATTACCCCAAGGACGAGCAGCAGCGCGAACGCGACCATATGCACAACTGGCACCTGGCGCAGCAAGTGCAGCCGGGCTCGCTGGAGCTCAATGACTACGACTTCCAGCGCCCCAGCGCGAGCATCGACGTGCGATCGGCGATGCCGCGCCCGCACACCGCCGGCGACTATCCGCTGTACGACTACCCCGGCACCTACGTGCAAAGCCAGGACGGCGAACACTACGCGCGCACCCGCATCGAGGCCCTGCAAACCCTGCATGAACAGATCGAGTTCAGCGGCAATGCGCGGGGCCTGGGCTCGGGGCATTTGTTCAGCCTCACCGGCTTCAGTCGCCAGGACCAGAACCGCGAATACCTGATCGTCGGCATCCGCTACCACATCACCCAGGAGAGCCTGGAAAGCGGCGGCGGCTCGGGCGCGGCGCAGTTCAGCAGCAGCCTGAACTGCATCGATGCCCAGCAAAGCTTCCGCCCGCTGGCCAGCACCCATCGGCCCATCGTCAAAGGCCCGCAGACCGCGCTGGTGGTGGGGCCCAAGGGCGAGGAAATCTGGACCGACCAGTACGGCCGCGTGAAGGTGCACTTCTACTGGGACCGTCACGACCAATCCAACGAAAACAGCTCGTGCTGGATTCGGGTGTCGCAATCCTGGGCCGGCAAGAACTGGGGTTCGATGCAGATCCCACGAATCGGCCAAGAAGTGATTGTGAGTTTTCTTGAGGGCGATCCCGACCGCCCGATCATCACCGGGCGCGTGTACAACGCCGAGCAGGCCGTGCCTTACGACTTACCGGAAAACGCCACGCAAAGCGGTATGAAAAGCCGCTCCAGCAAGGGCGGCACGCCAGCCAACTTCAATGAAATCCGCATGGAGGACAAGAAGGGCTTGGAGCAGTTGTACATCCATGCCGAGCGCAACCAGGACATCGTGGTGGAGGTGGATGAAAGCCATTCGGTGGGGCATGACCGCAACAAGAGCATCGGCCACAACGAGACGGTGACCATCGGCAACAACCGCCTGCGCATCGTCAAGCAGGAAGACATCCTCTCGGTGGGCCAGCGCAAGACCGACAGCATCAGCCAGAGCTACGTCATCGAAGTGGGCGAAAACCTGCGCCTGGTCTGCGGTGAAAGCATCCTGGAGTTGAACGCCAGCGGGCAGATCAACCTGACGGGCGTGCAGATCAGCTTCTACGCCAGCGGCGATGCCGAGTTCAACACCGGCGGCGTGCTGCACCTGAACAACGGCGGCGGCGCGGGCGCGACCCCCGATGGCCAGGGCGTGAAAGCCAGCATCGACGCCAATATCAACGCCGCGTTTCCAACGCCTAAAAGCTCCTGACGAGACCTGTTTTCCATGACGTACCGAATCAACGAATTCCAGTTCCAACTGCCGGCCGCCGAGTTGCAGGACGCGACGATCAATATCCTCAAGTTCCCCGAGTTGGGCACCTCCTTGATCATCAGCCGCAGCTTGCTGGCCGAGGGCGAAACCCTGCACGGCAACTTCGCCGACCAACTCAAGCGCCTGGAACAACAGGTGCAGGATCTGCGCTGCCAGCCGAGCACTGTCGTGCGTTTGGGCGCGGCGCAAGAGATCGAAGGCATCGAGTTGCGCAGCCAGTTCAACAAGGGCAATGACAAGGTGTTCCAGTACCAATTGGCGCTGGTGTTGCCGGGCACGCGCAAGATGCTCGCGTTGAGCTATGTGAAGGCCGAAAAGCTCGGCGATGCCGAGGCGGCGCACTGGGCATTGATCAAAAACTCATTGTCGTTCGACGCCCTGTGATGAGCCGCCTGCATGTCTGACGCACTTTGGGCGGCCCGCATGGGCGACGCCCTCGCCCACACTTCGATGATGGCCGACATCCTCGGCGGTGTGCTGGAGGTGGCGGCCAATATTGCGATCACCGCCGTGGCAACCGCTGCGGTGGTGGCCGCCACCGGCATCACCGTGGCCACAGGCGGGCTTGGCTGCTTCCTGCTGGGCGCGGTGGTGGGCACGATTGTCGGGCTGGCCATGAGCAAGACGGGGGCGGACAAAGGCCTGTCGAATTTATGCGAGAGCTTTAGCAACGCCCTGTTTCCGCCCACGGTGCAGGCGAACATTCTCACCGGTTCCACCAACACCCTGACCAATAACATCCCCGCCGCGCGCGCTGCCGGGGCGATCAGCTCCCACGTCGCGCCGGCCGGCACCGAGCTGGAAGAACCCGCGCCAGAGCCCGGTTACCTGGACATGGCCGAGAGTTTCTTCTCGCAGATGTGGCGCCCCACCGTCGCCACGCCAGCGCCAGGCGCGGTGCCCAAACCGCTGGACCTGGTGGTGTGCATGAAGCACCCGCCCATGCCGCCGCAGTTTCTGGCCGAGGGCTCGGACAAGGTCACGGTCAACGGCCAGCCGGCGGTGCGCAGCGGTGACCGCAGTACGTGCGATGCGACGGTGGTGTCGTCGGGGCTGATCTCCTCCAACGTGACGATTGGCGGCGGTTCGGTGGTGGTGCGTGAGATTCGCAGCGGCAAGACCCCGGGCGTCGGGCTGGCGGTGACGGCGCTGTTGATGCTCAAGGGTGGCAAGGGCAAGTTCTTCAGCAAGCTGCCGTGCATGCTGATCAGCGGCGCGACGTCGATGGCCGTCAGCAGCGCGATGGGGGCGATGGCGAATGCGGCGATGGGTTCGCCGAACCCCGTCCACGCCGCCACGGGCGCGAAAGTGTTGGGGGGTGTCGAAGAACTGGATTTTGTACTGCCCGGCATCCTGCCGATTGCCTGGCAACGGGCCTACAACAGCCGCGATGAACGCTCGGGCAGCCTGTTCGGCAAAGGCTGGAGCGTGGCTTATGAAGTGTGCGTCGAGAGCCTGCCCCATCCCGGTGGCGGTGAGACATTGGTCTACACCGACGAGCAGGGTCGGCCGATCGACATGGGCTCGATTCCTTTGGGCGGCGCGGTATTCAGCGCCGGTGAAGGGCTCGCGGTGCGCCGCCACCTCAATGGGCAGTTGCTGATCGAAAGCGACGATGGCCTGTACCGCTTGTTCGAGCCTACGGCCAACCCGTCGCGGCTGCGCCTGAGCCAACTGGGTGATCGTAACGACAACCGTATCTACCTCGACTACGACGAAGCCGGGCATCTGGTACGGCTGCGCGATACGTTCGATCTGGTGCAGGTTGAGCTGATGCGTGAGCAAGGCCAATTGGCACGTATCGAGCGGGTGTATCCCGATCAACGCCGGGAAGTGTTGGTCAGCTACGCCTACGACATGGCCGGGAGCCTGGCTGAAGTGCGCGACGCGACCAGCCAGGTGCAACGCCGCTTTGCCTACGACAACGGCCAGCGGATGGTCGAACATCAACTGCCCACCGGGTTGCGCTGCTTCTATGAGTGGGCATGCGTTGAAAACCTGGAATGGCGTGTGGTCCGGCATTGGACCGATGAAGGCGACGCTTACCAGTTCGACTATGACTTGCAGGCCGGTCTCACGCGCATCACCGATGGCTTGCAGCGCGTCAGCACCCGTTTGTGGAACACGCAGCACCAGATCATCCAGTACAGCGACAACCTCGGCCAGACCTGGCTGTTCGAGTGGAACGACGAACGCCAATTGCTCAGCGCCACCGATCCGCAGGGCGGGCGCTACGAATACAGCTATGACGAAGCCGGGAATCTGATCGGCGAGAGTGACCCGTTGGGGCGCAGTGATTCGACGTTGTGGCTGGAACATTGGGCGTTGCCGCAGGTGGAAACCGACGCGGCCGACAACAGCTGGCAGTATCGCTACGACCCGCGTGGCAACTGCATCGCCGAAACCGATCCGCTGGGCTACGTCACCCGCTACCGCTATGACGACCATGGCCAACCGGTGGAAATCATCGACGCCACCGGCAAGATTAAAAAACTGCGCTGGAACCCGTTCGGGCAGTTGGTGGAACACGTTGATTGCTCGGGCTATCCAACCCGCTTTGGCTACGACGCGCGCGGCAACTTGCAGGTGATCACTGACGCCCTCGGCGAGCGCACCTTGTTCAGCTATGACGCCCATGGCCGCCTGCTCGGCAGCCAACTGCCGGACGGGCGCACCGAGCAGTACCAGCGTGACGTCAGTGGGCAACTGGTGGGTTACACCGACCCGGCCGGGCACACCACGCTCTATCAACACAACCGTCGCGGCCAGGTCCGCCAGCGTACCGACGCCCACGGCCGACAGGTGCAGTTCGGTTATGACAGCTATGGGCGGCTGCAAGCGCTGATCAACGAAAACGGTGAGCGCTACCGGTTTGCCTGGGATGCCGGGGACAGGCTGACAGAACAGCAAGACCTCGACGGCAGCGCCAAGCGTTACGGTTACGACCCACTGAACAATGTGATCGCAGTGACCGCTGTTCCGGCCCCTCACGGCAACGGTCTGGCGGTAGTCCCCGAAACCCCGCCCGCCCCCATCGTCCATGCGCTGGAACGCGATGCAGTTGGCCGCCTGATCGCCAAGACTACCGACGATGGCCGTAGCGACTACGCCTACGATGCGGTGGATCAACTCACCGCCGTGACCTTCACCGACGTGAACGGCAACACCCAAGCCTTGGGCTTTGCCTACGATGCCCTCGGCCAACTGCTGTGCGAACAAAGCGCAGCGGGCGACCTGAACCACCATTACGACGAGCTGGGCAACCTGGTCCAGAGCCAACTACCCGACGGTCGCTGGCTCAATCGCCTGCGCTACGGCAGCGGCCACCTGCACCAGATCAACCTCGACGGCCAGGTCATCAGCGACTTCGAACGCGATCGCCTGCACCGCGAAGTGCTGCGCACCCAAGGCCAGCTCAATACCCGCAGTGAATACGACCGCAGCGGCCGCCTGCGCGCGCGCCAACGCCGCCACGCCAGCCAGCCGTCCCTGCTGCCCGCTGCGGCGCAAAAGCAGTTCGAGTACGACCCTGCCGATAACCTGATCGGCAAGCTCGACCAGCAACCCGCCGCGCAACATCGCCAACTGCTGCATTACGACGCCACCGGCCGCATCATCGCCAGCCAGGACAGCCTGCACGGCCAGCGCGAAACCTTCGCCTACGACGCCGCCGCCAACCTGCTCGACGGCCCGCAGGCGGGCGCCGGGTTGGTGGTGCATAACAAACTGCTGACCTATCAGGACAAGCGCTATCGCTACGATGCGTTCGGCCGCACGATTGAAAAACGCAGCGCCGCGCGGGGCGTGCAACGCTTTGCCTATGATGCTGAAAGCCGACTGATCGAAGTACGCAATGACAACGGCAGCGTGGTCAGAATGGCCTACGACCCGTTGGGCCGGCGTATCGGGAAAACCGAACACGGCAGCGATGGCTATCCGCTGGGGGAAACGCGGTTCGTGTGGGATGGCCTGCGGTTGTTGCAGGAGCACAGGCACAGCCAGACCAGTCTGTATGTCTATCAGGACGAAGGCTACGAACCCTTGGCCCGCGTTGACGGCACGGGGCCGTTGCAGAAGATCCGCTACTACCATAATGACCTGAATGGGTTGCCGGAACAGCTCACCGAAGCGGATGGGCATGACGTCTGGCGGGCGACTTATCGGGTGTGGGGCAACACGCTGGAGGAAGTGCGCGAGCCGTATTACATCGAGGAACAGAACCTGCGGTTTCAGGGGCAGTATCTGGACCGGGAGACGGGGCTGCATTTCAATACGTTCAGATTTTATGATCCGGATGTGGGGCGGTTTACTACGCCGGATCCGATTGGGTTGGCGGGGGGGATGAATGCCTACACCTACTCACCCAATCCAATATCTTGGTTTGACCCTCTGGGGTTAACACCCGTTACATTTACAGATAGCCGTGGACTGACGCTAACAGTCAACGGCTACACAGACCTGAGTCATTTGACCCCTTCCGAACTGAAGACTGTGATTTTCATGAACGGACCTGAAGCACCTCATCCATTCGGAAAATCACCTGTTGATAAGCGCCGAAATACGATTGTGCTGCATCATGACAAACAGCAAACGCAAGGACCTCTCAGCGCAATGCCCGACAAGCATCATGGCAGCCCTGAACACAACGCGGCGCAACATCCGAACGGCAACAAGAAGGGAACAGGTATCACAAACCGGGCAGCGTTCAACCTTTGGAAAAAAGAGTTCTGGACGTCCCAAGCCAAAAAAGCTCTGAAAGGCGGATGCATGAAATGAAAGAAGACCTGTTGAAAAAAATAAGCGCCCTATTCAGCACTCAGGATGGCCTTTGTGGACAACCCGCAACCGATGCTGAGATCAATGCAGCTGAAAAAAAACTTAACGTTAAATTCAATGAGCAATACGTTGAGTTCATCAAGCTCTTTGGTGGTGCGTTCGGTGGCATCGACATTCACGCATTCCAGAACGGGTCACTGATCGGCAAAGCGACCGTTACCGAGATGACGGAGAAATTCTGGAGTGTCTACGCTGACAAACTTCCAGAGAACTTAGTCGGGGCTGTAGTGATTTCAGACGATGGCTCAGGAAACCCGATCCTGATCAACACAGCGGGAGAAATCTATATCTACTTCCACGAAGAAGATGAAGCGGAGCTTTTGTATGACTCGCTTGAAGCGTTGCTGACACAGTCTTTCCCGTAAAACCCCGGGATAAATGCGGGATAAACGGGACTGATTTATTTACCATCTACCGATCTTTACAGCCCAAATAAATCCGTCCCCTTTTATCGGGCGGTGGTAAGCCAGTTATCGCTGTGACCGACATGCCAGGCACACCGGTATTGGCGAGCTACGATGCCGTAGCACCGTTCAAGATTGCCGACTCTCTCGCTGACTTCCTTCTCGCGTTCGCCAAGACTGTCGAGATCGTCCATGGAAAATTCGACATCTTTGATATCTACAATGACGACGATGAGCTTTCCAGCAAGTTCGTGAAGTTACTCAACAAGGAGGTCAGCCCGTTGTTGGGCGCAGACAATTACGCACGCTTTTTTGACTACTTCTACGGCTGAGGCAAGGCCAGCAGACAGCCACAAAAAATGGGCACCCGACGCAGTCGGCGTGCCCATTTTTTCTACCACCCCGCCTCCCTTCGAGGCGATACCGCTCTTACGGGTTGACGCTGTCTTTGAGCGACTTACCCGGCTTGAACGCAACGGTGTTGCTGGCCTTGATCTTCACCGGCTCGCCGGTTTGCGGGTTCTTGCCGGTGCGGGCGCCGCGATGGCGTTGCAGGAAGGTGCCGAAGCCAACCAGGGTGACGCTGTCCTTGCGGTGCAGGGCGCCGGTGATTTCTTCGAGAACGGCGTTGAGGACGCGGTTGGCCTGTTCTTTGGTGAGATCCGCTTTTTCAGCGATGGCGGCTGCGAGTTCTGGTTTACGCATGAGTGAAGCCTCTTTGACGGTTTTTTGTTGTTATGTCCGTGCTGCTCTCTAACGGAGCAGCGCCCAAGGCGCCGCAGGCTCTACTCTGCGGCAGACGGGAGTGAGGATGGCATGCCCTCCGACGCTGCGCCAGTGTCGCGGCGACCTTTCTGGGGGTAGGAACGTGCTGATTCCGACAGAACGACCGCTATTTACGCCAGCAACGGTGGAAGTTCTTTGTTCAGGGCCAGTTTGTCCATGACAGCGCCGCCGGTCAGCGCGTAACCCAGCAAGCGACCGCTGGTATCGCGGCACAGGGCCTTGATATCGGCGCCCTGCCCCTCGACGCTCCACACGCCTTCGCTGCCCCGTGGCGGCGGCGACACCACCAGCGGGCAGATCGGGGTTTTCACGGTGATGGGCATCGGCCCGTAGCTGACCGCCGTCGCATTGCCGGCCAACGTCTGGGCCAGGGCGCGGGCGCAGCTCATCAGTGGCATCACGTACAGCAGGTTCAAGCCATCGACCTCGGCGCAATCGCCCAGGGCGTAGATATTCGCGTGGGAGGTCTTGAGGTGGCGGTCGACCGTGACCCCGCGGCTGGTCTGCAAACCGGCAGCGGCAGCGAGGTCGACCCGTGGACGCAGGCCGATGGCCGAGACCACCAGGTCGCAGTGGATCACTTCGCCGTCCGACAGATGCGCTTCCAGGCCATCAGCGCTGCGCTGCAAGCGGTTGAGCACCGGGCCCAGGTGGAAACGCGCGCCGAGGCCTTCCAGGCCAGCCTGGACCGCAGCGGCAGCGGCCGGATGCAGCAGGGTTGGCATGACTTGCTCGCACGGTGCCACCAGGTCGATCTCGTAGCCGCCGAGGATCAGGTCGTTGGCGAACTCGCAACCGATCAGGCCGGCACCGAGCAGCAGCACGCGGCGCTTGCCGGCCGCTGCAGCGCGAAAGCGCGCGTAGTCTTCCAGGTCATTGATCGGGAAAATCAGCTCAGCCGCATCGCCTTCCACCGGTACGCGCACGGTTTCGGCGCCCCAGGCCAGGATCAGGTCGCGATAGGCCACCGCCTCCTCGCCGATCCACAGCCGCTTGTGGCCCGGGTCGATGCCGCTGATGCGGGTGTGGGTGCGCACTTCGGCCTTGAGTTGCTCGGCCATGGCGCCAGGTTCAGCCATGCTCAGGCCATCGGCGTCCTTGTTCTTGCCAAAACCGGTGGAGAGCATGGGCTTGGAGTAGGAGCGGCCGTCATCCGCAGTGATCAGCAGCAATGGGGTCTCGCTGTCGAGCTTGCGAAACTCCCGGGCCAGGTTGTAGCCGGCCAATCCGGTGCCGATGATCACGACAGGTGCGTTCATTCCCTTCTCCTTGTAGTACGTTTCTTTGCTTAAAAATTAACCGATTTCGATCATTTCGAAATCCATTTTGCCCACGCCGCAGTCCGGGCACAGCCAGTCTTCCGGGACGTCTTCCCAACGGGTGCCAGGCAGGATTCCGTCATCCGGCCAGCCGTCTTTCTCGTCGTAGATCAGGCCGCAAACTACACATTGCCACTTCTTCATTACTTGCTTCCTCAGGGTCCAGGCAGGTTGGCCGACGGTCGATAGATCCCGCGTTGCCGTACGGCTCAGGGCGTTTTGTACTGATCGGGGCGTGCAGATGCAAGCATGATCGACGCAAACGGCGACCCCACCCCGGCAAAAGGCCAGGGTGCCATGGTAAGCTCGCCGCCTCTTTTGCTGCCAATATTGACTCACCGTGCCGCACTCAATCGCCCTTCCCGATGCTTGCCAATGGCTGACCCAGAGCCTTCTGCGCCCAATGCCTGCGCCCCTGGCCGTCAATTGGCTGTTCAACGAAGACTCGCTGACGCGCCGGCTGACGTGGCTGTCCCGGGACGGTTTCAGCGTGACGCCGCTGTTCGAAGGCTGGCAGCCGCTGCGGGACGACGAATGCGCCGCCCTGGGGCTCGCCCCGGCCACCGTCGGTTGGGTGCGCGAAGTGTATTTGCGCGGCCAAGGCCAGCCCTGGGTGTTTGCCCGCAGCGTAGCGTCGCGCAGTGCGTTGCAAGGTGATGGGCTGCACATGGATGAACTGGGCAGCCGCTCCCTGGGCGAGTTGCTGTTCTGCGACCAGGCGTTCACCCGCCAGGCGATCGAGGTGTGCCATTACCCGCGCCACTGGCTGCCAACCGCCGATCAGGCCGACGGGCTGTGGGGCCGCCGCTCGCGTTTCGATCGCGGGGCCTTGAGCGTATTGGTCGCGGAAATCTTCTTGCCGAGCTTCTGGCATGCCTTGCATGCCCACCCGGAGAACTGCTGATGTATCAACGTCTGCTCAAGTCCTTGAACCACCTGAACCCCAGGGCGTGGGATTTCATCCAGTTGACGCGAATGGACAAGCCGATCGGCATCTACCTGCTGCTGTGGCCGACGTTGTGGGCGTTGTGGATCGCCGGCAAGGGCTCGCCGTCCCTGCTCAACATCGTGATTTTCGTGCTCGGCGTGGTGCTCACCCGTGCCGGCGGCTGCGTGATCAATGACTGGGCCGACCGCAAGGTCGATGGCCATGTGAAGCGCACCGAGCAGCGCCCGCTGGTGAGCGGCAAGATCAGCTCGAAAGAGGCCCTGGTGTTTTTCGCCGTGCTGATGGGCATCAGTTTCCTGCTGGTGCTGCTGACCAACGCCAGCACCATCCTGCTGTCCCTCGGCGGCCTAGCGCTGGCGGCGAGCTACCCGTTCATGAAGCGCTACACCTATTACCCGCAGGTGGTGTTGGGTGCGGCGTTTTCCTGGGGCATGCCGATGGCGTTTACCGCCGAGACCGGCAGCCTGCCTGCCACTGCGTGGCTGCTGTATATCGCCAACCTGCTGTGGACGGTGGGTTATGACACCTATTACGCCATGACCGACCGCGACGACGACTTGAAGATCGGCGTGAAGTCCACGGCCATCCTGTTTGGCGATGCGGACCGCGTGATCATCCTGACCCTGCAAGGGCTGGCGCTGGTATGCCTGTTGCTGGCGGGCGCGCGGTTTGAGCTGGGGGGCTGGTTCCACTTGGGATTGGTTGCAGCGGCGGGCTGTTTTGCCTGGGAGTTCTGGTATACGCGGGACAGGGATCGGATGAAGTGCTTTAAGGCGTTCCTGCACAACCATTGGGCAGGGTTGGCGATTTTTGTCGGGATTGTGTTGGATTACGGGTTGCGGTGATTGTTCTGACGCCATCGCGGGCAAGCCCGCTCCCACAGTTTGAATTGCGAACACCTTCAAATGTGGGAGCGGGCTTGCCCGCGATGCTTTTAGCCGCGCCGAGGGCTCAAGGTTTGATGACGTGCCACGCCCCACCCTTGCCATCCCCGGCCTTGTCCCCAGCCTTCATGTCATCCTTATAGGTGTACACCGGCTTGCCTTTGTAAGCCCACTGGCTGGTCTGGTCATCGCGGGTGATCACGGTCCAATCGCCCATCGGTTTGTCGGTGGACTCAGCCTTCAGCGGCGGCCAGTTCGTCGCGCACTGGTCCTTGCACACGGACTTGCCGTCGGCATCCTTGTCGAAGGTGTAGAGCGTCATCCCTTTGTGATCCACCAACATCCCGTCTTTCGTCATTGCCGGGTCCATCGCGAAGGCCAGGGTCGGCAGCGTCAACGCTGCCGTTACCAACAGGGCTTTCCAGGAAACAGTACGGTAAGTCATCGGAACCTTCCTTTTTTGGTTGTCAGGATTCGGACCCAAAGCGTAGTCCAGAGAGACGCGGATTGCCCAAGCGACTAAATTACTGTCACACGACTGCAATAATTCCGTTATCTAATGCGGCGCAAGACAGTTAAATGACAAGAGGATTTAGGCATGGTTGGCAGGAGCATTCTGATCGTTGACGACGAAGCGCCCATCCGCGAGATGATCGCCGTTGCGTTGGAAATGGCCGGCTACGACTGCCTGGAGGCAGAGAACTCCCAGCAGGCCCATGCCATTATCGTCGACCGCAAGCCGGACCTGATCCTGCTCGACTGGATGCTGCCCGGCACTTCCGGCATCGAGTTGGCCCGCCGCCTCAAGCGTGACGAACTGACCGGGGATATCCCGATCATCATGCTCACCGCCAAGGGCGAAGAGGACAACAAGATCCAGGGCCTGGAAGTCGGCGCCGATGACTACATCACCAAGCCGTTTTCCCCACGTGAGCTGGTTGCGCGCCTGAAAGCCGTACTGCGCCGCGCCGGCCCGACCGATGGCGAGGCGCCGATTGAAGTCGGCGGCCTGATCCTCGACCCCATCAGCCACCGCGTGACCATCGACGGCACACCGGCCGAGATGGGCCCCACCGAATACCGCCTGCTGCAATTCTTCATGACCCACCAAGAGCGCGCCTACACCCGCGGCCAGCTGCTCGACCAGGTCTGGGGCGGCAACGTGTATGTGGAAGAGCGCACCGTGGACGTGCATATCCGTCGCCTGCGCAAAGCCTTGGGCGATGCCTACGAGAATCTGGTACAAACCGTGCGCGGCACTGGCTACCGGTTTTCCACCAAGGGCTGAGCCAGCCGCTTTTTTTGACTTAAACAGCTGACAAGGACGCATGTTCAAGTGAACCAAAACTGGCATGGCACCCTGATCCGCCACATGCTCCTGTTGGTCACCGGCTGCCTGCTGGTAGGCCTGATCAGCGGCTACTACGGCTGGAGCCTGGCCATCGGCCTCGGCCTGTACCTGGGCTGGACCCTCAAGCAATTGCTGCGCCTGCATGAATGGCTGCGCCAGCACAAACCCGACGAAGCGCCACCCGACGGCTACGGCCTGTGGGGCGAGGTGTTCGACAGCATCTACCACCTGCAACGCCGCGACCAACGGGTACGCGGGCGGCTGCAGGCGGTGATCGACCGGGTGCAGGAGTCCACCGCCGCGCTGAAAGACGCAGTGATCATGCTCGACAGCGACGGCAACCTGGAATGGTGGAACCGCGCCGCCGAAACCCTGCTGGGCCTGAAGACGCCCCAGGACAGCGGCCAGCCGGTGACCAACCTGGTGCGCCACCCGCGCTTCAAGGAGTACTTCGAACAGGAGAACTACGAAGAGGCCCTGGAAATCCCCTCGCCCACCAACGACCGCGTGCGCATCCAGCTGTACCTGACGCGCTACGGCAACAACGAGCACCTGATGCTGGTGCGCGACGTGACCCGCATCCACCAGTTGGAACAGATGCGCAAAGACTTCGTCGCCAACGTCTCCCACGAGTTGCGCACGCCGCTGACGGTGATCTGCGGCTACCTGGAGACGCTGCTGGACAACGTCGACGAGATCAACCCGCGCTGGAGCCGCGCGCTGCAACAAATGCAGCAGCAGGGTTCACGCATGCAGACCCTGCTCAACGACCTGTTGCTGTTGGCCAAGCTGGAAGCCACGGATTACCCGTCGGACAACCAACCGGTGGCCGCGCAAAGCCTGTTGCAGACCATCAAGAACGACGCCCAGGCCCTGTCCGGCCAGCGTGGCCAGCAGATCACCCTGGAAGCCGACCCGCAGGTCTTGCTCAAGGGCAGCGAAGGCGAATTGCGCAGCGCGTTCTCCAACCTGGTGTTCAACGCCGTCAAGTACACCCAGGACAAGGGCACCATCCGCATCCGCTGGTGGGCCGACGACCAGGGCGCGCATTTGAGCGTGCAGGACTCCGGCATCGGCATCGACGCCAAGCACCTACCGCGCCTGACCGAGCGTTTCTACCGCGTCGATTCGAGCCGCAACTCCAACACCGGCGGCACCGGGCTCGGCCTGGCGATCGTCAAACACGTGCTGCTACGCCACCGCGCGCGCCTGGAGATCAGCAGCGTGCTGGGCCATGGCAGTACGTTTACCTGCCATTTCCCGCCGTCACAGGTGACCCGCTCGCGCGTTCTCAGCACTGACGAATAACCCCGAAGACACCACTGGGCTAAATGTGGGAGCTGGCTTTTGTGGGAGCGGCTTGCTCGCGAATGCTGTGTATCAGTCAGCACATCCTTTTCTGACAAACCGCCTTCGCGAGCAAGCCCGCTCCCACACAAGCCCGCTCCCACAGTGGATTTGCGACGTATCGGACTAGGCAAGCGCCCCATCAGCCGCTACATTGGCCGACTTGCGCCCGCTTTAGCGGCTCACCTGCCACCCCTCAATTGAACACACGGAACCTGCAAAACCCCATCATGGACCCTTCCCCTGGTATCACCCTCGCCACACTCTTCGCCGACTTCGGCATGATTCTTTTTGCACTGGTCCTGGTACTGCTCAACGGTTTCTTCGTTGCGGCGGAATTTGCCATGGTCAAACTGCGCTCCACGCGGGTCGAGGCCATCGCCCACACCAACGGCTGGCGCGGGCAGATCCTGCGCACCGTACACAGCCAGCTCGACGCCTACCTGTCGGCCTGTCAGCTGGGTATCACCCTCGCCTCCCTGGGCCTGGGCTGGGTCGGTGAGCCGGCGTTTGCGCACATCCTGGAGCCATTGCTGGGCGCCGTGGGCGTCGAGTCGCCGGAAGTGATCAAGGGCGTGTCGTTCTTTGCGGCGTTCTTCGTGATTTCTTACCTGCACATCGTGGTCGGTGAGCTGGCGCCCAAGTCCTGGGCCATCCGCAAACCCGAGCTGTTGTCGCTGTGGACGGCGGTGCCGCTGTACCTGTTCTACTGGGCGATGTACCCGGCGATCTACCTGCTCAACGCCAGCGCCAACGCCATCCTGCGGATCGCCGGCCAAGGCGAGCCTGGCCCGCACCATGAGCACCATTACAGCCGCGAAGAACTCAAGCTGATCCTGCACTCCAGCCGTGGCCAGGACCCCAGCGACCAAGGCATGCGCGTACTGGCCTCGGCCGTGGAAATGGGCGAGCTGGAAGTGGTGGACTGGGCCAACTCCCGCGAAGACCTGGTCACCCTGGACTTCAACGCCCCGCTCAAGGAAATCCTCGCGCTGTTCCGCCGCCACAAATTCAGCCGCTACCCGGTGTATGACGCGGTGCGCAACGAATTCGTCGGCCTGCTGCACATCAAGGATCTGCTGCTGGAGCTGGCAGCCCTGGACCACATCCCCGAGTCGTTCAACCTGGCCGAGCTGACCCGCCCGCTGGAGCGCGTGTCGCGGCACATGCCGTTGTCGCAGTTGCTGGAGCAGTTCCGCAAAGGCGGCGCGCACTTCGCCCTGGTGGAAGAAGCCGACGGCAAGATCATCGGCTACCTGACCATGGAAGACGTGCTGGAAGTGCTGGTGGGCGACATCCAGGACGAACACCGCAAGGCCGAGCGCGGCATCCTCGCCTACCAGCCGGGCAAGCTCTTGGTGCGTGGCGACACGCCGCTGTTCAAGGTGGAACGCCTGCTGGGCGTGGACCTGGACCACATCGAAGCGGAAACCCTGGCCGGCCTGATCTACGACACCCTCAAGCGGGTGCCGGAAGAAGAGGAAGTGCTGGAAGTTGAAGGCTTGCGGATCATCATCAAGAAGATGAAAGGGCCGAAGATCGTCCTGGCCAAGGTCCTGCTGCTGGACTGACCCTCAATTGCCCAACGCAAAGTTGGGCAAGGCGCCCACCGGCTGGTTGAACTCATACGGGATCGACACCAGCCCCGCCTCGGTGGCGCGCTGCACCACGAAATGCAAGTGTGGCCCGCTGCTGTTGCCGGTATTGCCCGACAGCGCCAGCGGGCTTCCCACCGCCACACGTTGCCCCACCCGCACGCTGACCGACCCTTTCTGGAGGTGCAGGTACACGCCCTCGGTGCCGTCATCATGGCGCACCCGCACAAAATTCCCCGACGCATCACTGCCGCGCCCGGCCTGCGCGTTCTCGGTTTTCACCACCACACCGCTGCGCGCCGCAATGATCGGCGTGCCCTCGGGCATGGCGATGTCCATGGCGTAGCGGCTTTTGCTGTCGGTGTGGCTGAAACTGCCGTTGGGCCCTTGGCTCAGGCGGAACGGACCACCGCGCCAGGGCAGCGGGTAGCGGTAGGCTTGTTGTGGATAAGTGAGCGTGGGCCTGTCGAGCAACGGGCGCGCGGGCTTGCGCTCCTGGATCACGAACGCCTGCGCGCCGGGGGTTTGCCGGTCGCTGTAGAACACGTTGCCGTTGGCATCAACGGATTTGTAGACGGTCATGGCCTGGGCCGACATGGCAACCGTGGCCAGCCCGCAGCACAGCAAGCAGCGCATGAGCATGGTGTGAACCTGCCGAGATGAAACGGCAGGCTAGCAAGGGATCATGACAAAGCTGAGTGAACCTCAGGCAGGGAGCCCGGTGAAACAAATATCTACATTCATCTGGGCTGCCGCCGACAGGTTGACCAAGGCATCCAGAGAGAGCTTGTCGATCTTGCCGGTGAGGACGTCGTTAAGTCGGGGCTGACTGATGCCCAATCTGTGTGCCGCATCTTTCTGAGAAAGCTCCCAACTGCGAATGGTCTGGCACAGCTCCAAGAGCAATTTTGAACGCAGCCGCATATTGGCGGCCTGCTGGGGCGTATCTTCCAGCGCGTCCCAAACACAGCTGAAACGTTCACCGTAAACTTTTTGATGGGTCATGGCTCAACTTAACTCCTGCAATCTGGCGCGAGCCAGTTCGATGTCCCGTGCTTCGGTTTTCTGTGTGGTCTTGCGCAACGCATGCAGCACATAAACAGCCTCAGGCCGGTTGACCACATAGAACACCCGAAACGCTCCCGACTCCTCCGTAATCCGAATCTCGCTGACGCCCCTACCAATGGTTTTCATCGGCTTGCAATCAAAAGGCTGCTCACCCTGTTGCAAGAGATCCAACTGAAAACCTGCTGCCCTTCTGGCATCGAGAGGGAACGCTTTCAGATCTTTGAGCGAGCTTCCTAAAAACACCACATCCTTGTGCCTTGGCATTGGCTTCTCCTTTCCTGGAAAGAAAAAGCGTAATCGACGATTCAGCCAGAGCTAATGATGGTTTGTTTCAAGGCATAGCAAAGGCTCGATATCGCGGAGGCGTTATCGAGAGACTATATCGAAACAGATATAAATCAAGCCAAGTACCGGGAATCAGACCGCCGGTCGATTCCCAATATTCAGGGGATTACGCACCCGGCACAAAATGCTTCTGTGCAGTACCACGGGCGATCAGCCGGGAGATGTAGTCGAGCTTCTGTGCGTCCTGGTCGATAAACCGGAAGGTCAGTTGCAGCCAGTCGCTATCGGGCTTTGGCTCGTGGGCAACGACGGCGTGCAGGTAGCCGTTGAGGCGCGCGACTTCGGCGTTGTCGCCTTGCTCCAGGTCGAGTACGGCGCTTTCCAGTACCTGAGGCAGGACTTCACCGCGACGCACCACCAGCAGCGCTTCCTTGATGCTCAAGCCCTTGATCACGCATTGCTGGGTGCCGCTGGACAGGCGCAGCTGGCCCTGGCCACGGCCGCCCGCTGGCGCGGCGGCGGGTGCTTGTACCGGCGGGCTGTTGAGCAGGCCTTTGCTGGGCGCAGGGGCCGCTGCGGCAACCGGGGCCGCACGTACGGTCTCGGCTTTGCCGCCGGTCAGGGCGCTCAGGGAGTCGTTGCCAAAGGCTGAGTTCATCTTGGTCGGCGCGCTGGCGACCAGGGCGTCGAGGCGGCCGATCTTGTGCAGGGCCTGCTTGACCTTGTTCAGCAGTTGCTCGTTGGTGAACGGCTTGCTGACATAACCGGAAACCCCGGCCTGGATCGCCTGGACCACGTTTTCCTTGTCGCCACGGCTGGTCACCATCACAAACGGCATGGCTTTGAGGTGCGGTTGCTCACGGCACCAAGTCAGCAACTCCAGGCCGGACATCTCGGGCATTTCCCAGTCGCACAGCACCAGGTCGAACGTCTCGCGCATCAGGATGGCCTGGGCCTTTTTGCCGTTCACCGCGTCTTCAAGCTTGATCCCGGGGAAGTAGTTGCGCAGGCACTTCTTCACCAGATCGCGGATAAACGAGGCGTCATCCACCACCAATACACTGACTTTACTCATCGACCCTTCATCCTATAAAAACTTCGGCACGCAAGACGCCTGACTGGTGGCATTTTGCCAAAACTCGGTAGTCACAGTCGGACTTTATTGCTTCCGCTGCGCAAAAAATTCGGAGGCCACAAACGAAAACGCCCGGCCAAAGGCCGGGCGTTTATTTCTCGGGCAATCTTACTTATCGTCAGCTTCGCCCGGAACATTAGGGATTTGATCGACCGAACCTTCAACTTCAGCCTTCATGCGCTTGAGGCCCATGTGCCGCACGTCGGTGCCACGGACCAGGTAGATCACCAGCTCCGAGATGTTGCGCGCGTGGTCGCCGATGCGTTCCAGCGAGCGCAGCACCCAGATGATGCTCAAGACCCGCGAGATAGAGCGCGGGTCTTCCATCATGTAGGTGGCCAGCTCACGCAGCGCGGTCTTGTATTCGCGGTCGATGATCTTGTCGTACTGGGCCACCGACAACGCCAGCTCGGCGTCGAAGCGGGCAAAGGCGTCCAGTGCGTCGCGCACCATATTGCGCACCTGGTCGCCGATGTGGCGCACTTCCACGTAACCGCGCGGGGCTTCGCCTTCTTCGCACAGCTGGATGGCGCGGCGGGCGATCTTGGTGGCTTCGTCGCCGATGCGCTCCAGGTCGATCACCGACTTGGAGATGCTGATGATCAAACGCAGGTCGGACGCCGCCGGTTGGCGACGGGCCAGAATGCGCAGGCACTCTTCGTCGATATTGCGTTCCATCTGGTTGATCTGGTCATCGATCTCCCGCACTTGCTGGGCCAGGCCCGAGTCGGCCTCGATCAGCGCGGTCACGGCGTCGTTGACTTGCTTCTCTACCAGACCGCCCATCGCCAGGAGGTGGCTGCGCACTTCCTCAAGCTCGGCGTTGAACTGCGCGGAGATGTGGTGGGTAAGGCCTTCTTTGCTAATCATGTTGGCGTCCTTGGAGCGTCCGGTAAGGTGCGGAGAACCGCAGCATCAGTGCAATGAGAACCACGGCTGACTAGCCGTAGCGACCGGTGATGTAGTCTTCGGTCTGCTTCTTCGCCGGATTGGTGAACAGAGTATCGGTATCACCGAATTCCACCAGCTTGCCCATGTACATGAACGCGGTGTAGTCGGAAACCCGAGCCGCCTGTTGCATGTTGTGGGTCACGATGACGATGGTGAATTTGGATTTGAGCTCGTAGATCAGCTCTTCGACTTTCAGCGTCGAGATCGGGTCAAGTGCCGAGCACGGTTCGTCGAGCAGCAGCACTTCCGGTTCCACGGCGATGGTGCGCGCGATCACCAGACGTTGTTGCTGGCCGCCGGACAAGCCGAGGGCCGAGTCGTGCAGACGGTCTTTCACTTCGTCCCACAGCGCCGCGCCTTTCAAGGCCCACTCAACGGCTTCGTCGAGAATGCGTTTCTTGTTGATGCCTTGGATGCGCAGGCCGTAGACCACGTTTTCGTAGATGGTCTTGGGGAACGGGTTCGGCTTCTGGAACACCATGCCCACACGGCGACGCAGCTCGGCCACGTCTTCGCCCTTGCGGTAAATGTTGGTGCCGTAGAGGTTGATGGCGCCATCAACGCGGCAGCCGTCCACCAGGTCGTTCATGCGGTTGAAGGTACGCAGCAGCGTGGACTTGCCGCAGCCCGACGGGCCGATGAAGGCGGTCACGCGCTGCTTGGGGATGTTCATGCTGACGTCGAACAGCGCCTGTTTTTCACCGTAGTACAGGCTCAGGCCCGGCACTTCGATGGCCACGGTTTCCTGGGCCAGGCTCAGGCTCTGCTTGTCGCGACCCAGGGCAGACATGTTGATGCCGTGGGTGTGGGTTTCATGTTGCATGGGATGCTCCCTGTGCTACCAATTCGTTGTGTTGGACCGCCGAGGCGATCTACCCAAATTCTGTGTCTGACGCTGGCCCCTGTGGGAGCTGGCTTGCCTGCGATGCAGGCGGCGCGGTGTTTCAGTCAAACCGCGGCGATGCCATCGCAGGCAAGCCAGCTCCCACAGGGGGCCGTGTTAACTATCCAACGCTTTGTATTTTTCACGCAGGTGGTTACGAATCCACACTGCCGACAAATTGAGCGTGGCGATCACCAGCACCAGCAGCAAGGCGGTGGCGTACACCAGTGGCCGTGCCGCTTCGACGTTGGGGCTCTGGAAGCCGACGTCATAAATATGGAAGCCCAGGTGCATGATCTTCTGGTCCAGGTGCAAGTACGGGTAGTTGCCATCCAGCGGCAGCGACGGCGCCAGTTTCACTACACCTACCAGCATCAGCGGCGCCACTTCACCGGCGGCGCGGGCCACGGCGAGGATCATGCCGGTCATCATCGCCGGGCTGGCCATGGGCAGCACGATCTTCCACAGCGTTTCCGCCTTGGTCGCGCCCAGTGCCAGGGAGCCTTCACGTACGGTGCGTGGGATGCGCGCCAGGCCTTCTTCGGTGGCCACGATCACCACCGGCACCGCCAGCAGCGCCAGGGTCAGCGAGGCCCACAGCAGGCCCGGCGTACCGAAGGTCGGTGCCGGCAGGGCTTCGGCGAAGAACAGGCGGTCCACCGAACCACCCAGTACATACACGAAGAAGCCCAGGCCGAACACACCGTAGACGATGGCCGGGACGCCGGCCAGGTTGTTCACGGCGATACGGATGATGCGCGTCAGGGTGTTCTGCTTGGCGTATTCACGCAGGTACACAGCCGCCAGTACGCCGAACGGGGTCACGATCATCGCCATGATCAGGGTCATCATCACGGTGCCGAAGATGGCCGGGAAGATCCCGCCTTCGGTGTTGGCTTCCCGTGGGTCATCGCTGAGGAATTCCCAGACCTTGCTGAAGTAGAAGCCGATCTTGGTAAAGGTGCCCATGGCGTTCGGCTGGTAGGCGTGCACCACTTTGCCGATGCCGATCTCCACTTCCTTGCCGTTGCCGTCACGGGCGGTCAGCGCGTCACGGTTGAACTGGGTGTGCAGGTCGGACAGGCGTGCCTCGATGTCCTGGTAACGGGCATTCAGCTCGGCGCGGTCGGCGTCCATGTCGGCCTGGGCGGCAGCGTCGAGCTTGCCTTCCAGTTCCAGCTTGCGGCCGTGCAGGCGGATGCGTTCGAGACCTGCGTTGATTGCGCCGATATCGGTTTTTTCCAGGCTCTTGAGCTGGGCAGCCAGCTTGTTCACACGGTCGACGCGGGCTTGCAGCTCCGGCCATGCGGCCTCGCCTTCGGCGATGACCTTGCCATCCTGCTTGACGTTGACCAGGGTGCCGTAGAAGTTACCCCACTCGCGACGCTCGATAGCCATCAGCTCGACCGGCTTGGTCTGGTCCTTCAACCACTCGCCGACGATCCAGGTGAAGTCGTTGCCGTTCAAGTCCCGGTTGCCGACCTTGATCAGCTCGCGGGTCATGAATTCCGGGCCTTGGTCCGGCACGGGCAGGCCAGCGCTTTTCAGGCGCTCGCGGGGCACTTCTTCCTTCTGCACCACTTCGCCGATGACGATATGGTTTTCCTGGCCAGGCACGCTGTAGTTGGCCTGGATCAGGTCGGCCGGCCAGAAGTGGCCCAGGCCACGTACGGCAATCACGGCCAGCAAACCAATGGTCATGATGACCGCGATGGACACCGCGCCACCGCTGATCCAGACGCCTGGGGCGCCGCTCTTGAACCATCCATTCAGGGAGTTCTGTTTCACAGACTTCTACCTTTCTTAAAGCGACGAGTATTTCTTGCGCAGACGCTGACGGATCAGCTCGGCGAGGGTGTTCATGATGAAGGTGAACAGCAGCAGCACCAGTGCCGAGAGGAACAGCACACGGTAGTGACTACCGCCCACCTCCGACTCCGGCATCTCCACCGCGACGTTGGCCGCCAGGGTGCGCAGGCCTTCGAACAGGTTCATCTCCATCACCGGGGTGTTGCCGGTGGCCATCAGCACGATCATGGTCTCGCCGACGGCGCGGCCCATGCCGATCATCAGGGCCGAGAAAATGCCCGGGCTGGCGGTGAGGATCACCACGCGAGTCATGGTCTGCCACGGCGTGGCACCCAGGGCCAACGAGCCCAGGGTCAGGCCGCGCGGTACGCTGAACACGGCGTCTTCGGCGATGGAGTAGATGTTCGGGATCACCGCGAAACCCATGGCCAGGCCGACTACCAGGGCGTTGCGCTGGTCGTAGGTGATGCCCAGGTCGTGGGAGATCCACATGCGCATGTCGCCGCCGAAGAACCAGGTTTCCAGGTACGGGCTCATGTACAGCGAGAGCCAGCCCACAAACAGGATCACCGGGATCAGGATCGCGCTTTCCCAGCCATCGGGAACACGCAGGCGGATCGACTCAGGCAAGCGGCTGAAGATAAAGCCGGCCACCAGAATGCCAATCGGCAACAGCATCAACAGGCTGAAAATCCCCGGTAGATGCCCCTCGACATACGGCGCGAGGAACAGGCCGGCGAAGAAGCCGAGGATCACCGTCGGCATCGCTTCCATCAGTTCGATCACCGGCTTGACCTTGCGGCGCAGGCTCGGGGCCATGAAGTAAGCGGTGTAGATGGCAGCGGCAACGGCCAGCGGTGCGGCCAGCAGCATGGCGTAGAACGCCGCCTTCAGCGTACCGAAGGTCAGTGGCGCCAGGCTCATCTTGGGTTCGAAGTCGGTGTTGGCAGCGGTCGATTGCCAGACGTATTTAGGCTCGTCGTAGTTTTCGTACCAGACCTTGCTCCACAGCGCGCTCCACGAGACTTCCGGGTGCGGGTTGTCGAGCAGCAGCGGTTGCAGCTTGCCGCCGGCCTCCACGATCACGCGGTTGGCCCGTGGCGACAGGCCGAATACGCCTTGGCCATCGACCACCGGGTCCACCAGCAAGGTGCGGTGGGCGGTGCTGTGGAACACGCCGAACTTACCGGAGGCGTCGAGGGCGGTGAAGCCTTTGCGACGTTCTTCGGCGGTGATTTCAACGATAGGCGCGGTGCCCATCTGGAAGGTGCGGATCTGCTTGAGGTGCTGCTCGCCATCCGGGTCGCGGGCCATGAACCACTGGGCCAGGCCGCCTTTGGAGTTACCGACGATCAGCGAGATACCGCCCACCAGCTGGGTGCTGGCGGTGATTTCGGCATCACCACTTTCCAATAACTTGTATCGACCGTTGAGGCTCTTGTCCCGTAGGTTGAACACATCGGCCAGGGCACGGCCGTTGATCACGTACAACCATTGCTGGCGCGGGTCGATGAAGATCGCCTTCACCGGCTCGGTCATCTGCGGCAGCTCGATACGCTTCTGCTCGCTGGTGACTTCGCCAGTCATCATGTTTTCTTCGCGGCTCAGGGACAGCACGTTCAGGTGCGAACCGGCGGAGCCAGCGACCACCAGGGTGGAATCCGTGGCGTTGAGGGCGACGTGCTCCAGCGGGCGACCGGCGTCATCGAGGACGATCGGTGTTTCACCGTAGGGGTATTCGATCGCAGGCGAAATGGTTTTCTTGCCGTCCGGGTAGGACACCTTATAGGTGTGGCGGAACACCATGGACTGGCCATTGGACAGACCCAGGATCACCAGCGGGCTGCCGGGCTGGTCTTCACCGATGGAGACGACTTGGCTACCGGCCGGCAACGGCAGGTCAACACGCTTGAGCTCGGCGCCGGTGTCCACATTGAAGAACAGTGCCTGGCCCTTGTCGGAAACCCGCATGGCGACCTGGTTCTGCTCTTCGAGCGAGATCATCAACGGCTTGCCGGCGTCCTGGATCCAGGCCGGGGTCAGTGCGTCTTCCTTGGTCAGCGAGGCGCCTTGGAACAGCGGCGCAACCACGTAGGCGAGGAAGAAGAAGATCAGTGTGATCGCACCGAGGACGGCGAGACCGCCGATCAATACATACCAACGGGTCAGGCGATCTTTGAGCGCGCGAATGCGGCGCTTGCGTTGCAGCTCAGGCGTATTGAAATCAATGCGCTTGGGAGGAGAAGTCGTCGTCATGGTGGAATTGGCCAGATCATTCATGCGCACACCCTAGCGATCCTGTATGACAGAAAGATGACAATGCAGTGACGCAAGAAATCCGCCGCGTAGCAGAGCTGGCAGCGGACTAAAAATTAGGAGGCGAGGTCCAGGTCCTGCAGACCCCGCCCGGGCCTTGAGCCATGGTGCAAACCCGGCTCAAGGCAGCTTTACCGAAGGCTTACTTGCCGCCTTCTTTCAAACCCAGGTCAGCCAGGGCCTTGGCGGCAACTTTGGCTGGCAGTGGGATGTAGCCGTCTTTCACCACAACTTCCTGGCCCTGTTTGGACAGAACCAGTTTCACGAACTCAGCTTCCAGCGGGGCCAGAGGCTTGTTCGGGGCTTTGTTGACGTAAACGTAGAGGAAACGCGACAGCGGGTATTTGCCGTTCAGGGCGTTTTCTTCGCTGTCTTCGATGAAGTCAGTGCTGCCTTTCTTAGCCAGGGCAACAGTCTTCACGCTTGCAGTCTTGTAGCCGATGCCCGAGTAACCGATGCCGTTCAGCGAGGAGCTGATCGACTGCACGACCGAAGCCGAGCCTGGTTGTTCGTTCACGTTTGGCTTGTAGTCGCCTTTGCACAGGGCTTCTTCTTTGAAGTAGCCGTAGGTGCCGGATACCGAGTTACGACCGAACAGTTGCACTGGCTTGTTGGCCAGGTCGCCGGTCACACCCAGGTCGCCCCAGGTTTTAACGTCAGCTTTGCCGCCGCACAGACGAGTCGAGGAGAAGATCGCGTCGACTTGTTCCATGGTCAGGTGCTGGATCGGGTTGTCTTTGTGTACGAACACAGCCAGGGCGTCCACGGCAACCGGGATAGCGGTTGGCTTGTAGCCGTACTTCTGTTCGAAGGCAGCCAGTTCGGTGTCCTTCATCTTGCGGCTCATCGGGCCCAGGTTGGAGGTGCCTTCAGTCAACGCAGGTGGCGCGGTGGCGGAGCCAGCGGCCTGAATCTGGATGTTTACGTTCGGGTATTCTTTTTTGTAGGACTCGGCCCACAGGGTCATCAGGTTGGCCAGGGTGTCAGAACCAACGCTGGACAAGTTGCCCGATACACCGGTGGTTTTGGTGTAGCTCGGGATAGCTGGGTCAACAGCGGCGAACGCGTTAGCAGTCGCAACGCCAGCAGCGACAAAAGTCATGGCCGCCATCAAACGCTTCAGTTTCATGCCTTACTCCTAGCAGATAGGGATAGTTGGATCGGGGCCAAGTATCGGTAGGCCGTGTGAACACTCTATGTCTGGAATATGACAATTAGATGAAAGGCCAGTATTGGTTTTAAACGCGGCAAGGCGGGGAGAGGTTCGCAAACACGGGGGTTTGGGGCAGGAGCGGCGGTGTTTCAGAAATACTCTGTAATGTGATCGTTCCTACGCTCCGCTTAGGAATGCATCCTGTGACGCTCCGCGTCACGACGTTAAGAGCGGACGCAGAGCGTCCAGTGGGGCGTTCCCACGCGGAGCGTGGGAACGATCATCAAGGCCTTAGCGGGAACGCTTCCACAGATACCCACCCACCAACATCCCCATCACGCACAGCGCGGCGACATAGTAAGCAGGGCCCATCGGGCTTTCCTTCATCAGCAACGACACCGCCAGCGGCGTCAGGCCACCAAAGATGGCGTAGGCCACGTTGTAGGAAAACGACAAGCCGCTGAAGCGCACCACCGGTGGGAAGGCTTTCACCATCACGTAAGGCACCACGCCGATGGTGCCGACGAACAATCCGGTCAGGGCGTACAGCGGGAACAGCCAGTCCGGGTGCTGGACCAGGCTGTGGTACAGCGTCCACGAGCTGCACAGCAGCAACAGGCAACCGCCGACCAGCACGCGGCCAGCGCCGAAGCGGTCAGCCAGGGCGCCGGAAAGAATGCAGCCCAGGCTCAGGGTGACGATGGCCAGGCTGTTGGCTTGCAGGGCAACGGTCGGCGCGAAGTGATAAACGGTTTGCAGCACGGTCGGGGTCATCAGGATGACCACGACGATGCCGGCCGACAGCAGCCAGGTCAGCAGCATCGACAACACGATGGCGCCACGATGGTCACGCAACACGGCGCGCAACGGCAGCTCGGCGGCCAGAGTTTTGCGTTGCTGCATCTCGGCGAAGATCGGCGTTTCATGCAACCAACGGCGCAGGTACACCGACAACAGGCCAAACACGCCGCCGAGCAGGAACGGGATGCGCCAGGCGAAATCCGAAACCTCTACCGGGGTGTACAGGGTATTGATGGCCGTCGCCACCAGCGAACCCAGGAGGATGCCGGCGGTGAGGCCGCTGGTCAGGGTGCCGCAGGCGTAGCCGATGTGGCGCGGCGGGACGTGTTCGGAGACGAACACCCACGCGCCCGGCACTTCGCCACCAATCGCCGCGCCCTGGATGACGCGCATCAGCAGCAACAGGATCGGCGCCCACAGGCCGATCTGCGCATAGGTCGGCAGCAGGCCCATGATCAGGGTCGGTACGGCCATCATGAAGATGCTCAGGGTGAACATCTTCTTGCGGCCCAGCAGGTCACCGAAGTGCGCCATGATGATGCCGCCCAGCGGGCGCGCCAGGTAGCCGGCGGCGAAGATGCCGAAAGTCTGCATCATGCGCAGCCATTCGGGCATATCCACCGGGAAGAAGAGTTTTCCGACCACGGTGGCGAAAAACACGAAAATGATGAAATCATAAAATTCCAGCGCCCCGCCCAAGGCAGACAGCGACAGGGTTTTGTAGTCGTTGCGGGTCAGCGGGCGCGAAGGTTGCGCACTGCTTGCGGGCACGGAGGACATGGCAAGGCTTCTCTTATAGTAGTCAGGACGGCAGAACCGCTGTGCTGGCAGGGCCAGGACGGGTTGGGAAAGATAGCAAATCGCTTGCAAAAG
Source organism: Pseudomonas acericola (SeqCode) (assembly GCF_053456465.1). Taxonomy (NCBI): domain Bacteria; kingdom Pseudomonadati; phylum Pseudomonadota; class Gammaproteobacteria; order Pseudomonadales; family Pseudomonadaceae; genus Pseudomonas; species Pseudomonas acericola (SeqCode). The sequence continues at coordinate 198,974 of NZ_JBRFJB010000004.1, read as the reverse complement.
CACACCACAAGCACAGTTGCGGTAAAAAGCCGCGATACAGCGGTGAATAGCCGACCAAATCAACTACAGACGGTCGTCGCGACGCAAGGGTGTCGATATACTCGGGCCACGCACGCGCCAGACACGCAGTCTTGAGAGGCATACCCGGCATGATCGAACTCGAACAAGAAGACCCTATCCCGCAAGGCGACCTCGCCCTGCAAATCACCGCGCTTCCGCGTGAAACCAACGGTTTTGGCGATATCTTCGGCGGCTGGCTGGTCGCGCAGATGGACCTCGCCGGCACCGCCATGGCCAGCAAGGTCGCGGGTGGACGCGTGGCCACCGTGGCCATCGACCGCATGGCGTTCCTGGTGCCGGTCGCCGTGGGCGCGCAGCTGTCCTTTTATACCCAGGCCCTGGAAATCGGCCGCAGCTCGATCCAGATGATGGTTGAAGTGTGGAGCGACGACCCGCTGTCCAGCGAGTGGCGCAAGGTGACCGAGGCGGTGTTCGTGTTCGTCGCCATCGACGGTAGCGGCCGTACGCGCTCGGTTCCATCGCGCGCCCGTTAAACCTCGCCGGGTTTTAACGGTCAATTGCCCCATTGCCTGCCATTTGAGAGTGCTGTTATGCCGACGCCCCACGTTGAAACCGTGACACTGGATGAGCTGGACTGCTGGCGCATCCGCCACAACGGCGCTGAGTTGATGGTGGCCCGACAGGGCGCGCACATCTTCAGTTACCAGCGTGATGGCGAGCAGCCGCTGATCTGGCCGAACCCCGAAGCGGTGTTCAAGAAGGGCAAGGGCATTCGTACCGGCGTACCGGTGTGCTGGCCGTGGTTTGGCGTGTTTGAGCGCAACCCGCAAAGCGTCAAGGCGATGCGCCAGAGCGAGCAGCCTGCGGGCGCCCATGGCTTCGTGCGTACTGCGCTGTGGGAGTTGGCCGCGACCGCGCTTGAAGGCGACGCCTTGCGTATCGATCTGGTATTGCCTGTGCCTGCGGGCGGCTTCCCCGACTGGCCCCATCAGGTTGACCTGACCCTGAGCCTGCTGCTGGACGAGCAACTGCACATCCGCCTGACCAGCCACAACCGTGGCACCGACACCGTGACCCTCAGCCAGGCACTGCACACCTACTTCGCCGTGAGCGATGTGCGCAATGTGCAGGTCGACGGGCTGGACGGGACGGCGTATATCGACACCGCTGACGGCTGGACCGAGAAAAACCAATCCGGCTTGCTGCACTTCACCGCCGAGACGGATCGCATCTACCTCGATACGCCGGCGCAGTTGAGCATCGTCGATCAAGACTGGCAGCGTCGTATTCAGCTCAACAGCGAGGGCTCGAAGTCCACCGTGATCTGGAACCCATGGACCGAACGCGCCAAGGCCTTCGATGACATGGCCGATGATGGTTGGCAGGGGATGCTGTGCATCGAGACGGCGAATGTGCTGGATGATGTGGTGAGCCTGGCACCCGGCCAAAGCCACACCCTGGGTGTGAGCATCACCGCTACTGCCCTGTAAACCCAATCGAAACTGTGGGAGCTGGCTTGCCTGCGATAGCAATGGTGAATTCACTACCGCTATCGCAGGCAAGCCAGCTCCCACATTGATTAGTGCTCGGCGTTAGAGATCGGACTCCTTCACTACCCGCACTTTCCCCGCATCCAGCGCATACGCTGCGTCCGCCAGGTCATTGTTGACCTTCTCTACCTTCAACGTCCCTGTGACCCACAGCGGCGTATAGATATCATCCAGCTTCAACCCCTTGGGATAACGCACCAGCACCAACTGGTTGGGCGGCGGTGGCGGCACGTGGATGCACGCGCCTGGGTACGGCACCAGGAAGAACAGCGTGCTGCGGCCCTTGGCATCGGTTTCCAGCGGCACCGGGTAGCCGCCGATGCGGATGTTCTTGCCGTTCATGGCGGCCACGGTCTTGGTCGAATACATCACCGCCGGCAAGCCTTTGCTCTGCTTCAAGCCACCTTTGTCGGTGAACGTGCCTTGGGCTTCGGGGGAGTTGTGGTCGATCTCGGGCATGGTTTCGAGGGCTTTCTGGTCCGACAACGGCATCAGGTCGAGCCAGTCGGTTTCCGGCAGTTCGCCGGCGTGCGCAAGGCCTGAGCCGAGCAAGAGGAGAGTCAACAGAAGACGGCGCATGGGGAGCAGCTCGGCAAGGAAAACAGTGCCGGCATTCTAGCCCTCTGCGCCTGCGCAGCGCAGAGGGCTTTGTCGCTTAGATCATTTCTTTTTGATCAGGCCGTAGATCACCAGCAGGATGATCGCGCCGATCAGCGCGCCGATGAAGCCCGCGCCTTGACCGGCTTGGTAGATACCCAGCGCCTGGCCACCGTAGGTCGCCGCCAGGGAGCCGGCGATACCCAGCAGGATGGTCATGATCCAGCCCATGCTGTCGTCGCCAGGCTTGAGGAAACGCGCCAGCAGGCCGACGATCAGGCCGATAAAGATGGTTCCGATGATACCCATGGCATTTCCCTCTGAATGTAGGTGAGCTATGCCAAAGCCTAGTCAGGCTTTGGCATCCTGCAATCAGAGAGACGACGATCACCAATGGTTCCCGTCGGACTTGGCTTATTGCTCGGCGATCAGCGCTTCAACCTTGAGGATCTGCGCTTGCAGCGTCGCACGGTCCTTGCAACGCAGGTTGGCGTGGCCGACCTTGCGCCCGACCTTGAACGCCTTGCCGTAGTGATGCAGGTGGCAGTCGTCGATGGCGATGACTTGCTCTACCGGCGGTACAACACCGATGAAGTTGAGCATGGCGCTCTCGCCGACCTTGGCCGTGGAGCCCAGCGGCAAGCCCGCCACCGCCCGCAGGTGGTTTTCGAACTGGCTGCACTGGGCGCCTTCGGTGGTCCAGTGCCCGGAGTTGTGTACGCGCGGGGCGATTTCGTTGGCCTTGAGGCCACCGTCGACTTCAAAGAACTCGAACGCCATCACGCCGACGTAATCCAGCTGCTTGAGCACACGGCTGGAATAATCTTCCGCCAGGGCCTGCAACGGGTGGTCGGTGCTGGCTACGGACAGCTTGAGGATGCCGCTGTCGTGGGTGTTGTGCACCAAGGGGTAGAAGCGGGTTTCGCCATCACGGGCACGCACGGCGATCAGCGAGACTTCGCCGGTGAACGGTACGAAGCCTTCCAGCAGGCAGGCGACGCTGCCCAGCTCGGCGAAGGTGCCGACCACGTCAGCAGCCGTGCGCAGGACTTTCTGGCCCTTGCCGTCGTAACCCAGGGTGCGGGTTTTCAGCACGGCTGGCAGGCCGATGCTGGCGACGGCGGCGTCCAGGTCCGCCTGGGACTGGATGTCGGCGAAGGCCGGGGTCGGAATGCCCAGGTCCTTGAACATGCTTTTCTCGAACCAGCGGTCGCGAGCGATGCGCAAGGCTTCGGCGCTCGGGTACACCGGCACAAACTGCGACAGGAAGGCCACGGTTTCCGCCGGCACGCTCTCGAACTCGAAGGTCACCAGGTCAACTTCGTCAGCCAGTTGGCGCAGGTGGTCCGGGTCGCTGTAGTCAGCCCGCAGGTGTTCACCCAACGCAGCCGCGCAAGCGTCCGGCGCCGGGTCCAGGAAAGCGAAGTTCATCCCCAGCGGGGTTCCCGCCAAGGCCAGCATGCGACCCAGTTGGCCGCCACCGATTACACCGATTTTCATCGTCAACAACCTCAGGCGATGCGTGGGTCTGGATTGTCCAGCACGCTGTCTGTCTGCTCAGCACGGAATTTTTTCAGCACCGCGTGGAACTGCGGGTGCTTGGCGCCCAGGATACTGGCGGACAGCAGCGCGGCGTTGATCGCGCCGGCCTTGCCGATCGCCAGGGTCGCCACCGGAATGCCCGCCGGCATCTGCACGATGGACAACAGCGAATCCACGCCTGAGAGCATCGCCGACTGCACCGGCACGCCAAGTACCGGCAGGTGGGTCTTGGCTGCACACATGCCTGGCAAGTGCGCTGCACCGCCGGCACCGGCGATGATCACCTCGATGCCACGGGATTCTGCTTCATCGGCATACTGGAACAGCAAATCCGGGGTGCGGTGGGCAGAGACCACTTTCACTTCATACGGAATGCCGAGTTTTTCCAGCATATCGGCGGTGTGGCTAAGGGTGGACCAATCGGACTTGGAGCCCATGATCACGCCAACCAATGCACTCATCGTCGTGCCTCTTCTCTCTGGGCGCCCGCAGGCGCGTCAAAAAACAACAAGCCACGCGGGAAATCCGGCGTGGCTTGTTGTACGAAATTAGGCCGGTTGGACCGGCCGAAGGCCGCGCAGTATACCGTAATAATGCAGATAAACAGCCCCTTGGATGACCATCTGTCTAGCGGGGCAAAGTGGCGGTTTTATTGACTTTCGGGTCAGCGAAACCAACACCCACTCCCCATGGGAACTGGGTCAATGTGGGAGCTGGCTTGCCTGCGATAGCGATGGTGAATTCACTACACCTATCGCAGGCAAGCCAGCTCCCACATTGATCTTCGGCGCACTCAAGCGCCCTGCGCCGCCCCACCCTCCAACTTGCGCCACAACAACCGCACATTCGCCTTGCGCACCAACGCACAGCGATACAAACGAATCTCCAGCGGCACATGCCATTGCGGGCCTCCGCACACCACCAATTCACCACGCGCCAACTCTGCGCGCACGCTCAGTTGCGGCACCCAGGCAATGCCCAGCCCTTCCAGCGCCATGCTCTTGAGGCTGTCGGCCATGGCGGTTTCGTACACCGTGGTAAAGCGCAGCGCCCGCTGGCGCAGCAGCAGATGCACCGAGCGGCCAAGGAACGCCCCGGCGCTGTAGGCCAGCAACGGCACACTGCCCTCGCCTTCCAGATCAAACAGCGGCTTGCCATCGGCATCGGCAGCGCACACCGGGAGCATTTCGGTGTTGCCCAGGTGCAGGGAGGGGAAGATTTCCGCGTCCATCTGCATGGCCGCGTCCGGGTCGTAGAACGCCAGCATCAAGTCGCAACCGCCTTCGCGCAGGGCGTGCACGGCGTCACCGACGTTGGTGGCCACCAGCCGCGTGGCGATGTTCAGGCCTTCATTGCGCAGTTGAGCAATCCAACGCGGGAAGAAGCCCAGCGCCAGGGAGTGCGCCGCCGCCACTTGCATGACTTCGCCCTGCCCGCCTTCCAGGTGATGCAAATGGCGCAGCACTTCACCGAGCTGTTCGACCACGGTGCGCGCGGTCACCAGGAACAACTGCCCCGCCGCCGTCAATTCCACCGGCGTACGCGAGCGGTTGACCAGGGTCAGGCCCAGCGCGGCCTCCAGGCTACGGATGCGGCGGCTGAACGCCGGCTGGGTGACAAAGCGCCGTTCCGCCGCCTGGGAAAAGCTGCGGGTGGCCGCCAGGGCGCTGAAGTCTTCCAGCCATTTGCTCTCAAGGTTCATCACTTCCCTCCACGGGTACGCACCATTTTGGTACACACGCCCGCCATGATAGCCGGGTCACACCTGCATTATGCCGTTTATGCATAGCCCAGTGCTGAACAGCATTGGCCCAAAAACTCACACAAGCCTAGCATTCGCAGCGTTCCGGCCAGTTCCGGGTCCATATCGAGATGATTTCCGTCATGTCCTCCGCTGCATCTTTCCGTACCGAAAAAGACCTGCTTGGCGTACTCGAAGTACCGGCTCAAGCGTATTACGGCATCCAGACCCTGCGAGCGGTGAACAACTTCCGCCTCTCGGGCGTTCCGATTTCGCATTACCCGAAATTGGTGGTCGGTCTGGCAATGGTCAAGCAAGCGGCGGCAGACGCCAACCGCGAACTGGGTCAGCTCAGTGAAGCCAAGCACGCTGCCATCAGCGAAGCTTGTGCCCGTCTGATCCGCGGCGATTTCCACGAAGAGTTCGTGGTGGACATGATTCAAGGCGGCGCTGGCACTTCAACCAACATGAATGCCAACGAAGTGATCGCCAACATCGCGCTGGAGGCCATGGGTCACCAGAAGGGCGAGTACCAGTACCTGCACCCGAACAACGACGTGAACATGGCGCAGTCGACCAACGACGCCTACCCGACCGCGATCCGCCTGGGTCTGCTGCTGGGCCATGACGCGCTGCTGGCCAGCCTCGACAGCCTGATCCAAGCCTTCGCCGCCAAAGGCGTCGAGTTCGGCCACGTGCTGAAAATGGGCCGCACCCAATTGCAAGACGCCGTGCCGATGACCCTCGGCCAGGAATTCCGTGCCTTCGCCACCACCCTCGGTGAAGACCTGGCCCGCCTGAAAACCCTGGCGCCAGAGCTGCTGACCGAAGTAAACCTGGGCGGCACCGCCATCGGTACCGGCATCAACGCCGACCCGCGCTACCAGGCCCTGGCCGTACAACGCCTGGCCACTATCAGCGGCCAGCCGCTGGTACCGGCTGCCGACCTGATCGAAGCCACCTCCGACATGGGCGCCTTCGTCCTGTTCTCCGGCATGCTCAAGCGTACCGCCGTAAAACTGTCGAAGATCTGCAACGACCTGCGCCTGCTGTCCAGCGGCCCACGCACCGGGATCAACGAGATCAACCTGCCAGCGCGTCAGCCAGGCAGCTCGATCATGCCCGGCAAGGTCAACCCGGTGATCCCGGAAGCCGTGAACCAGGTAGCGTTCCAAGTCATCGGCAACGACCTGGCGCTGACCATGGCAGCCGAAGGCGGCCAACTGCAACTGAACGTGATGGAGCCTTTGATCGCCTTCAAGATCTTCGACTCGATCCGCCTGCTGCAACGCGCCATGGACATGCTGCGCGAACACTGCATCGTCGGCATCACCGCCAACGAAGCGCGCTGCCGCGAACTGGTGGAGCACTCCATCGGCCTGGTCACCGCACTGAACCCGTACATCGGCTATGAAAACGCCACCCGCATCGCCCGTATCGCCCTTGAAAGCGGCCGCGGCGTGCTGGAACTGGTGCGCGAAGAAGGCTTGCTCGACGACGCCATGCTCGACGACATCCTGCGCCCCGAAAACATGATCGCTCCACGTTTGGTCCCGCTGAAGGCCTAAGCGTTTGTTGCACCGCTCACCAGGTTGAGGGACTAGACACCTCTCACCTTTTGAGGGCCTGAAGGCTCGTTCTTCAGGCCCTTTTTTTTGCCTCAAGGTTGTGAAATGACGCCCATAAAAACTCCAATATCGCCCTGCAAGCCCGCCACCCTGCTGAAACCTTTAATCGCCCCGTGCAGACGGATCACGCGCTCCTAGGTATAGTGCCGCCCCTCTTCGCGCCGCGGCCGTCGGTAACGAGGCCCGGGTACACACGCGAAACCGCATGAATAACAACCCGCAAAAGGATTGGGGTCGAACTGTCGCGCACTGCCTGGTGCTAAGCGACGGCGTCGCACCGTCCTGCGTTTGCCATTAGAAAAATCAGCGAGGAACACTCCATGCTCGAAGTCATCAACGACTTCCTCTCAGGGAAAGTACTGATCGTGCTCATTGTCGGGCTCGGCGGTTATTTCACGATTCGCTCGCGTTTCGTACAGCTGCGTCACTTTTTCCACATGTTCTCGGTGTTTAAAGACAGCCTGAAGAGCAGCTCCGATCAACTCAGCTCGTTCCAGGCGCTGATGCTCAGCCTGGCCGGCCGCGTCGGTGCCGGTAACATCGCCGGCGTCGGCATTGCCGTGACCCTGGGTGGCCCGGGTGCCGTGTTCTGGATGTGGGTCACCGCGCTGGTGGGCATGTCTTCGAGCTTTATCGAATGCTCCCTCGGCCAGCTGTACAAGCGTACCGACGCTGAAGGCACCTACCGTGGCGGCCCGGCGTATTACATCCAGCACGGCCTGCACAAGCGCTGGCTGGGCATGGTCATGGCATTCCTGCTGCTGGTGACCTTCGGCTTCGCCTTCAATGGCCTGCAAGCCCACGCCGTGACCCATTCGCTGAACAACGCCTTTGGCCTCGACACCACCTACACCGGCCTGGCCCTCGCAGCATTGCTGGGCCTGGTGTTCATCGGCGGGATCAAGCGCATCGCGTCGATTGCCGACCTGCTGGTGCCGGTCAAGACCCTGGTCTACATCGCCGTGACCCTGTACGTGATCGTGCTGCAATTCGACCACGTCCCGGCCATGCTCATGACCATCGTCAAGAGCGCTTTCGGCCTCGACCAAGCCTTCGGTGGCCTGGTGGGCAGCGCGATCATCATGGGTGTGAAACGCGGCGTGTTCGCCAACGAAGCCGGTCTGGGCAGTGCGCCTAACGTGGCGGCGGTGGCTTCGGTAGAACACCCGATTGCCCAGGGCGTGGTCCAGGCGTTCAGCGTGTTCCTCGACACCTTCGTGATCTGCACCTGCACCGCGCTGCTGATCCTGCTCTCCGGTTTCTACACCCCAGGCTTTGAAGGCGACGGCATTGCCCTGACCCAGAACTCCCTGGCGGCTGTGGTCGGCGACTGGGGCCGCATGTTCATCTCCGTGGCCCTGGCGTTGTTCGTGTTCACCTCGATCATGTACAACTACTACCTCGGCGAGAGCAACCTGCGCTTCCTGGTGGGCAACAACCGCAAGGTGCTGATCGGCTACCGCACGCTGGTGCTGGTACTGATCTTCTGGGGCTCGATCGAGAACCTGAGCACCGTGTTCGCGTTTGCCGACATCACCATGACCATGCTCGCCTTCGTCAACCTGTTCGCCCTGGCGTTCCTGTTCAAGATCGCCATGCGCATCCTGAACGACTACGACAACCAGCGCGCAGCGGGTATCAAGACCCCGGTGTTCGATTCCAGCCAGTTCCCTGACCTGGACCTGGACCGCAAGGCCTGGCCGGCCAATCCGGTAAAACCGGATGCAGCGCCATCGGCTGAACTCAACGCCCAAGCCCAGCGCTAAGCGTAGAGAGATGACACGCCGCACGACCTTGGGCATGCTCGGGGCCGTGCGGCGTTTTTCGTTCAGGAGAAAATTCGATGTCCCCATCTAGCAACGTCATGGTGCTCTACACCGGCGGCACCATCGGCATGCAGGCCAGCGCCAATGGCCTGGCTCCGGCATCCGGCTTTGAAGCCCGTATGCGTGAACAGCTTGCCGGCCAGCCTGTGCCCGCGTGGCAATTCCAGGAAATGGCCCCGCTGATCGACAGCGCCAACATGACTCCCGCCTATTGGCAGCGCCTGCGCACGGCGGTGATCGATGCCGTGGACCAAGGCTGCGACGGCGTGCTGATCCTGCACGGCACCGACACCCTGGCCTACAGCGCGGCAGCCATGAGCTTCCAACTGCTGGGCTTGCCGGCGCCGGTGGTGTTCACCGGTTCCATGCTGCCGGCCGGCGTGCCGGACAGCGATGCCTGGGAAAACGTCAGCGGCGCCTTGCGGGCCTTGGGCGCAGGCCTGGCGCCGGGTGTGCACCTGCACTTCCATGGCGCGCTGATCGCACCAACCCGCTGCGCGAAAATCCGCAGCTTTGGCCGCAACCCGTTTGCCGCGTTGAACCGCCAGGGCGGCGTCGCGCGTGCCGAGTCCATTCCCCAGGCCCTGGACTATCGCCAGCCCAAGGCCCTGGCCAACGTCGGCGCACTGCCGCTGGTGCCGGGCATCGGCGCGGCGCAGTTGGACGCGATCATCGCCAGCGGCATCCAGGCGCTGATCCTCGAATGCTTTGGCAGCGGCACCGGCCCCAGCGACAACCCCGAATTCCTCGCCAGCCTCCAGCGTGCGCAGGAACGTGGGATTGTGGTGGTGGCAATCACCCAATGCCATGAAGGCGGCGTGGAGCTGGATGTCTACGAAGCCGGCAGCCGCCTGCGTGCCGTCGGCGTGTTGTCCGGCGGCGGCATGACCCGTGAAGCGGCATTCGGCAAGCTCAACGCGCTGCTCGGCGCCGGGCTCGACACCGAGGAAATCCGCCGCCTGGTGGAGCTGGACCTGTGCGGCGAGCTGCACTGAGTACCCACCGTACATAAGCACCACCGGGTCTGACCCGACGCTTCCTAGCATGGCAACGCCCCGGGGTTTCTCTGGGGCCGTTGCCATTCTTTCGTGCCAGGAAGCGCCATGACCTCATCACCGTCAACCGACCCTCACCAAAGCCTCACCGACGCGCTGATCGCGCAAATGTCCACCGGCCCCGCGTTTCGCGAAGTGGCCGCCACCTTACTGCGCGAACAACTGCAGGATCTCTATCCCACGCTGGACATCGACCCCAATACCGCCGTGGTCGGCACGCCGCAGTGGGACATTGAGGACGGCCACGTCGTACCCGTTGGCCGCCATTACCAGGTGCTCACCGATATCCTCGCCGTGCAGTCGGTCTTGGCGGTGCCGACGCTGTACATCGAAGGCGAACACTTTCTGACCCGACTGCCGATCATTGAGCCGGCGGTACACCTGCCGGTGCGCATCCTCGACATCGCCAGCATCCTCAACACCCTGGCGCCGGTGATGTTACGCGGCTATCAACAGACCCAACTGGAGTACTGGAACGGCTCCGAAGGTGACAGCGGCCCGCGCTGGCACGCGCTGTCGGCGGTGCTGCGCGACTTCTGGAACGTGCAGCAGGTGCCCGGCTGGACCGATGATGATTGCCGCATGGCGCGCCAGCTGTTTCATGCGCCGGATGCCGCGATGCGCAAGCTCGACGACCCGGAATCGGTGCGCGCCTATGTGGTCGATATCGACCACGTCGACGACACAGGCCGCATCACCCACCTGGATGAAAACCTGATCAGCGTGCTGATCGGCAAACCCAACGGCCACGAGGTGATCCTCACCCACTCGCTGCTCGCCGGCTTCAAGAAGTACAGCAGCTTGGACCAGTTGGGCCAGAACCTGCCGCTGCTGGCACAACACCAGAAGGTGCAGTGGCGCCTGGTAGAGCCTGAAGGCGACTTTTTCGATTACCTGGCCAGCGCCTTCATCGGTATCCAGATCAAGGCGATCGGAGCCATCGACTTTTCCGACCTGCGCCAGCCAGATGCCTCGCAACACAGCTTGGCCGAACCACCAACGCCCCGCTCCAAACGGAATACGCCAGCCTTGCACCACTATGTCCAGGCCCTCCCCGACTGGCTGATCAACGCCTCTGCCGCAGACCAGGATGCCTATTCACGGCACCTCAAGGACCTGGCCACCTTGCACAGCACCAACGAAGGCCGCACCTATGACGAAGGCATCAGCCCCCTCCCGCAATACGCCCTCGAACGGCTCACCGCCGAACTGCTCAAGGACCACCCCGACGCCACCCCGCAGTGGTTGGGTGACCTCGACATCGTGGTCCGCAGTCCCGTGGTCTGGGGCGCGTTCGTCGTGCCCGGGCAAATCGACACCACCGTATTCAGCCTGACGGAGCTGGCCCTGCAAAACCTGATCGCCCTGCCACTGGGTATCAAGTCCCTGCGTCTGCGCAACCCTCACACGCTGCCGGACTGGCTGACCGTCGAGTACCTGGAAGGCCTGATCAGCCGCGTGGACATCGGCAGCACCTACCCGGCACTGATTCAGCAGACCTTGCTGGAAGACCCGCAAGAGTCCGCGCGCCGCCGCTTGCTCTACGCCCAGCACCTGCGCATTCAACTGCCCTTGTTGGCGTTGCAGTGCAAGATCCGCGACGAGGATGGCATCAACGAGCAGGGTTATGCGTACGTGAAGGCCGTGATGCAGGCCGAGCCCGCCGAACGCCAGGTACAAGGCCAGGTCATTGTGCTGCGCCCGTTGGCGTTCTTGCCGACCCGGCGGCAGGACATCACCCCAGACAAGGTCACCAATATGTTTGTCATCGGGCCGCAAGACCCGGCCACCGGACCTTGCCTGCTCTACCGACCGTTGTTGGACAAACCCCTGTCCCAGTTCCCGTCCTTCAGCAACCTGCTCTATGCCTTGCAACAATCCAGAAGCCTGCGCGATTCGGTACTGGCATGGCTACCCGATGACGTGCGCAATGATTACGCTCAATACGTGTTTCCAGGCGATCTGCCGTCGCCCTGGGCGGTCGTCGACTTCCTGGTCGATCCCTTCAAGTTATGGATCATGAGCGGGCCTTTGCTGCTGAGCCAGGATGCACTGCAAGGTGATCTGCTCAGCGCACTGTACGACGCCAACGCCAATGCCCTGGTAACCCTCGCCGACCGCCAGTCGGTGTCCAACGCCGAAGCACGATGGGCCACGTTCAAGCGCGCCGGCTGGCTGATCTTCAATAGCGCGCTGCCGTTTCTGGGGCGTACCGTCGGTATTGCGGCCTGGATCTGGCAGATCATGGACCAGTTGCAGAACGTGGTTGATGCCCAGGAACATCCCGAGCAGCAATCCACTTGGGCTGCATTCGCCGAACTGCTGCTCAACCTCGGCACAGCGCTGACCCTGCACAGCGTCACCCGCAGCACGCCGCGCCGGCCCCCTCAGACCAAGCCCCTGGCGCCGCCAAGGCAGCCCTCACACTCAGCCCCCATCAGCATCATCAAATTGCCACCGATTGCCGCAGATGCACTGACCACCCACGACCGGCCGTTGTATGCCAGCGGCGCGATCAACCGCACGCCGCTGCGCCTGGCCACCGTGCTGGACAGCTTCAAGGTGAACAAGCCCGACACGCTGGGAGAGGCCAACAGCGAAGCCGGGTCTTATCAATACCTGTATCGCAGCGGACCAGACTGGTACGCGCCGGTGGGGCAGCGCTGGTTCAAAGTGCGGGTGGACGAGAACGAAGACGTGCAGATTGTCGACCCCATGCGTGCCGAACGCACCGGCCCGTTGCTGATTCACAACAACGCCGGCCAGTGGTTTATTGATACGCGCCTGCGCCTGCGAGGCGGCGGGCCCAAGCTCCTGACCGCCAAAGCCCGGGCGCAGGCCAAGCAGAAGGCACAACAACTGCGCGAACGCCTGGAAGCCTTTGAAAGCGGGAAAAAGGCCGCCCAAAACCAGTTGCAACAGGCGCGTCAGGCGTTGGACGCCGGGCCTTCCCTCTCCGCCGACGCCCTTCGGCAGACCTACATCCAGACCCTGGAGACCCAGCGCACGGAGTACGAGTCGGCCCTGCAAATGCTCAAGGAAATGAATGCTCACGAGCCCAGTGCGGAATACACGCCAAAGGCCCTCAATTACATCAAGGCCCAGGCCAAGCTGACCCAGGCGGCACTCAGTGAGATCCTCTCGCGCTTCACCCCCAAGTGGCGCACGGTCCACGAGCAATTGCAGCGCCAGACCGAAGCCCCCCAAGTGCGCCATATCGAAGACTTCCGCGAAATGCGCGAGCTGGCCGGCAAGCTGCTGATCCAGCTGGAATACATGCACGGCCGCTTCCGTGAGCTCAAGAGCCTGGCCAGAGATGGCGCGTTACTGCTCAACACCCTCAAAGGCTCAATGCCGGTTTATACCGCCGATGATCTGAAGGCGATCCGCGTGTCGCTCAACCGCAACCTGTGCCTGCCCGGCGGCACCCTTGCCACGGTGCCAGACGCCTGGATGGCGATTGACCAGATTGTCGACACCGCCGACATCGCGATCCAGTGCCTGCGCGACACCCTGGAAGAACGCAGCGACCGGCGCCTCGATGAGCGCATCGACAGCCTGAGCAGCCTGATCGAACAGTTTCAATTGCTCGACGAGCGCCTCCAGGACTTCCCTGTGGAGTTCTCCGAACAAGCCATCACCGATCAATTGCAGGAGTTGCGCCGAGAACTGACGGAATTCAAGCACCGTGCCACCAGTAACCTGGGTGTACTGAGCCTCGAAAGAACCGCCATCAGAAGCCGCCCCACACCGCCATCGACCCCGCCACGGCCCAAGAAACAATTTATCCACACCCGCTACAACGGCTTACTCATCGGCGAACCGCGCTTGAGCACCGTGGGCCTGGAAACCGGCCTGGTGGATATTCGTTCACCGCTGACTCATCAGGTATTGGCCACTTACCACGAGAAAACCAAGGGCGTCTGGGTCGTGCGCGACCGCACCCCGCCCACCTCCGCCGAGCCGGTACCCGTGGACGTGCAGCGCAGCATCACCCAAGGCCAGGCATTGCTCGATGGCTTGCCCGCGTTTCTTGGCCGCGCCCGCACCCATGCCAACCTCGTCGACCGCGCGCCCTTTGGCATCGAGTACCTGTATCACCAGCACGCCCGTCGACTGGAGCAGGCCCGCCAAGCGATCGAACACGCGCTGACGCAACGCAACATCACCGAAAGCGACGCCTTGTCCGGCCCGGCCAGTACCGTGACCAAAGCCCTCGACAGCGCCCTGGCCGACCTCTACCAGCAGAGCAACCAGTTGGTGCAACGCACACTCAAGCTACATGCGCCCACCGTGCCTGGGGTGGAATGGCTCAAGCGGCACAATGTGATTGTCATCAAGAAAACCGTGTCCCGCCGTCGAATAAAATCCGCGAAGCCAGACTACTTGGATGAGTACAGCATCTGCGATCGCGTCACGGGCCAAGTGCTGTGGTACGCGCACTTTCACTACAGCACCCACTGGACCCCAGACAAGGCTTACGTCTCTGCGCGCCTGAAAACCACGACTGAACATAGCCTGGGTGCGGCCGCCGACACGCCAAAAGGCCTGGACCCCGGGCAAACCGTCGACTTCTATCGCAGCGAAATCAGCCTGGCGCAGGCACGCGAGCTGTTTTTCGAGCGGCCCAAATCCGAGTCCGGCAGCTAACGGACGGCATGCAACTTGCTGCAAGCGGGGCACACCCTACGCAGGTTTGCCCATGCTGCATTCACACCTGACCACCCTCAATGCCGTGTCCCTGGTCCTGGCCACCTTCAAGGAGCAGGGCCTGGCGAGCGAGGTGCTGCTGGCCGGCAGCGGTATCGGCGTGGCCGACCTGAGCCACGCCGACACCCGCATCACCACCTGCCAGGAAATGCGCGTGTGCGCCAACGCCGTGGCGTTGCGCCAGGACATCGGCCTGGAACTGGGCCAGCGCATGCATGTGTCGAGCTATGGCCTGCTCGGCTATGCGCTGCTGACCAGTGCCACCTTAGGTGACGCTTTACGCCTTGCGCTGCGCTATCCGGCGCTATTGGGAACACTTTTCGACCTGAGCCTGGTGGAGGACGGCGAACAGGTCTGGCTGACCGCTGGCGACTATCGGGAAAACCCGGCGCTGGAAGCCTTCAATGTGGAGTTTTGCCTGGTCTCGATGAAAGTCATCTGTGACGACCTGCTGGGTCGCGCCCTGCCTCTGCGTGAAGCGCGCTTCAACTACCCGGCGCCGGGTTATCACGCCCGTTATGCCGAACGCTTCGATTGCCCGTTGCGGTTCGCCGCGCAGGCCAGCGGGTTTGCCTTCGACCGCGCATGCCTGCAACAGCCTCTGCCCCTGGCGGACGCCATCACCCACCGGGCCATGGCCGAACGCTGCCGCAAGCAAAACTCCGAGTTCACCGGGCGCCAGGCCTGGCTCAATCGCGTGCGCCAGTTGCTCGCCGATCAGTTGCACGCGGCGCCAGGCCTCGAAGGCTTGGCGGCACAAATGAACTGCTCGCCGCGCACCCTGCGGCGGCACTTGCACGCGCTGGGGTGCAGCTATCAGCAATTGCTCGACGAACTGCGCTTCGAGCAGGCCAAGCAGTGGCTGGCGGAGGATCGACTGCCCATTTACCGGATCGCCGAACAACTGGGCTTCAGCGAAACCGCCAGTTTCAGGCATGCGTTTGTGCGCTGGAGTGGTGTGGCGCCCAGCCTCATGCGCCATTAACAGGCGAATTACGGTCAAAGTCTTTGGCCACATTTATCCCCTTCTGGCCGCTCCTGCCATTCTCTTGCATCCCCCGCGCCGCAACACTTGAGGCACAACAACGAGCCTGCGGGGAGCACCCATGCTGACGATCTACTCCGACGATCACCACCTGCACCACGGACGCTGCGAATTGATGGACGGGCAACTGATGCCCTGCTTTGAAATGCCATCGCGCGCCGACCATGTACTGCAACGGGTCAAGGACCGCGACCTCGGCCCCGTGCAGGCGCCGCAGGATTTTGGCCTGGCGCCGCTGCAACGTATCCACAGCCGTGACTACCTCGATTTCTTCAAAGGTGCCTGGGACCGTTGGACTGAATTTGCCACGGACGGTGACTTGCTGCCCTACACCTGGCCGGCCCGCACCCTGCGCCGTGTCTTGCCCACCAGCCTGCACGGCCAACTCGGTTACTACAGCTTCGACGGCGGCGCACCGATCACCGCCGGCACCTGGCAAGCCGCGTACAGCGCAGCCCAAGTGGCGCTCACCGCACAGCAGGCGATCCAACAAGGCGCCCACAGTGCCTTCGCCCTCTGCCGCCCACCGGGGCACCACGCCGCCAGCGACTTGATGGGCGGTTATTGCTACCTCAACAACGCCGCCATCGCGGCCCAGGCGTTTCTCGACCAGGGCCACAAAAAGGTCGCGATCATCGACGTCGACTACCATCACGGCAACGGTACGCAGTCGATTTTCTATGAACGCAGCGACGTGCTGTTCACCTCGATCCACGGTCACCCGGAGGCGGAATTTCCGTTCTTCCTCGGCTATGCCGATGAGCTGGGCGAAGGTGCTGGGGAAGGGTTCAACTTCAACTACCCGTTGCCAGCAGGCTGCGGCTGGGATCAGTGGAGCGCGGCGCTGGATCAGGCATGCAAGGAAACCGAACGCTACGACGCCGACATCATCGTGGTCTCCCTGGGCGTGGACACCTTCAAGGACGACCCCATCTCGCAATTCAAGCTCGACAGCCCGGATTACCTGGCCATGGGCCGCCGCCTCGCGCGCCTGGGCAAACCGACACTGTTCGTGATGGAAGGCGGTTACGCGGTAGAAGAAATCGGCATCAACGCCGTCAACGTGCTCGAAGGTTTCGAACAACAAGGAGCTACCCGATGAAGCTGCTCACTACCCTCGCCCTCTGCACCGCTGTCGTGAGCGGCGTAGCCCAGGCCGAACAGAAACCCCTCAAGGTCTACAACTGGTTCGACTACATCACGCCCAAGGCGCTGGAAGATTTCAAGGCGCAGAACCCGCAGATCAAACTGGTCTACGACATCTTCGACACCAACGAAGCCCTGGAAGCCAAGCTGCTCACCGGCAACTCCGGCTATGACGTGGTGGTGCCGTCCAACGTGTTCCTCGCCAAGCAGATCGAAGCCGGCGTGTTCCAGCCGCTGGACCGCAGCCAGCTGCCCAACTGGAACCACCTCGACCCCAAGCTGATGAAGTTGATCGAGGCCAACGACCCCGGCAACAAATTCGCCGTGCCCTACATGTACGGCACCATCCTCATCGGCTTCAACCCGGACAAGGTCAAGGCCGCGCTGGGGCCGAATGCGCCAGTGGACAGCTGGGACCTGATCTTCAAGGAAGAGAACATCAGCAAGCTCAAGCAATGCGGCGTGGCCTTGCTTGATTCACCCTCGGAGATCCTGCCACTGGCCTTGCAGCACCTGGGCCTGGACCCCAACAGCAGCAACCCCAAGGACTACGTCAAGGCTGAAGCGCTGCTGATGAAGATCCGCCCGTACATCACCTACTTCCACTCTTCCAAGTACATGGCAGATATCGCCAATGGCGACATCTGCGTGGCCGTGGGTTACTCGGGCAGCTTCTCCCAGGCCGCCAACCGCGCCAAGGAAGCCAAGAACGGCGTAACCGTGGACATGCGCCTGCCTAAAGAAGGCGCGCCGATCTGGTTCGACATGCTCGCCATCCCCAAAGGTGCGCAAAACCCGCAGGACGCCTACACCTTCATCAACTACCTGCTGCAACCCCAGGTGATCGCACCGATCAGCGATTTTGTCGGCTACCCCAACCCTAACAAGGACGCGACCGAGCACGTAGACCCGGCGATTCGTAACAACCCCAATCTGTACCCGACCGAGGCGGCGATGGCCACGTTGTATACGTTGAAACCGCTGGGGCGTGATGCGGAACGCGCACGCACGCGCGCCTGGACCAAGATCAAGTCGGGCACCTGATCAGCCTTGCCAAGCCTGGCGCAACCGCGCCAGCGCTGTGGCGATATCGGCTTCGGGCACCGCCGCAAAACCCAGCACCAAGCCGGCACGCTGGTCCTCGGGCGTGGTCGATTGCGCCAGCCAATAGCTGCTCAAGCCGTTGATCTCGACTCCCGCCGCGTGGGCCTGCGCCAGCAACTGCTGCTCGCGGGCCAGGCTGTCCACGCGCACGGTCATATGCAGCCCTGCCGCAACGTTGGGCAGTTCGCCCATACCGGGCAAGCCGCAAGGCCAATCGGCGAGCAAGGCATTGCGTCGGCTCAACGCCGCACGGCGCATGCGCCGGATATGCCGCTGGAAGTGCCCGGCCGCCATGAATTCGGCCATCACCGCCTGGGTGCTGACTTCGGAGTGGCGCATGTCCACGGCACGCCGCCGGGAAAACGCATCCACCAACCCCGGCGGCAACACCAGGTAGCCCAGGCGCAGCGCCGGAAACGCCACCTTGCCGAAAGTGCCGACGTAGAGCACCCGGCCGCTGCGATCCAACGCCGCCAACGGTGACAGCGGCGCACCGCTGTAACGGTACTCGCCGTCGTAGTCGTCCTCGATGACCCAGCCGCCCGTGCGCTCGGCCCAGGCCAGCAACTCCAGGCGCCGCGCCAGGCTCATCACCACACCCAACGGGTACTGGTGGGACGGTGTGACGTAAGCCACACGACAGTCCTCCAGGGTGTTGAGCACCTGACAGTCGATGCCCTCGCCGTCCACCGGTACGCCGTGCAATTTCCCCCCGGCCAGGGCGAACGCATGGCCTGCCGCGCGGTAGCCCGGGTTTTCCACAGCGACGCCGTCGTCGGGCTCCACCAGCAACTGTGCACAAAGGCTAATCGCTTGCTGTGCGCCACTGGTGATTACAATTTGTTCAGCCGCGCACTGCATACCTCGCGAGCTGCGCAAATAGGCAGCGATCAAACTGCGCAGCCGTGCGTCTCCCGCGGGGTCGCCATAACACAGGAGCTGCAGGTCTGGTTTACGCCAGAAAGCCCCATTCAGCTTGGCCCACACCTCAAACGGGAACAGATCGAACGCCGGCACGCCCACGCGAAAGGCCCGTGGCGGCCCCGCGGGAGGCTGTGACAAATGGTTGGTTTTTATCCGCGCCAAACCGCCGCTGTGGATAACTTCGTTGTCCAGGTCTTCCGGCAAATTGGCCAATTTTGTGGATAAAGCTGGGGATAAGCCTGTGTGTAACCCTGTGGATACTTTTGTGGATAGTTTTTTTGCCGTCGGCAGTTGCGCAACATAAGTGCCATCACCGACCCGGCTTTCGGTAAAGCCTTCGGCATACAGCTGATCGTAGGCACGCACCACGCTGTTGCGCGAGATCGATAGCGCCGCCGCCAAGTCGCGGCTGGCGGGCAAGCGCGTGCCGCTGACCAACCGTCCGTCCAGCACCCGTTGGCGTAAGGCTTCGTACAGCTGGCGCGTCAGTCCCTGACGGCGATCCAGTTCGATGCCCGCAGGGTTAAAGGACAGCGGCGGCGTAATGGGCGACATATTGGACCTATGAAATGGGTGCCAGATGGATCTTTCAACGAACCATTAGCCTGCCTAGGATGCGGGCATTCGCCAAGGAATATTTCCATGTACACACCCCGCGCCTTTGCCCTCGATGACTTGCCCGCACTGCATCAGTTGATCCAGCACACGCGCCTGGCGCAGTTGGTGACATTTGGCGAACAGGGCCTGCTGGCCAGCCATTTGCCGCTGCTGCTCCACCCCTCCGAAGGCCCGAATGGCACGCTTCACGGGCACCTGTCGAAGGCCAATCCGCAGTGGAAAGACTTGCAGAACGGCAGCGAAGCCCTGGTGATCTTTGCCGGCGCCGACGCTTACATCAGCCCGGCGTTCTACCCGGCCAAGGCCGAGCACGGCAAAGTCGTGCCCACCTGGAACTACATCGCCGTGCACGCCTACGGCACCGCCGACGTGTTCACCGATACCGAGCGTTTGCTGGCACTGGTCAGCGCCCTCACCGAGCGTCACGAAGGCAACCGCGCCGAGCCGTGGAAAGTCAGCGACGCCCCGGCCGACTACATTGACGGCATGCTCAAGGCTATTGTCGGCTTTGCCCTGCCAATGGATCGCCTGATCGGCAAGCGCAAGCTCAGCCAAAACCGAAGCCCCGCCGACATGGCCGGAGTGCGCGCAGGCCTCGCCGCCAGCCAGGACGTGCGCGACCAGGCCCTCGGCCAATTGATACCCCAAGGAGTTGCGCAATGAGCCAGATCGATATCCGCCCAGTCACCGCCGCCGACCATGCCGCGTGGCTGCCGTTATGGCAGGCGTACTTGAAGTTCTACAACACCGAACTGCCGGACGCGGTGAACCAAAGCACCTGGCAACGCCTGATCGACGCCAGCGAGCCGACCCATTCAGCACTGGCCTGGCAGGATGGCAAGGCGGTGGGCATGGTCAACTTCATCTATCACCGGTCCAACTGGAGCATCGAGAACTCCTGCTACCTGCAGGACCTGCTGGTAGACCCGAGCCAGCGCGGCACCGGCGTGGGCCGCAAGCTGATCGAGTTCGTCTACGCCACCGCCAAGGCCGATGGCTGCTGCAAAGTGCACTGGCTGACCCACGAAACCAATGCCACGGCGATCCAACTGTACGAACGCATCGCCGAACGCCCGGGTTTCATCCAATTTCGCAAAGGCCTTTAAGGAGCACAGCATGTCCATATCTCTCGTCGACTGGAAAGGCGTCCCGGCCCCCACCGTGCAGCTGCTTGAAGGGCGCTTTATCCGCCTGGAAAAACTCGACCCGGCGCGTCACGGCGACGACCTGTTCCAGGCACTCCAAGGCCCTGGCGCCGACCCCAAGCTGTGGGACTACCTGCCTTACGGACCTTTCCCCGAGCGCAGCGCGTTCAATGACTGGCTCAACAACCACGCAGCCCACAACGACCCGTACTTTTTCAGCGTGATCGACCGCGCCACCGGCCAGGTACAAGGCATCCTCAGCCTGATGTCCATCGTGCCCGAACAAGGCCGCATCGAAATCGGCCACGTGACCTTTGGCGCACCGATGCAACGCTCGCCGAAAAGCACCGAGGCGGTGTACCTGCTGGCCAAGCATGCGTTTGATCAGGGTTATCGTCGCCTGGAATGGAAGTGCAACAACGCCAATGACCGCTCCAAGTACGCGGCCGAACGGTTGGGGTTCAGTTTCGAGGGCGTGTTCCGCCAGCACACGGTGGTGAAGGGCAAGAACCGCGATACGGCGTGGTATTCGATCATCGACGCGGAATGGCCGACGGTTGGGGCGGGGTTTGAGGCGTGGTTGTCGGACGGCAATCAAACTGCCTCAGGCCAGCTGAAAACCCTGGCCGAGTGCCGCCTCCCAGCCAACACATGACCCCTGTGGGAGCGGACTTGCTCGCAATAGCCGTGTGTCAGCTTGCACATCGGGTACTGACACACCGCTATCGCAGGCAAGCCAGCTCCCACACAAGCCCGCTCCCACATTTGGATCTCTGCGGGCTGGACTACCCCAGCTTCTGCGCCAACACTGCAATATGCTCCGGCCCAATCCCACAGCAACCACCCAGATGGCTGGCACCACGCGCCTGCCAATCAGCCGCCCAATGCAGGTAACCCGGTGGATCCAAGTCATCGCGCAACGGGTCCAGGCCATCGTTGGCCGTGGCTTCCTTGGGCTGCGGCGGGAAAGCGTTGGCGTAGGCGCCTACCTCAATCTGCACACCTAGCTTTTCGAACGTCTGGCGCGCGGCATCAATTGCATCGCCGATCACTTCGGGCTGGCTGCAGTTGAACAACAACACCTGCACACCCAACTGCGCCGCCGCTTCGGCCGCGTCCGCCACCGGCTCGCCGGAGCGTAGTCGCGGCACGTCGTCGGTGTCTTCATCCTTCAACGTAAACGACAGCCAGAACGGTTTGCCGTCCTTTGGCAGCCCGGCCTGGATGGCGCGCGCCTCGGCGATGGAGCTCTGGGTTTCCGCCAGCCACAGGTCGACAAACGGCGCCAGACCTTGCACCAGCGGCGTCAGTAACTCGGCGACGCGCTGCGGCTCGAACAGGTCGGGACGGTACGAGCCAAACAGCGGCGGCAGCGAGCCGGCCACCCGTACGGCCCTGCCGGACGCGTCCACGGCACGCCGTGCCAACTCACCGGCCAGCGCCGCCAGGGCCTGGCCTTCGGCGGCGAAACGCGCCTCGCCAATATGAAACGGCACCACCGCATAGCTGTTGCTGGTGATGACGTTGGCACCACTTTCGATATAAGCCGCGTGCACCGCTTCCACCGCCTGCGGCGCTTCGCTCAACGCCAGCGCCGACCACTCCGGCTGCCGGAATGGCGCGCCACGGCGTTGCAGTTCACGGCCCATGCCGCCATCGAGAATTACTGTTGCGTTGGCCATATGCTTTTTACTCATAAGCTTATGAAAATAACTCACTATGAGAGTCGTTCTTATAACTATTTAATACGTTCAATTCAGTACATAACAACTCTTTTTTCTAACGGTGTTCTTCATGAAACTCAAACCGCTGCTGGCCCTGGGCCTGACGATTCTGGCTGCTTCTACCCAAGCCTTCGGCGGCACCACGCTGGACCGCATCGAGCAAAAGAAAGAGTTGGTGGGCGTGCTGATGGAAAGCTACCCACCGTTTTCCTTCTTGAACGAGCAAAACCAACTGGATGGTTTCGACGTTGATGTCGCCAAAGCCGTGGCGCAAAAACTCGGCGTGAAACTGCGCCTGGAAACCCCGTCCTGGGACGTGATCGCCGCCGGCCGCTGGAGCGGGCGCTATGACATCTGCATCTGCTCCATGACCCCGAGCAAGGCCCGCGCCGAAGTGTTCGATTTCCCGGTGGAGTACTACGCGTCGCCTGCGGTGATCGTGGTCAACGCCACGGATGAGCGCATCCACGGCGCCAAGGACTTGAGCGGCAAGAAAGTCGGCCTGACCAGCGCCTCCAGCTATGAAAGCTACCTGAACAAAAACCTGGTGATCGAAGGCGCCGAAGACACCCAGTTGCAGTACCCGTTCGAGAACGTGCAGATTGCCCCGTACGACACCGACAACGTCGCCTTCCAGGACCTCGGCCTCGGTGCCGGCAAGCGCCTGGATGCAATTCTCACCAACCTGGTGACCGCTCAACCGCGCCTGAACGAAGACAAGCGCTTCAAACTCGCTGGCGAGGCGCTGTATTCGGAACCCAACTCGGTGGCCATCGAAAAAGGCGACCCGCAGTGGGACAGCAAGGTGCGTGAAGTCTTCGCCCAGCTGAAACAGGACGGCACCTTGCGCCAGCTGTCGCAAAAATGGATCGGCGCCGACATCAGCCAATGACCGCATTCCCTACACCGCCAAAGGTCAGCGAATCGCGGGTGCAGCGCCTGTTTGGCTTTCGCACCCGCCTGTACCTGACCTGGGCCGCGCTGCTGTGCCTGTTCGCCAGTTTCTTCCTGAGCTTTGACCTGAAGTTCTCGATCATCCTCGACAAGCTGCCCAACCTGGTTGGCCTGCATCTGGCGCCCAACGGTTTCCTGCAAGGCGCGGCGCTGACGCTGTTCCTGTGCCTGTGCTCCATCGGGATTTCGTCGGTACTGGGCTTCGTCACCGCGCTGGGACGCCTGTCGAAAAGCGCCGTGGCCTTTGGCATCGCCAGCTTCTACGCGTCGTTCTTTCGCGGCACGCCGTTGCTGATCCAGATCCTGCTGATCTACCTCGGCCTGCCGCAGTTGGGTTTGGTGCCGGGCGCCATCGTCGCCGGGATCATCGCGCTGTCCCTGAACTACGGCGCTTACCTGAGCGAAATCTTCCGCGCCGGCATCCTCGGCGTCGCCCACGGCCAACGGGAAGCGGCCCTGGCGCTGGGCATGCGCGACAGTGCGATCTTCTGGCACGTGACCCTGCCCCAGGCCATGCGCACCATCATCCCGCCGGCGACCAACCAGTTCATCTCGATGCTCAAGGACTCGTCGCTGATCTCGGTGATGGGCGTGTGGGAAGTGATGTTCCTGGCACAGTCCTATGGCCGGTCGAGTTATCGCTATATCGAGATGCTGACCACCGCTGCGATTATCTACTGGGTGCTGTCCCTGGGCCTGGAACTGATCCAGGCGCGGATGGAACGGCATTATGGCAAAGGCTATGTGCGCCGCAGTTGAGGGCCAGCTGTACTGACGGTGCAGCTTGACCACGCCCATTTTCACACCGAGCAACTGCCATAAAATGCAGATAAATGACGGCTGTGTGATTTTGTACGCAATAAAATGCAGATCCTATTTGAACGCGTGCCAATAGAGACAACTCCCGCACACCAGGAGCCCTTGCCCTGACAGTTATCCCCCCGCCATCTCGCTAAATTCCCGGCCTCATCCACAAGAGGTCGGGAATTCATGCCCATAACACCCCGCAGAATCGTACTTTTCATCAGCCTTGCGGTAGCCGCCAGCCTTCCCCATGCGCAAGCACGCGACGACATCAAGTACATGCCCTATTGGGCTCACCCTTACGACGCGCTGGATGACGAATGGGCGTATGAGCCCGAAATTGAAGCCGCGCCCATCGACGGCTATTTCACCCGGCAAGCCACCACGTACAACGGCTTGCAGGTCGCGAAAGTCCTGGAGCCCGCCGTGATTCGCCTGCTGGAATCCGGCAGGCTGACCTCCGAGCAACTCAAGGCCTTGCAAACACTCAACGCCGAACTTGCACAGCAACCGAATGGCTTCGGCGCGGCTTTCGAACAGTTGGCCGGTAGCCAGAATGCCAACCTCGCCGCGGCAACACAGAGCACCACCCAGCAGCTCAGCAGCCGCGTGCTCTCGGCCTTGCGCGAGCTGCCCAGCGACACCGACGGTCACTTCTGGGTCAAGAACCTCGGCAGTGAAGGCGGCCTCGATGGCCAGCGCGGCACCGCCGGCCTGAACACGGCCAACCAGGGCGTGCTCATGGGCGCAGATTGGGCCGTCGATCATGCATGGCAAGTCGGTGTGCTGGGGGCCAAGTCCAGCAGTCGTTTCGACACCCAACGCTTTGCCGCCGACCTGGACAGCTGGCACCTGGGCGGCTACGCCGTGCGCCAGGACGGCCCATTGGCGCTGCGCCTGGGGGCGATCTACAGCAGCCATGCCGGGAAGAACCGCCGCGACGTCGAGATCCTCAGTTACAAGGACACCCTCCAGGGCAACTACGACGCCACAAGCCAGACTGTGTTTGGTGAGGTGGGCTACCAACTGGGCAACGCCGGCCTCAGCATCGAGCCGTTTGCCGGGCTTGGTTACCAGCGCTACAGCCGCGACAGCTTCAAGGAAACAGGTGGGCCGGCCGCGCTGAAGGTCGAGGCGCAAACCCAGCAAAATCTGAGCAGCACTTTTGGCCTACGCCTGGCGAAGCAGATTCGGTTCGATAACCAGATGAGCCTCACGCCACACTTGAGTGCGGGCTGGAAGCACCTCTACGGCGATGTCGAGAGCAGCGTGCGTCAGTCCTTTCGCCATGGCGGCGTTGACGACTTCACCATCCAAGGCACATCCCTGGACCGCAATAGCCTCAGCTTACAGGCAGGATTGGACCTGGCGCTGTCCTCGAACCACACCGTCGGCCTGGCCTACCTCGGCGAAAACGGCACCCACAGCAGCAACCAAGGCTTGATGGGCCAGTGGCGAATGAGGTTCTAGTCCTTATTTCAGGCAAAAAAAAGGAGGGCACCTGCCCCCCCGAGGATTAAGCGGTAGTGTCGAAGGCTGGATCAGCCTTCGATTTCAATCAGGATTTCGCCCGGGTTGACCCGGTCGCCCTTGGCTACGTGAACGGCGGTCACCTTGCCGGCAATCGCGGCCTGTACTTCGGTTTCCATCTTCATCGCTTCGGTAATCAGCACGGCCTGGCCGGCCTTGACCACGTCGCCTTCCTTGACCAGCACATCGACGATATTGCCCGGCATCGCCGTGCTGACATGGCCCGGCGCAGTGGCTTGCTTGCGCTTGCTGCTGCCGCCGCCGACAAACTCGTTGAGCGGTTCGAACACCACTTCTTCCGGCATGCCGTCGATGGACAGGTAGAAGTGACGCTTGCCTTCGGCCTTCACGCCGACACCGGTGATGTCCACGCGGTAGCTTTCGCCGTGCACGTCGATGACGAATTCGGTCGGCACACCTTCGCCACCGGCACGCGCCACGCCGCCCGCCTCGGGAATCGGCAACAGCACTTCCGGCGCCAAGGTGCCGGCGTCGCGTTCTTCGAGGAACTTGCGGCCGATGTCCGGGAACATGGCGTAAGTCAGCACGTCTTCTTCGGACTTGGCCAACGCGCCGATCTCGCCGCGCAGCTTGGTCATTTCCGGCTTGAGCAGGTCAGCCGGGCGCACGTCGATCACTTCTTCGCTGCCGATGGCCTGGCGACGCAGTTGCTCGTTGACGGTGCCCGGCGCCTTGCCGTAGCCGCCTTGCAGGTAGAGCTTCACTTCGTTGGTGATGGTCTTGTAGCGCTCGCCGGCCAGCACGTTGAAGAACGCCTGGGTGCCGACGATCTGCGACGTCGGCGTGACCAGCGGCGGGAAGCCGAGGTCTTCACGCACACGCGGGATCTCCGCCAGCACTTCGCTCATGCGGTTGAGGGCGCCCTGCTCTTTCAACTGGTTGGCCAGGTTGGAAATCATCCCGCCCGGCACCTGGTTGACTTGCACACGGGTGTCGACGGCGGTGAATTCGCTTTCGAATTGGTGATATTTCTTACGCACCGCGTAGAAGTACAGGCCGATCTCTTGCAGCAGCTCCAGGCTCAGGCCGGTGTCGAATTCGCTGCCTTTAAGGGCGGCGACCATCGACTCGGTCCCCGGGTGGCTGGTGCCCCAGGCGAAGCTGGAGATGGCGGTGTCGATGTGGCTGGCACCGTTTTCGATGGCCTTGAGTTGGCACATCGCGGCCAAACCAGCGGTGTCATGGGAGTGGATGAAAATCGGCAGGGTCTGCTCGGCTTTCAGCGCCTTGACCAGTTCGCCGGTGGCGTACGGGGTCAGCAGGCCCGCCATGTCCTTGATCGCGATGGAATCGCAACCCATGGCTTCCAACTGCTTGGCCTGGGCCACGAACGCCTCGACGGTATGCACCGGGCTGGTGGTGTAGGCGATGGTGCCCTGGGCGTGTTTGCCCGCCGCTTTTACCGCTTCGATGGCCACGCGCAGGTTACGCACGTCGTTCATCGCGTCGAAGATGCGGAACACGTCGATGCCATTTACCGCAGCCTTGGCGACGAAGGCTTTGACCACGTCGTCGCTGTAGTGGCGGTAGCCCAGCAGGTTCTGGCCACGCAGCAACATTTGCAGGCGGGTGTTAGGCAAAGCAGCGCGCAGTTTGCGCAGGCGCTCCCACGGGTCTTCCTTGAGGAAACGTACGCAAGCGTCGAAGGTCGCGCCGCCCCAGACTTCCAGGGACCAGTAGCCGACTTTGTCGAGCTTGTCGCAGATCGGCAGCATGTCGTCGGTGCGCATGCGGGTCGCGAGCAACGATTGGTGGGCGTCGCGCAGGATGGTGTCAGTGACAAAGATTTTCTTGGACATTGTTGTATTCCTCACAGGCCTGCGTGGGCGGCGATGGCGGCGGCGATGGCCAGGGCCAGCTCTTCGGGTTTGCGCTTGATCGAGTAGTTGGTCAGTTCAGGGTGGGCTTCAACGAAGCTGGTATTGAACTGGCCGCTGCGGAATTCCGGGTTGCGCAGGATTTCCTGGTAGTAGGCGGCGGTGGTCTTCACGCCTTGCAGGCGCATGTCGTCCAGGGCCCGCAGGCCGCGGTCCATGGCTTCTTCCCAGGTCAACGCCCACACCACCAGTTTCAGGCACATGGAGTCGTAGAACGGCGGGATGGTGTAGCCGGTGTAGATCGCCGTGTCGGTACGCACGCCGGGACCGCCGGGGGCGTAGTAACGGGTGATCTTGCCGAAGCTGGGCAGGAAGTTGTTCTTCGGGTCTTCGGCGTTGATGCGGAACTGCAACGCAAAACCACGGTGCTGGATGTCTTCCTGTTTCACCGACAGCGGCAGGCCCGAGGCAATGCGGATCTGCTCACGAACGATGTCGATCCCGGTGATTTCTTCGGTGATGGTGTGTTCCACCTGCACCCGGGTATTCATCTCCATGAAGTACACCTCGCCCTCGGCGAGCAGGAACTCCACGGTGCCGGCATTCTCGTAGCCCACGGCCTTGGCGGCACGCACCGACAGGTCGCCGATGTAGGCGCGCTGTTCCGGGGTCAGTTGCGGGCTGGGGGCGATTTCGATGAGCTTCTGGTTGCGGCGCTGGATCGAGCAATCGCGCTCGAACAGATGCACCACGTTGCCAAAGCTGTCACCAAGGATCTGCGCCTCGATGTGCTTGGGATTGACGATGCATTTTTCCAGGAATACTTCCGCCGAACCGAAGGCCTTGGTGGCTTCGGAGATAACGCGGGGGAAGGCTTGTTCAAGTTCTTCACGGCTGTTGCAACGACGGATGCCGCGACCGCCACCACCGGAGGTGGCCTTGAGCATCACCGGGTAACCAATCCGGTCGCCTTCGGTGAGGGCCTCGGCGATGTCGGCGACGTTGCCTTCGGTGCCGGGGGTAACCGGTACACCGGCCTTGATCATGCTGCGGCGCGCTTCGGTCTTGTCGCCCATGCGGCGGATCACTTCAGCGGACGGGCCGATGAATTTGATCCCACGTTCGGCGCAGATGTCCGCCAGTTCGGCGTTTTCCGACAGGAAGCCGTAGCCGGGGTGCAACGCATCACAGCCGGTTTCCACCGCCAGGTTCACCAGCTTGCGCGGGTTCAGGTAGCCGGCCAGGGGCTCGGCACCAATGCTGTGGGCTTCGTCGGCACGCTTGACGTGCAACGCGTGGCGGTCGGCGTCGGAGTAGACCGCGACCGAGCGAATGCCCATCTCGGCGCAGGCACGCACGATTCGTACGGCAATTTCACCACGGTTGGCGATCAGGATCTTTTTTATCACTTGGAAATTCCCTTGAGCCGATTGCTGCGTTCTTCGACCCGCTAGACCCGGGTCGGCGCGTGACCAAATGTTTCATGACAGTCGCGAGACACACACTAAGCCCGTGGAGGGATTAACAAAAATCAATAATTATTGGGTCGTGCATAAGTAAAGACTTATAGTTGGCCGGACAGCCTCGGGCGAAAGGACGGTAAAAATGCGTAAGTCATTGATGCGTATGACATTGCGTCAATTGCAGATCTTCAATGAAGTGTGCGATTTACGCTCGTATAGCCGCGCCGCCGAGGAAATGTCCCTCACACAACCGGCCGTAAGCCTACAAATTCGCCAGCTGGAAGAGCTGATCGGCCAACCATTGTTCGACTACGTCGGCAAAAAGCTCTACATGACCGAGGCCGCCGAAGCCTTGCAGCGCGCCAGCCGGGACATTTTCGGGCGCCTGGAAAACCTCGACATGCAGCTGTCGGACATGCAGGGCTCATTGCAAGGCCAGTTGAAGCTGGCGATTGAATCCAGCGCCAAATACTTCGTGCCGCACCTGTTTGCCGCGTTCAAGCGCCAGCATCCCGAAGTGCAACTGCACCTGACGGTGGTCAACCGCGCCCAGGTGATTCGCAGGCTTTCGGACAACCGCGACGACCTGGTGATCATGTCCATGGTGCCCCAGGACATGGGCCTGGAGTTCTTGCCGTTCCTCAACAACCCGATCGTGGCCGTGGCGCCCCCTGATCATCCCTTGAGCCTGCAAGGCCCGCTGCGCCTGCAAGACCTGGAGCCTTACACGCTGCTGGTGCGCGAGCAGGGTTCCGGCACGCGGATGGCCTGCGAGGAGTACTTCAAGGAGAAGCGCGTGCACTTCACCCAGACGGTGGAAGTGTCATCGGCCGAGGCCCAGCGCGAATGCGTGAGCGCAGGTTTAGGCGTGGCCTTGCTGACGCGCCACGCCGTGAACCTGGAACTGGCCAGCGGCGGGCTCAAGGAGCTGCCGGTGGAAGAGCTGCCGCTGTACCGCAGTTGGTGCTTGGTGCAGGCCAAGGCCAAGCGCCTGTCACCGGTGGCCCATGCGTTCCTGGGCTTTATCCGCAGCGAACGGGCACAGATCAGCGTGTTGGCTGAGCGTTTCGCTGGGCTGCCACGGGTGCCTGCCAATGCAGTTCCGGGTAGTCACTGATGCTCTGGAGCAATTGGCGTTCTTCACAACGGTCTTCGATTGCGCGACGGAACGCCATGCGGCGCTGGTCTTCCTGCTGACGACGGGTTTTTACGGCGCTGTTGCTGTCTTCGTAGGGACGGGCCATTTCGAGTCTCCCAATGCGAGTACGGGAGTTCAGGATGGCCCTGGGCGGTTACGGTTTGGCGGCGAGCGCATGACAGGAAGATGAACATTCTCTCTGTGGGAGCTGGCTTGCCTGCGATGACGGCGGACCAGTCACTGCTGTGGCAGCTGACAGACCGCCATCGCAGGCAAGCCAGCTCCCACATTTTGATCGAGTAGGGCCTTGAGTCAGTCGTCGAGGGCTTTGACGGACTTGGGCGACAACCGCAGGCTGCGCAAGCTGCGCTTCACGCTCTTGAGGTGGTTGACCAGGCTCGGCCCGCGCGCCATGGCCACGCCCATCGCCAGCACATCGATCACCACCAGGTGGGCGATGCGCGAGGTCAGCGGCGTGTAGATCTCGGTGTCTTCATGCACATCAATCGCCAGGTTGACGGTGGACAGCTCCGCCAACGGCGTCTGGCTCGGGCACAGGGTGATCAGGGTCGCGCCGCTTTCACGCACCAGGTTGGCGGTGATCAGCAGGTCTTTGGAACGCCCCGACTGGGAAATGCAGATCGCCACGTCGGTGGGTTTCAACGTCACCGCCGACATCGCCTGCATATGCGGGTCGCTGTAGGCCGCTGCCGTAAGCAACAGTCGGAAGAATTTATGCTGGGCGTCGGCTGCCACCGCACCCGATGCGCCGAAACCGTAGAACTCGACACGCTGGGCCTGGGACATCGCGGTCACGGCTTTTTGCAGCTCGATCGGGTCGAGCTTCTCGCGCACTTCCATCAGGGTGTGCAGCGTGGTGTCGAAAATTTTCAGGCTGTAGTCGGCGACGGAATCGTCTTCGTGGATCGCAAACTGCCCGAAACTCGCACCGGCGGCCAGGCTTTGGGCCAGCTTGAGTTTCAGGTCCTGGAACCCGGAGCAACCGATGGCGCGACAGAAGCGCACGATGGTCGGCTCGCTGATGCCCACGCTGTGGGCCAGGTCGGCCATGGAACTGTGCATCACGGCCGCAGGATCAAGCAGCACGTGGTCGGCAACCTTGAGTTCCGATTTACGTAACAGGTGGCGCGACTGGGCGATATGTTGCAACAGGTTCAAAGGGCAGGACTCTTGTTATTGGCAGGTGCCAGGGATGTAGCAAGCTTGTAGTTATACTACAAGAATTGTCGTTTTGCCCGTCTGATGCATCGCTAAATCGCCCTGCTGCCCTCTGATTCAAAGGGCAGGCGCTTTGTAGCCATCGGGGCGGCCCAGCCGTCATTAAGGAAAATCTGCATTTTTCCGTAACAAATCTGCCAGCCCTTCTGCCTGCATCGGCCGGCTGATCAGATAGCCCTGCACTTCGTCACAACGCTCCTGCCGCAAGAAGTCCAACTGCTGCTGATCTTCCACACCTTCGGCCACCACTTTCAGCGCCAGGCCATGGGCCATGGCGATGATTGCCCGGGTGATGGCCGCGTCTTCACGGCCCTGACCGAGACCACGGATGAAGGTCTGGTCGATCTTCACGTAATCCACGGGGATGCGCTTGAGGTAGCTGAGGGACGAATAGCCAGTGCCGAAGTCGTCGATGGCCAGCTTCACCCCGAGGTCGCGCAACTGCTGGAAGGTGGCGATGATGTGTTCAACGCTGTCGAGCAGCTGGCTTTCCGTCAGCTCCAGCTCCAGGTATTGCGGGTCCAGCCCGGTTTCTTCGAGAACCTGGCGCACCAGGCTGACCAACTTGCCCTGACGCAACTGATGCACCGACAGGTTCACCGACACCCGGATCGGCGCCAGCCCCTGGCGCTGCCATTCGCACGCCTGCCAACAGGCCTGGCGCAGCACAAATTCGCCCAGCGGCACGATCAGGCCGGTCTCTTCGGCCAGGCCGATAAACTCGCCTGGCGGCACCATGCCCCACTGCGGATGCTCCCAGCGCACCAGCGCCTCGGCGGCGTTCAGTTTGCCAGTGGCCAGGCACAGTTTCGGTTGGTAGAACACCGTCAGCTGGCGGTCATCGATGGCTTTGCGCAGTTGGTTTTCCAGCTGCAAGCGCTCCAGGGTGCTGGCTTGCAGGCTGTCGGTGTAGAACTGGAAATTATTGCCGCCCAGGTGCTTGGCGTGTTGCATGGCCATGTTCGATTGGCTGACCAGCGCGGAAATTTCCCGCGCATTGTCCGGCAGCAGGCTGACCCCCATCGAGGCGCTGACCACCAGCTCATGCCCGTCCACCGTCACCGGCACGCGCAGCTTGGCCAGCAGCCGCGTGGCCACGCGTGCCAAGCTCGACAGGCTGCCGTAGGCGTCGAACAGCACGGCAAATTCGTCGCCGGACAAGCGCGCAATGGTGTCCGCCTCGGGCAAGGCATTGATCAAGCGCCGCGCCATTTTCTGCAACAGTTGGTCGGCGACTTCATGGCCCAGGCTGTCATTGAGCAGCTTGAAACGGTCGAGGTTGATATGCAGCAGTGCCAGGCTGCGCCCGCCCTGGCGCACCCGCGCATGGGCTTCGCGCAGGCGCTCACGGAACAGCGAACGGTTGGCCAGGCCGGTCAGCTCGTCGTAATGGGTGAGGTAGCGCATGCGCTCTTCGGATTCGCGACGCGCGGAGAGATCGGCGAAGAAGCCTACGATATGGCTGACCTTTCCCCGAACATCACGCACCACATTCAATTGCAGCCACTGCGGGTACAACTCGCCGTTCTTGCGCGTCTCCACCAGTTCGCCCTGCCAGGTGCCATGGCTGAGCAGCGCCTGGCGGATCACCGGGAAGTGGCGGCGCGCGTCGCGGCTGCTGGGCAGTTCGACGACGTTGCGCCCGAGCATGTCATCGATGTCAAAACCGGTGACGCGGCTGAAGGCCTGGTTCACCGCGATCAGCTTGTAGTCCGGGTCGAGAATCACGATACCTTCGCTGGCCGCCTCGAAGACCGTCGACGCCAGGCGCTGTTGCTCTTCCAGGACTTTACTGGCGCTGATATCGCGACGGGTGCCAAGCATGCGCGTGACCCGGCCGCTGGGCGCGCGCTCCACGGCGCGGCCACGGTCCTCGATCCAGACCCAGTGGCCGTCGCCGTGACGCACGCGGTATTCGACCTGATAGTCCTCGCTGCGGCCCTTGAGATGCTCGACCAGCGCACGCTTGAGCAGCGGCAAGTCGTCGGGGTGCAGGCGTGGCTTGAGGTGACTGAGCATCACCGTGACGTATTCGGGCTCCAGGCCGAACAACTCCTTGAGCTGGGTGTGGTGGACCTCATCGGTTTGCAGGTTCCAGTCCCACAGGCCCAGTTCGCTGGCTTGCAGCGCCATGGCCAGGCGCGCTTCGCTTTTGTTCAGGGCGAGGCTGGCAGCGTCGAGTTCCTGGCTGCGCTGGGCCACGCGGTCTTGCAGGCCGGTCTGGGCTTCGCGCAATTCCTGCTCGATCTGGCGGCGTTGCTCGACTTCGCGCACCAGCTCTTGATTCAACTGCTCGCTGCGCTGCTGCGCCTGCTGCAAGTGTTCGATCAGCGCCTGGTTCTGGAAGCGCCGCAACAGCCCGCGCTGGATCAGGCGGTTGACCTGCCACGCCACCACGCTCAAGGACGCCAGCAGGATCAGGCCGAGCACACCCCAGCCTTGTTGCTGCGGCGCGCCGTTCCAGAACAGATAGAGGATCGCCGGCACCAGGCACGGCAACGCAAACGACAGGAACGCCGGCAAGCTCACGGCGTAGGCGACGCTGGCCGACAGCGTCGCGGCGCCGATCAGGCCGAACACCCAGGCCTGCTGCATAAAGCTGTCTGCCGGCACCAGGGCGATGGCGGCGGTGGCCAGGGTCAGGCCGCTGACCGCCGAGCCGAGCATGAACATGCGCCGCCACACCGGCTGGGCCTGGCGGCTGGGCATGGCCGAATCAAAGGCCGCCACCTGGATCACGCGCATCGCTACCAGCGCCAGCAGCCAGACCAGCCAGATGCTGTCCAGCAGGTATTGTTTGGGGTTCCACAGCAGCCAGGCGCAGACCAGGCCGTTGACCAACATTAATAAGGTAGGCAACAACGAGCCCTGATACAGCAGGCGTGTGCGTTCGACCGCCATCTCAGTGGCGTAGTGCTTGCGGATAACCTGCGCGGGCGCCGCCGAGGGGCTGAGCAGGTCGGTGCTGAGGGTCATAGGCAGTGTTCTTATAATGGTGAGCCCGAAACGTGCACGGAGCATACACAAGCCGGCGCGTGGGCCAAACTGCTCTGCGTCATAAAAACCAGCGGATATTTACCCGCAAACCTCGGTGCCAGACAGCTCGGGCAAGGCGGTGCGGGGGCTGCCCCCTCTGACCGACCGGTCATCAGCCCCGACAGAATTATCGACCATCCGGCATTGGGGTTTGCCCCACTCCCCCGAGGGCCATAGAATGCGCCGATGCGCGATGATCTCTCCCTTTTGCTGAACTCCCTCAACGATGCCCAACGCCAGGCCGTAGCCGCCCCCGTTGGCCGTCAGTTGGTCCTGGCCGGTGCTGGCTCCGGTAAAACCCGAGTGCTGGTGCACCGTATCGCCTGGTTGATCCAGGTCGAAAACGCGTCCCCCCACTCCATCCTGTCGGTGACCTTCACCAACAAGGCCGCTGCCGAGATGCGCCATCGCATCGAGCAGCTGATGGGCATCAGCCCGGCCGGCATGTGGGTGGGCACCTTCCACGGCCTGGCGCACCGTCTGTTGCGGGCGCATTGGCAGGAAGCGGGCCTGGCCCAGACCTTCCAGATTCTCGACAGCGACGACCAGCAACGCCTGGTCAAGCGGGTGATCCGCGAGCTGGGGCTGGACGAGCAACGCTGGCCGGCGCGCCAGGCGCAGTGGTTTATCAACGGCCAGAAAGACGAAGGCCTGCGCCCGCAGCATATCCAGGCCAGTGGCGATCTGTTCCTGGCTACCATGCGCAGCATCTATGAAGCATACGAAGCGGCCTGCGCACGCGCCGGAGTGATCGACTTCTCCGAGCTGCTGCTGCGCGCCCTCGACCTGTGGCGTGACAATCCAGGCTTGCTGGCCCATTACCAGAAACGCTTCCGGCACATCCTGGTGGACGAGTTCCAGGACACCAACGCCGTGCAATACGCCTGGTTGCGCCTGCTGGCCAAGGGCGGCGACAGCTTGATGGTGGTGGGCGATGACGACCAGTCGATCTACGGCTGGCGTGGCGCGAAAATCGAGAACATCTACCAGTATTCCGAAGACTTCCCGGACGCGATCACCATCCGCCTGGAACAGAACTACCGCTCCACCGCCGGCATCCTCAAGGCTGCCAACGCCTTGATCGCCAACAACACCGGGCGCCTGGGCAAAGAGCTGTGGACCGACGGCGGCGAAGGCGAGGCGATCAACCTGTACGCCGCGTTCAACGAGCACGATGAAGCGCGCTACGTGGTGGAAACCATTGAAAGCGCGCTGAAGACCGGCCTGGCGCGCAGCGATATCGCCATTCTGTACCGCTCCAACGCCCAATCGCGGGTATTGGAAGAAGCCTTGCTGCGCGAACGCATCCCGTACCGCATCTATGGCGGCCAGCGCTTCTTCGAGCGCGCCGAAATCAAGAACGCCATGGCCTACCTGCGTTTGCTGGAAGGTCGCGGCAACGATGCGGCGCTGGAACGGGTGATCAACATCCCGGCCCGTGGCATCGGCGAAAAAACCGTCGAGGCGATCCGCGATCACGCGCGCCACGCCGATGTGTCGATGTGGGAAGCCATGCGCCTGCTCATCGCCAATAAAGGCCTGACCGGTCGTGCAGCCGGGGCGTTGGGGGTGTTTGTCGAGCTGATCGAGAACCTCGCCGCCAAGTGTTCGGAAATGCCCCTGCATTTAATGACGCAGACGGTGATCGAGCAGTCCGGGTTGATTGCCTACCACGAAGCGGAAAAAGGCGAGAAAGGCCAGGCTCGGGTAGAAAACCTTGAGGAACTGGTCAGCGCCGCCCGCGCGTTCGAAAACACCGAGAACGAAGAGGAGCTGACCCCGCTCGCCGCCTTCCTCGGCCATGCCTCGCTGGAAGCCGGTGACACCCAGGCTGACGAGCATGAAGACAGCATCCAGCTGATGACCTTGCACAGCGCCAAGGGCCTGGAGTTTCCGTATGTGTTCCTGGTGGGCATGGAAGAAGGCCTGTTCCCCCACAAGATGAGCCTGGAAGAACCCGGCCGCCTTGAGGAAGAACGTCGCCTGGCCTACGTGGGCATTACCCGGGCGATGCAGAACCTGGTGATGACCTATGCCGAGACCCGACGTCTGTACGGCAGCGAGACCTACAACAAGGTGTCGCGCTTCGTACGTGAAGTGCCGAAGGGGCTGATCCAGGAAGTGCGCCTGTCCAACAGCGTCAGCCGCCCGTTCGGCGGCGGCCAGCAGCAGAGCGCCAGCAGCCTGTTTGCCGGCTCCGCGATCCCGGAAACCGCGTTCAGCCTCGGCCAGCAGGTCAAGCATGCGATCTTCGGCGAAGGCGTGATCCTCAACTTCGAAGGCGCCGGCGCCCAGGCACGGGTGCAGGTGAACTTCGCCGAAGGCAGCAAGTGGCTGATGATGGGTTACGCGAAGCTTGAAGCCATCTGACACGCCTCCCTGCAGGAGCCGACTTCTGTGGCGAGGGAGCTTGCTCCCGCTGGCCTGCGCAGCAGGCCTATCTTTTGGGGCCGCTTCGCGCCCCAGCGGGAGCAAGCTCCCTCGCCACAACGACAGCGTGCCCTTGTATTCCGACAAGACGGGCCAATATCTGTAATACGTCCTACAGACCATTCAGATTTCGTCTTACGCAAAAGCCCGAAACATTATGTCGCTAGCCACTGTCACGACACCTGTGCAACATGGCGCGCGTGCAATCCACAAATGGGAATTCCCTTTATGAAACGTTTTCTTAGCATCGCCATGGCGTTGTGCATCGGCCTGACGATGAGCCTCGACGCCAACGCCAAGCGCTTCGGTGGCGGCAAAAGTTCGGGCGCAGCACCGACTCACCAAACCAGCCAGATGGCTCCATCCGCTGGCGGCATGGGCGGTGCAGCCGCTACCGCAGGCGCGGCCGGTGCTGCTGGCGCTGCTGCCAAGGCCGGCGGTGCTT
Organism: Pseudomonas acericola (SeqCode); assembly: GCF_053456465.1. Taxonomy (NCBI): domain Bacteria; kingdom Pseudomonadati; phylum Pseudomonadota; class Gammaproteobacteria; order Pseudomonadales; family Pseudomonadaceae; genus Pseudomonas; species Pseudomonas acericola (SeqCode). Next base: position 161,721 of record NZ_JBRFJB010000004.1, on the reverse strand, counting down.
CGCGCTGGTTGGGCCCTCTGGCCGGCATCGCCGCCGGTGGCCTGCTCGCTTCCATGTTCATGGGCGGCGGCTTCCAGGGCATGCAGATCTTCGACATCCTGATCATGGCGGTCATCGCCTTTGTGATCTTCCGCTTTATCGCCGCCCGTCGCCGCAAGCAGCAAGAGCACATGGCTCCAGCCGGCGCGCCGATGCAGCGTGAAGTGTTCGAGCAAAAGCCTGCCATGGGCTCGATCTTCGGTGGTTCCGCAGCCCCTGCTGCGGCCCGCCCGGTGATCAACGCACCGGCGTGGTTCAACGAAGAGCGTTTCGTCGAAGCGGCCCGCAGCCACTTCCAGTCCCTGCAACAGCACTGGGACGCCAACGAAATGGACAAGATCGCCGAGTTCGTGACCCCGCAACTGCTGGAGTTCCTCAAGCGCGAGCGCGCTGAGCTGGGCGACGCGTTCCAGTCGACCTACATCGACGACCTGCGCGTACAACTGGAAGGTGTGGATGATCGCGCCGACAAGACCATCGCCACCCTGACCTTCAGCGGCGTGTCGAAAAACTCGCGCTTTGACCAGGGCGAAGTGTTCAGCGAAAGCTGGAACATGGAACGCCCACAAGGCGAAAACCAGCCTTGGCTGGTTGCCGGTATCCGCCAGAACGGCTGATCACCTGGCGCCTTGAGCGCGCAGTAAACGACCCCGGCGGTGTAGTGAAATACACCGCCGGGGTCTTTTTTTGCCTGTCATAAATGCTTTGTTGTTTTTACTGGATTAATGAGAAACATTCTCACTATACTCGTGCCCTCTCCCGGTTCTGCCCGAGCATAGGAACGTGCCGCCGTGCTGGAAAAACTATTCAATCAACATGCATCCGCCCTGCATCGTTACCTGTTGCGGAAGAAATGCACCCCCAGCCTGGCCTCGGATCTGGTGCAGGACACGTTCCTGCGAATCGCCCAGCTGGAGAACATGGAACGCATCCTGTGCGCGCCGTCGTACCTGTTTCGCGTCGCGCACAACCTCATGATCGACCACCATCGACGCTACGGTGAAAAGCGCTTCGACAGCGACGCCGCCGCCTATTTCGACACCCTGGTGGACGAAGCCAGCGGCCCGGAAGAGCAAGCGCTCGACGCATTGGCCCTGGAGCAATTGGAAAGCCTGCTGGAACGCATGCCAGAGCGCACCCGTGACATTTTCATGCTGTGCCGGGTGGAAGGCATGACGCACAAAGAGACCGCCCGCTATTTACGGATATCCACAAGCTCTGTACAAAAACACATGGCGATGGCGCTGGCCAAGATTGGCAAGGCGCTTGATCCAGACCAAGAGGGCTAAGCCTTGGGTATCTTGAAAAGCAAGAAGGTAAACAGTCAGAACCGTGAATGCTCCCCCACAAACGACCGACCCGTTGGAGCGCAAAGCTGCCGATTGGGTGATGCGTCATCGACAAGGCCAGCTGTCGGCGCGTGAGCTAGAAGCTTTTCAGCGTTGGCAGGAAGCCGACCCCAGACATGCCGCCGCTGCCGGCCGGGCTGACCGTGCCTGGCGCGCCACCGCCTCGCTCAAACGCCACCCCGGCTATGTAAAACCGCAACGCCCGCCGCGCACCCTATGGACCCGCAACACCTGCGCCAGCGCCATCGGTGCCGCCGCACTGGGTTGCTGGATGTTGCTCGCGCCGCCCTTCTGGCTGCAAGCACTGAACAGTGACTATCACACCGGTTTCGGCGAGGTTCGCCACATCAACCTGGCGGATGGCAGCCAGATTGAGCTGGGCAGCCACAGCATCCTCAACGTCAGCTATGACGAACAAACCCGCCTGGTCAGCCTGAGCCAGGGCGAAGCAGTATTCACCCCATCGCCGATCAATGACCAGGAGCGCCGCCCCTTTACCGTGCGCGCGCCCGGCGCCGATATCACTGCACGCGGCACGCGCTATCTGGTCGGTGTCGGCCAGGATCGCGAAGGCTGGGTCGGGGTGTTGCAGCACAAGGTCGAGGTCAATCTGACGCCCGCACAGCGCGATGATGCCGCCGGCTCCGCCCTGCTGGAGCAAGGCAACAGCCTGCGCTTCAGCCCCAAGGCCGGCTTGGTGCCGCTCACCACGCGCCCGGATGAACTGGCCAGTTGGCAGGAAGGTCGCCTGGTGTTCCAACGCGAACCCCTGGGCGACGCGGTGGCGCGCATCAATCGCTATCGACCGGGGCTGGTCGTGGTCAAGGGCGATACATTGCGCGCCATGCGCATCAGCGCGGTGATGCGCCTGGACAATCTCGACGACGCCCTCAAACACCTCGCACAGCAAGCCCACGGGCGCATTCTCGACCTGCCTGGACTCACGCTGATCTACTGAAAGGCCCCGCCTGCGGGCCCTTTGACATCATGAATATATAAAACCAGATACATAGATCATAACGATCTATCGCGTTTTCGCTGCTGCTGCGTTTCTACTACATGTGAATAACTCTTATTTGCTTTAGTGAGGCCGGTTTTGCAGATGCAACAGAACAACAAGAAGCGCAAGGCAGCAAATCGCACGCGACTGAGCCTGGGCATCCAGCTCGCCGTGTTCGCGCTGGCCGCCGACGCCGCCGCCATCAACCCGGTGCAAACTCGCCCGGTCAGCAACGCTGCACAGGTGCAACCCCAAGGTGGTTACCACGACTTCGACGTACCCGCCCTGTCGCTGGACGAAGGCCTGGTGCTGCTGGCGCGCCAGGCGGGTGTCGAGGTGTACCTGGGCAGCAATGACCTCACCGGCACCTACGGCAACCCGGTCAAGGGCCGGCTGTCCCTGGAAGCCGCGCTGCAACAACTGCTCGCCAACCAGGCGCTGACCTACAGCCTGGGCAACCAGCCCGAGCGGCCGATCATCCAGGTGCAACCCGCGCCGGGCATGAGCGGCATCCAGCAAGGCGACCTGCACCCGATCTACGTGCATGGCCTGGACGGCAAAGAGTCCCGCGACGAAAAGGGCTACAACGACATCTACGATCAGGACGTGTCCTCGGTGTATTCCGGCAAGGAACAGATCGAACGCTACAAAGGCGCCGCCCCCGCCGACATGTTCAAGGGCATGCTCAACGTCTACAGCGGTGACGGCCGCAACAGCGGTGCGCTCGACCCCAACGTTCGCGGCATCCAGGGCCCCGGCCGCGTGCCGCTGACCATCGACGGCACCGAGCAGGCACTGACGGTGTATCGCGGCTACATGGGCGCCAACAACCGCAACTACATCGACCCCAACCTGATCGGCAGCATCAAGGTGCTCAAAGGCCCGAACCTGGAGCGCAACGTCTACAGCGGCGTGGGTGGCGCGGTGGTCGCCAACACCTTGAACGTGGATGACATCCTCAAGGAAGGCCAGGAATTCGGCGGCGAACTGAAGATGGAAGGCAGCAACAACTCGGTGTCGCCCAAGTTGCCGCACTTGATGACCGGCCAAAGCCCGCCCGCCGACTACCAGTACATCCCGGTGTATTCCTACTACGACCCGTCGCTGTACAAACACCCGCGCACCAGCCGCGACAACAACCTGATCACCGGGGGCGACTCGGCCTATCGCCTGGCCCTCGGCACCCGCCAGGAAAAATTCGAACTGCTCGCCGCCTACGCCTACCGCGAAAAGGGCAACCACTACGCAGGCAAGAACAAGTCCGGCTTCTACGCCACCGGCAAACAGATCAATGGCCAGTTCGACTACATCCCCAATCTGGCCAACATCTATAAGCCGGGAGATGAAGTGCCCAACACCTCCAGCAAGATGGAGTCGTGGCTGGCCAAGGCCAAGCTGAAGATCGACGACGACCAATCCCTGGAGTTCGGCTACCGCGACACCGACTCGCTGTATGGCGAAATCATGCCGTCGCGCATCTCGTTCTTCCGCCCCGGCGACCAGTTTGATGCCGAATCCAGCGGCGTACCGCAGTGGCCCCTGAGCCACGTGCAGAGCAAAGCCTACAACCTGGAATACAACCTCAAACCCGAGGGCAACCCGTGGGTGGATTTCTATTCCAATCTGTGGGCAACCAATACCCAAAGCGACACTTACACCAGCGGCGGCGTGCCGAATGCCACCAGCATCGCCGACCCAGTATTCCGCAACACCGCCGTGGCGAATGCCCAGCACGACCGCGCGGGTGTAACGGTCAGCAACAAACTCAAATTGGTCGACAGCCTGGACCTGACCTTGGGCGCCAGTTACCAACATGAGAAGTTGAGCTCCAAAGACAACTATTACGACGCTGCCATCTTCGACACCTTGCGCATGAACCCGCGCGCGGGGCGCAGGGACGAGCGGGAGTACAACTTCAACTTCGATTGGCGGCCGGTCAGTTTTGCCAAATTCACGGCGGGTGCTCGGTATTCGTCTTATTGGTCGTTTGATGATTATTTGAAGGAGACACAGGACAAGACGGGGGTGACGACGCAGTTTGAAGAATCCGGCAGGACGGTCAGTTACACGGTGCGTAAAACATTGAGCGACGCCGAATGGAATGCCAATGTCGATCAAAAAATTGCCGGCAATCAAGTGTTCTGGGACATGTTTGGCACGCCAGAAGCACAGCGCCAGGAAGAAATAGCGCTGATCAAAGAACAAACACCCCGTGTCCAAGATACCCAGTACAAGGCAAATTGGGCCAATGACGGCAAGGGTCGTTATTCGCGTGATAACAACCCGTGTATTAACGGTTTGAATGCGGGCGAAAACATCATTGCGTGCAGCGCGTTTGGCAATAACACGGGTTCGCAAAAAGATATCAGTGCCAAACATCAGAAAGACAGTGCGTGGGCGCCCAGTTTATCGGCCACGTTCTATACCTCGGAAAATGGCCGCGTGTATCTGCGCTACAGCGAAGCGATCCGCTACCCGAGCATGTTTGAAAGCACACTGGGGTTTTCCTCGGCGGTCAATCCTTGGGGACTGGAGCCAGAGCATGCCTACAACTATGAAGCCGCCTACATCCATAACCTGGCCGGCTGGGGTGGCAGCGAGCGCGCCGATGTAAAGCTGACGTATTACCACAACACCATCAAAAACGTGATTGAGCGAAGCCCACAGTTACGCTTCAGCAACCTGGAAAAACAGACGACTTCCGGCGTGGAGCTCCAGACGCGCTACGACAATGGTCGCGTATTTACTGACCTGAGCATCGCCCACGTCCTGAAAAACAAGGTCTGCGACGAAGACTCCGCGATGTCGGTCAGCACCAATGGCAGTACGCCCAATTGCGTGGACGACGGTTTCGTCGGTGGCTACTTGGTGAGCATGTCCCAACCTGAGTGGTCGGCCAACCTCGGCGCCGGCGCACGATTCTTCAACCGCAAGTTGGAAGTCGGCGGGCGGGCGATTTATTACCGCCAACACGACAGCAAGTTTTATAGCAACTACCCCGACAGTGCCATGGTCAGTTATTACATCAACACGCCCATGTCGTGGGACAAGATCATCACTTATGACGCCTACGTCAATTACAAGTTAACCGACGATGCTTCTATTGAATTGACCGGCACCAACTTGAGCAACCTTTACTACATCGACCCATTGACTCGCTCGGCCGTACCGGCACCGGGCCGTACATTAAAAATCGGCTTTACCACTACGTTCTAACTTATGAGGTGCACCATGGGAGGCTAAGAGAACTTGGCAGACGCTTGACGTGTTGACTTAATTAAAATCACTCAATGGATGATGAAATGAAAACTTTCAACTACACAGTACTGGCAGTGGCTCTTCTTGGTTTGGCTGGCGTTGCTCAAGCAGATTCTTCTTCAGGCCAAAGCTATGACGGCACCATCATCGTAGAAGGCGCGAGCGGTACCGGCAGCACCAACCACCCTGGCTCGGCGGGTCAACCTGCCGTGGGTGTGAAGGCGTTTTACAACGGTGCAAAAGTGACCTTCGCCGGCCTCAAAGGCATGGTCGCCACCGACGCCAACGGCGTCACCACCATTACCCCGGCCATGATGCCGCCGTCCCACTCCGCGCTGGGCAACTTCGACTTCAAACAAGTCGCCAGCCAGCAGGTGTACTACGGCGAGTGGTCGCAGAACGGCACCAACAACGACCCAACCCGCGTCGTGTACTACTCGGGCGACACCACCGGCCGCGTGCTGCCAACTACCAGCGTGACCTACGCGGTACAGGGCATCAACAACTACTCCGGGGCTAACGTGTTGTCCGGTGACCTGACCGCATCGTTTGGCAACGCCTCGCCAACCTTGACCGGCTCCCTGAGCAACAGCGCCCTGCGCGTCGGGATCTCGGCCAACATCAATACTGCTACCGCTGCCTTCAGTGGCACCGCTGCCGCTGTAAACCCAACCAACAACGCACTGTTGTCCACCGGCACCACCCAAGGCAGCTTCTTCGGCGCAGGCTCCACCGCGTCGCTGGCCGGTATCGCCAAGTTCGCCGACCGCAGCTACGACACCGCTTTCGGTGGCGTAGCCAAGTAACAGCGGCTTGAACTGACGTAGCACCACCAAGCAAGTGCCTGGCCTCCAGGCACTTGCTTTTGGCGTTTTGAAGCGATCCCGAGAGCCCGGTAATGCCCCAGCCCTACTGCAAGCGATCCCTCACGTTGCATGTTTTGCCCTTTTCCCTGCTGCTGTTCACGGCCCCGGCGGTATTCGCCGCCGACCAGGACACCAGCCTGCGCCTCAACCAGAGCATCGAGTACCGCGCCAACAAGCAAGAGCGCGAGTTGCTCAAGGATGAACTGCCCAGTGACGGTGCCGCGCCGTCGCTGACCATCGACGGCCAGACCTACACCGTCGGCAACAACCTCGACGAGTTGGGCCGCGCGGTCTACCTGAGTGTCGAACGCCAGCAATGGCCGAACGCCCGCGACTACCTCAAGCGCTACACCGCCCTGCCCGGTCACGACCCGATGCTCACCGCCTACGCCAACGGCGGCCTGGCCCGCGCCGATGGCGACCTGGACAGCGCCGAACGGTATTACCAGGACCTGCTGGCCATCCAGCCCGACTTCCTGCCCGGGCGCCTGGAACTGGCGCGGGTGCAGTTCGAGAACCGCAAGGACCGCGACTCCAAGGCTGTGTTCGAAAAAATCAGCAGCAGCCTCAGCCCGTCGGACGCCCAGGCGATGGGTCTGGGCAAGACCGTCGACAGTTTTATCCAGGCCCTCGACCATCGCGAAGACTGGCAAGGCTCGTTCGCCATCGGCCCGACCTGGAGCGACAACCTCAACCAGTCGTCTGAAGGCAGCGTGACTTACCGCTACCAGACCGCTGAAGAAACCTACGTGGTCAAGCAATCCCTGCCTAAGGCCGTGTCGGCCCACGGCCAGGATTACGAGGCCACGCTCAACAAACGCATCGCCATCAGCGGCCATCACGGGCTGTTCGTGCGCTCGCTTTTGTACGGCCAAGCGTACGAAAAAGAGAGCAAGTACAACGAAGCCACGGTGATCAACAACGCCGGCTACAGCTACCACGATGCGCGCAACCAGTACGCTTTCGGGCCGTCGTACGAGTTCAACACCATAGGCGACAACGCCATGTACAGCGCCTGGGGCCTGCGCGGCGAGTGGATTCACACACTGTCGGCCACACGCATGTTCAAGCTCGAAGGCGAGTACAAGGACATGACGTACAAACACCAGATCAATAGCAACCTCGACGGTGGTATCAGCTCGGTCTACGCCACCCTGTGGCAAGTCTTGCCCCGGCAGTGGACGCTGTTCGGCGGCGTCGACATCACCGAACGCAACGCCCGGGACCGCGTCGCGGCATACCTGCAAAAAGGGGTGCGTCTAGGCGTCGCCAAGGACTTCGACATCGGCGTGAGCGCCGTGCTGTTCGCCTCGTACCGCAAGCGCCAATACGATGCCTACAGCGCAATCGTCGATGGCCGACGCAATGAGGATGAGCAAGGCTACACCTTCATCCTGCGTGCCCCACGGTTGGCGGTGTACGACGTGGTGCCCAGCCTCACCGTCAAATACAACAAGGTGCAGAGCAATATCGACTGGATTTATTCCTACGACAAAAACAGCATCAGCCTAAAACTGGAGAAACAGTTCTAGTCCGCCGCTGTCACAGGGATTGTGCTTGCGCTGAGATATCTATTTCACGGTTGCACTTATAGCGAGCTACTGTATAAAACGCCCCTATAAACCGCGCCATCAGCAAGAGGATCCCGGCCGTGGAAGAAATCATCGAACAATTGCGTGAAGCCAACGAACCGGTCCCGGTTCCCCTGGAATTGCCTGACGAAGACCAACTGGTGGAAATCGAAGAACAGCTGTTCATCGACATCCCGTTTGTCTTCCGTGAGTTCCTGCTGACCGTCAGCGACGTGGTCTACGGCAGCCTGGAGCCAGTGACCGTCACCGACCCGCAGTCCCACACCTACCTGCCGGACGTGGCCGCCAACGCCTGGGATGCCGGCGTTGATCGCAGCATGATCCCGATCTGCCAGGACGGCGACGACTACTACTGCGTCGAAGAAGACGGCACCGTGGTGCTGTGGTCCGGCGAAGAAGAGCTGGTCACCGAAGAAACCTGGGAATCGGTGTGGCACTGGGCGCGGGACGTCTGGCTGGAAAGCTGAGCACTGTGTGCTCTTGTGGCGAGGGAGCTTGCTCCCGCTGGGCTGCGCAGCAGCCCCCAACACATTAGCCACTAGTGCTCTGCCGTATCCTTATGGTTATCCAGCGTCTCCAACAAGGCGACCTGCATCCGCGTATGCACGCGGATGAACCAGCGCCAGAGCACGGCCGCCACCGCCGCCGTGACCACGGCGATCAGCACCAGCAACTTGTTGGTCGGCAGAATACTGGCCGACAAGGCTGCCAATAGCAGGAAGATCACCAGCAGCGACAGGATCGGGATCAGCTCCGCGATCACCCGTCGCACGCGCTGGGTATGGCGCCCGGCCATTTCCGGTTTCACGCTCATCTCCGCCAGCAACATCGACAGTGCCTTGAGCTTGCGATACGCCGCAATCAGGAACGGCAGCGACAACAGCAACGCCCCGCCCCAGATCAATGCCTTCTGCCAGCTTGGATCGCTGATCCAACCTTCCAGGTAGCCGCCGATGCGCTTTGCAAAAAAGCTGCCGGTAAAGAAGATCGCCACCACCAGCGCCAGATTCACCCCCACTTGCAGGATGATCTTGCGGATCATCGACGCCAGCATCGCGCCCTCGCCCTGGGGCTGAATGCTGCGCAACCATTCGCCGTACATGCCAAACACCCGACTCATGCGCTTGGGCATCACCGCCGCGATCTTCAGCGACAGTGGGTCAGCGCCGCGAATCAGGTAGGGCGTGAGCAGCGTGGTAATCGCCGAAACGGCCACCGCCACCGGGTACAGGAAGTCGCTGGTCACCTGCAGCGTCATCCCCAGCGCCGCGATGATGAAGGAAAACTCACCAATCTGTGACAGCCCCATGCCAACCCGCAGCGAGGTGCGGCCGTCATTGCCGGCGATAAATGCGCCCAGGCCGCACGACAACATCTTGCCCAACACCACCGCCACGGTGATCACCGCAATCGGCCAGGCGTATTGCAGCAGGATCTGCGGGTCGATCATCAAGCCAATCGCCACGAAAAAGATCGCACTGAACATGTCGCGAACCGGCTCGATCAAGCGCTCGATCTTAATCAACTGCTTGGATTCGGCCATGATCGCGCCAATCAGAAACGCGCCCAGCACCATGCTGTATTCCAGCTTGACCACCAGCAGGCAGAAGCCGAAACACAGGCCCAGCACGGTGATCAGCAGCATCTCGTTGCTTTCGAACTTGGCCACGTAGGCCAGCAAACGCGGGACCAGCAAGATGCCGATGACCAGCGCGACGATCATGAACAGCGAGAGCTTGCCGACCGTGGAAAACACCTCGCCGGAGCTGACCGTGCCACTGACGGCGATGCTCGACAGCAAGGCGATGATGCCGATGCCAAGGATGTCTTCGACGATCAGCACGCCGAAAATCAATTGGGCGAAGCGCTGGTTTTTCATCTTCAGGTCGTTGAGCGCCTTGACGATGATGGTGGTGGAGGAGATCGCCAGGATCGCGCCGAGGAACAGCGAGTCCATGGTGTTCCAGTCGAACCACTGGCCGATCTCGTAGCCGATCCAGATCATCAGGATGATCTCCAGGAACGCCGCGATAAACGCCGTGGCGCCGACCTTGAACAGCTTGCGCAGGCTGAACTCCAGGCCCAGGCAGAACATCAGGAAGATCACCCCCAGCTCGGCGAGGGTCTTGATGGTGTCTTCGTCGTGGATCAGGCCGAATGGCGGGGTGTGCGGGCCGATGATAAAGCCGGCGACGATATAGCCCAGCACCACCGGCTGCTTGAGGCGGTGAAACAGGATGGTGACCACCCCTGCGACAAGCATGATCACGGCCAGGTCCTGGATAAAGCTGATGGCGTGCATGGCGAGGGGCTCCTTGAAGGTACCGGCGCTTTTCCCACTTCCGTGCGCGCCTTTGGAAAGTCGCAAAGTGCGGAAGGAAAAGTCTGCCTAAATCGTAAGAAATGCCCTGAGACGGGCTTTTGCAGGTTAACACCGCGACTTCCGGCAGAAAGCCGGTGCAATATATGGAAACAGATCGGCCCAGGCGTGACGGCAAGCCGCCCACCTGCGTCCCGTTATGGATGGCGCTACAAAGATTCCAGCACCCGCAGAGGTGCCCCCCAACCAATGCCTACAACCGTGAGTGTGCTATGGAACCCGGAAACGCCCAACTGTCGATGACGGTGCTGATGACCCCTGATATGGCCAACTTCTCTGGCAATGTCCACGGCGGCACCCTGCTCAAGTACCTCGACGAAGTGGCCTACGCCTGTGCGAGCCGTTATGCCGGCCGTTACGTAGTGACATTGTCCGTAGACCAAGTGATTTTTCGCGAGCCGATCCATGTCGGTGAACTGGTGACCTTCCTCGCATCGGTCAACTACACCGGCAACACCTCGATGGAGGTGGGGATCAAGGTGGTCACCGAAAACATCCGCGAGCGCTCGGTGCGTCACACCAACAGCTGCTTCTTCACCATGGTCGCCGTGGACGACCAGCGTAAACCGGCCGCCGTGCCGCCGTTGCAGCCGCACAACAGCGAAGACAAACGCCGCTTCGTGCAGGCGCAACAGCGCCGGCAGATTCGCCAGGAGCTGGAAAAGCGGTATCAGGAAATCAAGGGCTGACGACAGCCAACTCTATCCAAATGTGGGAGCGGGCTTGCCCGCGATAGCGGTGTGTCAGTACCAAATGTGCAAGCTGACACACCGCTATCGCAGGCAAGCCAGCTCCCACATTGGGTTTTGTGTGATTACAAGCCGATCGGCGTGGCTTCAAAGCGCACCCGCGGATGGGCAATACGGTCCTGAGCCCGCACCAACTCCAGCTCATAACTCGCACACGCCTGGGTTTCCAGCAGCACTTCATGCACCGCCGCTGCGGTGAACTCGAAGGCCGCCACCAGGCTGTCGCCCAGCAACACCCGCGCCAGGAACAACCCCGACGTCAGGTCGCCCACGCCCACCGGCTGACGCGGAAACGCCAGCAACGGCCGGCGCAGGTGCCAGCTGCCGTCGTTCGTCACCAGCAGCATCTCGAAACCTTCCGGCAACTTGCCCGGATAATCCAAGTGTTTAACCAATACCGCCTTCGGCCCGCGCGCCAACAAGGCCTTGGCCATGGCCAGGCAATCGAACAGCGACTGCGGCTTGCGCCCGGCAAAGCTGTCCAGTTCCAGCTGGTTGGGGCACAGGAAGTCAGCCATGGCCACGGCTTCATCCAGCAGGAAATCACTGACCTCCTGCGGCACGATGCAACCCTTTTCCGGGTGGCCCATCACCGGGTCGCACAGGTACAGGGCCTTGGGGTTGATCGCCTTGATGCGCGCCACACCGGTCAGAATCGCGCGGCCCTGGTCGGCGCTGCCCAGGTAGCCGGACAGCACCGCATCGCAGTTGCCCAACTCGCCAATCGCCGCAATGCCTTCCACCAGCGCCGGAATTTGCTGCGGCGCCAACACTTCGCCGGCCCATTGACCATACTGCGTGTGGTTGGAGAACTGCACCGTGTTCAGCGGCCAGACATTCACCCCGACGCGCTGCATGGGGAACACGGCGGCGCTGTTTCCGGCGTGGCCAAAGACCACATGAGACTGGATCGCAAGCAGATGAGGTGTGCGTTTCATGCAGGGGATTTCCGTAAAGCCGTTGAAATTCTGGCCGCGCAGTATGCGACTAAACGCAGCCTGTACGACAGACCGGCGACACAGTTAAGCTGCTCTCACTTTGTTGGAGTTTTTCGCATGCTGACCCTGGGAAATATCTTCGTGTTGATGCTGCTGGCGACCGGCGCCGCTTGGGTGTGGCACAACCACGGCCTGCGCGAACGTGCGCTGGAGCGGGTCAAGCAGCATTGCGCCAAGCTCGACATCGAACTGCTCGACGGCGCCGTGGCGCTCAAGCGCATCGGGTTTGTAAAGGATGCCAAGGGCCGCCGGCGCCTGGCACGCATCTACAATTTCGAATTCACCGTGACCGGCGAAAGCCGTCATCCGGGGACCATCACCCAATTCGGCGCCCACAGCGCGCAGATCGAACTGGCGCCCTACCCTTTCGAGATCAAGACGCCGCTGCCCAGCGCCGACGTGATCGAGCTAAGCCAATGGCGCCAGGACCACGCCAGCAAGAACCGTCACTGACGACAGGCTGCCAGCGCGGCCTGTAGCGCCGCCACGTCCTGTGGCGCGCTGAAGATCAATTCGATACGCGAATCGCGACGCCATTCGCTGGGTTGCCATGTGAGCGGGCTGTTGTCCACCGCGTTGGCGCTGATCCAGCCTTCGCCGCTGTGGATAACCAGTTTGGCGCGACGCCACTCAAGGCCCGCAAGCCACTGATGCAAGCGCTCGGCATTGAACACCTGGCTCGGGTGCCAGCGCCAACCGATGCTCCAGCCGCCCTCCTGGGCCTGGCTCAGGCAGATTGGCAGCGCGGGGTCGCTCCAGATCGCCGGCATTGGCGCGAGGTCTTTGGGTACTGCGAAGTTATCCACAGCGTTGCCCGCTTTCGCATTCAGTCCTGGCAACTGCGCCAGAGGCAACTGCGCCTGACGCGTCCAGTAATGCGGGCAATCAGGCAATTGCCGTTCGACGGCCTGGCGCTGCGCGGCGTCCAGCAATTCATCCTTGTTCAACACCAACAGCCCGGCACTGGCCAACGCTTCTTGTTGCGCCTGTGCCAAGGGTTTACCTACCGCCAGGGCCTGAGCATCCAATACGAGTACGCACGGCTGAACCGCCAGCACGTCCTGCCACGGCGCCGCCTTGAGCTGCTTGAGCAACTGCGCGGGATGGCCCAGCCCCGACGGCTCGATAAACAGCCGATCCGGCTTGGCCTTACGCAGCAAACGGCCCAGGCCGACCTGGAACGGGGCACCATTCACACAGCACAAACAGCCGCCGGCTACTTCGCCGAGGGCAATGCCGTCGTCATCCAGGGTCAGCAGCGCTGCGTCCAGGCCAATCTGCCCAAACTCGTTGATCAACACGGCCCAACGTTCGTTGGCCGGGCGTTGGGCGAGCAGGTGCTTGATCAGGCTGGTCTTGCCGGCGCCCAGGGGGCCGGCAATCACATGGGTGGGAATGTTCTGCAACATGGAAGGCATCGTTCAGGCGGTGTAGAGGGTTTGATCCTACGCGGTTATGCGAGCCAATCCAGTGTCAGGATCAAGCGGCGCTCGTCCGCTTTTAATGCCGGCGAACGGTGGATCAGGCCATGGCCTTCGTTACCGTGCCATTTGGTGCCCTTGAGCAAAGCGACTTCGCCGCAGTGGATCTGCTCGATGCGCTCGCTGGGTTCGGCGTCTGCCTGGCTCAGCTGGCGACGGTCCATCACCCCTTCACGCAACCACTGGCTGCCAATCCCCGCGTAGGTGGTGATCAGCCGCACCGGCACGTGATCGACGTGAAAACGCGGGCACATGGCCTTGTCCAACAAACGCAGGCGCACACCAATGCGCTTGGCGCCCAGCAGGCAGGCAAATGCGCTGACCAGCCACGAGACATCGGCGATAAAGCCCTCGTAGCCTTCAAGATCACGACAGCTGGACGCCAAATCCTGCAAGTTTGGCGTTGCGTCTTCGCTGTCGAGTTCGATCACCATGGAATCGGCCAACGGCTCGTTGAGCGATACCAGCAAGGCGCCGAACTCAGCGATGTGCAGGGGCAACTGGCGCTGCCACAGCGCCAGGTTCACGCCGTCTTCGAGGATATCGGACAGGGCCAGCGGGGTTTCGCCGCGGGTCTGGCGAATCACGGGACGCAGGGGGATTACCGGGGCGAGCATCAGGCGGCTGCCTCCTCATACCAAGGGCCAAAAGGATCGGCCAGCAAGCGCCAACCTTCGACGCCCAGGGCCATTTCTTCATCGTTGAGCAGGCAGGCGTCCAGTTCGGCGCGCATGGCGGCGAAGTCGATGTTCTGCCCGATAAACACCAGTTCCTGGCGGCAGTCGCCGGTGCTCAGTTGCCAGTTGCCCATGATCGCCGCGACGTTTTCTTCGTCCTGCGGCCACTGGCTTTTGGGCACGAAGCGCCACCAGCGGCCGGCAAAACCATGGCGCATCAGGCCACCGGCCTGAGACCAACTGCCGGCGTCCTGGTGCTTGCTGGCCAGCCAGAAAAAGCCCTTGGAGCGCAGCAATTTGCCGTTGACCCAAGGGCGGTCGATAAAATCGAAAAAACGCTGTGGATGGAACGGCCGGCGCGCGCGGTAAGCGGTGGACGCGATGCCGTACTCTTCGGTTTCCGGCACATGTTCACCGCGCAGTTCCTGCAACCAGCCCGGGGCCTGGGCGGCGCGTTCGAAGTCAAAACGGCCGGTGTTGAGGATCTTATGCAGCGGCACTTCGCCCATGACCATCGGGATGATTTCGGCCTGGGCGTTGAGGCGTTCGAGGATCGCCATCAGCTCTTCGCGTTCGCGGCTGCTGATCAGGTCGATCTTGCTGATCAGGATCACGTCGGCAAATTCGATCTGTTCGATCAGCAGGTCGGTAATCGAGCGCTCATCTTCTTCGCCGAGGGTTTCGCCGCGCGAGGCGAGGCTTTCGGCGGCCTGGTAGTCGAGGAGGAAGTTCATGCCATCGACCACGGTGACCATGGTGTCCAGGCGGGCGATGTCGGCCAGGCTTTGCTCGTTTTCATCGCGAAAGGTGAAGGTTTCGGCCACGGGCAGCGGTTCGGAGATGCCGGTGGATTCGATCAGCAGGTAATCGAAACGACCTTCCTTGGCGAGTTTTCCCACTTCCAGCAGCAAGTCTTCACGCAAGGTGCAGCAGATGCAGCCGTTGCTCATCTCCACCAGTTTTTCTTCGGCGCGGTTGAGGGTGACGTCGCGCTGCACTTCGCTGCCGTCGATGTTGATTTCGCTCATGTCGTTGACGATCACCGCCACCCGCAGGTTTTCGCGGTTGCGCAGGACGTAGTTGAGCAGCGTGCTTTTACCGGCGCCGAGAAAGCCGGACAACACAGTAACGGGGAGACGATTGGGCATCAGGTATTCCTCATCAGGTGGCCGGTCAAATCGCCCGTTTATGGCGTTCGCGCAGCTCTTCACGTTCTTTGGCTTCGATACACAGGGTGGCGGTAGGACGCAGCAGCAAGCGCTGTAGGCCGATGGGTTCGCCGGTTTCGCGGCACCAGCCGTATTCGCCACGGGCCAGCAGTTCGAAGGCGTCGTCGATCTTGTCCAGCAGCTTCTTTTCGCGCTCCAGCAGGCGCAGTTGCCATTGGCGCTGTTCTTCAGCGCTGCCGACATCGGCGGGGTCGCTGTTGGGTTCCTGCTCGCGCAGCAACTGGAACTCGGCGTCGATGCGCGCTTGCAGCTCATTGCGCTGGGCCAGCAACAGTTCGCGGAAGAAGCCTTGCTGGGCTTCGTTCATGTAGTCGGCGGGCGGTTGCGCTAGCAGGTCTTGTCTAGTCATGGGGAGCGGTTCACGGGTCAGGCTGTGCTTTTATGTTATAGTATAACAATACAAATAAGCCAATCCCCCTTGCTCGCCGCGACGAAGGGCGCAATGCTTGAGCACTTTCCAGCCCAGAGAAACCCTATGAAATACCTGGCGTGCGCCCTGTTATTGGCCGTGGCAGGCCCGGCCTGCGCCCAAGTGCCGAGCCTGCTGGCGACATGCACGCGCAGCGCCAACCTGCTGGCCTGCGTGGACCCGCAAGGCAATGCCTACAGCGTGGCGACGGCCGGCAGCACCACGTATTTGCGCGGTTTCGAGGTGCTCGGCAAACGCCGCTGGGCACAGACCAACAGCCGTTATGGGCAACTGACGTTTTTTACCGGGCTGGCCTCGGACGGTGAGGCGTGGGTGGGCTACACGCGGCGTGTGGGCTGGACCACGATCAACCGGTTTTCCAGCTCCGGTGGTTCCAGCGCCAAGTTCACCTGCAGCCGGATTACCGGCTGTTAGACCTGACCAGCCTTCTGCTCCTGGGCCCAGGCCATGTAGCTGTTCATCGGCGGATTCTTCTGGAAATACCGTTTCAACCCGTCGAACAAGCCGTCCGCGACCGCCTGTTGATGACGCACCGTGACCAGGCGTTCAGCGTCGCGGGTATTGGAGATAAACCCGGTTTCCACCAGGATCGACGGCACGTCCGGTGACTTGAGCACCGCGAATCCGGCCTGCTCCACGCGCTTCTGATGCAGGGTGGTGATGCCTTCCAGGCTGCCCAGGATCGAACTGCCCAGTTGCAGGCTGGAGGCGATGGTGGCATTCATCGACATATCCAGAATCACCCCCGCCAACATCGGGTCCTTGTCCTTGAGATTGAGCAGCGTGGTGGCGCCCAGCAAATCGGCACCGTTCTCACGCTGCGCCATGAAACGCGCCGTGGCCGACGTCGCGCCCCCTTCCGACAACGCATACACCGAAGCCCCCGACGCGGTCAGCCGTGGCGCGGCATCCGCATGCACCGAGATGAACATATCGGCCTTGTGCTGACGGGCAATGTCCACACGCTTGCGCAGCGGCACGAAGAAGTCGTCGTTGCGCACCAGCTTTACGTCAAAGCCCTTCTCACGCTTCAAACGCTTGGCCAGCAACTGGGCGATGGATAGCACCACGTCTTTTTCGCGCTGGCCTTTGGAGCCGATGGCACCCGGGTCTTTGCCGCCGTGGCCGGGGTCGACCACCACGATGATGTCGCGCTTGGGGTGCGCCTTGTCCGTGATGGGCGCGGGCTCAGCGGCGATTTGCCGAGGCGCGTGGGTGCTGCTGGTCAAGTCCAGCACCAAGCGATGACCCTGGCCATCCTGCGGCGGCAATAGAAAGCTGTTGAGCTGCATCGGCGCCGCCAGGTCCAGCACGATGCGCGTGTCTGCCTTGCCGAAATGCCCCGAGCGGATCGACGTGATGCCGCTGTTCTTCAAGGCCAACTGCGAAAAATCACCACTGAGCCCGGCACCGCTCAGGTCGATGATCAAGCGCTCCGGCGAGGTCAGGGAAAAGGTCTTGTATTGCACCGGCCCGCTGAGATCGAACACCAAGCGCAGCTTGTCCGCCGAGCGCCACAGGCGCGCATTGCTGATCTGCGTGGCGTGGGCGGCAAACGGCAAGGTGAACAGTGGGCTGACCAGGAGCAGGTTGAGGAGCTGACGTCTGTGCATGACAAATACCGCAGATAAAGGAGCGTCCGTACTCGACAGGGCTGAAAAAAGGCTGGAGCAGAATATTCATCGTCGATGTTATTGTTATACTATAACATGTCTAATTATTACCAACGATGGACCTGCTTATGAATGCGCTGACTCTGCCGGATATCGCCGCGCAGGCTTCACGCCAAGCCTTGCCACTCGACTGGGTGGGCATGTGCGGCATCGCCCTGCCGATCCTGATCGACGGCCAACGCCTTAGCGCCCGCGCCGATGCCGGCGTCAGCCTGGACGACGGCGAAGCCCGTGGCATTCATATGTCACGCCTATATCTGGCGCTGGAGATGCTTGAACACCAGCCGCTTACGCCTGCACTTCTGCGTAATGTACTGCAGCGTTTCCTCGACACACATGAAGGTTTATCTAAGAACGCCTACCTGCGCATCCACACCGATTTGCTACTCAAACGCCCGGCGTTGATCAGCCCTTTGGCCGGCTGGAAAGCCTACCCGGTGAGCCTCGAAGCGCGCCTGGAAAACCAGATGTTCCACGTGGAACTAAAAATTGACGTTACCTACTCATCAACCTGCCCGTGCTCGGCTGCCCTCGCCAGGCAGTTGATTCAGCAGCAATTTCTCGACGATTTCAGCAACACGCCGCTCAAGCATGAGGACGTCCTCAACTGGCTGGGCAGCGCCAGTGGCATCGTCGCCACGCCCCACAGCCAGCGCAGCACTGCGCAGTTACATGTGCACCTGCAGGGCGACGAACTGCCGTTCACCGACCTGATCAACCACGCCGAAGCCGCCCTCGGCACCGCCGTACAAACCGCCGTAAAACGTGCGGACGAACAAGCCTTCGCCCTGGCCAACGGGCAGAACCTGATGTTCTGCGAAGACGCCGCCCGCCGCTTGAACCTCGCCTTGAAACGCTCGGATGCCGTCAAAGCCTTCCACCTGAAAGTGATCCACGCCGAAAGCCTGCACGCGCACGATGCCGTGGCTGAAAGCCGCTGGACGAGACACCCTGCATGATCACCTGCACCGCACTCCGCTGGGGCGCTCCGGGCCAACCACTGACGCCCGCCCTCGATCTCACACTGCGACAAGGCAGCCTCACTGGCATCATCGGCGCCAACGGCACCGGTAAAAGCAGCTTGCTCAAAGTCATCGCCGGCCTGCAAAAGCCGCTGGCGGGTAAAGTCACGGTGGACGTTCCACGCCGTGGTGGCCTGTCGTTCCTACCCCAGCAACAGCACCTCGACCGCCAGTTCCCCATCAGCCTGCAAGAGTTGGTCGCCGCTGGTTTCTGGGGCACGAAACTCACGCCCCAACAACGCAGCCAGCGCCTGGAAGCGGTCCTGGAAGACTGGTGCCTCAGCGGCCTGCAACATCGCCCGCTGATGGCCTTGTCCGGCGGCGAACTGCAACGCGCCCTGCTCGCCCGCATGAGCCTGGCCGAAGCGCCGGTGCTGCTGCTCGACGAACCCCACGCCGCCCTCGACGAAGACGGCCAGGCGCTGTGCTGGAAACACATCCACGCCTGGCACGATGCCGGCCGCACATTGATCGTGGTCTGCCACGACCTCGCCTCGGTGCGCCAACACACCCAGCAAGTCGTGCAGATCAAAAGCACCGGCTGCGTGTTCGGCAACAGCAAAGAGCTGATCCGCCCACAAGCCCAAATGCAGGTGGCCTGATGCACTTCGCTGCTCACCTGTGGATGCCCTTCGTTGATTTCGTCTTCATGCGCCGCGCGCTGATCGGCGGGCTCGTTCTGGCGTGCAGCACCGCGCCGCTCGGCGTGTTCCTGATCCTGCGCCGCATGAGCCTGATCGGCGACGCCGTGGCCCACGGCATCCTGCCCGGCGCCGCCCTTGGCTTCTGGTTCGCCGGCCTCAGCCTGCCCGCGCTGACCATCGGCGGCCTCGGCGCCGGCCTGAGCATGGCCGGCCTGTCCGCGTGGATCACCCGCCGCACCGGCCTGCGCGAGGACGCCAGCCTCGCCGCCATCTACCCGATCTCCCTCGCTGCTGGCGTGCTGATCCTCGGCCTCGCCGGCAAGCGCCTGGATCTGCTGCACCTGCTGTTCGGCTCCGCCCTGGCAGTGGATGAGACCACCCTCACCGGCATGCTCTGGGTCACCGGCTTCAGCCTGTTCGCCATGGCGCTGATCTACAAACCGCTGCTGTTGGACACCCTCGACCCACTGTTCCTGCAAACCGTCAGCCGCCTCGGCCCGCTGGCGCATGGGTTGTTCCTGACCCTGGTGGTGCTGAACCTGGTGATCGGTTTCCAGGCCATCGGCGCCTTGATGGTGGTGGGCTTGATGATGTTGCCGGCCATCGCTTCACGTTTCTGGAGCCGGCGCTTGCCGGTGTTGATCGCGGTATCGGCGGTGCTGGGATGCCTGTCGGTATGGCTGGGCTTGTTGCTGTCGTTCTACTACTCGTTGCCCAGCGGCCCGGCCATCGTGCTGGTGGCGGGCGCCGGGTACCTGCTGTCCGTGGTCTTCGGTCCGGTGCACGGCTTGCTGCGCCGCCCGCCTTTGCTGTCATCCCAATGAGGTGTTTCCCGATGCGCGCTTTACTCGTGCTGTTCAGCCTTCTGCTACCGCTGTCGATGGCCCAGGCGGCCGACAAACTCCAGGTGGTCACCAGCTTCAGTATTCTCGATGACATCACCCACCAGATCGGTGGCGATCACATCCAGATCAGCAACATGGTAGGCCCGGACGCCGACGCCCACACCTACGAGCCCACCCCTGACGATGCCAAGGCCCTGCTCAAGGCCCGCGTCATCATCAAGAATGGCCTGGGCTTCGAGCCCTGGCTGGATCGTTTGGTCACCAGCACCGAAACCAAAGCCACGGTGGTGACCGCCAGCAAAGGCGTGATTTCCCACACCATGGACGAGGACGGCGAAACCATCCCCGACCCGCACGCCTGGCACAACCTGGCCAACGCTGAAATCTATGTGAACAACATCACCAAGGCCCTGATCGCCGCCGACCCGGCCAACAAAGCCGACTACCAGCGCAACAGCCAAACCTACCTGAAGGAAATCTACCGCCTGTTGGCCGAAGCCAAGGCCAAGTTCGGCGCGCTGCCGCCGGGCAATCGTCGCATCGTCACCTCCCATGACGCCTTCGGTTACCTGGGCCAGGCTTACGGGATCGAGTTCCTCGCGCCCCAGGGCCTGTCCACCGAACGTGAGCCGTCTGCCGCCGAAGTTGCCGCGCTGATCACCCAGATCCGCAAAGACAAGGTCAAGGCCGTGTTCATGGAAAACATCAAGGATTCGCGCCTGCTCAAGCAGATCGCTGACGAAAGCGGCGCGCAGATCGGCGGCACGCTGTACTCCGACGCCCTCGCCGCCGAAGGCCCGGCCAGCACCTTTACCGGGCTGTTCGAATACAACCTCAACACCCTGTGCGCCGCCCTGGCCAAGCCATGACCCTGAGCATGCTCGACCTGGAAGGGGCTGCCCTGGGCAGCCGCTTCCCCCTCGAAGCGGTGCTCGATGCCCTGCCGTGGAACAGCGACGGCCTCATCGCCGCCATCGCCCAACAGCACGGCAGCGGCGAGGTGCTGATGCTGGCCTGGATGAACCGCCGAGCGCTCAACGAAACCCTCGCCACCGGCCACGTCTGCTACTGGTCGCGCTCGCGCCAGCGGCTGTGGCGCAAGGGCGAAAGCTCCGGCCACTGGCAGCAACTGGTGGAAGCACGCCTGGATTGCGACGGCGACGCGGTGCTGCTGATCGTCGATCAGCAAGGCCCCGCCTGCCACACCGGCCGGCCCACCTGCTTCTACAACGCCATCGATGGCGACCACGTCCACATCATTACGGAAGCCTCAGCATGATCCGCAAGAACCCGTCCGGCGATCTGCCCGTGATTGCCGAATCGGCCTACGTCGATAAAACCGCAATCATCTGCGGCAAGGTGATCATCGGCGAGAACGTCTTCGTCGGCCCCTACGCCGTGATCCGCGCCGACGAAGTCGACGCCAGCGGCGCCATGGACCCGATCACCATCGGCGCCAATTCCAATATCCAGGACGGCGTGGTCATCCACTCCAAATCCGGCGCCGCCGTGACCATCGGTGAGTTCACCTCCATCGCCCACCGCTCCATCGTCCACGGCCCCTGCACCGTCGGCGACCGCGTGTTTATCGGCTTCAACAGCGTGCTGTTCAACTGCGCCGTGGGCAATGGCTGCGTGGTGCGCCACAACTCGGTGGTGGATGGGCGCGACTTGCCGGATGCGTTCTACGTGCCGTCCACCACCCGCATCGGGCCCAACACCGACCTGTCGCAATTCCCACCGGTGAGTGTCAGCGCCTCGGAGTTTTCCGAAGACGTGGCGCGCACCAATGTCGATCTGGTGCGCGGCTACAAAGCCCTGCAAAACGAGTTCTGAACCATGAGCCGCCTGCTGATCCGCAATGCCCGCCTGGTAAATGAAGGCCAGGAATTCGACGCCGATGTGCTGGTCGCCAATGGCCGCATCGAGAAGATCGCCAGCAGCATCGAAGGCTGCAACGCACCCGTGGCCATCGACGCCCAGGGCCAGTGGTTGCTGCCGGGGATGATCGATGACCAGGTGCACTTTCGTGAACCCGGTGCGCCGGACAAAGGCAGCTTCTACAGCGAATCCCGCGCGGCGGTGGCGGGCGGCATCACCAGTTTCATGGACATGCCCAACACCAATCCAGCGACCCTCAACCTCGAAGCGCTGGCCGATAAAAAGCGCCGAGCCGCGTTGCACTCGGTGGCCAACTACGGCTTTCACTTTGGCGTGAGCAACGACAACCTCGACACCGTCGCTGCCCTCGATCCGCGCGAAGTGGCCGGGGTGAAAGTGTTCATGGGCGCCTCCACCGGCAATATGCTGGTGGACGACCCGCGCATCCTGGAGCGCCTGTTTGCCGAAGTACCGACGATCCTGCTGGCCCACTGCGAACACACGCCGAGCATCCAGGCCAACGAACTGCGCCTGCGCGAACGCTTCGGCGAACACATCCCCGCCGTCGCCCACCCGCTGATCCGCGATGCCGAGGCCTGCTATCGCTCGTCCTCCTTTGCGGTGGAATTGGCCAAACGTCATGGCACGCGCCTGCACGTACTGCACCTGACCAGCGCCCGCGAGCTGGCGTTGTTCGAGGACAAACCGCTGTCGGAAAAACGCATTACCGCTGAAGTCTGCATACACCATTTGCTGTTCGACGACCGCGACTATCACCGCCTCGGCCATCAGATCAAATGCAACCCGGCGATCAAGACCCGTGCCGACCGCGACGCGCTGCGCCTGGCCATATTGAGTGATCGTCTGGATGTCATCGGCACTGACCATGCGCCGCATACCTGGGCGCAAAAACAGTTGGAGTATCGCCAAGCACCGTCGGGTCTGCCCCTGGTGCAGCATGCGCTGCCGGCGTTACTGGAGTTGGTGGCCGATGGGCATTTGCCCCTGACCACGCTGGTGGCGAAGACCAGTCACCGCGTGGCGGACCTGTTCGCCATTCCTGATCGCGGCTATTTGCGCGAAGGCTATTGGGCCGATCTGGTACTGATCCAGCCCGAACCGCAAGGCAAACCCGTGAGCAGCCAACCGATCCTCGGCCGGTGCGGCTGGACGCCCTTCGCCGAGCGCAGCTTCCGGCACAGCGTCAGCACTACCCTGGTCTCGGGCCACCTGGCGTGGCACAACGGCCAGGTGGTCAACAGTTGCCAGGGTTTGCCCCTGCACTTTCTGCGTTAGGCGCGGGGCTTGACCGTGCCGCAATCGGTGCCCAGCCATTGGGCGTGGGTGTCCAGGCTGCCCTTCTGCTGAATGCCGGTGGCATTGAAGGTGCCGTTGACGCTGGTGCTGAATTCCTTCTGGCTCTGGAAAGTGGCTACGCCGGTGCCTTGCGCTTTCGGACAGCTGAAGCGGAATTTCCACTGGTTGCCGGTCTTGTCGGTCACTTCCTGTTTGCAGCCCGATTGCGGGTCGGTCAGGGGGATCGAGTCAGAGGCGACCTGCGCCGGGGTGAGGCACACCTGCACACCTTTGCCGGCCATGGTGATGCCCTGTTTTTCCAGCATGGCGCGCTGTTCAGGGGTCATCTGTTGCTTGAGCTGACCGAGGATCAGCGACAAGTCCGGCAGGTCCTGGTTATCCACTTTCATATTGCTGGTGGTCAATTCCCACAAGCCTGGCGCGAGCATCTGTGCCTGTGCTGCTACGGGCAGCGCCAAACCAGTGACCATGGCCAAACAGAGCAGACGTGCATTCATCGGGTAACTCCTGGGTAATTGTGGGCGTTAGACGCCGCAAAGCCACCAGTGTTGCACGGCAAATAAAATAGCGACATTCGGCACCAGACATGGTCTGTTAGGCATTGGATTGTCTGGAGTCTCGTCGTCCATGGATTTCTTTGGCCCGCACCTGCTCGCTTACTTCATCGCCACGCTGCATTTTCTCGGGACGCTCGCCGCGATCCACGCGGTGCTGACCGTCAGGACCGCCCAAGGCTCGATCGCCTGGGCCCTGTCGCTGATGTTCATGCCCTACCTCACGCTCATCCCCTACCTGATCTTTGGCCGCAGCACCTTTGACGCCTACATCCAGGCGCGGCGCCAGGCCAACCAGGAAATGCACACCGCCATCACCGAATTGAACTGGCGACCGTGGGTCGAAGAAGCTCTCGCTGCGCGCAACTCCAGCGCCTACGCGTCCCTGCGTGCCATGCCCAAGCTGGGGCGCATGCCGTGCCTGGCCAACAATGAAGTGCGTTTGTTGATCAATGGCGACGCCACCTTCAGCGCGATTTTCGCAGCGATTCGCAACGCCAAGACTGCAGTGCTGTTCCAGTTCTTCATCATCCATGACGACGAGCTTGGCCGGCAGTTGCACGCCCTGTTGCAGGAAAAAGCCGCAGAAGGCGTCAGCATTTACGTGCTGTACGACCGCATCGGCAGCCATGCCCTGCCCCACCGTTATGTGCAATCCCTGCGTGACGCCGGGGTGCAGGTCAAGGCGTTCGCCACCCGCAGTGGCTGGCTCAACCGTTTCCAGGTCAACTTCCGCAACCACCGCAAGATCGTGGTGGTGGACGGCGTTACCGGGTTTGTCGGCGGGCATAACGTCGGCGATGAATACCTCGGCAAAAAACCGCCGCTGGCACCGTGGCGCGACACCCATGTGCAAGTCACCGGCCCGGTGGTGGCGTGCCTGCAAGAGTCGTTTGCCGAAGACTGGTTCTGGGCGGCGCGGGAGCTGCCGCCGCTGATCCTGCCGGACGCTTACCCCGACGACGGCGTGCTCTGCCAACTGCTCGCCAGCGGCCCGGCCGACCCGTATGAAACCTGCTCGCTGTTCTTCGTCGAAGCCATCCACGCGGCGACCGAACGCGTGTGGATCACCAGCCCGTACTTCATCCCCGACGAAGCCGTGTTCGCCGCCCTGCGCCTGGCGGTATTGCGCGGCGTTGACGTACGCCTGCTGCTGCCGTCGCGCCCCGACCACCGCATCGTCTACGCGGCCTCCAGCTTGTATGCGATCGAAGCCGTGCGCGCCGGCGTGCGTGTGTTCCGCTACATGCCAGGCTTTTTGCATCAGAAGGTGGTGTTGGTGGACAGCGAAATCAGCGCCATCGGCAGTGCGAATATGGACAACCGTTCATTCCGGCTGAATTTTGAAGTGATGTTGCTGACGGTGGACGAAGCCTTCGCCCGCGAAGTGGAACAGATGCTGCTGGATGACTTCGCCCTGGCCCATGAAGTCAGCCAGGAAGAAAGCCGCGAGACTCGGCGCCTGCAACAGCTGGGCATGCGCGTGGCGCGGTTGATCTCGCCGATCCTCTAACGAACACCACAGTAAAAACTGTGGGAGCTGGCTTGCCTGCGATAGCGGTTCGTCAGCCAGCTCATCTGGTTCTGATACACCGCTATCGCAGGCAAGCCAGCTCCCACATTTTTAGATCTTTGGTGCTGCTGATTCAGCGGTAGATATCCTCCCGCGTCCACGGCAGCTCATGGCTACCATCCGCATGCGGCTTCACCGCCAGAATCTGATGCAAATTGATCCAGCCCCGCGCAAACGCATACGCACACCCCGCCAAATACAACCGCCAAATCCGTAACGCCTGCTCCGGCACCATCTTCGCCGCCGCTTCCAGGTTGTCCTCCAGGCGCTCGCTCCAATGGTCCAGCGTGCGCGCGTAGTGCAACCGCAGGCTTTCCACATCGACCACTTCCAGCCCGACTTCACTGATCTCGGCGGTCATCATCGCCAAATGCGGCAACTCGCCGTTGGGAAACACATAGCGTTCGATAAAGTCACCGGCACCCCGGCCCACGGGGCGACCGTCCGTGTGTTTGGCGGTGATGCCGTGGTTCATCACCAGGCCGCCTTCACGCACCGCGCCAAACAGGGTCTGGCAGTATTGCGCCAGGTTGGCGTGGCCGACGTGTTCGAACATGCCCACACTCACCACTTTGTCGAAGCGACCGTCTTGTGGCAGGTCGCGGTAGTCGAGCAATTGCAGGTCCACTTGGTCGTCCAGGCCTTCGGCTTTCACCCGCTCACGAGCCAGGGCCAACTGTTCTTTGCTCAGGGTGATGCCAAACACCTTGACCCCAAACTCCCGCGCGGCAAACCGGGCGAGCCCACCCCAGCCACAGCCAACGTCGAGTAAATACTCGCCCGGCTGCAAGCGCAACTTGCGGCACAGGTGGCGGAATTTGTCTTGCTGGGCCTGGTCGATGGATTCGCTGCCGGTTTCAAAGTAACCGCAGGAGTACGCCATGTCCTGGTCCAACCACAGCTGGTAGAACTCGTTGGACAGGTCGTAGTGGTAGGAAATTGCCGCAGCGTCTGTAGCCTTATCGTGGATCGAGCGCACCGGACGACTCTCTTCGTCGTCTTCGACCAGGGCGAGACTCAACTCGTCGCACACGCGGATCACTTCGCTGATGGAGCCTTCCAGCTCCAATTTGCCCTCGATAAAGGCTTCGCCCAGTGAATTGAGCGTGGGATGGGTCAACTGAGGTACGACTGTGGGGTCCTTCACCACGATGGTCACACTGGGCTCGGGGCCCAAGTTGAATTCATGGCCATCCCAGAGTCGAAGACGCAGCGGCAGCTGAAGATTCTGTAAGGCCGGTGGAAGTTGCGCGAGCATGAGTAGTCCCCCCTTGTTTCAGACGTCTGAAAATAGGGTAGACCATCCCGAGACAAGTAGGAGGCTATCGATCTGATAGCCCATCGCTATGGAGGCGGCGCTCAAGCAATCCCTCCTCGATCCACTGTTTCAACCATGTAACAGCCTTCAGCGGTGCGTTCTCTGCATAAGTGATTGCCAAGTGCTCGCACAGTTCTGAAAAGCTCCAGCCGGTGGCCACCATGCCTGCCAGGGCGCAGGCCTCCTTGGGTTCCAGACTGCGGTAACGGCACACGTTGTGGTGGCGCCACACCAGGCAAATCTGCGTGGATTCCAACGCCGCACTGCCGGGAAAGTCTGCTTCATCCTTCCCCGCCCGCCAGATCGCCAGCGTATTGAAGTGACAAATCATCTGCTGCACCGAGGGCGCCAGGGTGACCTGCAAACCCGGCCATTCTTCAGGCGGCAACAGCGCCATCGCCTCCAGGCTCAGCGGCTCACCCTGAGGCGCATCAAAGGCCAGGGTGAACGCCCACTCCAACCGCGCCAACTCGGCCAGCGGCGCGCTCTGCTCCTCCATCAGGTGATCGACGATAAAGGCGGCAAAGCGCTCGCCCAGCCAGCGCAGGCTGTAATGGGCCGACGGGTAACGGCGTACATAAGCCTCGGTGAGCAGCGCAAATTCCTCATCACCCAGCCAGTACCAGATGGCGCCGAAGTCATTGCGCAACACTTCCTGCAAGCGCGCCCGGTAGGCGTTGTGGTAAATCGCCAGGCCGGTGTCCACATCCAGCGTGGGTCCGCCCAGCAACGTTGCGGCAAAACCACTGTTGGCCAGCGGGGTTTCGGCTAACAAATGCTGCTCAAAGGCCAACTGCCAATCGGTCAGGCGCATAGCGGCCTCCTGGCCAGGGCAACGGCCCCCAGTTCACGGGCCTTGCCCAACTCGGTAAGCAGTTCTTCAAACGGTGGGAAATGGTCATCGCGCTCCAACAACGTCGACACCGGCCCCAAATGCTCCAGCGTCTGTTGATAAAGCGCCCACACCGGATCGCACACCGGGTGGTCATGGGTATCGACCACATAGTCGCCGTAGTCCATATGCCCGGCCAGGTGCAGTTGGCGGATGCTCTGCGGCGGCAGATTGCGGATAAACGTCCACGCGTCGAAACCATGGTTACGCGAGCTGACATACACATTGTTCACGTCCAGCAACAGCTGGCAGCCCGACAAGTGGGCCAGGGCATTGAGAAATTCCCACTCGGTAAACTCATCCGCCTTGGCGCGCACATAGCTGGAGACATTTTCCAGCACCAGCGGACGCTGCAACACGTCCTGCACTTGGCGTACACGGGCGGCGACGTGGTAGAGACTTTCTTCGGTGTAAGGCAGGGGCAACAGGTCATGCAACTGGTGCGCGCTGCCGCGGCTCCAGCACAGGTGATCGGACACCCACGCCGGCTGGATGCGCTCGGCCAGTTGCTTGATCTGTTTCAGATAATCGATATCGAGGGCATGGGGCCCGCCGATGGACAGGGACACGCCGTGCATCACCAGGGGATAACGCTCGGCGATGGCGTCCAGGTAGTACAAGGCTTTGCCGCCCTGCACCAGGTAATTTTCGGAGATCACTTCGAACCAATCCACGGCCGGCGATTGTTCAAGGATCTGCTGGTAGTACTCGCTGCGCAGACCCAGGCCGTAACCGAGGCTTGCAAGTGAAGTGGACATAAGACACTCCTGGGCAAAGTGTCCGCAGCGGCGGTAGGCAACCGCTGCGGGTGCACTCGATTACTCGCCGACTTTGCCGCCAGCCGCATCGCAAGCGGCCTTGGTCATCGCCTTGAAGCCGTGGCCCTTGCAGACAGCCTGGCCCTTGCAGGCGTTTTCAGCGGTCTTGCAGTCGTTCATGCCTTTGCAGGAGGTCACGCCGTAGCAGTGAACAGGCGCGTCGGCGGCTTGTACCTGGGTAGCGACACCGGCAAACATGGTGGCAGCAGCGATAGCCAGGGCAGCACCGGAAACGGCGTTTTTGATGTTCATTGTTGTATTCCTCATATCAGTAGGGTGTCGGTCTGAACGGATTGTTCAGTCTCGACACACCACTAGAGAGAGGTCCCCGCCTGGCGTTACAGCACCCGCGAAAATTTATTCTTCAAGCTTCAACAACGGCTCCTGAAAGCGCAGCAAACGCCCGGCATTGCCCAGTACCAGCAAGGTGCTGAGGTTATGCAACACCGCCGCAATCATCGCCCCGGCGGCGCCCAGCCAGCCAAATGCAGCGAATACCACGATGGCCAGCGTCCAGCCCAGGCCAATGATCACATTGACCTGCAACGTCTGCCGGCACTGGCGACTCAAGCGCACGCAAGTGCCCAGGCGCCGCAGATCGCTGCCGATCAGCACCACGTCCGCCGAGGCCAGCGCGATGTCCGCACCGCCCGCGCCCATGGCCACGCCAACCACGCCGGCCTTGAGCGCCAGGGAATCGTTGATGCCGTCACCCACCACCATCGGGCGGAAACCGCTGCCGATCTCCCCCAGCACGCGGTTGAGCTTGTCTTCCGGCAACGCCTGCGCCTCGACATCGCTGATGCCCACGTCCAGCGCCAGGCTGTCGGCGACGCTTTGGCGGTCGCCGGTCAGCAGCAGTTGACGGCCCAGGCCAAGCTCGCGCAGCTCTTGCAGCGCCTGGCGGGCTTCCGGCTTGACGCTGTCGGCCAGCAGCAACCAGGCGAGGAACTGCCCGTCCAGCGCCAGCCCGGCAATCGGGCCGTCATGGTTCGGCACCGGCGTGGTGACAATCCCCAGTTGCGCGAACAACTCCGGCCGCCCCAGCGCCGCTTCGCCCTGCGCGGTCTGCGCCACCACGCCAAGGCCCTGGCGCTCACGGATATCCGTCAGCACCAACAGTTGTTCCTGCGTGGCCAACCCCGCCAACGCCCGGCTGACCGGGTGGCTGCTGGCCGAACCGAGGCTGGCCGCAAGGTTGAGCAACACCTGCCGATCCGGCGCCGTGGTTTCGATGGATTGCAGGCGCAGGGTGCCAAAGGTCAGGGTGCCGGTCTTGTCCACCACCAGCGAGGTTAGGTCCGCCAGCTCCTCCAGAAACGCAGAGCTGCGAATCAGAATCCCATGACGCGCCGCGACCGCAATCCCGGCAATCGCCGTGGCCGGCGCCGACAGCACCAACGCACACGGGCACGCCGCCACCAACACCGCCAGCATCGCCTGCGCATCGTTGGTGACAAACCAGGTGACCGCCGCCAGCAGCAACACCAACACCATGTAACTGCCGGCGTAACGCTCCAGCAGCCGCGTGATCGGCGGCTTGGAGCGCTCGGCGTTCTGCATCAGCGCGATGACCTTGCCCAAGGTCGATTCATTGCCGGTGCGGGTCACCTCCAGGCGCAACAAGCCGTCGAGGTTGATCGCCCCGCCAAACACCTGCACGCCCACACTCGCTTCCAGCGGCACCGACTCCCCGGTGATCGGCGCCGTGTCCAGGCTCGCCTGGCCCGACAGCACCACGCCATCGGCGGGCACGCGGTCGCCGGCACGCACTTCGACGATATCGCCGGTGTGCAGCGTGCCGTTATCCACCTCGACAATGCTGCCGTCGGCCTGCACCAGGCGCGCGTGGCTGCGGGTCAGTTTGCCCAGGGCGTGGATCGCTTCCTGGGAGCCGATCACGCTGCGCTCTTCAAGCACATGGCCGAAAATCATGATGATTGGCAGCAGCGCGGCGGTCAGCAGATCACCGGTGGCCCACGCGCCAAGCATGGCCAGGGCGATCAGTTGGTCGGTGATCCCGTGCAAGCTGGGAAAGCGCAGGCTGTACCACGCCGAGCGCATCACCGGCACCGCCACCAACAGCGACGCGACACCCAGCAACAGTTGGCTAACGCCAGTCTGATCCGGCGCCAACCAGCGCCACACCAGGCCCAACACCAACAAGCCGAGGGCCAACATGGCCAGGGTCAATTGTCGCGCTGCGCTGCGCTGTTCGGCGGAGGTCAGCATGGGTGCGCTCATTGTTCGGCTCCCTGAATGATCAAGCGGGAGTCGTCTTTCGGATCGACCGTGGTCACGGAACCGGCCTGGCCAAGGATCTTCGGCAGGCGTTCGCGGTATAGGCGCAGCAGTAAGCCCGGGTCTTTCACCTGGGCCAGGCTGGCGACCGTAGCGGTTTGCGCCTGGGCATTGGCCAAGCGTTCACTGGCCTGGGCGTGGGCGACTTGCACCACGCGGTCGGCCTGCTGGGTGGCGGCCTGGGTGAGTTTTTCGGCGTCGGTGCGCGCATTGGCCACGGCTTTGTCGGCCTGTTGGCTGGCGGTCAACACAGCGTTGAAGGCATTCACTGCCGGGCTCGGCAGGCTCGATTGCACATCCACGCGGGTGACTTCGATACCCAAGCCCAAGCCCGTCGAGGTCAACTCGGCGAGGCGCTTGTTGATGCCTTGCACCAGATCACCACGCAAGCGTTCGCGGCGCTCGGCGGCGCCGTTGTCGGTGCCGATCAGCTCGGGGCGCGCCACCAAAATCGTGTCGAGGTCCCGCGCGGCGGTCAGGGCCACGGCGCTGCGCGTCACCAGGCGATCCAGGGCGGACAACACATGGGCGCCCTGCAACACAAACGCGTAAGGCTCGGTGACCTTGTAGAACACCCGCACATCCAGTTGCACCACGCCGGCATCACCGGTCAGCAGGTAACCGGAACCGGCCAGGGCATCGCTCAACGGCGTGGCAAAGCTGGCCACGCGGTCGGCCTGGGTCGCCGCCTCGGAACGCAGCAGGTTCTCCACCCGCCGTTCGATCACGCGGTCGGCAGCCGGCAGCAACACCACCTGTTCGAAGGGTTGCGGCCAGGCCAGCAGCAAGCCGGCGTTCTGGATACGGTCGAGGGCGCCGAAGTGCAGGACCACGGCGCGGTTCTGCGGGTCGATCTGGCGCACATTGGAAAATGCCCAGGCCAACGCGGCCAACACGGTTACCGCGTACAGCGCCATGAAGGTCAGGCGCCCGGCCTGGATCCACGGGCTGTCCGGGCTACGCTCGGTCATGGCTGGACGTCCTTGGGCCCATCCACCAACGCACGGAACGGCGCGGCGTCGGTGCGCAGGATGATCTTGGTGCCCGGCGTGACCACCGTGCCCAAGGTATCCAGCGAGCGCAGCAGGTTATACAGCTGCGGGTTGCCGGCGTAGGCGCGGCCGTAAATCTGCGCGGCTTCGACTCGCGATTGCGCTTCGATATCGGCGGCTTTCACCGTGGCATCGGCCTGCACGATGCGCGCGTCGCGCTCGGCGGCGGAGCGGATCTGCGCCGCTTCACGCTTGCCCACGGCGGTGCGTTCGGTGGCGATGGTCTCGCGCTCGGCACGCATGCGATCAACCGTGGCCGTGAGCGTCACCGAC
Source organism: Pseudomonas acericola (SeqCode) (assembly GCF_053456465.1). Lineage (NCBI taxonomy): Bacteria > Pseudomonadati > Pseudomonadota > Gammaproteobacteria > Pseudomonadales > Pseudomonadaceae > Pseudomonas > Pseudomonas acericola (SeqCode). The sequence goes on along the minus strand of NZ_JBRFJB010000004.1, from coordinate 129,510 downwards.
GGCAAGGTCAGCCGTTCGATCCCAACCTGGGCCACGCGCACGCCATAGGTGGTGAGCAATTGTTGATCGATCTGTTGGCGCAACTGCGCCTCGAAATCGGCGATGCGCACCTGGCTCGCATCGGTGTTGATCAGGCTCGACAGGTCAAAACTGGCCGCCGTGGTTTCCAGCGCCGAGCCGACAAAGGTACGGATCTGCCGCGCCGCTTCATCCGGCTGGTTCTGCACCGCGCGCATAAAGCGCTGCACATTGTCGGCATCGCCCTGCACCTGCCACGCCACGTAGGCCTGCACGATGATGCGCAAGCCATCGCGGGTGCCCACGTCCTGCAAGCCGCTGGAGGTGGTGCGCAGGCGCAAGTCCACCGGGATCGCCGCTTCGAACGGCGCCGGCAGGCGCCAGCCCAGGCCCGGTTCCAACAGCACCCGCGCCGGGTTGCCGAAACGGGTGATCACCGTGGCCTCGCCGGAGCGCACTTGCACCAGGCTCGCGGCCGCGACCGCAAACAAAACCAGCAACGCCGCCCAAGCCATACGCCGCCAAGGAAATGGGCCGGCCGCTTGCTCGTCACCGTGATGATGGTGGTGGTGATGGCCATGATGATGACCGTGATCGTGGGAATGAGCGCTCAACAGACAGACTCCTTATTGAACGGCTTTGCGCGGCAGCGACGGATCGGCCGGCAAGGAAAAAGAACGCAGATCGATCGTCGGCGCGCTGTCGGCGCCCAGGCGATGATCCAGAATCAGCAATTTGGCGTGGGCCAGGCCCTGGCTGAGTTGGCCGAGGTACTGCTCCAGCACGAAGGCTTTGCCAGCGGTGGCGTAGGCCTTTTGTTCGGCGGCGAAACGCAGGTCGGCCGCTTGGGCGCCCGCATTCACTTCGCGCGCAGTGGCGGTGGCCTGGTCGCGGGCGGTGCTGGCTTGCAGCAACGCCAGGTTGGTCTGCTCGCTGGCCGCACCGCGCTCGCGGGAGATCAGCGCCTGCGCACCGATCTGCGCGGCTTGCACGCCGTGGTAGGCGTTGGCGGCGCCGGCCGGTGGGTGGATCGCTTCGACGACGGTGGCGAGAATTTCCACGCCGCTGTCGAGGCTGTGCAAGTCGGCTTGCACGGCACGGCCGATCTCGTCGGCGAGGCTGGTGCGTTGCTCGCCGAGCAATTCGTCGAGGGTGCGCGAGGCAAAGTCGTGCACCAGGATGCGACTGGCGGTGCTGCGGATCAGGGTCGGCACATCCGCGCTGTTATAGGTGGCGGCGAGCGCGGCGTGGTCGGTGAGACCGATGCGGTAGACGAAACGCACGTCCATGTTGACGATCTGGAAGCTCTGCTTGTCGCCACTGCTGCTGGCAATGACCTGGGATTTGTCATTCACGTGGCTGGCGTCCCACAAGCGGTTGGCGATCAACGGCGCCGGGCCTTCGGCGGCAGCCAGTTCCGGTGCGGCGGCTTCGCTGACGCTGGTGGCCAGTTCATGCACCACGCCGTTTTCCACGTTGATTACACGGCCCAGCGGCCACGGCAAGCCGGCATGCAGGCCGGGGCCGAACACCTCCACTGGCTTGCCGAAGCGTTCATAAATCCCACGCCCTTGCAGGGGCACTTCGTGCACGCCGGTCAGCGCCCAACCGACCGCCAGCACCACCAACAGCACCGGCAGAAACGCCCGGCGCATGTAGGTAAACGCCCAGATTTGGCGCAGATCGATGCCGAAGCGGTTGTGCAGTTCGTGCTGCAAGGCGAGCAAGGGTTGTGGCGGCCAGCGCAACAGCCCGGCGATGAAGCTTTGCGCCATCAGGCGCGGTTCGAGGCGGGGCTGGCGTGGGCTGAACAGTGAGAGCACGGCTCTTAATAGAAACTCCACGGCGACCAGCGCTGGCAGCAGACCGATCAACACCGCCAGGCGCAACGGCCACACCGATTCAGCACCCGCAAACAACAGGCAAATCGCGCTGATCAACAGGCAGATAATCGACACGCGGCTTAATTGCGCCAGTTGCGAAGCTTCCGGCCATTGCGCGGCGGTTTCCTGGGCGAGGCGGCGTTCGAACACCAGCAAGCCGAACGCCAACGCCAAGGCCATCGCGGCACCGATGCTCGCGGATTGGCCGACGATTGCGGCGGGCAACGCCAGGTTCCAGAACTCGACAATGCTGATCAGCGCCAGCAGCGACCAACCGCCAAGCCACAACACCGGGGTGCCGATCTGCTTGCCGAAGCGCCCGGCCAGGCGTGCGTAACGGCCGGTTTCTTCGACGGGAGCTTCCTGCGGCGGTTCTTCCAGCGCCTGGGCGCGCCAATCGGCGACCCACCACGCTGACTGCAAACCGGCCACCAGCAGCAGCAAGGCCGAGGCGCAGTTGATCAACACCACCGGCCAGATCGACAGCGGCGCAAACAGCGCGACAAACAGCGCCAGCACCCAGCCGCACACGGCCACAACGGTCAGGCTGATACCGGCCTGGCGCAATCGACGGGCATGGAACAGCCCTTGCTGAAAACGCGGCAGGCCCTCTACCGAAGCGCCGTCAGCTTCTAGATCCACTTGCATCCACTCAACGCCCGTTCGCACACAATTAGTTACGATATAACACGGGGCGTGAAATTTTTGTCCGCGGAATGCAGCTTTCGAACCCGACCACCGATCCCTGTGGGAGTGGGCTTGTGTGGGAGCTGGCTTGCCTGCGATTGAATCACCTCGGTTTTGCTGGAAGACCGAGTTGTCAGCATCGCAGGCAAGCCAGCTCCCACAGGGTTACATCGTTGCATTCAAGAGCGTGACTAAACCCCCATAAACACGAGCCATCACTGGTGCAGCCCAGGATTAAGCGGCACACTCCAAACCAGTTTTTCGCGGGTCCACGGACAAGGAAGCGTCACCACCCATGATTTCGATCTATCAGCTCAAGCCGCGTTTTCAAAACCTGCTGCGCCCCCTCGTGCAGCGTCTCTACGACAACGGCACCACCGCCAACCAGATCACCGTGCTCGCCGGCGTGGTCTCCCTGCTGGTGGGCCTGTTGATCGCCAGCTTCGCCCACCACCTGTGGCTGTTTGCGCTGATCCCGCTGTGGATGATCCTGCGCATGGCCCTCAACGCCATCGATGGCATGCTCGCCCGGGAATTCGGCCAGCAGTCGCGCCTGGGCGCCTACCTCAATGAACTGTGCGACGTGATCGCCGACAGCGCGCTGATCCTGCCGTTTGCGCTGATCCCCGGCGTGAGCCTGGCGCCGGTGCTGCTGGTGGCGTTGCTCGCGGTGTTCAGTGAATACGCCGGGGTGCTCGGGCCGATGGTCGGCGCATCACGGCGCTACGACGGGCCGATGGGCAAAAGTGATCGCGCCTTTGTGCTCGGCGTGCTGGCCACCGGCGTGGCCCTGGGCTGGCTGGGCGCAGGTTGGGTGGATGGGGTGATGTGGCTGGTGGCCGCCTTGCTCGCCTACACCCTGGCCAATCGGGTGCGCCAAGGTCTCAAAGAACCGACTTCCCCTTCTGCATAAGGATTTTGCGATGCGTGAACAACAAGATCACACCTTCAGCACCCACGATGGCGTCGAGCTGTTCTACCGCCACTGGCCGGCCACCGCGAACGACGGGCCGCGCAAGGCCATCGTGTTGTTCCATCGCGGCCACGAGCATTCGGGGCGTATCGCGCACCTGGTGGATGAGCTGGGCCTGCCGCAGTTCGACTTCTTCGCCTGGGACGCCCGCGGCCACGGCCAATCCCCCGGCGAGCGCGGCGACAGCCCCAGTTTCGCCACCAGCGCCCGCGATGTGCAGACCTTTTCCGACCATATCGGCGCCACTTACGGCATTGAAGAAGAAAACTTCGCGGTCATCGCACAAAGCGTCGGCGCGGTGATCGCGGCCACGTGGGTGCACGACTACGCGCCGAAGATCCGCGCCCTGGTGCTCGCCTCGCCGGCCTTCAAGGTCAAGCTCTACGTGCCCTTCGCCCGCCCGGGCCTGGCGTTGATGCGCAAGTTTCGCGGCAACTTTTTCGTCAACAGTTATGTAAAAGCCAAGTTCCTCAGCCATGACCCCGAGCGCGTGGCGTCCTACGACAGCGACCCGCTGATCACCAAGGCGATCTCGGTGAATGTGCTGCTCGGCCTGTACGAAGCGGCTGACCGGGTTGTAGCCGATGCGCAGGCGATCCAGGTGCCGACCCAATTGCTGGTGTCCGGCTCGGACTTCGTGGTGCATCGCAAACCCCAGCAGCAATTTTTCGACCGCCTCGGCAGCCTGAAAAAAGAGCTGCATATCCTCCCCGGTTTCTTCCACGACACCCTCGGCGAACGCGACCGCGCCACCGCCGTGAGCAGCGCCAAGCGCTTTATCCTACAAAACTTCGCCCACCCACTGGACCGCGCCTCGCTGCTGGACGCCGACAAGATCGGCGCCACCTGCGCCGAGTCCGAAGCCCTCGCCGCGCCGCTGCCGCGCAACTCCCTGCGCGACCTGTATTGGCGCCTGACCCGCGCCAGCATGGGCCTGGGCAAGAACCTATCGGACGGCGTGAAACTGGGCTTCGACACCGGCTTCGACTCCGGCAGCACCCTGGATTACGTGTACCGCAACAAACCCACCGGCAAGGGCGGGCTGGGGCGGATGATCGACACCAACTACCTCAACTCCATCGGCTGGCGTGGCATTCGCCAGCGCAAGTTGAACGTCGAGGAACTGCTGCGCCTGGCCATGGCCAAGTTGCGTGGGGACGACCGCGAAGTGCGCATCGTCGATATCGCCGCCGGCCACGGGCGCTACATCCTGGAAGCCTTGCAGGGTGTGTCGCCGCTGCCGGAATCGATCCTGCTGCGCGACTACAGCGACATCAACGTGCGCGACGGTGGCGCGCTGATCCGCGAAAAAGGCCTGGGGGATATCGCCCAATTCGTCAAAGGCGATGCATTTGACCGGGCCGACCTGGCGGCGCTGGAACCCAAACCGACGTTGGCGGTGGTGTCCGGGCTGTACGAGTTGTTTGCCGATAACGCGATGGTCGGTGGTTCGCTGGCCGGCCTTGCCGAAGCCGTGGAGCCCGGTGGCTATCTGGTCTACACCGGCCAGCCATGGCACCCGCAGCTGGAACTGATCGCCCGCGCGCTGACCAGCCACCGCCAGGGCCAGGCCTGGGTGATGCGCCGCCGCAGCCAGGCAGAGATGGATCAACTGGTCGAGGCGGCGGGCTTTCGCAAGATCACCCAGCGGGTAGATGAGTGGGGCATTTTCACCGTGTCCCTGGCACAGAAGATCTGAGCATGCGCGAACCCGGCTTATTGAAACCCGCGTTCCTCTGGCTGCTGCTGTTGGCGCCGCTGTTTTTCAGCACCTACGGCTTTGCCACCTGGGTCACCAGCCAGCGCAGCGACGTCGGCACGCTGGTGTTCGGCTGGGAAACCCATATGCCGTTTTGGGCGTGGACCATCGTGCCCTACTGGTCCATCGACCTGCTTTACGGGTTCTCACTGCTGCTGCCCAACACCCGGCATGAATTGAAGCAACACGCGTTGCGGCTGCTCTCGGCGCAGGTGATTGCCGTGAGCTGCTTCCTGATCTGGCCGCTGCGCTTCACCTTCGAGCGGCCGGAACTGGACGGCGTATTCGGCTGGCTGTTTGCCGTGCTGGCGGGCTTCGACAAACCCTTCAACCAAGCGCCGTCGCTGCATATCGCCCTGCTGGTGATCCTGTGGGTCATGTACCAGCGCCATACCCAGGGTATGTGGCGCTGGCTGGTGCATGGCTGGTTCGCGTTGATCGGTATTTCGGTGCTGACCACTTATCAACATCACTTTATCGACTTACCCACAGGCGCCCTCGCGGGGTGGATTTGTGTGTGGTTGTGGCCGGTGGAGCATCCCAGCCCGCTGCTGAATGCCTCACTGACGCGGAAGCGCAAACGCTGGCAGCTCGGCGTGCGTTACGGCCTGGGGGCTTTGGCTTTGGCGGTCCTGGCGTTTGTCATGGGCGGCGGCTGGCTGTGGCTACTGTGGCCCGCGGTTTCCCTGGCCTTGATCAAGGCGAACTATTTTGTGCTGGGCGCGGCGGGCTTCCAGAAGCGCGCCGATGGCCGACTCACACCCGCAGCACGCTGGCTGTATGCGCCGTATCTGGCAGCGGCGTGGATCAACTCGCGCCTGTGGACACGCAAACATCCACAGCCTGACCTGATTGTGGATAACGTCTGGCTCGGGCGTATTCCTACGACGCGTGAGCAAGAACCCTTCAAGGCCATCGTCGATCTCTGCGCCGAATTGCCGATTGATCCACAGGGTCACGCCTATCAATCCATCCCCGTGCTGGACCTGATCGCACCGACGCCCGCCGAATGCCTGCACGCCGCACAAGCCATCGAACGCCTGCGTGCCAGCGGCCCACTGCTGGTGTGCTGCGCCCTCGGTTATTCGCGCAGCGCCACCGCCGTGGCCGCGTGGCTGCTGCACAGCGGTCGCGCCGCGACGGTGGAAGAGGCGCTGACTATTATTCGTACAGCGCGGGCCGATGTAGTCCTGCACCCCGCTCACCGTGAAGCTTTGGAGGGTTTGCCCCATGCCCGCTGATATGGAACTCCAGGTCGTCGCCAGCCTGCTGCGCCGTGGCCGTTCGCTGGATCAGTTATCCACAGGCCTGACTCTGCTGGGCGTCCTGTTCGGCCTGGCCCAGCTGTTGATGGCCAGTATTACGCCGATCTGCCTGCTGCTCAGCCTGTGGATGATTATCCTCGGCCTGCTGCAAAAGTACTGGGCGCTGCGCGTGGCCTTCGACGCCGACCTGTTCGCCCTGCTCGCCCGCGACATTGAACGCACCGCCGACCTCGACCAGGCCCTGCAAACCCTTGGCCTGCAAGCGCCCAAGCGCGCCGGCCGACCATGGACCGAACGCCGTCGCGGCGCCCTCAAACTGCTGCGCAAACAAGCCTGGCTGCTGGGCGCGCAAGCGCTGCTGACCCTGGGCGTGATCCTCGCCAGCCCTTGGCTGCCTTTCGCCGGATAAGGAATTCCCATGTTCGAACCCGTGGTCGCCACGCTGATAACCTCCATGGCCCGCACCGTCACCGGCGCCCGCAGCCTGTGGCTCGGCTGCGCGCCGGTGCCGGTGCAACGCATCTACTTCGCCAACCACAGCAGCCACGGCGATTTTGTGTTGCTGTGGGCCTCGTTGCCGCAGAACCTGCGCAAATTCACGCGCCCGGTGGCCGGCAGCGACTACTGGAGCAAGAGCGCCCTGCGCCGCTACATCATCAACCGCGTGTTCAACGGCGTGCTGATCGACCGCGAGCGCAAGGACCCTGTGGATAACCCCTTGCAACCGATGCTGGCCGCGCTGGAAGGAGGCGACTCGCTGATCCTGTTCCCCGAAGGCACGCGCAACCTGGAAGACGGCCTGCTGCCGTTCAAAAGCGGCCTTTACCACCTGGCAAAAAGTTACCCACAGGCCGAGCTCGTGCCCGTGTGGATAGCCAACCTGAACCGGGTCATGCCCAAGGGCCGCGTGCTGCCGCTGCCTTTGTTGTGCACCACCAGCTTCGGCGCGCCGTTGCACCTGGAAGAAGGCGAAGACAAGAGCGCCTTCCTCGCCCGCGCCCGCGACGCCCTGCTCGCCCTCGCCCCGGAGCATTCCTGATATGCATAGCCAGACCATAATGCTGTTCGGCGGCATCGGCGCGATCCTGGTGCTCGCCTCGCTGATCGGCCTGATCCTCAAACTGCGCACCCGTGGCACGCCCAACGCGGTGATCGACAACCTCAACGCACGCATCAACGCCTGGTGGGTGATGGTGGTGGTGATCGGCATCGCCTTCTGGCTCGGCACGGGCGCGGTGATCCTGCTGTTCTACGCAGTGTCGTTCTACGCCCTGCGCGAATTCCTCACCCTCACCCCGACCCGCCGCAGCGACTACCCGGCGCTGGTGGCGGCGTTCTACCTGGCGCTGCCGTTGCAGTACCTGCTGATCTTCGCGGACTGGTACGGGCTGTTCTCGATCTTCATCCCGGTGTACGTATTCCTGCTGCTGCCGATCCTCGCTTCGCTGGGCGGCGACAGCACGCACTTCCTGGAGCGTGCATCGAAGGTGCAATGGGGCCTGATGATCGCGGTGTTCTGCGTATCCTTCGTGCCCGCCCTGCTCACCCTCGACATCCCCGGCTACGAAGGTCGCAACCTGCTGCTGATTGCCTACCTGGTGATCGTGGTTCAGCTGTCGGACGTGCTCCAGTACGTATGTGGGAAGTTGTTCGGCAAACACAAGATCGCGCCCAACCTGTCGCCGTCCAAAACCGTAGAAGGCTTTGTCGGCGGGATTCTGCTGTCATCCCTGATCGGCGCGGCACTGTGGTGGACCACGCCGTTCAACCCGTGGCAGTCGTTCCTGATCGCGCTGTTGATCAACCTGCTGGGGTTTGCCGGCGGCATCGTGATGTCGGCCATCAAGCGCGACCGGGGCGTGAAGGATTGGGGGCATATGATCGAGGGGCACGGCGGCATGCTGGATCGGTTGGATTCGGTGTGTTTTGCGGCGCCGATTTTCTTCCACCTTGTGCGCTTCTGGTGGACCTGACCCCACCATTCTCAAGCCATCCAAAAATCAAAAATGTGGGAGCGGGCAAGCCCGCTCCTACAAATAACCTGGCGCCTCCACGTCATCTTTTGTATCAAAGACGCTGTAAGATACGCCGCACTTAGCCAGGGATGCTCACCATGTTCGACTCGTTCAAAACGATCTGCCGCCGTTTATTCGGTGCATTAGCGACGGTGGTGGGTGCCCTGTTCGGCCAATGGCGTCCGCCGTTCTGGCTGCGTGCCATCGGCGATGGCGTGCTGGCGCTCGGCCACAAGGCGCGCGCTTATCCGCGCCAGGCCGGGGCTGGCGTGTTGGGCCTGGTGCTGCTGGCTGCCGCCGGCTTCTACGGCTGGCAGTGGTACTCCCATCTGCCCAAGCCGCATACCGTGAGTTATTCGCTGCATAAGCCCAACCTCACCGATTACACCCAGCCAACGCCGGTTGTGGATAACGTGCAGGTGCGTTTCGCCGAGTCCGTGGCCCCGCTGGCGGCGATTGGCAAGCCGGTGAGCGCAGGCATCACCCTCAAACCGAGCGTGGCGGGCACGTGGCGCTGGTCCGATGACCGCACCTTGCTGTTCGTGCCGGAGAAAGACTGGCCCATCGACGCCGGTTACACCCTGGACCTGGCGAAGAAAAACCTGTTGGCCGACGGCGTATTGCTCGACCAATACAGTGCGCAGTTCTCCACCCAACCGTTCCGCGCCACCCTGGCGCAAAACGAGCTGTATCAAGACCCGTCCAACCCGACGCTGAAACAGCTGGTGGCCACCTTCCATTTTTCCCACCCGGTGGATGAAGACAGCCTACGCAAACGCGTGACGGTCACCCTCGGCAAAGGCCTGGCCTACCGCGACGCCCAGTTACCCAACCGCCCGGAAATCACCTTCGACGAGAAAAAACTCAACGCCTACGTGCGCTCCGCCGCCCTCGCCACCCCGCTGGAAAGCACCCCGGTCAGCGCCAAGCTCGACGAAGGCCTCAAGGCCCGCGACGGTGGCAACGCCAGCACTGCACCGCTGGTGGCCGAAGTCACCGTGCCCGGGCGTTATCGCCTGACCTTTACCGGCGCGGAAGTAAGCTTTGTCGACAATGAACGCGGCGAACCGGAGCCGGTGCTGATGTTCAGCAGCTCCAGCGCTGTAGCCGATGACACCATCGCCGGTAAGGTCCAGGCCTGGCTGCTGCCGGAAAAAGCCGAAGACGACACGCGCCCCTACAACAGCAACGACATCGACGATGCCCTGCTCGCCCGCAGCACCAAGGTCAACCTGACCCACGTGCCCAGCGTCGAACCGCTGAACACCCTGCACGCCTTCAAGTTCAAGGCGCCAGCTGGCCGCGCTATCTATGTACGCGTGCCCGCCAACCTGGAAGCCATCGGCGGCTATTTGGCGAAGAATCCTACGGCGTCGCTGATCAGCATGCCGGCGTATCCGCGCACGTTGCAGTTCCTGTCTGACGGCGCATTGCTCAGTCTCAATGGCGAAAAACGCCTGGGCTTCATGGCCCGTGGCGTGCCCGGCGCCCATGTGGAAATCGCCCGTCTGCTGCCCAACCAGTTGCAACACCTGGTGGACCAGAGCAGCGGCAGCTTTGCCCGGCCGAATTTCGGCAACGAGTACTTCGACCGCATGGTGGAGCGTCAGTCGCTGGACATTGCGCTGTCGTCCAATGACCCGGCGAAAACCGTGTACGACAACGTCGACCTGGGCCACTACCTCACCGCCAACGGTGGCCGACGCGGCATCTTTGTACTCAAGCTCAGCCCGCAGGATGAGCCGGTCGAGCGCACCTTCGAGTACGACCGCAGCAGCACCAGCGACCTGCGGTTTATTGTGGTGACGGACCTGGGCATCATCGCCAAGCGCTCCAGCGATGGCAGCCATGACGTGTATGTGCAATCCATCGGCAACGGTTCACCGGTGTCGGATGCGCAAGTCGACATCATCGGCCGCAACGGCTTGCCGGTCAGCAGCGGGCGCACCGACGCCGAAGGCCACGCACACTTCGCCAAGCTGGATGAACTGCGCCGTGAGAAAACGCCGCTGATGTATGTCGTCACTCGCGGCAATGACCAATCCTTCCTGCCGATTGCCCGTCAGTCCCAGCAGCTGGATTTGTCGCGTTTCGATGTAGGCGGTTTGGAAGAGGACGGCGCGACTGATCGCCTCAGCGCCTACCTGTTTACCGATCGCGGCCTGTACCGGCCGGGCGAAACCGCGCACCTGGGCATGATCGTGCGCAGCGGCAACTGGCAAGGCGCCTTGCAAGGCCTGCCGGTGGAGCTGCAAATCACCGACCCGCGCGGCCTGGAAGTGATCCGCCAGCCGCTGAAGCTGTCCGCCAGCGGTTTTGAGACCTTTGATTTCCCCAGCAGCGAAGTCGCCCCCGCCGGGGAATACACCGCGACCTTGCAGTTGATTGGCCAGAAGCAGACCCGCACCGACCTGGGCAGCGTGAGCTTCAAGGTCCGCGACTTCGAACCGGACCGCATGAAGGTCAGCCTGAGCCTGCACGACACACCGGTGCTGGGCTGGATTCCCCCCGACCAGGTGGTGGCCAAAGTCACCGCGATGCACCTGTTCGGCGCCCCGGCCGCTGGCCGCCGGGTCACCGCAAAAATGTCCCTGAGCCCAACGCTCGCGGCCTTCGAGCGCTACCCCGACTACCGCTTCCGCCTCAACGATGGCCTGGAAGACGCCAGCACCGAAGACCTCGCCGAAACCACCGTGGACGACAACGGCCAGGCCGTGCTTGACCTCAACCTGCAACGCTTCGCCAACAGCACCTATCGCTTGCAGGTGATGACCCAGGTGTTCGAGGCCGAGGGCGGTCGCAATGTGGCGGCGCAAAGCGCGTTGCTGGTGTCGTCCGCACCTTACCTTGTGGGTGTGAAAAGTCAGGATTCGCTGTCGTACGTCGCCAAGGATGCGCCGCGCCAAGTGCAATGGCTGGCCGTCGCGCCAGACCTTTCGCCTGTAGCAGTGGACGGCCTCACCAGCGAAGTGATCGAGCACCGCTACGTGTCGGTGCTGGTGAAACAGTCCAACGGCACCTACAAGTACGAGTCGCGCATCAAGAACATCAGCCAGCCGGCCTCACCGCTGGTGATGACGAAAGAAGGCGCCAAGCAGGCCCTGAACACTTCAACGCCGGGGGATTTCACCCTGCAACTGAAAGACGCCAACGGCAACCTGCTCAACCAGATCGACTACAGCGTGGCCGGGCGTGGCAACACCTCGCGCTCCCTGGAACGCAACGCCGAGCTGCAACTGCGCCTGGATAAACGCAGCTACGCCAGCGGTGACGAGATTGCGATCAGCATTCGTGCGCCCTACACCGGCGCTGGCTTGATCACCATCGAACGGGACAAGGTCTACACCCAGCAGTGGTTCAAGGCCGACAGTACCAATAGCGTGCAACATATCCGCGTGCCTGCGGGGCTTGAAGGCAATGCCTACGTCAACGTGCAGTTTGTGCGGGACATGGGCTCGGCCGAGGTGTACATGAGCCCGCTGTCCTACGGCGTGGTGCCGTTCAGCATCAACCTGGATGCGCGGCGTATGGCGCTGAAGGTCGAAGGCCCGGCGAAGATCGAGCCGGGGCAACTGCTCGATATCAAGGTCAACGCCGACCGGCCAGGCCGTGCGGTGGTGTACGCAGTGGACGAAGGCATCCTGCAAGTGGCGCGCTACCAGACGCCGGACCCGCTTGGTTTCTTCTTCCAGAAGCGTGCGCTGGAGGTCGGCACCAGTCAGATCCTTGACCTGATCCTGCCGGAATTCAGCCGCTTGCTCAGTGGGGCTGCGCCCGGTGGCGATACAGAAGGCGCCCTGGCCAATCATCTGAACCCGTTCAAGCGTAAACATCAGCCACCCGTGGCGTGGTGGTCCGGTTTGGTGGACTTGCCGGCCGGTGAAACCGTGCTGCATTACCAGGTGCCGGACAGCTTCAACGGCAAGCTGCACCTGTTTGCGGTGGCGGTGGACAGCGACAGTGTGGGCGTCAGCGAAGCCACGACCGACGTGCGCGGGCCGATTGTGATCACGCCAAACGTGCCGGCCTTTGTCGCGCCGGGGGATGTGTTCAACGTCAGCGCCGGGGTATTCAGCAACCTCGACGCGGCGGCGGACGTGAAGTTTGAAGTGCAGACCAGCGACGGCCTCAAGGTACAGGGCGACAAGGGCAGCACCCTGTCCCTGCAACCGCGCAAGGAAGGCACCGCCGAGTTCAAGATCAAGGTCGGCGACACCCTCGGTTCGGCGGACCTGCGCTTTGTCGCGGTGTTGCCGGACGGCAAGCGCATCCAGGTGGCCGAGACCACGTCGATTCGCCCGCTGAGCGAGCATCGTGTGGCCTTGAGCCTGGGCCGCTTCGACAGCGCCAGCAAAGAGTTGAAACCGACCCGCGAGCTGTTCAGCCAACTGCGCGACGTGCAACTGGGTGTGGCGGCCTCGCCGCTGGTGTGGGCCAACGGCCTCAAGCATTACCTGGATGACTACGGCTACGCCTGCACCGAGCAATTGGTGTCCAAGGCCATGCCCGCGTTGATCTGGGGCGGCAACGCGCCGCAAGCCGAGCAAGCCTTCAACAGTGCGGTGCGCATGCTGCGTCAACGCCAGAACCAGGCCGGCGGCTTTGGTCTGTGGGCAGCCAACCCGGATGTGGCGCCGTACGCCAGCCTGTACGCCACCGACTTCCTGATCGAAGCCAAGGAGCGCGGTCTGCCAGTGCCGGAAGACCTGCTGGTGCGCTCGAACGCGTATCTGACAGACCTGGCCAACGGTCCTAGCGAAGGCCTGTCGGAATTGCGCAACCGCGCCTACGCCAGTTACCTGCTGAGCCGTCAGGGGATTCTGGTGAGCGGTGCCTTGAGCGATATCCGCGAGCGCTACGAGAGCTACTTCAAGGACAGCTGGCAGAACGACCTGGGCGCCGCTTACCTGGCCGCCAGCTACAAGTTGCTCAAGCAGGATCGCCAGGCCGATACGCTGTTCCGCAAGGTTCCCTGGCGCTCCCTTGTGGATAAGTGGGCCAGCGACGGCCTGTATTACGACCCGCTGGTACACGATGCCGAACACCTGCACCTGCTGGCGCGCCACTTCCCCGAGTTACTCGATGATGTGCCCGTGGCGCTGCTGGATAAGCTCGGCAAGCGCCTGAACGAGCAGCGCTACAACTCGCTGTCGGCGGCGCTGTTGCTGCGCGCCCTGGACAACTATGGCCAGCGTGCGCAAAGCGACATGACCCTCAAGGCCACCGCCTGGTTGGGTGACAAGCAGCAACAACTGCTGGAGATGGCCGGCCAGCCGCCGCGTGCTGCGGTGCCGGGCACCACGCAAAAACTGGTCATGGAAAAATCCGACGGCCCAGCCGCCTTTTACATGCTCAGCGAGGCCGGTTTCGACAAGGGCGCCAAGCTCAAGCCGATCAGCAATGGCCTGGAAATCATCCACGAGTACCTCGACCTCAAGGGTGAGCCGGTGAGCAAAGTCGCGGTGGGCGATGAGTTCCTGGTGCGCTTGCGCCTGCGGGCGACCGACCGCGACCAGGTGCAGCAAGTGGCCGTGGTCGATCTGCTGCCGGGTGGCGTCGAGCCTGTGTATAACTTGCCGCCGGAGCCGGAAGCCGCCAGTTCCGAGGACAGCGAAGAGTCTGAATACGTCGAAGAAGACAGCCAGGAAGAACCGACCTGGCAAGCGCCCATCGGCGAAACGGAGCTGAGCAACTGGCAACCGGACTACGTAGACGTACGCGATGATCGAGTGGTGTTGTACGGCACTGCACTGCGCGATGTAGGCACGTTCGTGTACCGCGTGCGCGCCACCAACGCCGGCACGTTCAAAACGCCACCGGCCTACGCCGAAGGCATGTACGAAACCACCCTGCAAGGGCGCGGCAAAGTAGGCGAGCTTGAAATTACCAAGCCTTAAGCGCCTGACACTGCCGCTGTTCGCAGCGGCGGTGGTCCTGGTGGGGCTGCGGCTGTGGCCCCATGCTCCGCTGGAACAAGCGGTGACCTCATCGCGAGTGGTGCTGGCCGATGACGGCGCGCTGCTGCGCATGACGTTGGCGGATGACGGGCAATACCGGCTTTGGCTACCGCTGGAGCGGATTTCTCCTTCGTTGGTCGAAGCGTTGCTGCTCAAGGAAGACCGCAATTTCTACTGGCACCCGGGGATCAATCCCCCGGCCTTGCTGCGCGCGGCCATGGCCACCTACAGCGGTGGCCAGCGCCAGGGCGGTTCGACCTTGAGCATGCAATTGGCGCGGCGCCTGTGGGATCTGAACACCCGCCAAGTGCCGGGCAAGGTGCAGCAGATGGCCTTGGCGTTATGGCTGGAAGCGCGCTACAGCAAGCACGACATCCTTGAGGCCTACCTGAACCTGGCGCCCATGGGCGGCAATATTGAAGGCGCCGAGGCCGCCAGCCGTATCTACTTTGCCAAGGCAGCGGCGCAGTTGTCGTTGTCCGAAGCGCTGGCGCTGGCGGTGATTCCCCAGCAGCCGGGGCGGCGTGCACGCTTCGGGCCGTCGCTGCAAAACGCGCGGCTGCGCTTGATGGCCGACTGGCGCGAGACTTATCCACAAGACCCGCGTAACGACAGTTTGCTGGAGTTGCCGCTCGAAGCGCGCAGCCGCCAGCAGATCCCGTTTCTGGCGCCGCATTTGAGTGAACAGTTGCTGGCGTCCCAGCCCGGCAATGAGCTGAACAGCACCCTCAACCTGCCCTTGCAGCAATTGCTCGAACGGCTGATCAGCGGCTTTATCGCCGAACGGCGCAGCACCGGGGTGGAGAACGCCACGGCGATCCTGATCGACAGCCGCGACCAGAGCGTCAAGGCGCTGGTGGGCTCGGCGGACTACTTATCCACAGGCATTCACGGCCAGGTCAATGGCGTACTGTCGCGGCGCTCGCCGGGCTCGACGCTCAAACCCTTCCTGTATGGGCTGGCGTTGGACCAGGGGGTGATCCACCCCATGAGTATCCTCAAGGATTTGCCCAGTAACTTCGGCTACTTCCAGCCGGAAAACTTCGACGGCAGTTTTGTCGGCCCGCTGACGGCACGGGATGCGTTGATCCGTAGTCGCAATATCCCAGCGGTGTGGCTGGCCAGCCAGGTGAAGTCGCCGTCCTTGTATGGATTACTGCAACGCGCCGGCATCAAGGGCCTGCGCGACGAAAGCCATTACGGCCTGGCCCTGGCCCTCGGCGGCGGCGAGATGACCCCGGAAGAACTGGCGCGGCTGTATGTAATGCTGGCCGGTGATGGGCATCTGCGGCCGTTGCGCTATTTACAGGAGCAGCCGCCATCCTCCGGTGCGCAACTGCTCACACCGCAAGCCGCCTTTATGGTGCGCGACATGCTGCGCCGCAACCCGCGCCCGGACGGCTTGCCTGGTCGCCATTGGCGCACAGCGTGGAAGACCGGCACGTCGTGGGGGTTCCACGATGCCTGGAGCGCCGGGCTGGTGGGCCCTTACGTGTTGGTGGTGTGGGTGGGCAACTTCGATGGCCGGCCGAACCCGGCGTTTATCGGCGCCAAGACCGCCGCGCCGCTGTTCTTTCGCATCGCCGACGCCCTGCCGCTGGCCTTGCCCAACGTGGTCATCAAGCCGGACAAGCCGCCGGCCGGGCTGGTGCGTATCGAGGTCTGCGCGGCGTCCGGCGAATTGCCCAACCGCTGGTGCCCGCAAACCCGCAAGACCTGGTACATCCCCGGCGTCTCACCGATTCGCGTGTCCAACCTGCACCGCCCGGTGCTCATCGACACACGCACCGGCAAAGCCGCCTGCCCGCCGTTCGAGGCGCAGTACACCCGTGAAGAAGTCTTCGAGTTCTGGCCCAGCGACGTGCAGCGCCTGTACCGCGCCGCCGGCCTGCCCCGGCGTACGCCGCCTAGCGTGATGAAAAACTGCCAGCCCAACCGTATCGGCGACCAAAGCGAAGCGCCGCAAATCCGCTCGCCGCTGACCCAGGTGAGTTATCAGTTACGCCTGTCCCAACCCCAGGAAAGCATCCCGCTGAATGCCAACGCGGCCAGCGATGCGGCGACGCTGTACTGGTTTGCCGACCAAACGCTGATCGGCCAGGGCCCGCCGCAAGCCACGCTGAACTGGCGGCCGGGCAAGTCCGGGGAGTATCGGTTGCGGGTTACGGATGATCAGGGCCGCAGTGCGGGGCGGGGGTTGCGGGTGGAGTTTGTGCCGTGATCGGGCGGCTAAGCGACAACCTCTACGTAGCTGGACTCGCCGCCTCCGGTTGCACCCGACAACCAACCCCACACGAAGGCCAGGGTGGTACGCCCGGCATCATCAACGCTGACCGTGCCGCGAGACCAGCCCGCCAACAACTCGCCCTCAGTGGTCAGGCATTGAAAGAGCAGCTCTATGGTGTCCGGGCCGGTTACCCGCCCGACCTGCTGGCCAGTGCGAATCCGCCCGCCTTGGTAGGTGCTGGAGATGGCCTCTCCCTCGACTAGGTAGTGAAATACCGTACCGGTGCCGGAGAGCCCTTGGGAGTTGTTCGCTACCGCAAATCGGCGATCGTGCAACCGTTCGCGCAAATAGGAAAAGTCCGTCTGCATGGGTATCGCGTCCTTTCGTCGTGGGGATCCGTTTTGGCGTCAGCCGTGAACCATCACTGTCGCTGTGCAACCGCCTGCGTATAGAGCTCGGCATAGGCCTGCCCTAGCCCTTCAGCGGTGAAGACTTCCAGATAGCGCGCGCGGGCAGCCTCGCCGTAGCGCTGGGCCAGTGCGGGGTCATCCCAAAGTGTCTGCATCGCCGCGCGCAGGGCGCTGGCATCCATTGGCGGTACGACAATGCCCGTCGAGCCGTGCTGGTTGATAAAGCTGGTACCTGTGCCGATTTCGCAGCAGATAAGCGGCTTGCCGAACATCGCGCCTTCCAGCAGGCCAATACCGAATGCCTCGGAGCGCAGGTGCGACGGAAAGACCACCGAATAGCAGGCCTGCATCAGGTTGACCTTTTGCTGCTCATCGACACTGCCGAGGAAGTGCACGTTGGTCAGGTTGGCGCGGGCCGCGATGCGCATCAGTTCCTGCTCCAGCGGGCCGGCACCGACGATCAGCAACGGCCAAGGCGATGCTTGCATGGCGTCCAGCAGGAAGTGCAGCCCCTTGTAGTAGCGCTGCACGCCGACAAACAAGAAAAAGCGCTCGCCGTAACGTCGCCGCAAATCCAATACCGCCTGAGCGTCTGGCTCTGGATACAGTGACTGGGCCAGGCCGATGGGAATCGACTGTGCCTTGTCCTGATAACGCTGCAGGACGGACGAGCTTTGCAGGTAGTTCGGGCTGGTCGCCGCAATTGCATCGACCCGCTTGAGGAAGGCGTGCATCAATGGCCGGTAGACCTGAAACAACACCTTCTGGCGCACGATATCGGAGTGGTACGTCACCACACTGGGTTTGCCCAGCCCCTTGGCCAGGTGGACCAGGTCCATGAACGGCCACGGGTAGTGGTAATGGATCACGTCCGCCTGCTCCGCCAGACGGGCAAAATCCGCAAACGCCGACCAGGAGAAACCGGTCCTGGCGAGGTTGAGGTTTTGCCTGGACTGGAACATGCGGTAGCTGGAGGTTTCCTGGGGTGGCAGCGGGTCATCTGCCAGGGAGAGCACAGTATTCTGATAGCCCTGGGCTGATGTCGCGTGCGTCAGGTGCCGGATGAACATCTCCACGCCCCCGAACTGGTCCGGGCCGAAGGTCTTGTAGAAGTGCAAAACTCTCACGAAAAATGTGCTCCCCGCAACATCAGCCTTGCGCCGACAGTTTGGTCCACTGACCGTCGACTTTCTGGATCGGGCACTGCGCGTTGAAATCTTGTGTTTCGGTACGCACGGCCGTCATTACGTTGGCGTTGTCTTGGACTTTCGTGAACGAGATCAGGCCGCAATCCTTGATGCGCACGACCAGCGGGCTGACGTCCGGGAACACATTCGACGTGACGCTGAAGCCAGGGTAACCACTGATCACTTTGGTCACTTTGCCCATGACGCGGGCGGCTTCCAGGCGGGTTTCGCCGTCTGGCATCTGAATAAAGCGCAGGTATTGGCCTTCCTGTTGCGGGATCTGGACCGGCACCGGTTTGGCAGCCGCCTGAGGCGCTGGGGCGGCAGGTTTGTCGCAGCCGACGAGGGTCAACAGTACAGCGCCAACGAAGAACATCTTGTTCATGCGGCGATACTCCTAGGGATGATTGGAAAGTAAGGGTTGGGTGGTAATCAGGGTGTGCATTCAGGTGCGTCCCGCCTCGCAGAAGCGTCGGTACGCGGTGCGTGCAGCAATGGCCATACGCGGTGAAAACGAGAACAGCAGCAACGACGACACCGACACCAGCCAGCGCCGGCGAAACCAGCAGAGTGCGTATTTGTTGAGCAGCAGGTGCAGGTAGCGCCCCGTCTTGTGCCGCTTCGTACGGCGGGCGCGCAGGCTGTGCAGGTCAGCGGCGGTCAGGATCGTTTCCGGGGCATAAGGTTCTGTGAGGAACCGCTGCGGCGGAGTCACGCCAAGGCTCTGCCAGTCGTGGACCTCGAAATTGTCCAGCAGCAGGTCTTCCCACGCACAGAACAGGTCGAAACGAGTGTGCGAAATGTGTTCAAGGTCCAGCGCCAGGCCGCAGGTCTGCAAGAAACGCAGCAGGATGGCCTGCTCGGGCAGCAAGCGAAACGAGGTGTAGCCCTGGAACGTGCCGATCGGATTGATCCGTGGGCCACCTGCCAGGTACACAAATTCAGCGGGAAGCGGGCCGATATTCCACAGCCGTCGAAGGTCGTCGGTGCGGCCGAACTGCAGCGTGTCACTCAGGTGAAACAGGTAGCAGAGTTTGATCGGATTACGCAGGAACAGGTTCGAAACGCCAACCCTCGCTGCCAGCAAGCTTGCAGGTTGCTCATCACCCATCAGGCTCAATAGCGCGCTGCTGCACAGCACATGATCGGTGCGCAGTTTGAGCGCGTACTCGCGCGTGGCCAGGGCCAAGCCATTAGCGACGGTGCTGATGAGCTTGTTGACGTTGTTGATGTTGCCGCTGGCGTCTGCAAAATGCGTGGCCGATGCATCGGCCACGCATTGCACGCCTTCAAATGAAACACCCGTGCAGTCGTCCGTGGTCGACAGAATGATCTGCGCCCCCGGCAAGTGCTGGCGCACCGACTCGATTGCACGCGCCGCGATATCCACCGGCCCGTCCTTCAAGCGGCCCTGGAGAATGACCGTCAGCCTGCTGGCGTCGATGCTCATGCGTGCTTGTTCAACTGGTGGGCCAGCATCAGGGCCAGGGCCACGACCGTCACTGTCGGGTTACGTGATCCGCACCGCGGAAACAGCGAAGAGCCGGCGACGTAGACGTTTTCCGTACCGATGACACGGAAGTCCTTGTCCACCACCGCGTTCTCACCCGCGCTCATGTTCAACATGCCGACCAAGTGATGGGTACCGAAGACATATTGGTAATGCGCTTGTTCGGCTTCGCGCACAGGCACCACACCCAGCGCTTCCATCTTCGCGTAGATGGCGGCAATCACGGCGTCATAACGATGCTTGTTGCCGTGGTAGCCATCGGTATCCATGCGCACGGAACCGCCCTCGTAAAACAGCGAGACGTCCCATTGCGGCGGAATTTCCAGGAGGATGTACAGGCTCAGGATGCTGGCCAGGTCTTCGACCGATTCCTGTACCGCCCAGTTGTTCAGCTTTTTCAGGTCCAGGGAGCCAGTCAGGGCTGCATCGCTGGCCGAGGTCATCAGGCCCAGCGTGGTGTACTCGATCCCATCAAGCTCGCCGGACAGCTCCGGGATGACCACCTGCGCGGCGGTGTTGACCTGGAAAAACGGGATTTTCGCCTGCGGCAAGCGACAGGCTAGCTCGGCCACGGCGTGGTCCTGGCAGTAACGCCCGATGAACGCCTGTGGCGTTTCGTCCGGCAGGTTGCTCTTCCACAGCAGTTTCAATGATTCAACGCCGTGCGCGGCGATGACCACTCGATTGAAACGGATGCTCAGTGGCCCGTTGGGGGTATGGCAAATCGCCTCGACGGCTTTGTCACCTTCGAAGCGCAAGTGATCGACCAGCACCTCATTCAGCACTTTGGCGTGGTTACGGATATGCAACGAGCGGGTCTTGGCGTCCATCGGGCACAGCTCGCAGTCCCCCGCTCCCATGCAGAGGCCTTGCCCGTCGAGGTTTTCCACCGACAGGTTATGGGCCTGCGCCCCAATGTAGGCTTGTGGGAAATACGGCGACAAGGCGCGGTTCCAGCGACGTGAGCCTTTGATTTCCGACAGAGGGTTGCGCTCCTCGGGATCACGAGGATCAGCACTGATGCGCAGCAACTGCTCGGCAGTGCGGTAGTAGGGTTGCAGCGTCTGGTAGTCGAAGGGCCAGCGAAATGCGTCGGCCGATTGGTCGAACACCGCCTCTGAAAGACGGAAGCTCAAGCCACCCCAGTGGTTGGAACAGCCGCCATCCACGAGGATGTAGTCGGAAACGCAATCGTCTGGCAGATCTTCGGGCACATTGAAGGCGTGCACCGACTCATAAGAGCGGCGGATCAATGCATCGTGGCGGTCCACCTGTTCCATCTCGTTGAAGCGGGCGCGTCGTTCAAAGATGTTGAACTTCTCGCCACGGTCAACAATGAGGCAGGGGCCCTTCAAAGCATGGGCAACGGTACGTCCGGCAAAACCGTTGCCGATAATCAGCGTTTCAACAAACATTAGCCTGTAACTCTGTAAAAGCCGGGCGTACCCAACGTACGGGTCTGGGGCGCTACCACGAACAACGAACGGTTATGGTTGACCAAGTGGTAAAGGAGGGATTCGCGGTCTTCATCCTTGAGGTTGCGCGAGTAAAGTTTTATCAGCAGGTCGGGGGGCATGTGGCGAAACTTCACATGTATGTTGCCTTCCCGGATCGCTTGAAAATCCAGGGGCGGCCCCATCGACTGGCGGCCTAGCCAACCGCCTAGCGCAATGCCACCGACGAACACACCGAGCCCCGCAACAAACTGTCTACGCTTCATCGGCTCACGTTCTCACGCGGACGATCCGCTGATAGAAAAAGCGCACCAGTTGACGCAACCTGGAAACCGGCCATGCAATCAAGGGCGAGCTGAGCAGGGCCTTTTCCAGCAATGTGGAAAGCAAGAACATCTGGAAGCGGTTCGCTTCCGCTGCCGAGCCCGCATTGCTTGCCGTACTGTTGAACAAACTGTTGGCGTAGCGTGCCATGTAGCCGAGTTTCAGACGCGGCATCAGCAACACGATGTTCTTGTCACGCAGGCCTTTGAACAGAAACGTGAACGAGGCCAGCTTGCGGACAAAATCCGTCGTGACCTGATCCTGGTGCAAGCCAAAGTCGATGAGCAGCCAGGACTCGGACGCCGTGCTCAATTTTGTGCCGATCACATTGGCGTCGGCAATGAACTCGCCATTGTTGACACTGCCCCTTTCATGCAGGAAATCATCCAGCTGGAAGGTTTTGAGCGGCGGCGCAGGTTGCGCTTGCGGCGCCGCCCATGCGCACTCACCGATCACCACGACTTGGGTGAGCAACGAGGGCTGCAGTTCTATCTGCGACAGAAAGACCGCCAGTTGGGCTTGCTTGCCCTGTGCCGCGTCCTGGGAAATCAGAAAGATGTTCATTTCCTGCGCTCCACATAGCTATCGAAAGGCGTGGAGTTGTGGATCGCCCGCACACAATCGCGAAAACTCGAGAAATAGAAGACTTCGCCGTTTCGACGGTACAGCTTGAGCGCCGACAACAAGGTGCCAGGCAACGCCAGGAGGCGAGGATGGAAGTACTCGTCCAGGCCTTTGTAGAACCAGCTTTGCAATGGACGCTGGCGCAGCATGTTGCGGAACTCGGAGCTGCCAAAGACCAGGTTGCGCTTCGCCTCGCGAGGATTGGTCATGAATTCCAGGGCAATCGACTCGATGAAGGTGTTCGGCAATTGATCCAGAAGCACCCACTTTTCAAAGTCGCGGATGAAGGCCATCACGGACTCCAGGTCATTGCCGAAGCCACAACCTTGCACCACCTCGTCTACCAGCTTCAGCCACGCGCGCGAGCTGATGGTCTTCAGGCCGGTCGGAATATGAAGAAGCGTATCGCCGACCGCGTACTTGTTGGCGAAGCGTTGCAAGCGGATAAGCGCCTCGTCCGCCGACATGCGGATCAGGGGTTTTTTGCGCAGGAGTGAAAACTGCGAAGGGCCTGTATGCGCGTAGCGACCGTTGCACGATTCGACTGGCGATCCGGTGCCGAGCAGCGCCCGGGACGTCACCGACTGGGCCACGCCATAGGGGTTGACCCGCGAAGGGACGCCGCCCTTGGACGCACGAATGCCATGCTCGATGTCTTCGAATTCGGCCCACAACAGGGATTCGTCGAGGGGGAACGCCTGCCACACTTCCTTGCGGCAGATGTACATGCTGCCAGTAGGGTAGCTGACGTCTTTGCCGTATCGCATTGGGCTGGCAAAGCAGAAGCCTGTCCGTTCAATTTCCGCAAACAGCACAGGTGCGATACTGACCACCGTGTTGTCGCTGCGGTGCATGCCCTTCATGCCATCGGCAATCACACCCATCGCCATGCCGTAGTCCGAATAGCGGCGCGGCCCGAAATTGCGCACGTTGTCGAAGAACAGGCTTTGCAGGGTCATCAACGGGTAGCGCGGGCCGAAACGGCGGACCATTTCACCGAAATGCGCAGGCAGGAACACCCGGTCATGCAGGATGACCAGGTTGTTGTAGCGCGCTTCATCGACGAGGCGATTCTTCTTCTTGCAGATCTGCACAGGCGGCGCGGTGATGTCTTCACCGACGATGCGCACCTGGTCGAAGTAGCGGAAGTTCTTGCCTGGCGTGCCGCATAGCAGGATTTCCTTGTTGGGGATATCCAGCTCAAGGATGCGCTGCACCACGGCATTGAGCACCGTGGCGTCTTCGGGGCCTACCGGGATGCCGAACGTCCAGCTGTCCAGGTCATCGTCGGTCTGCGCCGGCAGCACGGCGGCCTTGCGGTACACCACGCGGTTGGCGCTGCGTTCTTCGCACACCAGGGCCGTGTTGAAGTAGGCACGGTCCAGGTAGCTCTCTACGGCGGAGTCTTCAATGACGGTGAGTGTTTCGCCCACGGCCAGAAAATGCGCAGCGTCCCACAGCAGCAAAGGGCTCAGCTGCGAGTCGCTTTGCACGCCGTAAAAACAGTACGAGCCAGGACCATAGATATCCAGCGGGCGTTTGGCTGCATGCAGCCCTTTGACCGTGGTATCAGGAACGCCTTGCTTGAAGCGACGGAAGGAAAACAGCGTCTGGCTGCCTTCCGTCACGCTCAGGTCTGCCGGGATCGGGCGCAATTGCTTGGGCCCGAGGTAACCCAGCTTTGAATCGTGTTGCAGTTCTATCGTTTTCATTCTTCTACGACATATTTGTCATTCAGCGCGCCGGGCACCTTGACCACAACGGTCACTGCGTCGCTGAGTGCCTTGAAGGCCGTGATGTCGCCTGGCTCGAGCACGACGATTTCGCCGGCGCCCCAGGTCTTGCCACACATCTCGACTTCGCCGGACAGGATCAGCGTCACTTCCGTGGCGATCTTGTGATAGTGAGCCGCCTCGGCATCACCCGCCGCGTACGGCTTGACGGCCACTTCACAGGCTTGTGTGCTGAACGCAGTCGGCGTGAAACCACCGACAAACCAGCCCTTGACCATGTCTTTCAGATTGGCGGTGTTCATCGTGGGCCTACATTCTCGAACGCGTGCAGCTGGTGATGGCTCTTGAGCGGGTGGTACTGGCTCGGGTCCACACGGTGGGTACCGATCTTCTTGTGCAGCAGCACCAGTTCGTTGAGCGCCGGCGCAATGTAGAACGCATCGTTGACCTTGAAGTCCTTGCGGATCATTTCCTTCACGGCCTCGACAAACACACTGCCCTTGGCAAACCAGTACAGACCGGCCACGGCGTGGTTGCTGATCGGGTTCTTCTCAGCAGCCTCGACCACATACCCCTGCGGGTTCTTGCGTACGAACGAGTAGCGCGGGTGCAGCGACTTGAATACCACGACGCCGGCATCGCACTCGTCGCGACGGAAGTCTTCGACGATATTGCCCAGCGCCGCATCGAGCAGTTCGTTGCAGCTGAGGATCAGCAGTTCATCGTCGTTGTCGATGCTCTCGGCGGCCAACAGCGCGGTGCAGGCAGCGCCCATGGTCAAGGTGTGTACCGCGTGAATAGAGGCGATCGGACTCATCTGCTGCAACATGTTGCGCAGGTGGTACTTGGCGACGTCAGCCTTGGGCAGCATGCAGGAGATGCTGGCCGGGTTGAGCTCCAGACACTTTTCGACCAGGTCCTGGATCAACGGAATGCCATCGCGTTCGGTCAGGTAGCCTGGGTAGTTGCTTTCGGATATGACCGAAGTGGTATCGCCACCGGCGAGCAGTATGATGTTCAACTTGCGCACAACATTTCCTCCAGCTCTGGAGCCTTGGCGTTGATCTGTTCAATCCGGGCAGTGATGTTGTCCAGGTTCACATCGGCGACATCCTCGACCACCAGTACGTGAGCGCCGGAAGCACGGGCGGCACGGATGCCGTTCTCGTTGTCTTCCACGATCAGGCACTCTTCAGGCAACAGCCCAAAGGACTCGATGGCCTTGATGTAGATATCGGGTGCAGGCTTGGCGTTGGGCACGTCTTCGTTGGAAAACTTGCGGTCCAGGTACTGATCCAGACGCGACTTTTCCATCATCACTTCGACGGTGTTGCGGATCGAGTTGGACGCCACGGCCAGCTTGTAGCCCTGGCTCTTGAGCGACGACAGCGCGTACTGGTGAACGAAGGTTGGCTTGCACTGGGCGTAGACGATTTCCATCGTGTACATCTGCTTCATTTCGTTGATGAACTGGTGCAGTTCCACCGGCAAGTCACGCTCGACGCTGAGGATGTCCAGCTTGCGCGAGGTTGGCAGACCATCGTAGGTGGTCAGGTGTTCATGGCGGCTGATGGTATGGCCGAACAGGTTCAGCGCCTTGTTCAGCGCTTCGTAGTGCCAATCTTTCGCTTCGATCAGCACACCGTCCATGTCGAAAATCACGGCTTTAATCATGATGTCATTCCTTGAAGAAAGAGCGAGCTGCTTCGGGCAGGTCGGTGCATAACGTCAGGTTGTTGGCGCCCTGGAATTGGGCGAGGAGTCGCCACAAGGACATGTGTTCGCGGCCGTGCAGTTCCGAAGACACCACACACACCTGTTTGCCCTGACCCAGCAGGTCAGCGAGCTGGGCGGACGAGTACCACTCGGCACCGAAGCTATCCAGCCAGATACCGTCAGCCTCGTTCAGCCACGCGGGTACCGGCTCGACCTCACTCTGGCGGGTATAGCTGCATACACCGCTGGCGAGATAGCTGCGCATATCGGGCACAGCCATGTCGAAGACAAACCAGTTGCTGTGACCATGGGCTTCGAACGCCGCCTTCAGCGGAGCACAAAGGCCGTCGGCCTTGATGTTCATCGCCAGTGGCAAGTTGCGCCCAGCCATGATTGCCAGCAGTTCGTCCAGCGACATTTCGCTGCCGTCAGGCATATCGTGGGAAATAACCAGACGCCCGCCGATGTCGCGTACGTCGGTTTCCGTGCCGAAGCCCAGGTCGAAAGAGCGCTCGAAGGCTACTCGCTGGTTACGCTCGGGCTTTTGCAGCCAGTAGCCGCGGTGACTGATGATCTGCATGATCGATCAGCGCCCTGCACACGCTGCGCGGCTGACCGGCAGATCGAGGAACAGGTTCAAGTCCGCCGGGATACCCAGGCCATACATGCCTTTGCCTTCCGAACCGACGTTGTAATGGATGACCTTGGCCTGGTCTTCGATCATCTCGTTGTAGGCCGGCGCAACGTAGAACTCGCCATTGACCCGCAGGTCTTTGTCGAACATCGCTTCAATGGCGCCGATCAACTGGCGACCGCTGCGGAAGTTGTAGATGCCCACGGTGGCTTCATCGGAAATCACTTCCTTTTCAACCACCGAGTTGATGCTTCCATCATCGGCAAAACCGACAAAGGACCACTTCGGGTCGTTCGCCTTCATCGTCATGATCAGGCCATCGGCATCTTGTGCCTGCATGGCACTCAGGTAGTCGTTGATGTCGACATCAACGTACTGATCGCTGTTGGCGATCATTACCGGGTGCTCGGAGTCGATCAGATCCTTTGCCGTATACACGGTGCACGCTGCACCTTCTGTAACGCCGTTCAACTCGACAATGGCGCAACCTGGCGCCCAAGCCTGCAGCTTGTCTTTCAGGCCGTAAGCCTCAACGTGCGCCGCCTGGCAGATAAAAATGAAACGGTGCTCGCAGGCGGGGGTGAGGTTGTCGATGACCACTTTAATCATCGGCACCGAGTGCACAGGGATCAGCGGTTTCGGATCGGCGTAGCCTGCCACTGCGAAGCGGCTGCCGGCACCTGCCATGGGAACGACTATGTTAAGCATTTGAACTCCTTTACCTACGTACTAGGTACTCTTCATACGCATCAATGACTTCACTGGCCGGGCCAATCATTTGAACCCGTCCGTCCTTGAGCCAGCACACGCGGTTGCATAGCTCCCTGACTCGTTGTGAGTCGTGCGAGACAAATACGACAGTCTGGTTACCCATCATCATTTCTCGCATGGTGGCTTCGGCCTTCTCACGAAAGTGGCCGTCGCCGACACTGAGCACTTCATCCAACAGGATCACATCGGGCCGTGAGTACTTGGAGATGGCAAAGCCGAGGCGCGCCTTCATACCAGTGGAATAGCTGCGCACAGGCACTGCGGCGCTGGCTTGGAGTTCGGCGTAGTCGAGAATCTCGTCGCTCAATTCGCGCATGCGCTTGCGGCTCATGCCCATGAGCATGCCGCTGAGGACAATATTGTCGCGGGCATCGAGGTTTTCATCGAAACCCAGTTGCAGATTGAGCAGCGACACGCTGGAGACAGACTGGGTCAAGCTGCCACGGGTGGGCTGGTAGATACCCGCCAGCACCTTGAGCAACGTGCTCTTGCCGGCACCATTGCTGCCGACTATCCCGAACGTATCGCCACGGCCAATCGAAAAAGACAGATCGTGCAATACCGTGGTGGAGGCACGCGACAGCAAGCGCAGACCGTTGCGGAAGGTCAGCGACAGGGAGTTGATGGTCATAGCTGCCGGTATCGTCATTTGCTCAGCGCCATCGCATAGGCGTTCTTGTTCCGGGACAGGAACAGGACAGCCAGAATCAACAACACCAGCGCACCGCCGGCCAGGGTCAGCAAGTCACCTAGTACCGGGGCACGCCCGTACATCAACACATCGCGGTACATTGAAATCAATGCGGCCAACGGGTTGATATCCAGCAGGAAACCCAGCTCGGCAGGGATATTGGCTTTTGCGTAGAACACGCCGGAGGCAAACATCAGAAATTGCAGGCCGGTGGAGATCAGGATGCGCAGGTCCGGCATGAATGGAATCAGCCCGGCAACGAACACCCCCACCGCAGCGGTAATAATCAACTGCACGAAGGCGATCAGCGGGACGTACAACCAAAGCCAGCTGGGCGTATTACCCAGAGCACACAGAAGCAACAGCAACAAGACAACGACCAGTGACTCTTTCACCAGGTCCTTGAATATTGAAGTCATCGGGAAGATCAGAGGGTCAACCTTGCAATGCTCGAGAATGTGCTTTTTCTCGTAAATTGCATCGGTGCAATTCATCACGCTCTTGTTGAACCAGGTCCAGAACGTGACGCCGATAATCAGGAAAACTGCGAAGTTTTCGACCTGAATGCGCAGCAAGTGGCCAAAGACGCTGTAGTAGATGCCGAGCAGAAGCATCGGTTCAAGCACCCACCAGGCAAGGCCCAGACGGGTTCGTGTCGATTCTGATTTAAGCCCAAGGCGGGCACGCTCCATCGACACTTGGAGTGTCGACCAGACGTTCAGACTTCCGTGTCGCCAACGCATCACACAGCCTCAGCAAAAAAACAATCGAAAATTCTATAGGAATAATGGCATTTAGCCCAGCAACCAATACCTATTTCTTACAGAAAAGTTCAATATTTCTGACATATGGTGATGCCGTCCACGACAAAACGCCGCCACTGCAACGCTGGTGGATTCTGAGGATTGGGCTGAAAAAAGGAGTGCGATCGGAGCAATAGAGGCCCGCCCGCCGGCGGACCTCCAGGTGACGGTCTGTTACTCCACCGTCACCGACTTCGCCAGGTTGCGCGGCTGGTCAACGTCTGTGCCCTTGAGCACAGCGACGTAGTACGACAGCAGTTGCAATGGGATGGTGTAGAGGATCGGCGACAGGATGTCGTTGATGTGCGGCATGTTGATCACATGGGTGCCTTCGCCGTTGGTCATGCCGGCTTTTTCGTCGGCGAACACCACCAGTTGGCCGCCACGGGCGCGCACTTCCTGCAGGTTGGACTTGAGCTTCTCCAGCAGTTCGTTGTTCGGCGCTACGGTGACCACCGGCATGTCGTCATCCACCAGGGCCAGTGGGCCGTGCTTCAGCTCGCCGGCCGGGTAGGCTTCGGCGTGGATGTAGGAGATTTCCTTGAGCTTGAGCGCGCCTTCCATTGCCACTGGGTATTGCGCGCCACGGCCGAGGAACAGGGTGTGGTTCTTGTCGGCGAACAGCTCGGCGACTTTTTCCACGGTGCTGTCCATGGCCAGGGCTTCGCCGAGGCGGGTTGGCAGGCGGCGCAGTTCTTCGACCAGGGTGGCTTCGACGCCGGCGGCGAGGGTGCCGCGCACTTGGCCCAGGGACAGGGTCAGCAACAGCAGGCCAACGAGCTGGGTGGTGAAGGCTTTGGTCGAGGCCACACCGATTTCACGGCCGGCCTGGGTCAGCAGGGTCAGGTCGGACTCACGCACCAGGGAGCTGATGCTCACGTTGCAGATCGCCAGGCTGGCCAGGAAGCCCAGCTCTTTGGCGTTACGCAGGGCGGCCAGGGTGTCGGCGGTTTCGCCGGATTGGGAAATGGTCACGAACAGCGTGTCGGGCTGCACCACCACCTTGCGGTAGCGGAATTCGCTGGCGACTTCGACCTGGCACGGGATACCGGCCAGTTCTTCCAGCCAGTAACGGGCAACCATGCCGGCGTGGTAGCTGGTGCCACAGGCGACGATCTGCACGTTGCGTACGTTGGCGAACAGCTCGGCGGCTTGTGGGCCGAAAGCGTTGACCAGCACCTGATTCTGGCTCAGGCGACCTTCCAGGGTGCGTTGCACCACAGCCGGTTGCTCGTGGATTTCCTTGAGCATGAAGTGGCGGAACTCGCCTTTGTCGGCCGCTTCGGCGCCGTCGCGGTACTGCACGGCTTCGCGCTCGACGGTGTTGCCGTTTACGTCCCAGATCTGCACGCTTTCACGGCGGATGTCGGCAATATCGCCTTCTTCCAGGTACATGAAGCGGTCGGTGACCTGGCGCAGGGCCAGTTGGTCGGAGGCGAGGAAGTTTTCCCCCAGGCCCAGGCCAATCACCAACGGGCTGCCACTGCGGGCGGCGACCACGCGGTCGGGTTGGCTGGCGCTGACCACGGCCAGGCCGTAGGCGCCGTGCAGTTCCTTGACCGTGGCCTTGAGGGCGGTGGTCAGGTCGCTGTGGTCCTTGAGCTTGTGGTTGAGCAGGTGGGCGATGACTTCGGTGTCGGTGTCCGAGGTGAACACGTAGCCCAGGCCCTTGAGTTGTTCGCGCAGCACTTCGTGGTTTTCGATGATGCCGTTGTGCACCACCGCCAGGTCGCCGGAGAAGTGTGGGTGGGCGTTACGCTCGCACGGCGCGCCGTGGGTGGCCCAGCGGGTGTGGGCGATGCCCAGGCGACCGACCAGCGGCTCGCCAGCCAGGGCTTGTTCCAGCTCGCTGACCTTGCCCGGACGACGCATGCGCTCCAGCTTGCCGGCGTTGGTGAAGACCGCCACACCGGCGCTGTCGTAGCCACGGTATTCGAGGCGCTTGAGGCCTTCGAGCAGGATGGCGGTTACGTTACGTTCGGCGACTGCGCCAACAATTCCACACATGATGTTTCTCCTAGATGATTGCCGCGCATATCAGCGTAATGCCGCGGGCTTGGATCTGGTCGCGGGCCTCAAGCGGCAGGCGATCATCGGTAATAAGGGTATGGACGCTGCTCCAGGGCAGTTCCAGGTTGGGGATCTTGCGACCGATCTTGTCGGATTCGACCATCACCACCACTTCCCGCGCGACCTCGGCCATTACGCGGCTCAAGCCCAGCAGTTCGTTGAAGGTGGTGGTACCGCGCTGCAAATCGATACCGTCGGCACCGATAAACAGCTGATCAAAGTCATAGGACCGTAGCACCTGCTCGGCGACCTGGCCCTGGAACGAATCCGAGTGCGGGTCCCAGGTGCCGCCGGTCATCAACAGCACCGGTTCATGTTCCAGTTCGCTCAAGGCTCTGGCCACGTGCAGGGAATTGGTCATCACCACCAGGCCGGGCTGGTGGCCCAGTTCGGGGATCATCGCGGCGGTGGTGCTGCCGCTGTCGATAATGATGCGCGCGTGCTCGCGCAGGCGCATCACGGCGGCACGGGCGATGGCGCGCTTGTACACCGAGATGGGTTGGGCGGCGTCGCCGACCAATTCCTGGGGCATGGTGATGGCGCCACCGTAGCGACGCAGCAGCAGGCCGTTGCTTTCGAGGGCAGCGAGGTCCTTGCGGATGGTCACTTCCGACGTTTCGAAATGCTTGGCCAACGCGTCCACGCTGACTTCGCCCTGTTCATTGAGCAAGGCCAGGATATTGTGGCGGCGTTGGGGTGTATTTCGTTTCGACATGGCAGTTATAAGTTTCGTTTCGAAAGATAACGAAGGCAATCAAAACCTATTGGCGAAAGATCGTCAAGCGGGGCGTAGTAAATTTTGGGAAAAATCCCCAATCAAATGTGGGAGCTGGCTTGCCTGCGATAGCGGTGTATCAGTTTGCACATCAGTGACTGATAGACCGCTATCGCAGGCAAGCCAGCTCCCACAGGGGATCGTGTTGGCCAGGTGAGACTGTGGATAACTCAGGTCTTTTTGATTTTGACCGGACGCTTCCAGCCGTCGATGTTGCGTTGGCGGGCGCGGGCCACGCCGAGCTGCAAGTTATCCACATCCTGGTTGATGGTGGAGCCCGCCGCCGTGGTGGCACCATCGCCCACTTTCACCGGGGCCACCAACGAGTTGTTGGAGCCGATGAACACGTCTTCGCCCAACACGGTGACGTGCTTGTTGGCGCCATCGTAGTTACAGGTGATGGTGCCGGCACCGATGTTGGTGCGCGCGCCGATCACGGCATCGCCGAGGTACGTCAGGTGGCCGGCCTTGGCGCCTTCGCCCAGGTGGGCGTTTTTCAGTTCGACAAAGTTACCCACATGGGCCTTGGCCTCTAGCACGCTGCCAGGGCGCAGGCGGGCGAACGGGCCGGCATCGCTGCCCTCGCCCATCACGGCACCTTCCAGGTGGCTGTTGGCCTTGACCACCACGCCTTTGCGCAGGGTACTGTCCTTGATCACGCAGTTCGGGCCGATCACCACGTCGTCTTCGATGATCACGCGGCCTTCAAGGATCACGTTGATGTCGATCAGCACGTCGCGGCCCACGGTCACTTCGCCACGCACGTCGAAACGCGCCGGGTCGCGCAGGGTCACGCCCTGAGCCATCAGGCGGCGGCCTTCACGCAGTTGGTAGTGACGCTCCAGCTCGGCCAATTGCTTGCGGTCGTTGGCGCCCTGCACTTCCATGGGGTCGAGGGGCTGCTCGGTAGCGACCAGCAGGCCATCGCTCACGGCCATCTCAATGACGTCGGTGAGGTAGTACTCGCCCTGGGCGTTGTGGTTGGACAGACGGCTCATCCAGTCGGCGAGCTTGTTGGCCGGCACCGCCATGATGCCGGTGTTGCCTTCGGTGATGGCGCGCTGGGCTTCGCTGGCATCTTTATGCTCGACGATGGCCGCGACCTTGCCGTCAGCGTTGCGCACGATACGGCCATAGCCGGTGGGATCATCCAGCTCGACGGTGAGCAGGCCCATCTGGCCTGGCACGACGTGCTTGAGCAGACGTTGCAGGGTTTCCACTTCGATCAGCGGTACATCACCGTAGAGGATCAGTACGGTGTCGGCGGTAATGAATGGCACGGCTTGCGCGGTGGCGTGGCCGGTGCCGAGTTGCTGGTCTTGCAATACGAAATTCAGGTCGTCGGCGGCCAGGCGTTCACGCACCACGTCGGCACCGTGGCCGATCACCACGTGAATGCGCTGTGGATCGAGCTGCCGGGCGCTGTGGATAACATGGCCAAGCATGGAGTTGCCGGCAACCGGATGCAGCACCTTGGGCAGGGCCGAACGCATGCGGGTGCCTTGGCCTGCGGCGAGAATGACGATTTCAAGAGACATGAATGGCTACCAATCCTGGGCGGTCCGACGTCAGACCAGAGAAGTGTATGGCTGAAAAAGAAAAAGGGTAGCCGAGGCTACCCTTTTTAATCAATCGCACATGAAACAAGACGGCGTGGCCGCTTACTTCTTGCGGATCTGCTGGAGCGTGCGCAGCTGGGCTGCAGCCTCGGCCAGACGTACAGCAGCAGCGCTGTAGTCGAAGTCCGCACCCTTTTCGTTCAGGGCCTTCTCGGCAGCCTTGACGGCTTCCTGAGCGGAGGCTTCATCCAGGTCGCCAGCACGTTGCACGGTGTCGGCAAGTACCGTGACCTTGTTCGGCTGAACTTCGAGGAAACCACCGGAGATATAAAACACCTCCTTTTCCCCGTTTTGCTGGGTCAGAGTGATCGGACCTGGCTTGAGATCAGTAAGCAGCGGGGCGTGACCCATGGCGATACCAAGATCACCTAAGCCGCCGTGCGCTACTACCATCTCGATCAGGCCGGAATAGATTTCTCCTTCCGCGCTGACGATATCGCAATGGACTGTCATAGCCATCTGATTGCCTCAACCTGATGAGCGCCCGTTTCCGGGCGCTTGGATTACAGTTTCTTGGCTTTCTCGATCGCTTCTTCGATGCCGCCAACCATGTAGAACGCTTGTTCTGGCAGGTGGTCGTAGTCACCGTTGAGGATGCCTTTGAAGCCAGCAATGGTGTCTTTCAGGGAAACGTATTTACCCGAAGCACCGGTGAAGACTTCAGCCACGAAGAACGGCTGCGACAAGAAACGCTGGATCTTACGAGCACGGTTTACCAACTGCTTGTCGGCTTCCGACAGCTCGTCCATACCCAGGATCGCAATGATGTCCTTCAGTTCTTTGTAACGCTGCAGCACGTACTGAACGCCGCGAGCGGTGTCGTAGTGCTCCTGGCCGATCACGTTCGGGTCCAGCTGGCGCGAAGTCGAGTCGAGTGGATCGACCGCTGGGTAGATACCCAGGGAAGCGATGTCACGGGACAGAACGACGGTGGCGTCCAAGTGGGCGAAGGTGGTCGCTGGCGACGGGTCAGTCAAGTCATCCGCAGGTACGTATACCGCTTGGATCGAAGTGATCGAACCTTCCTTGGTCGAAGTGATACGTTCTTGCAGAACGCCCATCTCTTCGGCCAGGGTCGGCTGGTAACCTACTGCGGAAGGCATACGGCCCAGCAGTGCGGATACTTCAGTACCGGCCAAGGTGTAACGGTAGATGTTGTCGACGAACAGCAGAACGTCGTTACCTTCGTCACGGAACTTCTCGGCCATGGTCAGGCCAGTCAGTGCTACGCGCAGACGGTTACCCGGCGGCTCGTTCATCTGACCGTAAACCAGTGCCACTTTGTCCAGAACGTTGGAGTCCTTCATCTCGTGGTAGAAGTCGTTACCCTCACGGGTACGCTCGCCCACACCGGCGAACACGGAATAACCGCTGTGCTCGATGGCGATGTTACGGATCAGTTCCATCATGTTTACGGTCTTGCCTACACCGGCACCACCGAACAGACCGACTTTACCGCCTTTGGCGAACGGGCAAACCAGGTCGATAACCTTGATGCCGGTTTCCAGCAGGTCGTTGCCGCCAGCTTGTTCCGCGAACGAAGGTGCTGGACGGTGAATGCCCCAACGCTCTTCGGTGTCGATCGGACCAGCTTCGTCAATCGGGTTGCCCAGTACGTCCATGATCCGGCCCAAGGTCGCTTTACCGACCGGTACGGAGATGGCTGCGCCAGAGTCGACAACGTCCAGACCGCGCTTCAAGCCTTCGGTGGAACCCATCGCAATGGTACGAACTACGCCGTCGCCCAGCTGTTGCTGAACTTCCAGAGTAGTGTCCGCGCCTTGTACTTTCAGCGCGTTGTAGATGCTCGGTACGCTGTCGCGTGGAAATTCCACGTCGATAACGGCGCCGATGATTTGAACGATACGTCCGCTACTCATAGCTGGATCCTCTGAATATTTGAACCGTTAAACCGCGGCAGCGCCGCCGACGATTTCCGAGATCTCTTGGGTGATCGCAGCCTGACGCGCCTTGTTGTAGATCAGCTGCAAATCGCTGATCAGATCACCGGCGTTATCGGTAGCGTTTTTCATCGCGATCATCCGCGCCGCTTGTTCAGCTGCGTTGTTCTCGACCACCGCCTGGTACACCTGCGACTCCACGTAGCGCACCATCAAGCCGTCAAGCAGCTCTTTGGCGTCTGGTTCGTAGAGGTAGTCCCAGTGGTGCTTGAGTTCCTGATCCGGGGTCGCCACCAGTGGAATCAATTGCTCCACGGTTGGCTGCTGGGTCATGGTGTTGATGAACTTGTTGGATACCACGGAGAGGCGGTCAATCCGGCCTTCCAGGTATGCATCCAGCATCACCTTCACACTGCCGATCAAATCATTGATCGACGGCTCTTCACCCAGGTGGCTGATAGCTGCTACGACGTTGCCGCCGAAGTTACGGAAAAAGGCCGCACCCTTGCTACCAACTACACACAGATCGATCTCGACGCCGTTTTCGCGGTTTACCGCCATGTCCTTGACCAGGGCCTTGAACAGGTTGGTATTCAAACCACCGCACAAACCACGGTCACTGCTCACAACCACATAACCCACACGCTTAACTTCGCGGTCGATCATGAATGGGTGGCGGTATTCCGGGTTGGCGTTGGCCAGATGCCCAATTACCTGGCGGATACGCTCCGCATAAGGACGGCTAGCAGCCATGCGCATTTGTGCCTTGCGCATTTTGCTGACCGCCACTTTTTCCATGGCGCTGGTAATTTTTTGCGTGCTTTTGATGCTCGCAATCTTACTGCGAATCTCTTTTGCGCCTGCCATGTAACACCTATCAGGTTAGCAAGCGGGAGCCTTGCGGCCCCCGCTGCGGCTTACCAGGTTTGGGTGGCCTTGAACTTCTCGATACCGGCTTTCAGGCCAGCGTCGATTTCGTCATTGAAGTCACCCTTCACGTTGATCTTGGCCAACAAGTCGGCGTGATCGCGGTTGAAGTAAGCAATCAGCGCTTGTTCAAAGCTGCCAACCTTGGCGATTTCGACGTCAGTCAGGAACCCACGCTCAGCGGCATACAGCGACAACGCCATGTCAGCGATCGACATTGGGGCGTATTGCTTCTGCTTCATCAGCTCGGTAACGCGCTGACCATGCTCAAGTTGCTTACGGGTCGCTTCGTCCAGGTCAGAAGCGAACTGGGCGAATGCCGCCAGTTCACGGTACTGAGCCAGAGCGGTACGGATACCACCGGAGAGCTTCTTGATGATCTTGGTCTGAGCGGCACCACCCACACGGGATACCGAAACACCGGCGTTCACTGCAGGGCGGATGCCCGAGTTGAACATGGCCGATTCCAGGAAGATCTGACCGTCGGTGATGGAAATCACGTTGGTCGGAACGAACGCGGAAACGTCGCCAGCCTGGGTTTCGATGATCGGCAGTGCGGTCAGGGAACCGGTTTTGCCGGTCACTGCGCCGTTGGTGAACTTCTCTACGTACTCTTCCGAAACGCGGGATGCGCGCTCCAGCAGACGGGAGTGGAGATAGAACACGTCGCCTGGGTAAGCTTCACGGCCTGGTGGACGGCGCAGCAGCAGGGAAATCTGGCGGTAAGCCACTGCTTGCTTGGACAGATCGTCATAAACGATCAGCGCGTCTTCACCGCGGTCGCGGAAGAATTCACCCATGGTGCAACCGGCATACGGAGCCAGGTATTGCAGCGCAGGAGATTCCGAAGCACTGGCAGCCACGATAATCGTGTTCTTCAGTGCGCCGTTCTCTTCCAGCTTGCGAACCACGTTGGCGATGGTCGATTGCTTCTGACCGATGGCTACGTAGACGCAGAAAATGCCGCTGTCTTTCTGGTTGATGATCGCGTCGATGGCCAGAGCGGTTTTACCGATCTGACGGTCACCGATGATCAGCTCACGCTGGCCACGGCCGACAGGGATCATGGCATCGACAGCCTTGTAGCCAGTCTGTACAGGCTGGTCTACCGACTTACGCCAGATCACGCCTGGAGCAACTTTCTCGACCGCGTCGGTCTCGGTGTTGCCCAGTGGACCTTTACCGTCAACAGGGTTACCCAGTGCGTCGACTACGCGACCGAGCAGTTCCTTACCAACCGGAACTTCCAGGATACGGCCAGTGCACTTGGCGCTCATGCCTTCAGCCAGGGACTGGTATGCGCCGAGAATAACGGCACCTACGGAGTCCTGCTCCAGGTTGAGGGCCATACCGAAGACGCCGCCCGGAAACTCGATCATCTCGCCGGACATTACGTCGGCCAGACCGTGAATCCGCACGATACCGTCAGATACGCTGACGACAGTGCCTTCGTTACGGGCTTGGGAGGTCACATCGAGCTTGTCGATGCGGCCCTTGATAATTTCACTTATTTCGGAAGGATTGAGTTGCTGCATTGCTCTGCTGCCCCTTCAAACTCAAGATTTCAATGCTTCGGCAAGATTCGCGAGTTTGCCGCGAATCGAGCCATCGATAACCAGGTCGCCGGCGCGAATGACAATGCCCCCAATGAGGGATTTGTCTTCCGCAACTTGCAGGCGCACTTCCCGGTCGAGTCGTGCACTGAGAACCTTGGCGAGTTTGTCTTGCTGTTCTTGGTTCAATGCGAAAGCACTGGTCACTTCAACGTCTACCGATTTCTCTTGCTCGGCCTTGTACAGGTCGAACAGAGCGGCAATCTCCGGCAGAAGCAGGAGACGGTCGTTTTCGGCAACAACGTGCAAGAAGTTCTGCACTTTCACATCAAACTTGTCGCCGCACACTTCAATAAAAGTGGCGGCCTTGTCTGCGCTCGTCAGTCGCGGGGCCTTGAGCACGCGCTGCATGGTGTCGTCTTGCGACACTGCTGCAGCCAGGCCGAGCATGGCTGACCAAGAGGCCAGCTGCTGGTGGGCCTGGGCGTGCTCGAAGGCTGCCTTAGCGTAAGGTCGGGCCAACGTGGTCAATTCTGCCATGATCGCCCTCGCTTAAATTTCAGCAGCCAGTTTGTTAACCAGCTCCGCGTGCGCGTTTTGATCGATTGTGGCACCCAGGATCTTCTCAGCACCGCCAACGGCCAGGGCACCCAGTTGGGCACGCAGCGCGTCTTTGACACTAT
Organism: Pseudomonas acericola (SeqCode); assembly: GCF_053456465.1. Taxonomy (NCBI): domain Bacteria; kingdom Pseudomonadati; phylum Pseudomonadota; class Gammaproteobacteria; order Pseudomonadales; family Pseudomonadaceae; genus Pseudomonas; species Pseudomonas acericola (SeqCode). Next base: position 91,341 of record NZ_JBRFJB010000004.1, on the reverse strand, counting down.
TCAGTTCCTGCTCGATCTCGGCCTGAGCCTGAACCTTCACACGGTCAGCGTCGATACGGGCTTTTTCAACAGCCTCTTCAACGATCTGGTTACCGCGTTTCTTGGCTTGCTCAATGATTTCGGCTGCTTGAGCTTTCGCTTCGCGCAGTTGTTGACCCGCTTTATCTTGGGCCAACTCCAGGTCGCGAGCTGCTCGTGCTGCAGCGTCCAGCCCATCCGCGATCTTCTTCTGACGTTCGTGCAGAGCTGCGATGACCGGAGGCCATACGAACTTCATGCAGAAAACGACAAAAATCAAGAACGCTAAGGACTGACCAATAATGGTTGCATTAATGTTCACGCCAATACCTCGCTCATTCGTTGCACAACACACCAATCACTCGAAAAGACGAGTGATTAACCGGCGAGTTGACCAACGAAAGGGTTCGCGAAGGTGAAGAACAGAGCGATACCAACACCGATCATGGTCACGGCGTCGAGCAGGCCGGCGACGATGAACATTTTAACTTGCAGCATTGGAACCATTTCTGGCTGACGCGCTGCGCCTTCCAGGAACTTGCCGCCCAGCAGGCCGAAACCAATGGCAGTACCCAGGGCGCCCAGGCCGATCAACAGTGCAACAGCGATAGCGGTTAGACCAACTACAGTTTCCATCTTTCCTCCCGACTTTTACGTCGTATGGTTTAGGTTTTTTAGATTTTAAAGCGGTAAAACAAATCGTTTCATAGCCCGGTAGGGCCTACCTTCCCGTTTGACCGGGAAGGACATCAGACTAGTCGAGACTGGTCTTAATGGTTCTCTTCGTGCGCCATCGACAGGTAGACGATGGTCAGCATCATGAAGATGAAGGCCTGCAGGGTGATGATCAGGATGTGGAACACAGCCCACGCCCACTGCAGAACAATGCCCAGGCCGCTAAGCCAGAGCAGGCCGCTGCCGAACATCACAGCGATCAGAATGAACACCAGCTCGCCGGCATACATGTTGCCGAACAGTCGCAGAGCCAGGGAGATCGGCTTGGCGATCAGGGTCACGAATTCCAGCAGGAAGTTCACCGGGATCAGCAGGGCTTGAACGAAGATGTTCTTGCTGCCGAACGGGTGCAAGGTCAGTTCGCCGATGAAGCCGCCGATGCCCTTGATCTTGATGCTGTAGAAAATGATCAACGCGAATACCGACAGGGCCATGCCCAGGGTAGCGTTAGGGTCAGTGGTCGATACGGCACGGAATGGGATGTGCGGGTCGCCGCTGATCGCCATGGCGAGCTGAGGAATCCAGTCAACCGGGATCAGGTCGACGGCGTTCATCAGGAACACCCAGACGAAGATGGTCAGTGCCAGCGGTGCAATCACCGGGCTACGGCCATGGAAGCTGTCTTTCACGCTGCCATCGACGAATTCGACCAATACTTCAACGAAGTTCTGCAAAGCACCTGGCTGACCGGAAGTCGCCTTCTTTGCCGCCATGCGGAAAATCAGGACGAAGATCAGACCCAATGCGACCGACCAACCCAGAGTATCCAGGTGGAAAGCCCAGAAGCCCATTTCTTTGGCCTCTGCTGCGGAGTGGGCAAAGCCCCAGCCGCCATTAGGAAGCTGACCGAAGGTCAGGTTCTGCAAGTGGTGCTGGATATAGCCCGAAGCGGTTGTTTCTGCCATGGTTGCCTCAAACGCCCTAAGGTTTCGAAAGTCTTGTTTTCATTAGCAGGGGAGCGAACCAGCTGACCAGTTGGGTCAACACGAAGACGCCGAATACAGCCAGCGGCGCCAATGGCTTCACACCTGCAAAGGTCAATGCAAACAGCACTGCCGTCAAAATCAGTTTCCCTGCTTCGCCGGCATAAAATGACCGGACGATCGCCTGGGCTGCTCGGGCGCCGGAAAACCGAAAGGCCCTGTGAGCAAAATACATATTGGGCAGCAAGGCTATCAGGCCTCCGCAGAGTCCTGAATATCCGGCTACGACTCCATGCCAGTACCAAAGCGCCAAAGCGGCGATCAGCAAAATGACAAATTGAGCCAATAAAACCGGAAAAACGGCCAAGCGATGGAACGGCAACGTGTTTGGCGTGCGGGTTTCCATCACTCTTGCTCCTCAATGGTCGGCTGCCGGAAATCAATAACTTGGCATAATTTGTGCCGACAAAATGCGCGCAGAGTATAGGGGCGGTTCTGCCCCTATTCAACTGCCGGGTAGTGATTTCCGATCACACGCTACATGAGTAAATGTTTCAGCGGATGTGGGCAAGGACGCCCTGCAGCTCATCGAGAGAGTTATAGCCGATGACCAATTGGCCTTTGCCTTTCTTCCCGTGGCGAATCTGCACCGCAGAGCCTAGGCGTTCGGCCAGGCGCTGCTCGAGACGGGCGATATCCGGATCAGGTTTGCTCGTTTCGGCCGGTGCAGGTTTGCCGCTCAACCACTGGCGAACCAGGGCCTCGGTCTGACGAACGGTGAGCCCTCGTGCGACAACGTGTCGCGCCCCTTCAACCTGTTGATTTTCCGGCAGACCGAGCAAAGCACGGGCATGACCCATTTCCAGGTCGCCATGGGACAGCATGGTCTTGATGACTTCCGGCAATGCGATCAGGCGCAGCAGGTTGGACACGGTCACGCGGGACTTGCCCACTGCGTCGGCCACTTGCTGCTGGGTCAGCTGGAACTCCTGCTGCAAACGCTGCAACGCGATCGCTTCTTCGACCGGGTTGAGGTCTTCACGCTGGATGTTCTCGATCAGCGCCATGGCGATCGCGGTTTCATCCGGCACATCGCGCACCATCGCCGGGATCGTTTCCTTGCCGGCCTGCTGGCTGGCACGCCAGCGGCGTTCACCGGCGATGATCTCAAAGCGCCCGCCACCGATCGGGCGGACCACGATCGGCTGCATCACGCCCTGGGCCTTGATCGAATTGGCCAGTTCTTCCAGCGCCTGGGGGTCCATGTCCCGGCGTGGCTGGTATTTGCCACGCTGGATCAGGTCCAGGGGCAGGTGTTGCAGCTCGCGCTCGTCGGCCTGCACCGCTTGCTCTTCAAGCGACGTGACAGTCGGACCACTCAGCAGTGCATCCAGTCCACGTCCGAGACCTCGTTTCTTGACGGCCATGGGGATTCCTTAAGTTGGCTGGGCTGCAGCGGTGCGTGAGTTGCGGCGTTGACGGCGAACCATCTCGCCGGCCAGGGCCAGGTAGGCAATGGCGCCACGCGAGGATTTGTCGTACGCCAGCGCAGGCATGCCGTAGCTTGGCGCTTCGGCCAGACGGATGTTGCGCGGGATCACTGTGTCGTAGAGCTGGTCGCCAAAGTGTTCCTTGAGCTGCGCCGACACGTCGTTCATCAGGCTCAGGCGCGGATCGAACATGGTCCGCAACAGGCCTTCGATCTGCAGGTTCGGGTTGAGCAGCTCGGCGATACGCTTGATGTTATCCACAAGGTCGCTCAAACCTTCCAGTGCGTAGTACTCGCACTGCATGGGGATAATTACCCCATCTGCCGCCACCAACGCGTTCAGCGTGAGCATCGACAACGACGGCGGGCAGTCGATCAAAATGTAATCGTAATTCTCGCGGATCGGCGCCAAAGCGCTGCGCAGACGACTTTCTTTCATCTGCATTTCCAGCAGCACCACTTCCGCCGCGGTCAAATCGCGGTTGGCCGGCAGCAGTTGGTAACCACCGTGTTCGGAGAAGTGCATGGCCTGGGCCAGGTCGCACTCGCCGATCAGCAAGTCGTAGACCGAGTTTTCCAGGCCGTGTTTATCCACACCGCTACCCATGGTGGCGTTGCCCTGTGGATCGAGATCGATCAACAGCACCCGGCGCTTGGTAGCCACCAGGGATGCTGCGAGGTTGATGCAGGTGGTGGTTTTGCCCACGCCACCTTTCTGGTTCGCTATCGCGAATACCTTAGCCATTCTTGCTTGTGTTCCCAATCATGCCGTGCGGCGCAGTATCAGCAGATGGCGTTGGCCTTGGCAACCGGGTACGGCCAAGGCGTGTTCGCTATCGAGGTGGAAGTCTGCCGGCAATGCTAACAGCTCGTCGCTTGGATGGACGCCCTTCATTGCCAGCCAGCGGGTGTCACGGTCGCCGAGGTGGCGAGTCCAGTTGCTGAAGTTCTCCATGCTGCTGAAGGCCCGGGAAACAATTCCGTTGAAGGGCTGTTCAGGCGTAAAGGCTTCTACGCGACTGTGGATAACTTGCAGGTTGTCCAACTTGAGTTCGAGTTTGACCTGGGTCAGGAAGCGGGTTTTCTTGCCGTTGCTGTCCAGGCAGGTCACTTGCGCCTCGGGAAACAGGATCGCCAGGGGAATTCCCGGCATGCCGCCGCCACTGCCGACGTCGAGCCAGCGACCGTTTTCGATAAACGGCATCACGCTCAAGCTGTCGAGCAAGTGACGCGACACCATTTCGTCGGGATCGCGCACCGCAGTCAGGTTGTAGGCCTTGTTCCATTTGATCAACAGGGCCAGGTAACCCAGCAGCAATTCGTGCTGGGCCGGGGTCAGGTCGACGCCCAACTGGCGTGCACCTGTGGATAACTCTTCGGCGTGTTGCGAGGTGACCAACGAACTCAAGCGCTTTGCTCCAACTGACGGCCCGCGCCGCGTTTTTTCAAATGAATCATCAACAGCGAAATGGCTGCCGGGGTGACACCGGGGATGCGTGAAGCCTGGCCCAGGGTTTCTGGCCGAGTTATCCCCAGCTTGCTTTGAATTTCTTTCGACAACCCGGAAATACCGGTGTAATCGATATCCACAGGCAGCTTGGTGTCTTCACTGGCGCGCAGGCGAGCGATCTCATCCTGCTGGCGATCAATGTAACCGGCGTACTTGGTCTTGATCTCGACCTGTTCGGCGACCTGTGGATCTTCTGCGCCGCCACCGGTCACTTCGACCAGACCAGCGTAGTCGATTTCCGGACGGGACAGCAGGTTGAGCAAGTTGTACTCGTGGGTCAGCGGCGTGCCGAATTTTTGCGCAATCGCATCGCCTTGCTCGGTACCCGGGCGAACCCAGGTGCTTTTCAGGCGTTGCTCTTCCAGCGTGATGCTTTCGCGTTTCTTGCAGAAGGCTTCCCAACGCGCGTCATCGACCAAGCCCAGCTCGCGGCCTTTTTCGGTCAAGCGCAGGTCGGCGTTGTCTTCGCGCAGAATCAGGCGGTATTCCGCCCGGGAAGTGAACATCCGGTACGGTTCCTGGGTACCCAGGGTGATCAGGTCATCCACCAACACGCCGATGTACGCTTCGTCGCGACGCGGGCACCAGCTGTCTTTGCCCTGTGCACGCAGTGCGGCGTTGGTCCCGGCCAGCAAACCTTGGGCGCCGGCTTCTTCGTAACCGGTGGTGCCGTTGATTTGTCCGGCGAAGAACAAACCGCCGATGACTTTGGTTTCCAGGCTGTACTTCAGGTCACGCGGATCGAAGTAGTCATACTCGATGGCGTAGCCCGGACGCACGATGTGCGCGTTTTCCATGCCGCGAATCGATTGCACGATCTGGATTTGCACGTCGAACGGCAGGGAAGTGGAAATGCCGTTCGGGTACAGCTCATGGGTAGTCAAGCCTTCGGGCTCGATAAAGACCTGGTGGCTTTCCTTGTCGGCAAAGCGGTGGATCTTGTCTTCGATCGACGGGCAATAACGCGGGCCAATACCTTCGATCACCCCGGAATACATCGGCGAACGGTCGAGGTTGGCCGCAATGATTTCGTGGGTGCGGGCGTTGGTGTGGGTAATCCAGCAGCTCACCTGTTTCGGGTGCTGCTCTTTGGAACCCATGAACGACATCACCGGAATCGGTGTATCGCCGGCTTGTTCGGTCATCACCGAGAAATCCACAGAACGCCCGTCGATACGCGGCGGGGTCCCGGTTTTCAGGCGACCGACGCGCAACGGCAATTCACGCAGGCGTTTTGCCAGGGCAATCGACGGCGGATCACCGGCACGACCGCCGGAATAGTTCTGCATGCCGATGTGGATAAGTCCGCCGAGGAACGTACCGGTGGTCAACACCACGGATTCTGCGAAGAAACGCAGGCCCATCTGGGTGACAACACCACGTACTTGATCTTGTTCAACGATCAAGTCATCCGCAGCCTGCTGAAATATCCACAGGTTCGGTTGGTTTTCCAGGGTTTCGCGTACGGCCGCCTTGTACAGGATGCGGTCGGCTTGTGCCCGAGTGGCACGCACGGCCGGGCCTTTACGGCTGTTCAGCACGCGAAATTGAATACCACCCTTGTCGGTAGCCATGGCCATTACGCCGCCAAGGGCGTCGATTTCCTTGACCAGATGGCTCTTGCCGATCCCACCAATGGCGGGGTTGCAACTCATTGCACCGAGGGTTTCCACGTTGTGCGTGAGCAACAGGGTTTTTACGCCCATGCGTGCTGACGCCAGTGCTGCCTCGGTACCGGCATGACCGCCGCCGATGACGATCACTTCAAAACGGGAAGGGAAATCCACCACGCACCTCGTGCCTGCTTATGTAGGTAATCAGGAATTGTCTGTTGAAAGGGTTTTGGAGCTTTGGCGGCAAGTATAGGGACTTAGCCCTTCCTAAAGAACCCTTTGCACAAAATTTAACCAGCTGTGGATGAATCACAGACAATAGAAATTAAAAGAGAGAAATTTATTAAATCTTTGTTTTTATGTTTATTTCTACTGAGCCTACTTTCTGTGGATAGATCTCTACAGGCCTTTATTTACGTTGCGTACATCGATTCAAAAGTCTGTGGTCATGTGCCAATGAGGCCCTTGGATAAGTGCTTTAAGCCTGTGGATTAAACAGGTGGTTATCCACAGACGGGTTTATCTTCAGTTTTCAGGCCCTGTTATCAACTGGGCACAGGGGCGGTTATTCACAGGGCTTAATCCACAGAAATCGATGAATCGCTGAGTATTTCGGGCGTGACGAAGCCGCCGCAATCGTTCGATTCGCAGCTGGGCCCGTAAAAGAGAGACCTATTGTGAGAAAACCGTAGTGCAGTTAATAATAGCGATTATCATTAACCTGCCTGTCGCGCCCTATGTCCCCTCCTTCACACACGGCCGCCGTCCAGCACATCTACGAACAGCACCATTCGTGGCTACAGGGATGGCTCAAAGGTAAATTGCATAACGCTTGCGATGCGGCCGACGTCGCGCACGATACGTTCGTGCGAATCCTGGGCGGCCGCCATGCCGCGCAGATCATGGAACCGCGTGACTACCTGGCGACCATTGCCAGAGGCTTGGTGATTGATCGTTATCGCCGGCACGCCGTCGAACAGGCTTATAAGCAAACCCTGGCCGAGCGCCCTGACGCCACTGCCATCAGTGAAGAAGACAAGGCAATCATCATCGAAACCCTGGTGGCTGTGGATAAAGCACTGTCTGGCCTAGGGGAGCGAGCGCGGCGGATTTTCATGCTGTCGCAGATAGACGGACTGACTTATCAACAAATCGCCGATCAACTGCAGGTTTCCCTGACCACCGTGAAAAAACACATGGTCCGCGCGCTGACCGAGTGCGCGTTGATCATGGCCAGCCTCTGATGGCAGCGCCTGACCGCAAGACCTTCGAGGCGGCTGCCAGTTGGTATGTGCAGTTTCAGTCCCAGCCGCCGACACCTGCCGAACGATACGCCTGGCAACAATGGCTCAATGGCGATCCGTCCCATCAGGCTGCGTGGAACCAGATGGAACAATTGCAACGCAGTCTCGGTGCCCTGCCCCAGGACGTTACCCGCCGTGCATTGTCGACCACGCAACAACGCCGGCAGGTGCTCAAGTGGATGCTGGTACTCGGTAGCACGGGGTATCTCGGTTGGAATGTTCAGCAACATACGTCCCTGGGCAATGCATGGGCCGACTACCGGACTGCTGTAGGACAGCGGCGGCGTATCGAACTGGCCGACGGTACGCAGATTGACCTCAATACCGGCACCGCCATCGATGTCGCGTTCGATGGACGCCAGCGTCTGATTCGCCTGCGCGAAGGTGAAGTACTTATCCACACCGGCAAATTGGGTGGCCAAACGCCCTTTTTTGTCGACACTCGCCAAGGTCGGGTCCAGGCATTGGGTACGCGGTTCAGCGTGCGCCAACTGGCGGATTCCACCCGGGTCGGTGTGTTGGAGGACACGGTAAGCGTGTCGCCAGGTGATCAGCCTGCACACCGGCGTGTGCTCGTCGCCGGCGAAAGTGCTGACTTCGATCGGCAAAACGTAGGACCGGATCAACCGTATTTTCGTACTCAAGCGGCTTGGGTTGATGGCCAGTTGATCGTTTTAGACGCGCGCCTCGGTGACGTCATCGACGAACTGGCCCGTTACCGCCCCGGCACCCTCCAGTGCGACCGGGCTGCGCAACGCCTGCGCGTGTCCGGGACGTTCCGCCTGGATTCCACCGATGCCGTGCTGGCCAACCTGCAGGCGACGCTGCCGATCCAGGTGAAATACTTCACCCGCTATTGGGTGTCGGTGCAGCGAATCGGCTGACAAAAAATAGTCCACAAGGGGGTTATCTTTTTTCTACCTGGCGCGGCCCTACAGGTAATTACGACGCAACCTTCAGGGCTTCCTCACACATGCGCCTTCCTAACCAGCTTCGCCAGCGACTCTCCTGCCACGGCATTACGTACGGTCTACTGTTGAGCACCGCCACTGCCGTCGGGGTGTTCCTGCCTTCCAGTGTGATGGCTGCGCACTACAGCATTGCCGCCGGCCCGCTAGACAGCGCCTTGAGCCAATTCGCCGCCAGAGCCAATATCATTCTGTCTTTTTCCCCACAGCAAACCGCACGATTGCGCAGTCCGGGGTTGGTTGGGGATTACTCGGTAGAGCAGGGTTTCGCACAGCTGCTGCGTGATTCTGGCCTACAGGCCGTCGTCCAGGCGCCGGGCAGTTATGTATTACAAGCCGCACCCACCGGGGAATTAACGTTGGCCCCGACCACCATCAGTACTTATCAACAGGGTGGTTTCACTCAAGAGATCGCCGGGGACGTCGGCTATAAGGCGCAAAACAGCCGGGTCGGCACTAAGACCAGTACGCCTTTGTCGGAAACCCCGCGTTCGGTATCAGTAGTCACCGGCCAGCGCATCAAGGACCAGAAGTCCCAGACCCTGACCGAAGTGCTCGGTTATGTGCCCGGTATCTTCGCACCGCCGTTCGCTGCCGGTGATGGTCTGGCGGGTGACCTGTTTTTCATTCGCGGTTTCAACGCCACCGATTACGGCTACGGATTGCTGCGCGATGGCCTACGCGTACAAGGCAATCGGTACGACACTACCAGCGAGCCCTATGGCCTGGAACGGGTCGAGATCTTCCGTGGCCCGTCGTCCCTGCTTTATGGCGAAAACGCTCCCGGCGGCCTGGTGAACCTGGTGAGCAAGCACCCAACCGCTGCGCCACAGGGCGAGGTGCAACTGGGTTACGGCTCGAATAACCGTCGCCAACTGGGTGTGGATATCTCCGGTCCGCTCACGGATGCCGGCAACATCCTGGGCCGTGTGGTGATGCTTGGCCGCAAGTCCGACACCCAGACGGACCACGTGCCGGATGATCGCCTCTACATCGCGCCGTCCCTGACCCTGAATTTCGATGATTACAACACCCTGACGCTGTTGGCCAACTACCAGAAAGACCACACCAACCTGGAGCTTGGCTTACCCGCCGCTGGTACTTTGCTGACCAACCCGAATGGCAAGTTATCCAAGCACACCATGCTCGGCGACCCGAATTGGAACACTTTTGAGCGTGAAGCCTGGAGCACCGGCTACGAGTTCAGCCACAGCTTCAATGACGAATGGCAGTTCCGCCAGAACTCGCGTTACATGCAGTCACGCATCAACCGCCATGAGACCTGGCCGGGCGACCTGAACAATCAGGGCTTCGGCACCCGGCTGAACATGAACGCCTACGACCGCTACAACAAGTCGATGGTGTACTCCCTGGATAACCAACTGGAAGGAAAATTCCAGCTAGGCGAGCTGGAAAACACGGTCCTGTTCGGCGCGAGCTACGATCGGACCTCATTTAACCAGGACTGGGACGCGGGTTTCGCCGGGACCATCAACGTGTATAACCCAGTTTACTTGCGCGAACCGACCACACCGCTGGCTATCCAAAACACCTTGCTCGAACAGCAGATGAAAGGCGTTTATGCACAGGTCCAGAGCAAGTATGACCACTGGTTGTTCTTGCTCGGCGGCCGGCAGGACTGGGTCGACAGTGATTTCCGTGACAAGGTGAAGCCTTCGACCGACTCCAGCACCACGGAACAGAAGTTCACCTACCAAGGTGGCGTGATGTACCAATTCGACAACGGCCTGACGCCGTATGTGAGCTACTCCACCGCATTCGTGCCGGTGCAGCAGATATCGGTGACGGGCTCACCGCTCAAGCCCATCACCAGCCGTCAATACGAAGTGGGTTTGAAGTACGAGCCGATTGGCTGGGACACCGCGATGACACTGTCGGTGTATGACTTGCGCAAGGAGTACGATACCTACCTCGATTCCACTACCAACACCTACCGCCAAGTGGGCGAGAGTCGCGCCAAAGGTGCGGAAGTCGAGATCAACAGCAACCTCACGCCGAACCTGAACGTGACGGCGGCTTACACCTATACCGACGCTCGGATAACCAAGGATACGGTCGGTTCGCTGGTAGAAGGGCGGCAGATGACGGGAGTTCCCCGCAACCAGGCGTCGATCTGGGGTAAATACCGCATGCTCGATGGCCACCTCAAGGGACTGTCTTTTGGCGGCGGCGTGCGTTACTTCGACAGCGCGTTTTCCTACAGCAAGCCGAGCTTGTACGGCAAGCTCGACCCTGGAAGCCTCACCTTGGTGGATGCGGTTGTGGGTTATCAGATCGACCCACACTGGTCGGTGGACCTGAACGCCAAGAACCTGTTCGACAAAGAATATGTGTCGGGTTGCAACGATGCAGGGCGTTGCTACTGGGGCGACAGCCGTACCTTGCTTGGTACGGTGTCGTATAACTGGTAAAGCGCTGTGGATAACTCGGCTATTTGCCGATGCAGAAACTGGAAAAGATCCGCCCCAACAAATCATCGGAGCTGAATGCGCCGGTGATTTCCCCCAACAGCTGCTGGGCTTGACGTAAATCTTCGGCCAGCAGCTCTCCAGCGCCCGCCAGGGTCAGCTGTGCCCGACCATGCTCCAGCGCCGCGCTGGCATGGCGCAGCGCCTCCAGGTGCCGGCGCCGAGCACTGAAGCTGCTTTCCGAGGTCTGCTCGTAGCCCATGCAGGCCTTGAGATGGTCACGCAGCAGTTCCAGGCCGTCCCCCGCCGACTTGGCGCTCAGGCTGATGGTGACGTGGCCATCCTCGCTGGTTTCCATGGCAATCGCCTCGCCCGTCAGGTCAGCCTTGTTGCGGATTAAGGTGACTTTGCCCGGGTCTGGCCGCTGTTCGAGGAATTCCGGCCACAGGGCAAAGGGGTCCAGCGCTTCTGGCGCGGTGGCATCCACCACGAGCAGCACGCGATCGGCCTCACTGATGGCCTTGAGCGCCCGTTCCACGCCGATCTTTTCGACCTGGTCATCCGTATCCCGCAAACCGGCGGTGTCGACCACATGCAGCGGCATGCCATCGATGTGGATATGTTCGCGCAGGATATCCCGCGTCGTGCCGGCAATCTCAGTGACGATGGCCGCTTCGCGCCCGGCCAGGGCGTTGAGCAGGCTGGATTTGCCGGCATTGGGCCGCCCGGCGATCACCACGGTCATACCGTCACGCAACAAGGCGCCCTGCCCGGCTTCGCGCAGCACTGTGGATAATTCCTCGCGGACTTTATCCAGCATCGCCAACACGTGGCCATCGGCGAGGAAGTCGATTTCCTCCTCGGGAAAATCAATCGCCGCCTCGACATAGATGCGCAGGCTGATCAGTTGCTCGGTCAAGTTATGCACACGCAGGGAAAACGCCCCTTGCAACGAGCGCAACGCATTGCGTGCAGCCTGTGCAGAACTGGCCTCGATCAAGTCGGCAATTGCTTCGGCCTGGGCCAGGTCGAGCTTATCGTTCAGGAACGCGCGTTCGCTGAACTCCCCCGGCCGCGCCAGGCGGCAGCCCAATTGCAGGCAGCGCTGCAGCAACATGTCCAGGACGACCGGGCCGCCGTGGCCCTGCAATTCCAGGACATCTTCACCGGTAAACGAATTCGGCCCAGGGAAATAGAGGGCCAGGCCTTCGTCCAACACACTTTGGTCAGCATCTAGGAAGGCGCCGTAATGTGCGTAGCGCGGTTTCAGCTCGCGCCCGCTGATGGCCAGGGCAGCCACGCCGGCAAGCGGCCCGGAAATACGCACAATACCGACACCGCCGCGACCTTGAGCGGTAGCGACAGCAGCGATGGTTTCACGAGGAGCACTCATCAGCAGGTTCCAGAACAAAAGTGACGGAAAGCAAAACGCCCCACTAGGGGGCGTCTTGAGTGGTTACCCACAGAGTAAATTACGCTTCGGCTTTTTTGGTAGCCGCTTCGATTTTACGTGTGATGTACCACTGTTGAGAGATCGACAACACGTTGTTGACTACCCAGTACAGCACCAGACCAGCTGGGAACCACAGGAAGAAGAAGGTGAAGATGATTGGCATCATTTTCATGACCTTGGCCTGCATCGGATCCGGCGGAGTCGGGTTCAGACGCTGCTGGATAAACATGGTCGCGCCCATGATGATCGGCAGGATAAAGAACGGGTCCTTGATCGACAGGTCAGTAATCCACAGGATGAACGGCGCCTGACGCATTTCCACGCTTTCCAGGAGAACCCAGTAAAGCGACAGGAACACCGGCATCTGTACCAGAATCGGCAAGCATCCACCCAGCGGGTTGATCTTCTCTTTCTTGTACAGCTCCATCATGGCCTGCGACATTTTCTGCCGGTCGTCACCATGTTGCTCTTTCAACGCGGCCAGTTTCGGCGCCACGGCACGCATGCGCGCCATCGACTTGTAGCTGGCTGCCGACAGAGGGAAGAAGATCCCTTTGATCAGCATGGTCAAGAAGATGATCGAGAAACCCCAGTTACCGACGATGCTGTGGATATGTTGCAGCAGCCAGAAAATCGGCTGGGCAATGAACCACAGAATGCCGTAGTCCACAGTCAGTTCCAGACCTGGGGACAACTCTTTGAGCACAGCCTGGCTTTTCGGGCCGGCGTACAGAGTGGCGCTGGTTTCAGCCTTGGCACCTGGTGCGACGGTCAACGCCGGGCCAGTGTAGCCAATGATGTAATTGCCTTTGGTGTCCTTGCGCGCCGCGACCAGGTTGTTCTGGCCAGGCTGAGGAATCCACGCAGTCACGAAGTAGTGTTGCAACCAAGCAACCCAGCCGCCGTTCACGTTATAGGTGATCGGTGCCTTTTGTTTGTCTTCGGCAACCTTGTCGATATCTTTCATCGACACTTTTTTGTACGGCTCCGAACTTGTCCACAGGGCAGCGCCCAGGTAAGTCGCGGTGCCAGTCGCAGTGCTGGACGACGGATCGGAGCTGGCATCACGCTTGAGCTGGGCAAACATTGCGCCAGTCCAAGGCTGCGCGCTCTGGTTGTCGATCAAGTAGGTGACAACGATGTCGTACAGGCCGCGTTTCAGCGTGAAACGCTTGATGTAGTTGACGCCGTCCTTGCTGAACTTCAGGTCGACGACCAACTGGTCCTGGCCATCAGCCAGTTGATAACTCTTCTTCTCCGAGGAGAAAACCGGACGACCGGTAGGGCTCGCATCAGGGCCGTTGGTGCCGATCAAGCCACTTTGCGCTTGATAAACACGTTCGCCACCGTTATCGAACAACTGGAATGGAATTTCCGGGTGATCCTGACGACGCGGATACAGCGGAAGAGTCAGTTTGGCGACATCGCCACCTTGCGGGTCGATAGCCAGGTCCAATACATCCGTTTTTACCTGGATGAGGTCTGTGCTGGCGGCAACTGGTACTTCTGCGGGTGCGTTTGTTTCGCCCGCTGCGCGTGGAATGTCATCACTGGCGGCAGTGTTGGTGCCACTCACTGTATCGGGAAGCCCCGCTGGAACAGCATTGGCAGCAACATTCTGAGTCGGCAGGGCAGCTTGGCCGTAGTCCTGGTTCCAATTAAGGACCATGACGTAGGACACGATTGCCAGGGCGACGATCAGGATCGTGCGTTTAATATCCATGATTACTCGGCCATCGAAGAAGAACGGGAGGTAGGGATAGGCGGAACCGGGTCATAACCACCGGGATTCCACGGATGACAGCGACCTAAACGACGAAAGGTCAGCCAGCCACCGCGCAGAAGACCATGATTTTCTATGGCCTCTAACGCGTAGCAGGAACAACTGGGGTAGAAACGACAGTGGTTGGCCATCAGGGGACTAATGGCATAGCGGTAAAACTGGATCGGAACGATTGCCAGTTTACGCATCAGGACTGTCTACCCCTACAGTTTCGGTGCTGACTGCTGGTGCTGGCTTGTTGGTACGCGCCAAACGTTTCCAGAGCTTGCCGAAATGCTGAATCAATTCGGGGTTTTCTACGTCCCCCAAGCCTTTGCGCGCGACGATAACAATATCCCAACCAACCAGAGTGTCCTGGTGGAGGCGAAACGATTCGCGCATCAGACGCTTGAGGCGATTGCGCTCAACGGAGAGCTTTACGCTCTTCTTGCCGATCACCAACCCGAGACGGGGGTGATCCAGATCGTTGTTACGCGCAAGGAGCAGGAGATTTTTCCCCGGAACCTTGCCGGTGGGGGAGTCAAAGACTGCCTTGAAGTGCCGGGGGGTTAGCAGACGCTTTTCCCGACTGAAGTCCTGACTCACCACAGGTACCGGATTATCAAACTGCCAGACGTGCACGACCTTTGGCGCGACGACGCGACAGGACAGCACGGCCGTTCTTGGTAGCCATGCGAGCACGGAAACCGTGAGTGCGGGCGCGTTTGATGGTGCTTGGTTGGAAAGTACGTTTCATGGCGTTGTTACCTGGTTCGTCCACAACGGGCCGGAATGGCCCCCGTTTTAAGAGACCGGCGATTCTAGAGAAAGCAAGCCTCTAGGTCAATTTCCAACCAGCTTTTCCTGCAATTAGATCTCTATACGTCAAAGCGTCCTTTTCCATCCGCTCGGCTTTCATGGGCAATGCGATAGATATAAAAATAAAGAAGGAAGTTATTTAAAGCTTTTCTGTAAAGCTTATAAAAGCTAGGGCGGCGATCATCTGTGGATAACTACCTTGAGGCCATATTCCACGTGATGTACAGAGAATGACAACACGGGGGAGAAACTGGGCTCTGCCTGTGCTGCACTGTCGGATAAGCTGTGGGTGGAATGGGTTGTTATCCACAGGCCAGTTACCCACAGACTTTCGCCCCCACTTGTACAACGACCTTAGGTGCGCTTATCCACAGAGCTTATGCACAGACCATTGGTCGCTTTTTTTGTGGTTAACGCATTGATTTTGGCTGCCTTGTGAGCAACCTACATGTGGATAAGTGGCCGGCGCGCCGCTACAATGGCGGCTGTTTTTGCCTCACCGGCTTTCAACTTAGGGGATATCCGTGTCAGTGGAACTTTGGCAGCAGTGCGTGGAGCTTTTGCGCGAGGAGCTGCCTGCCCAGCAATTCAACACCTGGATCCGTCCACTACAAGTCGAAGCCGAAGGCGACGAGTTGCGTGTCTACGCACCCAATCGGTTTGTTCTCGACTGGGTCAACGAGAAGTACCTGAGCCGCGTTCTCGAGTTGCTCGACGAACACGGCAACGGCGTCGCGCCTGTGCTTTCCTTATTAATAGGTAGCAAACGTAGCTCCGCCCCTCGTGCTGCGCCGAATGCGCCGCTGGCGGCTGCCGCGTCGCAAGCCCAGGTCGCGACTGCACCGCCAGCGCCCGCTCCAGCACCCGTGGCGTCCAAGTCCTCCGCGCAAAAAAGCGCGCCTGAGAACGAGGAGCCGTCACGCGACAGCTTCGACCCGATGGCCGGCGCCAGCTCCCAGCAAGCACCGGTTCGCGCCGAACAGCGCACCGTGCAAGTCGAAGGCGCGCTCAAGCACACCAGCTACCTGAATCGCACCTTTACCTTTGAGAACTTTGTCGAAGGTAAATCCAACCAGCTGGCTCGCGCCGCTGCTTGGCAAGTAGCCGATAACCCCAAGCACGGTTACAACCCGCTCTTCCTTTATGGTGGCGTTGGCTTGGGTAAGACTCACTTGATGCATGCTGTGGGTAACCATCTATTAAAGAAGAATCCGAATGCCAAGGTCGTGTACCTGCACTCGGAGCGCTTCGTGGCTGACATGGTCAAGGCCTTGCAGCTGAACGCCATCAACGAGTTCAAACGGTTCTACCGCTCGGTTGATGCCTTGCTGATCGATGACATTCAATTCTTCGCGCGCAAGGAACGTTCCCAGGAAGAGTTCTTCCACACCTTCAACGCCCTGCTCGAAGGCGGCCAACAGGTCATCTTGACCAGTGACCGCTACCCGAAGGAAATCGAAGGCCTGGAAGAGCGTTTGAAGTCGCGCTTCGGCTGGGGCCTGACCGTTGCGGTAGAGCCGCCGGAGCTGGAAACCCGCGTTGCGATCCTGATGAAAAAGGCCGACCAGGCGAAGGTCGACCTGCCCCACGACGCCGCTTTCTTTATCGCCCAGCGCATTCGTTCCAACGTGCGTGAGCTGGAAGGCGCACTCAAGCGGGTCATCGCCCACTCGCACTTCATGGGCCGCGACATCACCATCGAGTTGATTCGCGAATCCCTGAAAGACCTGCTGGCGCTGCAAGACAAACTGGTGAGTGTGGATAACATTCAGCGCACGGTTGCCGAATACTACAAAATCAAGATTTCCGACCTGCTGTCCAAGCGCCGTTCGCGCTCGGTGGCACGTCCACGGCAAGTGGCCATGGCGCTCTCCAAAGAGCTGACCAACCACAGCCTGCCGGAAATCGGTGATGTGTTTGGTGGCCGCGATCACACCACTGTGCTGCACGCGTGCCGCAAGATTAACGAACTCAAGGAATCCGACGCGGATATTCGCGAGGACTACAAGAACCTGCTGCGTACACTGACTACGTGATGACTCCAGCGCAGCTTATTAAGGCAAGGGACTAGACCATGCATTTCACCATTCAACGCGAAGCCCTGTTGAAACCCCTGCAACTGGTCGCAGGCGTCGTCGAGCGCCGACAGACCTTGCCGGTGCTTTCCAACGTATTGCTGGTGGTCGAAGGCCAGCAATTGTCCCTGACCGGTACCGACCTGGAAGTCGAGCTGGTTGGTCGTGTGCAGTTGGAAGAGCCCGCCGAACCTGGCGAGATCACCGTGCCGGCGCGCAAGCTGATGGATATCTGCAAAAGCCTGCCGAACGACGCGCTGATCGATATCAAAGTTGATGACGCCAAGCTGGTGGTCAAGGCCGGCCGTAGCCGTTTCACCCTGTCCACCCTGCCAGCCAATGACTTCCCAACCGTGGAAGAAGGCCCGGGCTCGCTGACCTGCAGCCTGGAGCAAAGCAAACTGCGTCGTTTGATCGAGCGCACCAGCTTCGCCATGGCGCAACAGGACGTGCGTTACTACCTCAACGGCATGCTGCTGGAAGTGTCTGAAGGCATCATCCGCGCCGTGGCCACCGACGGTCACCGTCTGGCCATGTGCTCGATGAAAGCCGACATTGGCCAGCCGGACCGCCACCAGGTCATCGTGCCGCGCAAAGGTATCCTCGAACTGGCGCGCCTGCTCACCGAGCCGGACGGCAATGTCAGCATCGTCTTGGGCCAACACCACATCCGCGCCACCACCGGCGAGTTCACCTTCACCTCCAAGCTGGTTGACGGCAAGTTCCCGGATTACGAGCGCGTACTGCCCAAGGGCGGCGACAAGCTGGTGATCGGCGATCGTCAGGCCTTGCGTGAAGCGTTCAGCCGTACGGCGATCCTGTCCAACGAGAAGTACCGTGGTATTCGTCTGCAACTGGCCAATGGTCAGCTGAAAATCCAGGCCAACAACCCGGAGCAGGAAGAAGCGGAAGAAGAAGTGGGCGTTGACTACAACGGCGGCTCCCTGGAAATCGGCTTCAACGTGAGTTACTTGCTCGACGTGCTGGGTGTGATGACCACCGAACAGGTTCGCCTGATTCTGTCGGACTCCAACAGCAGCGCCCTCGTGCAGGAATCCGATAACGACGACTCGGCTTACGTTGTTATGCCGATGCGCCTGTAATAGAAGCTAGATGTCCCTTAGTCGCGTCTCGGTCACCGCGGTGCGCAATCTGCACCCGGTGACCTTCTCCCCCTCCCCCCGCATCAATATCCTCTACGGCGCCAACGGCAGTGGCAAAACCAGCGTGCTGGAAGCCATCCACTTGTTGGGGCTTGCCCGTTCCTTCCGCAGTGCCCGCTTGTTACCGGTTATCCAGTACGAGCAATTGGCGTGCACGGTATTTGGCCAAGTCGAACTGGCGGAAGGCGGCAACAGTGCCTTGGGGATATCCCGTGATCGCGGCGGTGAGTTCCAGATCCGCATTGATGGCCAAAACGCACGCAGTGCGGCCCAGTTGGCGGAAATTCTGCCACTGCAACTGATCAACCCCGACAGTTTTCGCCTGTTGGAAGGTGCGCCAAAGATCCGCAGGCAGTTCCTCGATTGGGGAGTGTTCCACGTGGAACCGCGTTTCATGGCCACTTGGCAGCGCCTGCAGAAGGCCCTGCGGCAGCGGAACTCGTGGCTGCGGCATGGTACACTTGACGCCGCTTCGCAAGCGGCCTGGGACCGGGAACTGTGCCTGGCCAGCGACGAAATAGATGAATACCGCCGCGCCTATATCAAAGCCTTGAAACCAGTCTTTGAGCAGACCTTGAGCGAGTTGTTGGATCTCGAAGGGCTGACACTGAGCTACTACCGTGGCTGGGACAAAGAGCGTGAACTGAGTGCAGTGCTCGCGACGTCCTTGCATCGGGACCAGCAAATTGGCCACACCCAGGCCGGCCCCCAACGGGCTGATCTGCGCCTTAGATTAGGCGCACATAATGCCGCGGATATCTTGTCCCGCGGTCAGCAGAAGTTGGTGGTGTGCGCGCTGCGTATCGCCCAGGGCCATTTGGTTAGCCAGGCCCGACGCGGTCAGTGTATTTATCTGGTGGATGACTTGCCGTCTGAACTCGACGAGCAACACCGCCGTGCGTTATGCCGCTTGTTGGAAGACTTACGCTGCCAGGTGTTTATCACCTGTGTAGACCACGAATTATTGAGGGAAGGCTGGCAGACGGAAACGCCAGTCGCTTTGTTCCACGTGGAACAGGGCCGTATCACCCAGACCCACGACCATCGGGAGTGAAGGCATGAGCGAAGAAAACACGTACGACTCGACCAGCATTAAAGTGCTGAAAGGTTTGGATGCCGTACGCAAACGTCCCGGTATGTACATTGGCGACACCGATGATGGTAGCGGTCTGCACCACATGGTGTTCGAGGTGGTCGATAACTCCATCGACGAAGCGCTGGCCGGTCACTGCGACGACATCAGCATCATCATCCACCCGGATGAGTCCATCACCGTGCGCGACAACGGTCGCGGCATTCCGGTCGATGTGCACAAAGAAGAAGGCGTTTCGGCGGCAGAGGTCATCATGACCGTGCTCCACGCCGGCGGTAAGTTCGATGACAACTCCTACAAAGTCTCCGGCGGTTTGCACGGTGTAGGTGTGTCGGTGGTGAACGCACTGTCCGAAGAGTTGATTCTGACCGTTCGCCGCAGCGGCAAGATCTGGGAACAGACCTACGTCCACGGTGTTCCACAAGAGCCGATGAAAATCGTTGGCGACAGCGAAACCACCGGTACGCAGATCCACTTCAAGCCATCGGCTGAAACCTTCAAGAATATCCACTTCAGCTGGGACATCCTGGCCAAGCGTATTCGTGAACTGTCCTTCCTCAACTCCGGTGTGGGTATCGTCCTCAAGGACGAGCGCAGCGGCAAGGAAGAGCTATTCAAGTACGAAGGCGGCCTGCGTGCGTTCGTTGAATACCTGAACACCAACAAGACTGCGGTCAACCAGGTGTTCCACTTCAACATCCAGCGTGAAGACGGCATCGGCGTGGAAATCGCCCTGCAGTGGAACGACAGCTTCAACGAGAACCTGTTGTGCTTCACCAACAACATTCCACAGCGCGACGGCGGTACTCACCTGGTGGGTTTCCGTTCCGCGCTGACGCGTAACCTGAACACCTACATCGAAGCCGAAGGCTTGGCCAAGAAGCATAAGGTTGCCACCACCGGTGACGATGCCCGTGAAGGCCTGACTGCGATTATCTCGGTAAAAGTGCCGGACCCTAAGTTCAGTTCCCAGACTAAAGACAAGCTGGTGTCTTCCGAAGTGAAGACCGCAGTGGAACAGGAGATGGGTAAATACTTCTCCGACTTCCTGCTGGAGAACCCAAACGAGGCCAAGCTGGTCGTCGGCAAGATGATCGACGCCGCACGTGCCCGTGAAGCCGCGCGTAAGGCCCGTGAGATGACCCGCCGTAAAGGCGCATTGGACATTGCTGGCTTGCCGGGCAAACTGGCTGACTGCCAGGAGAAAGACCCTGCCCTTTCCGAGCTGTACCTGGTGGAAGGTGACTCTGCTGGCGGTTCCGCCAAGCAGGGTCGTAACCGTCGCACCCAGGCCATCCTGCCGTTGAAGGGTAAGATCCTTAACGTTGAGAAGGCACGCTTCGACAAGATGATTTCCTCCCAGGAAGTCGGCACCTTGATCACAGCGTTGGGCTGCGGTATCGGCCGTGACGAGTACAACATCGACAAGTTGCGTTATCACAACATCATCATCATGACCGATGCTGACGTCGACGGTTCGCACATCCGTACCCTGCTGCTGACCTTCTTCTTCCGTCAGTTGCCGGAGCTGATCGAGCGCGGCTATATCTACATCGCCCAGCCGCCCTTGTACAAAGTGAAAAAGGGCAAGCAAGAGCAATACATCAAAGACGACGACGCCATGGAAGAGTACATGACGCAGTCGGCCCTGGAAGATGCCAGCCTGCACCTGAACGACGAAGCCCCGGGTATCTCCGGTGAGGCGCTGGAGCGCCTGGTCAACGACTTCCGCATGGTGATGAAGACCCTGAAGCGTCTGTCGCGCCTGTACCCTCAGGAGCTGACCGAGCACTTCATCTACCTGCCAGCCGTAAGCCTGGAACAGTTGGGCGATCACGCCGCGATGCAAGATTGGCTGGCTCAGTACGAAGTGCGCCTGCGCACCTCCGAGAAGTCCGGCCTGGTTTACAAAGCCAGCCTGCGTGAAGACCGTGAACGTAATGTCTGGCTGCCAGAGGTCGAACTGATCTCCCACGGCCTGTCGAACTACGTCACCTTCAACCGCGACTTCTTCGGCAGCAACGACTACAAAACCGTGGTGACCCTGGGCGCTCAACTGAGCACCCTGTTGGACGACGGCGCGTACATCCAGCGTGGCGAACGCAAGAAGCAGGTCAAGGAATTCAAAGAAGCCCTCGACTGGCTGATGGCCGAAAGCACCAAGCGCCACACCATCCAGCGATACAAAGGTCTGGGTGAAATGAACCCGGATCAGCTGTGGGAAACCACCATGGACCCAAGCCAGCGTCGCATGCTGCGCGTGACCATCGAAGACGCCATTGGCGCAGACCAGATCTTCAACACTCTGATGGGTGATGCGGTCGAACCTCGCCGTGACTTCATCGAGAGTAATGCGTTGGCGGTTTCCAACCTGGATTTCTGATCCTGGTCCACCGCTAAACCAAAAAGGCCAACGCTTAGCGTTGGCCTTTTTTATTGGGTGAAAACACAGCCTATTCGAAAATGCTCCACGTGGAACATCACGGCGAAGTCGCCGCCACACTCTCCAACCGGTACCCATACCCGTAGATCGTCAACAGCTGCCAACCCCTGTCCGCCGTGAGCCCCAGCTTGTTGCGCAGCCGGTAGATATGCGTGTCCAGCGGCCGCGATGACACCATCTCTTCGTGGGTCCAAAACCGCTCATACAGGTACTCACGGGACAACGGTCGCGCCAGGTTGGCAAACAGACAGCTCGCCAATCGGTATTCACGCTCAGTGAGGTTGATCGGCTTCCCCGCGCGGGTCACGGTCAATTCGGCATCGTCAAAGGTCAGGTCATTGAAGCTCTGCACTTCATGGGTCGCCGACTTTTGCAGGCCATGCCGACGCAAAACCGCTGCAACCCGGGCCTTCAGTTCGTTGGGCCGAAAGGGCTTGCTGACGTAGTCGTCGGCGCCGCTGTTCAATGCGGTGACGATGTCGCTCTCCGCATCACGGCTGGTGAGCATGATGACTGCAGGCGGCGACTCCATGTGTTCGCGGGTCCAGCGCAGCAACGCGATGCCGGTGATGTCCGGTAGTTGCCAGTCGAGGATCAGCAGGTCGAAGGTTTCCCGGCGCAGTTGGCGCAGCAGGTCTTCACCGCGTTCAAAGCAGTGCAGGGTCCAAGGCTGTTCGGCGGTGCTGGGGATCTGTCGCAGTGTCTGTTCCACCCGGCGCAGTTCGGCGGGCTCGTCATCCAGTATTGCGACACGCATGGGTGGTCCTTTCGTCTTGAAGAGTATGCAGTCGTCAGCCTGTTTTGAATAAGGGCGCGCGCTGCGTAGATGCCGGTCGTTGAATCTGAAGAATTGTGCGCAGATTCATCGACCCCTTGGATCTCTCGGTACGCTGGATCAATCAGCGGTTAAGCCTTTGAAAGTCCTCGGTACCAGTGTGGGAAAGATACCGGCTCCTGACCGTAAGTAAAAGGATCAGCCGACGCGTGCGCTGTCGTAAACTCCAGTGTCATCCTACGATGAGCAAAGTCGCGGTCCATGACATCGTCCACCACTCGACAACAGCACAGGCACGTTGACCTATGATGCTCTGGGGCAAGCCCGAAAAGCGCCAACCCACCCACGCCCAACGGCTGTTCCATGGCCTGGTACGCGAATGGTTGTGGATTGGTCTGCTGTTGCTGCCGATCACTGCCTACTTGTCTCTGAGCCCAGGCTTGGCGTTGAACAACCCGCTTTACGACAGCCTTCGCCGCCTCACGCCCCTGCCGGTAGACCCGCGCATCCTGTTGGTGACCATCGACGGCCCCAGCCTCAAAAAGCTGGGGCAATGGCCTTGGCCACGCAGCTTGCATGCTGACCTGATCGACCGCCTTAGCGCCGCGCAACCCACCGCGATCCTGTTCGATGTTGTCTTCAGCGAGCCGGGCAACCCAGCCAATGACAAGCGCCTGGCCGACGCGGTATGCAACGCTGGCAACGTGCTGTTGCCGTTGCTGCGTGAAGGGCCGGCGAGTTACATCCAACCCGCTGAGCAAATGCAGCCGCTGCTTAAATGCGCCAAGGGCGTGGGACATATCAATGTCGAAGCGGACAACGATGGCGTGGTGCGCAGCCTGTATTTGCGTGAAGGCCCGCTGGATGCCATGGCACCGCAACTGGCTTGGCTGGCCTATCAGATGGGCACCCAGGAGCCCACGCCGATGCCCGCTGAATCCCATGGCAAAGTCAGCGAACAATGGCACCGTGAGCACGGCATTCGCATTCCGTTTATCGCGGCTAACAACCACTTCCCCAGTGTGTCCTACGTCAGCGTATTGCGCGGTGAAGTCTCTCCCGAGTTGCTGCGCAATCGTCTGATCCTTGTCGGTGCGACCGCTTCTGGAATGGGGGATCGTTTTGCCACACCCATTTCGTCCACGCTTGGCACCACGGCCGGTGTCGAGATCCAGGCCAACGTGCTTAACGGTTTGCTGCAAGAGCGCAGCATTGTTGATCTGCCAGGGTGGCTGGCGGCGCTGATGGCGACGTCCGTGGTGGCGTTGCTGCTCGGCCTGTTGCTCTATCGCCCTCGTTACGCACTGTGGATGACGCTGGGCTGTATGGCCGCTGCGCTGCTTGGGTCCCTGGCATTGTTGCGCCTGGGCCACTGGTGGTCGCCTGCCGCCTGCCTGATCGGTTTGCTGCTCAGCTACCTGATCTGGAACTGGCGGCGCCTGAGCGTGATCCTGGCCTACTTCGGCTGGGAACTGGCACGCCTGGACAACGAGCCCAAAGTGCTGCCCGAACGCCGCCGCGCGCCCGCTAGCAAAGGCGATGTCTTGCAGGGCCGTATCTTCGCCCTGGAGCAAGCCGTCAGCCGCACGCGCGACACCCGCCGCTTCATGGCCGATGGCCTGGAGTGTTTGCCGGTGGCAACACTGATTACCGACCCCAAGGGCAATATCCTGCTGGCCAACCGCATCGCCCGCGAAGTGTTCGGCAGCGACCTGGTCACCGACAACCTGCTGGAGCAATTGGCTGACCTCGGCTATCCACCGCTGCACAACGGTGTGCGCCCTGCCCTTTCGGCGTTGGAGTTGGTTGAGTTCCGGGATATCCACCAGCGCAGCTTGCGCATGGAGCTGGCGCCGCTGCTGCCAGCCGAAGGTGACGTGGCACTGGGCTGGCTGCTGAGCCTGACGGATTTGAGCAAGGAGCGCGAAGCCCAGCAGCACCGCGAGACGATGCTGCGCTTTCTTTCCCACGACTTGCGTGCGCCGCACTCGGCAATCCTTGCGCTGCTGGATGTACACGGCAGCGAGTCGCCGGTATTCGCCCAGATCGAGCAACAGGTACGCCGTGCCTTGAACCTCACCGAATCCTTTGTGCAGTTGGCCAAGGCCGAGGCGGACGGCTACCACTTCCAGCCGACATTGTTCGCCATGCTGGTGATGGATGCGTTTGACCAAGTCGCGTTGCTGGCCCAGCTCAAGGGCATTCATCTGGTCCATGACCTGGATGAGGCCGATGAGGGCATGGTGTCGGCCGATCAATCGCTGCTGACCCGTGCGTTGTTCAACGTGCTGGAAAACGCCATCAAGTATTCGCCTTCCGGCACCACCGTCAGGTTGCGTCACGGCACTACGGAGGGCTGGCTGGAATGCCGCATCAGCGATCAGGGCCCGGGGATTGCCGCCGAGGATTTACCGGAGTTGTTCAGCCAATACCGCCGGTTCGAATCGGCCCAGGGTAGCGATGGCCTGGGGTTGGGGTTGACCATGGTCAAGGCCGTCGTGGAACGCCATGGCGGTCGTATCAGCTGCGAAAGCGTGGTGGGCAAGGGCACTACGTTCAGCCTGCAACTGCCGCTGCTGGAAGACTGAAAAACGTACTTTTTCGCTGTGCATAAAAAACCGGTCACAAGGACCGGTTTTTTTATGCGGGAAAAAACTTATGCACCTTTTTCCGAATTTTATGACCTCGAGAAATATGTAAGTAAATCAGCTTGTTATGAAGCAAAAAAGCCAATTCGCCAACATTCCGTACACAGGTTATCCACAGATGCTCAAGCCGCTGGCACCTGCGCCACAACGGGCTCCGGTGGCAGCGAGCCCATGGCGCGTTGCTGAGCCTCATTCCAGGCCGCAGCCCGGTCATTCAGCGCAGCGATAGCCCGTGGGCCTTCGCCTTCGGCATACATCGGTTCACCAATCACCACGGTGATGGTACCGGCGCGCTTGGCCCAGCCTTCCTTGGGCCAGAACTTGCCGGCGTTGTGTGCAATCGGCAGTACCGGCAGGTTGGCATTGACCGCCAATGCCGTACCGCCCCGGGAGAACTTGCCCACGGTGCCAAACGGCACCCGTGTACCTTCCGGGAAGATCAGCACCCACACACCGTCCTTGAGCAGCTCGTCGCCCTTCTTGGCCACGTGCTTGAGCGCAGCCTTGGGGTTGTCACGGTCGATCGCAATCGGCCGCAGCATGGCCATGGCCCAGCCAAAGAACGGCACATACAGCAACTCACGCTTGAGCACCTGGCTCAGGGGCGAGAAGTACGCCGAGAGGAAGAACGTCTCCCAGGTGCTCTGGTGGTTCGACAGAATCACGCAGGGCTGGTCCGGGACGTTTTCAGCGCCCTTGATCTCGAAGCGAATGCCCAGGAACACCTTGGACAGCCACAACGCACAGCGGCACCAATAAACGTTGATAAAGCGATAGCGCGCCTTGAACGGCAAAAAGGGCGCAATAAAAAAGCTCAGGGTGCACCAGAGAAACGAACTGGTGCCCAGCAGCAGGTAAAAGAAAAAGGTTCTGATGGCCTGCAAGATCGACATGGCGGCATTTACCGTTGCGGGGCATGGCCCGCCTGTTAAAAGCGCACTCCCGAACACTCCTTGGTCAGGATGTCGAGGGCGACTAGTTGTTGATAAGTTCTGCGGCAACCGCCGCCAGATCGTCAAAAATCAAGGTGCCCACCGGCAGGTTTTTCGCCTGGGTCTTTTCGCCTTTTCCGGTCTTCACCAAAACTGGCTGAGAATCGACGGCTTTGGCCGCCTCCAGGTCACCGAGGCTGTCCCCGACGAACCATATCCCAGCCAACGGCACCTTGTAATGTTCTGCAATGATTTTCAACATGCCAGGTTTGGGCTTGCGGCAATCGCAGCCCTCATCCGGCCCGTGGGGGCAGTACACCACCAACCCCACCTCACCGCCCTGCTCGGCCACCAACGTGCGCAAGCGCGCGTGCATGGCGTCCAGGGTGGCGATGTCGTAGTAACCGCGGGCGATGCCGGACTGGTTGGTGGCGATGGCCACCGTCCAGCCGGCTTTGCTCAACTGCGCGATGGCCTCGATCGAACCGGGCAGTGGCACCCACTCCGCCACCGACTTGATGTAAGCGTCGGAGTCGTAATTGATCACCCCGTCCCGATCGAGAATCAGCAGTTTCAACATGGTCAGCTCAGCGTCGAAATGTCAGCGATGTTGACGAACAGACCACGCAGGCGCGCCAGCATGGCGTAGCGGTTTTTACGCACGCCAGCGTCTTCGGCATTGATCATCACGGCTTCGAAGAACGCATCCACCGGGTCACGCAAGGTGGCCAGGCGCGCCAGCGCTTCGGCATAGTTGCGCTCGGCGATCAGCGGTTTCACCGCCGTCTCTGCCTTGGCAATGGCCGAGTTCAGCGAGAACTCCTTGGCGTCGGCAAACAGGCCAGGGTCGACGTCCGCATTGCCCAGGCCTTCGGCCTTGCTCAGCAGGTTCGACACACGCTTGTTCACAGCGGCCAGGGCGTCGGCTTCCGGCAGTTTGCGGAAGGCCTGCACGGCTTGTACGCGCTGATCGAAGTCCAGCGCCGAACCCGGTTGCAGGGCACGTACCGCCAGGTACACCGACACGTCCACGCCTTCGTCTTCGTAGCGCGCACGCAGGCGGTCGAACACGAATTCCAGCACTTGCTCGGCCAGGCCGACTTGCTTGACCTTGGCACCGAACTGGCCAACCGCGAACACCACGGCCTGGGTCAGGTCGAGGTCGAGCTTCTTGTCGATCAGGATGCGCAGCACGCCCAGGGCCGCACGGCGCAGGGCATACGGGTCTTTGCTGCCGGTAGGCAACATGCCGATACCGAAGATACCGACCAGCGTGTCCAGCTTATCGGCAATGGCCACGGCCGCACCGGTCAGGGTGCTTGGCAGCTCAGCGCCAGCACCGCGCGGCATGTACTGCTCGTTCAGGGCCAGGGCCACATCGTCCGGCTCGCCGTCGTTGAGGGCGTAGTAGTAGCCGGCAACGCCTTGCATCTCCGGGAACTCGCCGACCATCTCGGTGGCCAGGTCGCACTTGGACAGCAGGCCCGCACGCGCGGCCCAGGCGGAATCACCGCCGATGCGTGGCGCAATGTAGGCCGCCAGCTTGGAAACGCGCACGGCCTTGTCGTAGACGCTGCCGAGCTTCTCCTGGAACACCACGTTCTGCAGGCGCAGGTTGAAGTCTTCCAGCTTCTGCTTCTTGTCTTGCTTGAAGAAGAACTCGGCGTCGGTCAGGCGCGGGCGCACGACTTTTTCGTTACCGGCGATGATCTGCTGTGGGTCCTTGCTTTCGATGTTGGCCACGGTGATAAAGCGCGGCAGCAACTTGCCGTCCACATCCAGCAGGCAGAAGTACTTCTGGTTGTCCTGCATGGTGGTGATCAGGGCTTCTTGCGGCACGTCGAGGAAACGCTCTTCGAACGAGCACACCAGCGGCACCGGCCATTCAACCAGGGCGGTCACTTCGTCCAGCAGGCTTGGCGGCACGATGGCGGTGCCTTCCTGCAAGCGGGCCAGTTCTTCGGTGCGCTTGCTGATCAGTTCGCGACGCTCATTGGCATCAGCCAACACGTAGGCAGCGCGCAGGTCAGCGGCATAGTTGGCCGGCGACGTGATGCGTACCGCTTCTGGATGGTGGAAACGATGGCCACGAGACTCACGACCCGCCTTCTGGGCGAGTATGGTGCAGTCGATGACCTGGTCACCGAGCAGCATCACCAGCCATTGGGTCGGACGCACGAACTCTTCCTTGCGCGCACCCCAGCGCATGCGCTTGGGGATCGGCAGGTCGTTCAGGGAATCTTCAACGATGGTCGGCAACAGGCTCGCGGTCGGCTTGCCGGTGATCACCTGGCTGAAGCGCAGTTTCGGGCCGCTCTGGTCGATCTCGCTGAGCTCGACGCCGCACTTCTTGGCGAAGCCCAGTGCGGCTTGAGTCGGGTTGCCTTCGGCATCGAAAGCCGCCTGGCGTGGCGGGCCGTCGAGGTTGATGCTGCGGTCCGGCTGCTGGGTTTCCAGTGCGGTCAGCAACACAGCCAGGCGACGTGGCGCGGCGTAGACTTTTTTCGCGGCGAACTTCAAGCCAGCGCTGTGCAGGCCTTTTTCGATACCGGCCAGAAACGCGTCGGCCAGGGTGTTCAGTGCCTTGGGTGGCAGCTCTTCGGTGCCCAGTTCAACCAGGAAATCTTGAGCACTCATTGTGCAGCCTCCAGCTTAGCCAACACTTCATCACGCAGGTCCGGGGTAGCCATCGGGAAGCCCAGCTTGGCGCGAGCCAGCAGGTAGGCTTGGGCGACGGAACGCGCCAGGGTGCGTACACGCAGGATGTATTGCTGACGCGCGGTCACCGAGATTGCCCGGCGCGCATCCAGCAGGTTGAAGGTATGGGACGCCTTCAACACCATTTCGTAGCTTGGCAACGGCAGCGGCTGGTCGAGCTCGATCAGGCGCTTGGCTTCGCTTTCATAGAAGTCGAACAGTTCGAACAGCTTCTCGACGTTGGCGTGCTCGAAGTTGTAAGTGGATTGCTCCACTTCGTTCTGGTGGAACACGTCGCCGTAGGTCACTTTGCCGAACGGGCCGTCAGCCCACACCAGGTCGTAGACCGAGTCCACGCCTTGCAGGTACATGGCCAGGCGCTCGAGGCCGTAGGTGATTTCGCCGGTAACCGGGTAGCACTCGATGCCGCCCGCTTGCTGGAAGTAAGTGAACTGCGTCACTTCCATGCCGTTGAGCCAGACTTCCCAGCCCAGGCCCCAGGCGCCGAGCGTTGGCGATTCCCAGTTGTCTTCGACGAAACGGATGTCGTGGACCAGCGGGTCCAGGCCGACATGCTTGAGCGAGCCCAGGTACAGTTCCTGGAAGTTGTCCGGGTTCGGCTTCAGTACCACCTGGAACTGGTAGTAGTGCTGCAGACGGTTCGGGTTTTCGCCGTAGCGGCCGTCAGTCGGGCGACGACTGGGCTGCACATAAGCGGCGTTCCAGGTTTCCGGGCCGATGGCCCGCAGGAATGTAGCGGTGTGGAAAGTGCCGGCGCCTACTTCCATATCGTAGGGCTGAAGTACCACACAACCTTGCTCGGCCCAGTATTGCTGGAGGGCGAGGATCAAGTCTTGGAAGGTACGCACGGCTGGCGTAGGCTGGCTCACGAAATTCACCTGTTACTTGGGCTGCGATTTAAAGAGCGGGAGTATACCCGATTCGGCCGCGCCACCATCCCCTGGAGCCTTATGCCACGCTGCTTTTGGTGTTCTGAAGATCCGCTGTACATGGCATATCACGATCAGGAGTGGGGAACGCCGCTGCGCGATGCGCAGGGCTTGTTCGAGTTGCTTTTACTCGAAGGGTTCCAGGCGGGCCTTTCCTGGATCACCGTTTTACGCAAACGCGAGCATTATCGAAAGGTCTTGTTTGGTTTTGATGCACAACGCTTGGCGCGGCTCACCGATGGCGAAATCGAAGCGCTGATGCTCGACCCGGGCATCGTGCGCAATCGCCTCAAGCTCAACGCTACCCGGCGCAATGCCGCCGCCTGGCTGGCACTGGAGGACCCGGTAAAGTTGCTCTGGTCGTTTGTCGGCGGCGTGCCCAAGGTCAATCACTTCAAGGACCGCAGCGAAGTCCCGGCCATCACCCCCGAGGCCGAAGCCATGAGCAAAGCCTTGAAAAAGGCCGGTTTTACCTTTGTCGGCCCGACCATTTGCTACGCGTTCATGCAGGCCAGCGGCATGGTCATGGACCACACCCAGGACTGCGACCGTTACGCGGACCTGGCCAACGCCGGTTAGAATGCCGGCTTTGCGCACCACACACGATCAGGAGTGACCTGTGGAAAAGTTTAAAGGCGCCTTGCTGGTAGGCGCTCTCCGGTTATTTGCCCTGCTGCCTTGGCGCGCCGTCCAGGCCGTCGGCACGGCCATTGGCTGGGTCATGTGGAAAACCCCCAACCGCTCCCGCGACACGGTGCGGATCAACCTGTCCAAGTGCTTCCCCGACATGGACCCGGCCGCCCGCGAGCGCCTGGTGGGCCAGAGCCTGATGGACATTGGCAAATCCCTTACCGAAAGCGCCTGCGCCTGGATCTGGCCGGCTCAACGCTCGATTGACCTGGTCCGCGAAGTCGAAGGCCTGGAAGTGCTGCACCAAGCCCTGGCCTCGGGCAAAGGCGTGGTCGGCATCACCAGCCACCTGGGCAACTGGGAAGTGCTGAACCACTTCTATTGCAGCCAGTGCAAGCCGATCATTTTCTACCGCCCGCCCAAGCTCAAGGCGGTGGATGAACTGCTGCGTAAACAGCGCGTGCAGTTGGGCAACCGCGTGGCGGCATCGACCAAGGAAGGCATTCTCAGTGTGATCAAGGAAGTGCGCAAAGGTGGCCAGGTGGGTATTCCTGCCGACCCGGAGCCGGCCGAATCTGCAGGCATCTTCGTGCCGTTCTTCGCCACCCAGGCCCTTACCAGCAAGTTCGTGCCGAACATGCTCGCCGGCCACAAGGCCGTGGGTGTTTTCCTGCACGCCCTGCGGCTGCCGGACGGTTCGGGTTACAAAGTGATCCTGGAAGCAGCACCGGAAGACATGTACAGCACCGACACCGCCACGTCCTGCGCGGCGATGAGCAAGGTGGTGGAGCGTTATGTCGGCGCGTATCCGAGCCAGTACATGTGGAGCATGAAGCGCTTCAAGAAGCGCCCGCCGGGTGAGGAGCGGTGGTACTGAGTGCCCCGATCTATAGGCCAATGAAGTCCTAATGTGGGAGCTGGCTTGCCTGCGATAGCATCACCTCGGTGTAACTGAAAGACCGAGTTGCCAGCATCGCAGGCAAGCCAGCTCCCACAGGGATCACCTCAGGCCTGGCGGTCGAGTTTCTTTAGGAACACCGTCATCTCTTTTTCGGCCTGTTTGTCGCCATGGGCCTGAGCCGCCACGATCCCTTGTTCCCAGGCCAGCCGTGCTGCTGCACGATCCTCCAAACCCAGTTGGGCCTTGCCCAACAGCTTCCACGCCGCCGAATACTTCGGATCGAACTCGACGCATTTCTGCAAATGCTCCGCCGCCTTGGCGTTGTCCTTCAAGTCCAGATAGCCCTTGCCCAAACCAAATCGCAGCAACGAGCTATCCACACCCTTGGCGAGCATTTTTTCCAGGGAATCGAGCATGTCGGTCACTCCGTCAAATCAGAAAAAGCTCAGGCCCACGTGGAACAGCTTCTCCACATCGCGGATATGTTTTTTATCCACAAGAAACAGGATCACATGGTCACCGGTCTCGATCACCGTATCGTCGTGGGCAATGATCACCTCTTCATCACGAATAATCGCGCCGATGGTTGTGCCCGGCGGTAGGCCGATATCGCGGATGGCCTTGCCGATCACCTTGCTCGATTTCGCGTCACCGTGGGCAATCGCCTCGATGGCTTCCGCCGCGCCCCGGCGCAGGGAGTGCACGCTGACGATGTCGCCACGGCGTACGTGGGCGAGCAAGGTGCCGATGGTGGCCAGCTGCGGGCTGATGGCGATGTCGATATCGCCGCCCTGGATCAGGTCGACGTAGGCCGGGTTGTTGATGATGGTCATCACCTTCTTCGCCCCCAGCCGCTTGGCCAGCAGCGACGACATGATGTTGGCCTCGTCGTCGTTGGTCAGGGCCAGGAAGATGTCGGCGTCGGCGATGTTTTCTTCCATCAGCAGGTCGCGGTCGGAAGCACTGCCTTGCAGTACGACGGTGCTGTCGAGGGTGTCGGACAAATGCCGGCAGCGTGCCGGGTTCATCTCGATGATCTTCACCTGGTAGCGGCTTTCGATGGCTTCGGCCAGGCGTTCGCCAATCTGCCCGCCCCCGGCGATGACGATGCGCTTGTAGCTCTCGTCGAGCCGGCGCATTTCACTCATGACCGCGCGAATATTCGCCTTGGCGGCGATGAAAAATACTTCGTCGTCCGCTTCGATCA
Source organism: Pseudomonas acericola (SeqCode) (assembly GCF_053456465.1). Taxonomy (NCBI): domain Bacteria; kingdom Pseudomonadati; phylum Pseudomonadota; class Gammaproteobacteria; order Pseudomonadales; family Pseudomonadaceae; genus Pseudomonas; species Pseudomonas acericola (SeqCode). Next base: position 58,804 of record NZ_JBRFJB010000004.1, on the reverse strand, counting down.
CCGTATCACCCTGGGGCAGGATCGGCCGGTCACGGCGGAAGATGGCCGCCACGCGGGTCTCCACATTCGGCATGTGTTCACGCAGCTGGCGCAGTTGCTGGCCCACCAACGGCCCGCCGTAGTAAGCCTTCACGGCGACCAGTTGCGCCTTGCCCTCGGCGAAGTCGATCACTTGCAAGGCGCCGGGGATTTCGATCAGGCGCTTGATGTAGTGGGTCACCACCTGTTCTGGGCTGATCAGCACGTCCACCGGAATCGCGTCGTTGTCGAACAGGCCGGCGCGGGTCAGGTAGGCGGCTTCGCGCACGCGGGCGATCTTGGTCGGGGTGTGGAACAGGGTGTGGGCGACCTGGCACGCGACCATGTTGGTCTCGTCGCTGTTGGTCACGGCCACCAGCATGTCGGCGTCGTCGGCACCGGCCTGGCGCAGCACCGTGGGGAACGAGGCGCGGCCTTGCACGGTGCGGATGTCGAGGCGGTCGCCGAGGTTGCGCAGGCGCTCGCTGTCGGTGTCGACCACGGTGATGTCATTGGCTTCGCTGGCCAAATGTTCGGCCAGCGTGCCGCCGACCTGCCCTGCCCCAAGGATGATGATTTTCATCCGGTCACTCCCTTAAACCCGTTTCAGCCGCGCGCGGCGGCGATCTTGATCAGTTTGGCGTAGTAGAAGCCGTCGTGTCCGCCTTCTTGCGCGAGCAATTGGCGGCCATGGGGCTGCTTGATGCCGGCCGCGGTCGCGAGGTCCAGCTCCCGTGCGCCGCTGGTGCGGGCGAGGAAGGCTGCGATCACTTCGGTATTTTCCGTCGGCAAGGTCGAGCACGTGGCGTAAAGCAGGATGCCGCCGACTTCCAGGGTTGGCCACATCGCGTCGAGCAGTTCGCCTTGCAGCACGGCCAGGGCGGCGATGTCGTCGGGTTGGCGGGTGAGCTTGATGTCCGGGTGGCGGCGGATCACGCCGGTGGCGGAGCATGGCGCGTCGAGCAGGATGCGCTGGAAGGGCTTGCCGTCCCACCAGGTGGCGGTGTCGCGGCCATCGGCGGCGATCAACTCGGCGCTGAGGCCCAGGCGGGCGAGGTTCTCTCGTACGCGCACCAGGCGCTTGGCTTCCAGGTCGACGGCGACTACACCGGCGAGGTCTTTTTCGACCTCAAGGATATGACACGTCTTACCGCCCGGTGCGCAGCAGGCGTCGAGCACACGCTGGCCGGGCGCCAGGTCGAGCAGGTCGGCGGCCAGTTGCGCGGCTTCGTCCTGCACGCTGATCCAGCCTTCGGCAAAACCCGGCAGGCTGCGCACGTCGGTGGCGGCTTCGAGCACGATGCCGTCAACGCTGTACACGCACGGCGTGGCGTTGATGCCGGCGGCGGTGAGCAATTGCAGGTAGGCGTCACGGCTGTGATGGCGACGGTTGACCCGCAGGATCATCGGCGGGTGCGCATTGTTCGCCGCGCAAATGGCTTCCCATTGCTCCGGCCAGAACGCCTTGAGGGATTTTTGCAGCCAGCGCGGGTGGGAGGTGCGCACCACCGGGTCATGTTCCAGCTCGGCCAGCAGCGCTTCGCTTTCACGCTGGGCACGGCGCAGCACGGCGTTGAGCAGGGCCTTGGCCCAGGGCTTTTTCAGCTTGTCGGCGCAACCGACGGTTTCGCCGATGGCGGCGTGGGCGGGCACGCGGGTGTATAGCAACTGATAGAGGCCGACCAGCAGCAGCGCTTCCACATCGGCGTCCGCTGCCTTGAACGGCTTTTGCAGCAACTTGGCCGCCAGCGCCGACAAGCGTGGCTGCCAACGGGCGGTGCCAAACGCCAGGTCCTGGGTAAAACCACGGTCGCGGTCTTCGACCTTGTCCATCTGCGTGGGCAACGAACTGTTCAGTGACGCCTTGCCATTGAGGACGGCGGCGAGAGCCTTGGCGGCAGCCAGACGTGGGTTCATTGCGCGACCACCCCGAGCACGGTGCCCACGGCAAATTTCTCACGGCGGCTGTTGAACAAATCGCTGAAACTCAGCGCCTTGCCACCGGGCAATTGCAGACGGGTCAGGCACAGCGCTTGTTCACCGCAGGCGACCAGCAGGCCGTCCTTGCTGGCGCCGATGATTTCACCGGGGGCGCCGTTGCCTTCGGCCAAGGTCGCGGCCAGCACTTTCAGGGCTTCGCCGTTAAGGGTGCTGTGGCAGATCGGCCACGGGTTGAACGCACGCACCAGGCGCTCCAGCTCCACGGCCGGGCGGCTCCAGTCGATGCGCGCTTCATCTTTGTTCAGCTTGTGGGCGTAGGTGGCGAGGCTGTCGTCCTGCACTTCGCCTTCCAGGGTGCCCGCCGCAAGGCCGGCGATGGCCTGCAGCACGGCCGGTGGGCCCAGCTCGGCGAGGCGATCGTGCAGGCTGCCGCCGGTGTCCTGCGCGGTGATCGGGGTGGTGACTTTGAGCAGCATCGGGCCGGTGTCCAGGCCCAGTTCCATGCGCATCACGGTCACGCCGCTTTCGCTGTCGCCGGCTTCTACGGCACGCTGGATCGGCGCCGCACCGCGCCAGCGTGGCAGCAGCGAGGCGTGGCTGTTGATGCAGCCCAGGCGTGGGATATCCAGCACCACTTGCGGCAGGATCAAGCCATAGGCCACCACCAACAGCAGGTCCGGTTGCAGCGCCGCCAGTTCGGCCTGGGCCTCGGCGTTGCGCAGGGTCGGCGGTTGCAGCACGGGAATGTTGTGCTCCAGCGCCAGCTGTTTGACCGGGCTCGGCATCAGTTTTTGCCCGCGACCGGCCGGGCGATCCGGCTGGGTGTACACCGCGACGATGTCATAAGGGCTGGCAAGCAGCGCCTTGAGGTGTTCGGCGGCAAATTCGGGTGTACCGGCAAAAACAATGCGCAGTGGCTCGGTCATGGGAGGTCTCGGTTAAAAGCAGTCACAAAAGAAAAAGGCTTGCCGCAGCAAGCCTTTGGAAGACGGGCATCAAGCTTGCTGGCGATGCTTCTTTTCCAGCTTCTTCTTGATCCGGTCACGCTTGAGCGTGGACAGGTAATCGACAAACAGCTTGCCGTTGAGGTGGTCGCATTCGTGCTGGATGCACACCGCCAGCAGGCCTTCGGCAATCAGCTCGAACGGCTTACCGTCGCGGTCCAGGGCCTTGATCTTCACGCGCAGCGGGCGCTCGACGTTCTCGTAGAACTCCGGCACCGACAGGCAACCTTCCTGGTACTCGCCCATCTCTTCGGTCAGCGGTTCGAACTCTGGGTTGATGTACACCATCGGCTCGCTGCGATCTTCCGACAGGTCCATGACCACGACACGCTGATGCACGTTGACCTGGGTCGCGGCGAGGCCGATGCCCGGGGCTTCATACATTGTTTCAAACATGTCATCGACCAACTGACGAACCTTGTCGTCCACTACGGCCACCGGTTTGGCGACAGTGCGCAGGCGCGAGTCGGGGAATTCGAGGATGTTCAAAATAGCCATAAGCGTAATTGCTGCACATGTGAGGTAAAGGCAAATCGGCGTTGGGATGGACCCAAACGACCGGTGTGAAACCCTTAAAAGCCGCGAAGGCCAAGGCATTTCACGCGAACGCACATAATAAAGGAGATTCACCCCATGAGGAAATCGCTGCTCGTCTTACTGCTGTGGGCCCCGTTCGCCATGGCCCTGCTGCCAGCGCCCGGCCAACGTCTGGATCAGCCGACGCTACAGGCCATCCAGGGCTTTTTATTGCACAACCGCATCCTTGATACCCCTCAGGACCTGGACAACGCGCCCTACATCGTCGCAGCGGACGCCGGCCGGGTGCTGGGCGCGCCGGGTGAGCAGGTGCATGCGCGAGGCGTCCTGGACCCTTCCCAACCGATCTACGGAATATTCCGACACGGCGAGGCCTACACCGATCCACAGACCCACGAACTGCTGGGCAGCAACGCCGATGACATCGGCACCGCGCGCTTTGTGACGGCGGGCGACCTCTCCACCCTGGCCGTGCAGCGGGTGACCCAGGAAATTCGCCCAGGCGACCGCTTGCTCCGTGCCCAGCCACCCATAGATCTGACACGCCTGGAGGTGTCGGAGCCTGCGACCTTCATTGCAGGAAAAATCATCGATATCCCCAGAGGCGTTACCCAGATCGGCGTGCTGGATGCCGTGACCCTGAACAAAGGCCGGCGCGATGGCATGGTTGAGGGGCACCTGCTCGCAGTGATCAAGACGGGCGCCACCGTTCGCGACGCCCTCACCGGTGTCCCTACGAAGCTTCCCGATGAGCGCGCCGGCACTCTGCTGGTGTTTCGCACCTACGAAAAGCTCAGTTACGGCCTTGTCCTCAGTGCTTCACGCCCCCTGGCTGTGATGGACCGTTTCGAGACTGCCCATCAAAGGCAATAAATAGCCTGCTAAATAAGTTACCAACAGAGTTATCCACAGCTTGTTCCGGTCAAGGATGATCAGATGTATCCGACAAACAGTCATGAAATATCCCCAGCAGAACTGGAAGCGCGACTACGCTTGCACAGGCTGCCGGAATTGGGTCCCAAGCGGTTTTGCCGGTTGATCGAAGCATTCGGTTGCGCGTCAAAGGCCATCAGTGCCCCCGCCAGTGCCTGGCGTTCCCTCGGGTTGCCAGCCATCAGTGCGGATGCCCGGCGCAGCCATGAGGTGCGCGATGGCGCCAGCGCTGCATTGGCCTGGCTGGCGCGCCCGGCCCAGCATTTGCTGATGTGGGACCAGCCCGAGTACCCCGCTTTGCTCGCCCAGATCGACGACGCACCGCCCTTGTTATTCGTCGCCGGCGACCCTGGAATCCTGGAAAAGCCGCAATTGGCGGTGGTCGGCAGTCGTCGTGCTTCACGCCCTGGCATGGACACCGCAGCCGCGTTTTCGCGCAGTTTGGCCAGCGCTGGTTTTGTCATCACCAGCGGCCTTGCACTGGGGATTGATGGCGCGGCGCATCAGGCGGCATTGGATGTCGGGGGGCAGACAATCGGCGTGCTCGGCACCGGCCTCGAAAATTTTTATCCACAGCGCCACAAGCGACTCGCCGCGACGATGATTGCGCAGGGCAGCGCCGTGGTTTCCGAGTTCCCGCTGGACACTGCGCCCCAGGCCGGCAACTTTCCCCGGCGCAACCGGATCATCAGCGGCCTGTCCCTCGGCGTGCTGGTGGTGGAGGCCAGCACGGCCAGCGGTTCGCTGATCACCGCGAAGCTTGCTGCCGAGCAAGGCCGCGAGGTGTATGCGATCCCGGGCTCCATCCACCATCCCGGCGCCAAGGGCTGTCACCAACTGATCCGCGAGGGTGCGGTGCTGGTGGAAACCATCGAGCACATCCTGGAAGGCTTGCGCGGCTGGCAGGCGTTGTCGCGCCCGGCACCGGTGCCGGTGACGCATCCGTTTGTGGCGCTGCTGCACGCGGCGCCCCACACCAGCGAAGCCCTGGCGATTGCCAGTGGGCGGCCGTTGTCCCAGGTGCTGGCGACCCTTACCGAGCTGGAGCTGGAAGGCCGCGTGACCTGTGAAAGCGGGCACTGGCTCGCGCGCTGCTAGGTTTTGTAACAGAGATCGGTAAACTGCCCAGAGCTTTGGTCTGGAGAGTAAACAATGGTCAACAGGTGGCGTGTGCTGGAAGCCGCACGAGAAATTCGCGCAGGTGCGGTGATTGCCTACCCAACCGAGGCGGTGTGGGGCCTGGGCTGCGACCCGTGGAATGAAGAAGCGGTGGACCGCTTGCTGGCGATCAAGAACCGTTCGGTAGACAAGGGTTTGATCGTGGTCGCCGATAGCATTCACCAGTTCGACTTTTTGTTCGAAGACTTCCCGCAAGACTGGATCGATCGCATGGCCAGCACCTGGCCGGGGCCTAACACATGGTTGGTACCCCATCAGGGTTTGCTGCCGGAGTGGGTCACCGGTGTGCACGACACGGTGGCGTTGCGGGTCAGCGATCACCCGTTGGTGCGGGATTTGTGCGCAGAGGTGGGGCCGTTGATTTCCACCTCGGCCAACCCGCAGGGCCGCCCGGCGGCGCGTACGCGGATTCGCGTGGAGCAGTATTTCCGTGGCCAGGTGGACCTGGTGTTGGGTGGCGCCCTGGGTGGGCGCAAGAACCCGAGCCTGATTCGCGATTTGGCCACGGGTAAGGTTGTTCGACCGTCCTGAGACCGAGGTGCGGCCATCGCGGGCAAGCCCGCTCCCACAGGTTGATCGGGTTCCAACTGGAGAAACTCGGTCAAATGTGGGAGCGGGCTTGCCCGCGATGAGGCCCTTGAATCAGTAGAGTCCTGAAGCCTTACGGCAACAGAATCGTCGACCCCGTCGTGCGCCGCCCCGACAACTCCGTCTGCGCCTTCGCCGCATCCGCCAGCGCATACCGCTGGTTGATATCAATGCGCACCTTGCCGCTCTTGATCATCGAGAACAGATCATCCGCCATCGCCTGCAAATTCTGCGGGTTGTTGGCGTAGGTGGCCAAGGTCGGCCGGGTCACGTACAGCGAACCTTTCGCCGACAAAATCCCCAGGTTCACCCCATCCACTGCGCCCGACGCATTGCCGAAACTTACCACCAGCCCGCGCGGCGCCACGCTGTCCAGTGAGGTCAGCCACGTGTCCTTGCCCACACCGTCGTACACCACTGGCACTTTTTTGCCGTCGGTCAATTCCAGCACGCGTTGTGCGACGTTTTCCTTGCTGTAGTCGATGGTTTCCCAGGCACCGAGGGATTTGGCCAGGGCGGCTTTTTCCGGCGAGCTGACCGTACCGATCAGCTTCACGCCCAAGGCCTTGGCCCACTGGCAGGCCAGGGAACCCACACCACCGGCAGCGGCGTGGAACAGGATGGTTTCGCCACCCTTCAACTCATAGGTCTGGCGCAGCAGGTATTGCACGGTCAGGCCCTTGAGCATGGCGCCAGCCGCTTGTTCGAAGCTGATCTCGTCCGGCAGGTGCACCAGGTTGGCGGCCGGCAGCACATGCAGTTCGCTGTACGCACCCAGCGGCCCGCTGCCGTAGGCCACACGGTCGCCGACCTTGAATTGGGTGACTTCGCTGCCGACGGCATCGACCACACCGGCGCCTTCCGCGCCCAAGCCGGATGGCAACGCAGGCGGCGCGTACAAACCGCTGCGGAAGTAGGTGTCGATAAAATTCAGGCCGATGGCCTGGTTACGTACGCGAACCTGCTGTGGGCCGGGTTCCGCAGGCGTGTAGTCCACATACTCAAGCACGTCGGGACCGCCATGGGCGCTGAACTGGATACGTTTTGCCATCTGCCTTCTCCTTGGGTCGAATTCGCGTAGTCGGCTATCGAACTCCTAAGCTTGATCTTCGTCAACTGCGGCGCAACGGGGTGCGGTGGTATCCTGTGCGCCCATTTGCCGCCGACGCCCAATGGCCTCGCGTAGCTTTGCCCGATTCAAGGTGATGCCATGACTACCCGCACCGAGGCTGTAAAGGCCTACCTGCTTGACCTGCAAGACCGCATTTGCAGCGCCCTGGAAACCTTCGAGACGGACACTCGCTTTATCGAAGACGCCTGGACCCGGCCTGCCGGCGGCGGCGGTCGTACCCGTGTGATTGCAGACGGTGCGGTGATCGAAAAAGGCGGCGTTAACTTTTCCCACGTGTTTGGTAGCGGTCTCCCACCGTCCGCCAGTGCCCACCGCCCTGAACTGGCCGGCCGTGGCTTTGAAGCCCTGGGCGTGTCGCTGGTGATCCACCCGCACAACCCTCACGTACCGACGTCCCACGCAAACGTGCGCTTTTTCATCGCCGAAAAAGAAGGCGAAGAGCCGGTGTGGTGGTTCGGTGGCGGCTTTGACCTCACGCCCTACTACGCCAACGAAGAAGACTGCATCCACTGGCACCGCGTGGCCGAGCAGGCCTGCGCGCCGTTCGGCCCGGACGTTTATTCGCGTTACAAAGCCTGGTGCGACACCTACTTCCACATCAAGCATCGCAATGAACCGCGTGGCATCGGCGGCCTGTTCTTCGACGACTTGAACGAATGGGACTTCGACACCTGCTTCGCCTTCATCCGCGCCATCGGTGACGCCTATATCGACGCCTACCTGCCGATCGTGCAGCGCCGCAAGGCCACCGCGTACACCGAGCAACAGCGCGAATTCCAGGAATTCCGCCGTGGCCGCTACGTTGAGTTCAACCTGGTCTACGACCGTGGCACCCTGTTTGGCCTGCAATCGGGTGGGCGCACCGAGTCGATCCTGATGTCGCTGCCGCCACAAGTGCGCTGGAGCTACGACTGGAAAGCCGAGGCCGGCAGCGAAGAAGCGCGGCTCACCGACTACTTCCTGCAAGACCGTGACTGGCTCGGCCTTGCCGCACCCAAGGCGGCAGTCTGATGGACCGTTATGTGGTATTCGGCAACCCCATCGGCCACAGCAAGTCGCCGCTGATCCACCGGATGTTCGCCGAGCAGACCGGCGAACAACTGGACTACAGCACTTTGCTGGCGCCGCTGGAGGATTTCACCGGCTGTGCCCGTGAGTTTTTTCAGCACGGTCGTGGCGCCAACGTCACCGTACCGTTCAAGGAAGACGCCTATCGGCTGGCCAACAGCCTCACCGAACGGGCCCAACGTGCTGGCGCGGTGAACACCTTGAGCAAGCTCGCCGATGGCAGCCTGCTGGGTGACAACACCGACGGCGCCGGCCTGGTGCGCGACCTCACGGTCAACGCCGGGCTGAGCCTGCAAGGCAAGCGCATCTTGCTGCTGGGCGCTGGCGGCGCCGTACGTGGCGCGCTGGAACCGTTGCTGGCCGAGCGGCCGGCCTCGCTGATCATTGCCAACCGCACCGTGGAAAAAGCCGAAATGCTCGCCGAGTTGTTTGACGACTTGGGCCCGGTGTCTGCCAGCGGTTTCGACTGGCTGCGTGAGCCAGTGGACGTGATCATCAATGCCACGTCCGCCAGCCTGTCAGGCGATGTACCACCGATTGCCAGCAGCCTGATCGAGCCGGGCAAGACGTTTTGCTACGACATGATGTACGGCAAGGAGCCCACTGCGTTTTGCCGTTGGGCGACAGAGCAAGGTGCCGCCGTGGCGATGGATGGCTTGGGGATGTTGGTGGAGCAGGCGGCGGAGGCGTTTTTCCTGTGGCGCGGTGTGCGCCCGGAGTCGGCGCCGGTGTTGGCCGAGCTGCGTCGCCAGTTGGCTTAACTCCAACCTAAGTGGGCACAGCCAGCTCCCACAGTTTTGACCGCATTCAGTCTTCGAAGTGGATGGGGCACCTGTCGGCCCCTTCCAGTTTTTTCAGCTCTTCAACGACCTGCGGCCTGGCCCGGCGCAATGTCAAACTCCTCCCCAACCCCCGCAACCGCCGCGCCTCCTGATGCAACATCTCCACCCCGGAATAATCGATAAAGTTGATCTGCTGCGACTCAATCACCACCCGCTCGCCCTGTAACCGTTGCAGGCGCACTTGCAGGTAATGGCTGGCGCCAAAAAAGATCGAGCCGCCCACCCGCAGCACATCCTCATCACCATCGCGCCACTGCTGCACTCGCGGCTGCGACGTGCGCTTGAGGTAGAAAAACAACGACGCCAGCACCCCTGCATAAATCGCTGTTTGCAACTCCAGCAGCAAGGTCGCGACGCAGGTCAGGCCCATCACCACAAACTCGGCGCGGCTCACGCGAAACAGGGCGCGAATGCCTCGGTGATCCACCAGCCCCCAGCAAATCAGGAGGATGCTCGCCGCCATGCTCGGGATCGGGATATGGGCGATCAATGCCGCGCCAAACAGCGCAAACAACGCCACCCACAGGGCAGAAAACACCCCGGCCAGGGGTGAGCACGCGCCGGCTTCATAGCTGAGACCGGAGCGGGTAAAGGAACCGGCTGACAAGTACCCGGAGAAAAATCCGCCGACGATATTGGATAAGCCCTGCGCGCGGACTTCCTGGTTGGCGTCGAGCAATTGTTGCGAACGGGCCGACAGCGAGCGGGCAATCGACAGGCTGGTCACCAGCCCCAGCATGCCCACCGCCACGGCGCTGGGCAGCAGGCGCAGGAGCATGTCCAGGTCCATCGGCAGCGGGCTGAACGGCGGCAGCTTGCCCACGAACGAACTGACCCGCGCCACATGGCCGAACATCGCCGGCCACAGCCACGCCACCAGGCTGCCAAGCGCCAAGGCGATCAGCAGCGTCGGCCAACGTGGCAGCAGGTATTTGAGCAATGCGCCCACCAGCAATGTGCCCAGGCCCAGGGCAAGCGAGGCGTGGTCCCATTCGCCGCCGTGATCCACCAGCGCCAGCAGACTCTTGATCGCGGTGGCCTGGCTCGGTAGATCCAGCCCCAGCAGGTTGGGCAACTGCCCCAGGGCAATCACCACGGCGGCGCCCAGGGTGAAGCCCAGCACCACCGAATGGGAGACGAAATTCACCAGCGCGCCGAAGCGCAGCATGCCCAGCAACCACTGGAAAACCCCGGCGAGGAAGGTCAGCAACAGGATCAGGGTGATGTAGTCCTGCGACCCCGGCACGGCCAATGGGCTAACGCTGGCGTACAGCACGATGGAGATTGCCGCCGTGGGGCCGCAGATCAGGTGCCAGGACGAACCCCACAGGCACGCGATCAGCACCGGAATGATCGCGGCATACAGCCCGTATTCCGGTGGGAGACCGGCGATCAGTGCGTAGGCAATCGACTGCGGCAAGGCCAGCACCGCGCCGCTGAGGCCGACGATGGCATCCCGGCCGACACTGGCGCGGGTTTGGCGCGGCAACCAGCGCAGGAAGGGGAAGAGGGTGTGGCGGGTGGGCCGGGGCATCGCAGACTCGGGTAGAAAGGTTTGACTCAGGGTATCAGCACACACAGGCCCCTGTGGGAGCTGGCTTGCCTGCGATGCAGACACCGCGGTACTTCAGGTACACACAGGTGATGCTATCGCAGGCAAGCCAGCTCCCACACAAGCCAGCTCTCACAAAGGCCTTAGAGTTTGGCTTTTACCGCTGGCAACGCATCCTTGCCATCCACGGTCTTCACCCCCTCCAACCACTTATCCAACACCGCTGGATTCGCCTTGATCCACGCCTTCGCCGCCTCGGCATTGCTGACCTTGTTGTTGGCCACCTCGGCCATGATGCTGTTCTCCATCTCCTGGGTGAAACTCAGGTTGGTCAGCAGTTTTCCTACGTTCGGGCAGGCTTGTGCGTACCCCTTGCGCGTCAGGGTGTACACGCTGCCGGTGTCGCCGAAGTACTTCTCGCCGCCCTTGAGGTAGTGCATTTTCAACTGCACGTTCATCGGGTGCGGCGTCCAGCCGAGGAAGGTGACGAAGCGCTGTTTCTTCACCGCCCGCGACACTTCGGCGAGCATCGCCTGTTCGCTGGACTCGATCAGCTTCCACTGGCCAAGGTCGAAGTCGTTCTTCTTGATGATCTCCTGCAACGAGATATTCGCCGGCGCGCCGGAGCCGATGCCGTAGATCTTCTTGTCGAACTTGTCGGCAAATTTGTTCAAGTCGGCAAAGTCATGCACCCCGGCGTCCCACACGTAGTCCGGCACGGCGAGGGTGAATTCGGTGCCGTCGAGGTTTTTCGCCAGTTGCACCACATCGCCATTGGCCACGAACTTGTCATAGAAGCCCTGCTGCGCTGGCATCCAGTTGCCGAGGAACACATCCACCTGGCCGTCCTTGAGCCCGCCAAAGGTGATCGGCACCGCCAGGGTATCGACCTTGGGTTTGTAGCCCATGCCCGTCAGCAGAAAACCGGTGATGGCATTGGTCGCGGCGATATCGCTCCAGCCCGGATCGGCCATTTTCACCGTGTCACAGCTTGTGTCCGCGTACACATTGGCGCTGCCGAGCGCCAACATGCCCAGTATCACAGTCAACTTTTGCATGGCCTTCCCTCAGTTTTATTGGTGTTGGCAGGGTTGTGGATAACGTGCCTTGCGCTCCAGGTCGTCGAGGTCGATATGGTTGCGCATGTATTGCTGACTGGCGTCTACCAGTGGCTGGTGATCCCAGCTCTTCAGCTTGCCCTGGGTCAGTGCTTCAAACACCAGGCGACGGCGGCGTTGGCTGGCGAGCACCTGTTGGTGGATCGCCGGGATGTCCCATTTGGCCCGCGCCTCATTCAAAAACGCCTCGAACAGTGGCCGGTGTTCCGGTGACTGGCTGAGGTTTTCCCGCTCGTGCGGGTCATTGCGCACATCGAACAGCAGACAAGGGTCGTCTTCGCTGTAGATGAATTTATAGGCGCCCCGGCGAATCATCATCAGCGGGCTGATCGTGCCTTCGGCCATGTATTCGCCAAACACTTCGTCGTGCCCGTCCTGCCCCTGCAAGTGCGGGACCAGTGAGCGGCCGTCCAGTGGCAGGCGCGGGTCGAGCGTGCCGCCGGCCAGTTCCACCAACGTTGGCAACAGGTCGGCGGTGGACACGGCCTGGCTGACACGCCCCGACGCAAATTGCCCCGGCGCACTCACCAGCAGCGGTACGCGGGCGGCCATTTCAAACCAGTGCATTTTGTACCAGAGGCCGCGCTCGCCAAGCATGTCGCCATGGTCACCGGAGAAAATGATGATGGTGTCGTCGGCCAGGCCGGTGTCTTCCAGGGTTTGCAGGAGTTTTCCGACATTGCTATCGATGTAACTGCACGCGCCGAAGTAGGCCCGGCGTGCATCGCGGATCTTATCCACAGGCAGCGGCTTGTCCCACAGGTCGTAGACCTTGAGCAGGCGCTGGGAATGCGGGTCGAGATCTTCTTGCGCTGGCGTCGTAGGCAATGGGATATCGGCGTCGTCGTACAGGTCCCAGAACGGCTTGGGAATGGTGTACGGGTCATGGGGATGGGTCATCGACACGGTCAGGCAGAACGGTTGGTCGCCGTCCTCGCGGATATGGTCGAACAGGTACTGCTGGGCCTTGAACACCACCTCTTCGTCGAAATCCAGCTGGTTGGTGCGCACGCACGGGCCGGCTTGCAGCACCGACGACATGTTGTGGTACCAGCTGGGGCGCACGTCCGGTTCATCCCAGTTCACCGCCCAGCCGTAGTCGGCGGGGTAGATGTCGCTGGTCAGGCGTTCTTCGTAGCCGTGCAACTGGTCGGGGCCGCAGAAATGCATCTTGCCCGACAGCGCCGTGCGATAGCCGAGGCGACGCAAGTAGTGGGCATAGGTCGGCACATCGGCGGGGAAATCCGCCGCGTTGTCGTAGGCGCCGATCTTGCTCGGCAACTGCCCACTGACCAGGGTAAAACGCGACGGCGCGCACAGCGGGCTGTTGCAATAGGCGGCGTCGAACACCACGCCCTGTGCGGCGAGGCGGCTCAAATTGGGCAACTTGATCGGCGAAGAACCGTAGAACGGCAGCAGCGGCGCGGCCATTTGATCGGCCATGATGAAAAGAATGTTCTTGCGCTTCATGGGTTGTCGGCATTCCATAGGCGGTGTTTATGCGAATGAGCATGCAGCCCATGGAAATTGGGGTAAAGCCCATAAAAAGCAATGTCTAGGATAAGCACAGCTTATGTATGAAGCCCTTGGTGACGTGTCCCTCGACCTGTTGCGCGCCTTTGAAGCGGCCGCGCGACACCGCAGCTTTACTGCCGCCGCGATGGAGTTGGGCACCACCCAGCCGGCCATCAGCCAGCAGATCAAGCGCCTGGAGGAACAGCTGGCGATTCGCCTGTTTGATCGCATCTATCGCGGCATCGAGCTGACCGACGCCGGCGCGCTGCTGTTCGACCATGTGCAGGGCGGCTTGCAGAGCATCAACGCCGGCCTGAGTGCCATCACCCAGCAGGACCAGCATGAAGTGCTACAAGTGGCCACCGACTTTGCCTTCGCCGCCTATTGGTTGATGCCGCGCCTGCACCGCTTCCACCAGGCCAACCCGCAAGTCGATGTGAGCCTGGTGACCAGCGAGCGCAACCACGCCACTCTGCGCAGCGATATCGACGTGGCGGTGCTGTTTGGCGACGGCCGTTTCAAGCAAGGCGAGAGCCTGTGGCTGTTCAACGAGGAAGTGTTCCCGGTGTGCAGCCCGCAATGGCTGAAAGAGCAGGTCACGCCACTGACTGTACAAAATTTGCACGATTTCCCCCTGCTGCACCTGCGCCAGGAAAACAATAGCCAGTGGTTCGACTGGAGCGGCGTGTTCCGCGAACTGGGCATCAGTGTCGCGCCCACCCCCGGCCAACTGCGCTTCGACAACTACACCTTGCTGATCCAGGCGGCGATCGCCGGCCAGGGCGTGGCCATCGGCTGGCGCCACCTGGTGGACAACCTGCTGGAGCAGAACTGGCTGTGCCGGCCGGTCGGCGACACGGTGATTTCGCGGTTTGGCTATTACGTGGTGCAGCCCCAGCGCAAACGCCGGGGCCAGTTGGTGGAGCGCTTTGTCGAGTGGCTGCTGGCCGAGCAAGCCAGCAGCGCGCAGTCGTTGACCGGGCTGGCCCTGCCGTCGATTGCGGTCTAGGATTTGGCGCTTATTGGATTGGGAGTCCGTCATGCAACGTATCAAGGGCTACCACGCCCATATCTACTTCGACGCGAACACTATCGAACAAGCGCGCACCTTGTGCGAAGACGCCGCCAAACTGTTCCCGCTGCGCATGGGCCGTGTCCACGAAAAACCCGTCGGCCCGCACCCGGACTGGAGCTGCCAGCTGGCCTTTGATCCCGAGTACATCGGCGTGGTGCTGCCGTGGCTGGTGATCCATCGCAATGGGCTGGTGGTGTTCCTGCACCCCGATACCGGCGATGACCTGAAGGATCACACCGACTACGCGGTCTGGATGGGGGCGATGCGGGAACTGAACTTGTCAGCTTTCTCTTAATTAAAATCCCTAAATATGGGATTGATATTTATATATTGAGACTTGCGCTCGCGTAGGTTTATATTCCTGCATCCGCTCAGAACTCAGGTGAAGCGATGCAGGCGCAATTGATCGCGCTCGATTGGGGAACCAGTTCCCTTCGTGCTTACAAACTCGGCCCGGCAGGCGTCGTGCTGGAACACCGCGCGCTGGCGTGCGGGATCATGCATTTGCCCAGCGAACCCCGGGACATTGCCGGCGTGCGTTGCAGCGATGGCTTCGAACTGGCTTTCGACGCAGCCTGCGGGGATTGGCTCGACGCCCAGCCCGGCCTGCCGGTGATTGCCTGTGGCATGGTCGGTAGCGCCCAAGGCTGGAGCGAGGCGGCCTATCGCAACACACCAGTGGATGTCGCCCGCCTGGGCCAGGCGTTGCACCGCGTGCGCAGCTTGCGCGGTGTCGATGTGCACATCGTGCCCGGCGTGATCGAGCAGGCCGGTTTGCCCAATGTGATGCGCGGTGAAGAAACCCAGGTGCTGGGCGTGCTGCAAGGCCTCGGTGCCGAGGTGTTGATCGGCCTGCCGGGCAGCCATTCCAAGTGGGTCGAGGTGGTCGACGGCTGCATTACCCACTTCGATACCTTCATGACCGGCGAAGTCTTCGCGGTACTGAGCAAACACAGCATCCTTGGGCGCACCCAGAAGACCGGCGAGCACTTCCAGGCCGACGCGTTTGACCGTGGCGTGCAGGTGGCGCTCTCGGAAGATGGGCTGCGCGGCGTGCTGTCCACCTTGTTCAGCGCGCGCACCCTTGGCCTGACCGGCGAACTCGCCCCTGAGCAGCAGCCGGATTACCTCTCCGGGTTGCTGATCGGCCATGAACTCGCCGGCCTGCCGGCACGCTCCAGGCAGCAGCCGATCATCCTGGTCGGCGCCGCTGCGCTCTGCGCCCGCTATCAACGCGCCCTCGCCCTCTGCGGCTTCGCCCACGTCAGCCTGGCGCCGGAGGCCAGCGAGCGTGGCCTGTGGCAATTGGCCGTGGCCGCCGGGCTCACTCAACCTGCATCGGAGGCCTGACATGCTCAAGCACGCACTCGCACAAAACGGTTTGATCGCCATCCTGCGCGGTATCCGCCCGGACGAAGCCCAGGCCGTCGGCCAGGTGTTGTACCAGGCCGGGTTTCGCGTGATCGAAGTGCCGCTCAATTCGCCCGACCCGTACACCAGCATCCGCACCCTGCGCGACAGCCTGCCCGCCGATTGTTTGATCGGCGCGGGCACGGTGTTGACGCCCGAGCAGGTCGAGCAGGTCAAGGCGGCCGGTGGCCAGGTGATCGTCATGCCCCACAGCGATGCCAAGGTGCTGCGCGCGGCGAAAGCGGCAGGCCTGTTTTTGTCGCCGGGCGTTGCCACGCCCACCGAAGCCTTCGCCGCCCTGGCCGAAGGTGCCGACGTATTGAAGCTGTTCCCCGCCGAGCAAATGGGCCCGGCGGTGATCAAGGCGTGGCTGGCGGTGCTGCCGGCGGGCACGTTGCTGCTGCCGGTGGGCGGCATTACCCCGGACAACATGCAGGTGTTTGTCGACGCCGGCGCCAAGGGGGTCGGGCTGGGTTCCGGGTTGTTCAAACCGGGCATGACAGTGGATCAGGTAGCGAGCCGCGCCCAGGCTTATGTCGCCGCCTGGAAAGCCCTGAGCTGAGATCAAGTTTCGCGCCCACAGGCGCTGCATCTATAAGAGAGATAACAGATGAAAATCACCAAACTGACGACCTTTATCGTCCCGCCGCGCTGGTGCTTCCTCAAGGTCGAGACCGACCAGGGCGTGACCGGCTGGGGCGAACCCGTGGTCGAAGGCCGCGCTCACACCGTTGCCGCTGCCGTTGAAGAACTGTCCGACTACCTGATCGGCAAAGACCCACGCAACATCGAAGACATCTGGACGGTGCTCTATCGCGGCGGCTTCTACCGTGGCGGCGCGGTACACATGAGCGCCCTCGCCGGCATCGACCAGGCGTTGTGGGACATCAAGGGCAAGGCCCTCGGCGTGTCGGTCAGCGATCTGCTCGGCGGCCAGGTGCGCGACAAGATCCGCGTGTATTCGTGGATCGGCGGCGACCGCCCTGCCGACACCGCCCGCGCCGCCAAAGAGGCCGTGGCCCGGGGTTTCACCGCGGTGAAAATGAACGGCACCGAAGAATTGCAGTTCGTCGACAGCTTCGAAAAGGTTGACCTGGCCCTGGCCAACGTCGCCGCCGTGCGTGACGCGGTGGGCCCGAACGTCGGCATCGGCGTGGACTTCCATGGCCGGGTGCACAAGCCCATGGCCAAGGTGCTGATGAAAGAACTGGACCCGTACAAGCTGATGTTTATCGAAGAGCCGGTGCTCAGCGAAAACTACGAAGCGCTCAAAGAGCTGGCGCCGCTGACCAGCACGCCGATTGCCCTCGGCGAGCGCCTGTTCTCGCGGTGGGATTTCAAGCGCGTGCTCAGCGAAGGCTACGTTGACATCATCCAGCCCGATGCTTCCCACGCCGGTGGCATCACCGAAACCCGCAAGATCGCCAACATGGCCGAAGCCTACGACGTGGCCCTGGCCCTGCACTGCCCGCTGGGCCCGATTGCCCTGGCCGCGTGCCTGCAACTGGACGCGGTTTGCTACAACGCGTTTATCCAGGAGCAAAGCCTGGGCATTCACTACAACGAGAGCAATGACCTGCTCGACTATGTGAAAGACCCGGGCGTGTTCGATTACGACCAAGGTTTTGTGAAAATCCCCAACGGGCCGGGCCTGGGTATCGAGATCAATGAGGAATACGTGATCGAACGCGCGGCCATCGGCCACCGCTGGCGCAACCCGATCTGGCGCCATGCCGACGGCAGCTTCGCCGAGTGGTGATATTTCCCTGACGGAACCGGCTCAAAAATGTGGGAGCTGGCTTGCCTGCGATAGCGGTGGGTCAGCTTGCATCTCTGGCACTGATACACCGCTATCGCAGGCAAGCCAGCTCCCACACTGACCGCGTTCCTCCAGTGAGTTTTTCCTCAGTCCTCAATAAACATAAGAAGAGGCAACCCCTCATGCATCCTGAATCCTTCACCGGGCAGGCTTCTTTAGTCACGCCTACCAGAAAGCGTTACTTCATCATGGTGCTGCTGTTTATCACCGTGGTGATCAACTACCTCGACCGCAGTAACCTGTCCATCGCCGCCCCCGCCCTGACCAGCGAACTGGGGATCGACCCGGTGCACGTCGGCCTGATTTTTTCGGCGTTCGGCTGGACTTACGCCGCCATGCAAATCCCCGGCGGCTGGCTGGTGGACCGCGTGCCGCCGCGCATTCTCTACACCGCTGCCCTGCTGCTGTGGTCCATCGCCACCGTGATGCTCGGCTTTGCCGCCAGCTTTATCGCGCTGTTTGTGCTGCGCATGGCCGTCGGTGCGCTGGAAGCGCCGGCCTACCCGATCAACAGCCGCGTGGTCACCACGTGGTTCCCGGAACGTGAACGGGCCACGGCGATTGGTTTCTACACCTCCGGGCAGTTTGTCGGGCTGGCGTTTCTCACGCCGGTGCTGGCCTGGTTGCAGCACGCATTCGGCTGGCACATGGTGTTTGTGGTCACCGGTGGCGTGGGCATTTTGTGGGCGGCGATCTGGTACGCGGTGTACCGTGAGCCGAAGGATTTCAAAGGCGCCAACGCAGCAGAAATCGAACTGATCCGCGAAGGCGGCGGCCTGGTGGACATGCAGGAAAAAGCCGCCAAAGCGCCGTTCAGCTGGGTGGACCTGGGCATCGTGTTGAGCAAGCGCAAGCTCTGGGGCATCTACCTGGGGCAGTTCTGCCTGAACTCCACGCTGTGGTTTTTCCTGACGTGGTTCCCCACCTACCTGGTGAAATATCGCGGCATGGACTTCATCAAGTCCGGCCTGCTGGCGTCGCTGCCGTTTCTCGCCGCGTTTGTCGGCGTGCTGTGTTCCGGGATCTTTTCCGACTGGCTGATTCGCCGGGGCGCCTCGGTGGGCTTTGCGCGCAAGTTGCCGATCATTGGCGGACTGCTGATTTCCACGGCGATCATCGGTGCCAACTATGTGGACTCGACGGCGTGGGTGATCGCGTTCCTGGCGGTGGCGTTCTTTGGCAATGGGTTGGCGTCGATTACCTGGTCGTTGGTGTCGACCCTGGCCCCGGCGCGCCTGTTGGGGCTGACCGGTGGGGTCTTCAACTTCATCGGCAACCTGTCGGCGATTGCTACGCCGATCGTGATTGGCTTTCTCGCCAGTGGTGATTCGTTTGCGCCGGCGATTACCTACATCGCAGTGCTGGCGTTGCTTGGGGCGCTTTCCTACATATTGCTGGTGGGTAAGGTCGAGCGGATCGAACTGGATAAATGAATCTGTAGCGAGTGCGCTTGTTGTGGCGAGGGAGCTTGCTCCCGCTGGGCTGCGAAGCGGCCCCAAAATCTTGGGAGCGCTGCGCACTCCAGCGGGAGCAAGCTCCCTCGCCACAGGGTCAGTGCTCAGTTGAGCACGCCGTCGAGGATCTCGTAGACGATGCCGGTTCCTACGGCGATCAACACCACATCTGGCCCCGAACGGCGCCATTCGTAACCCTGGTACACCGGCAAGCGTGCCAGGGCGCGGCTGTCCAGGCGTTCGCCGTAGTAGCCATGGGGCAGTGGCTTGCCGCGTTCCAGGCGTACATTGCGCGGTGGCGGTGCGCCACGGGAGAACTGGTCGTGATGGTCGCGGATCACTTGGCGTACCGGGCCGAAGTCCTGGGGCGGGCCGCCGCGACGGTTGTCCTGCGGGCCGCGATGGTCGTCGCCACGCTGCTGCTCGTGCTGGCCTTGCGGGCCGCCACGGTCAGGGCCGCCCTGATCATTCGGCGCGGCCTGCACCAGGGCGCTGGCGCCCAGGACCAGCACGCCAAGGCTGGCAATCACGGTTTTAGGCATTTTCATGGGGGGCTTCCTCAACTGCACAAACAACAAAAAGGGATTTCGAACTGGGTTCGAAATCCCTTGGTCTTGTCAGTTTAGGTAGCGGATCGACAGGATGATTCCTCTGTATCAGGAACTTTACCTACCGCTTACGAGCCGCTTACTTACGGGCGTTGCGGACACCTTCCGACAGCGCTGCGCACAGCCCCAGCACGCCATCAATCGCCTGCTGATCATTTTTCGCAGTGGCAATGTGATCGATCAACGCCGAACCGACCACTACGCCGTCAGCCAAACGGGCGATAGCCGCCGCTTGCTCCGGGGTACGGATACCAAAACCGATGCTGATCGGCAGGTCGGTGTGGCGACGCAGGCGGGTCACGGCCTCTTCGACGTGTTCCAGGGTCGCGGCACCGGCACCGGTCACCCCGGCCACCGACACGTAGTACACAA
This sequence comes from Pseudomonas acericola (SeqCode), assembly GCF_053456465.1. Lineage (NCBI taxonomy): Bacteria > Pseudomonadati > Pseudomonadota > Gammaproteobacteria > Pseudomonadales > Pseudomonadaceae > Pseudomonas > Pseudomonas acericola (SeqCode). Next base: position 38,639 of record NZ_JBRFJB010000004.1, on the reverse strand, counting down.
AGCCGGAGCTGCCGTTGAGTACGGTCGGCAGGCGCACGTCGTCGGTGGTCGGCGTGGTCAGGCGGATAAAGTCGATACCTGCGGCCTGGGCCGGGTCGCACAGCTCGCCGTTATGCTCGGGTGGCATGTCGACCACGATCAGGCCGTCTACGCCGGCTTCCTTGGCGTCGGCGATGAATTTCGGCACGCCGTATTTGTGGATCGGGTTGAAGTAGCCCATCAACACCAGCGGGGTTTCGCTGTTGTCCTTGCGGAACTCGCGGACCATTTGCAAGGTTTTCAGCAGGTTCTGCTTGGCTTCCAGCGCGCGGATGTTGGCCAGTTGGATCGCCGGGCCGTCGGCCATTGGGTCGGTGAAGGGCATGCCCAACTCGATCACGTCGGCGCCAGCGGCAGGCAAGCCCTTGAGGATGGCCAGCGAGGTGTCATAACCCGGGTCGCCGGCGGTGACGAAGGTCACCAGGGCGGCGCGGTTTTGTTCTTTAAGCTGGGCGAAGCGGGTTTGCAGGCGGCTCATTAGTGTTTCTCCTGCTGAGACTGTTCCATGTGGTGCATCACGGTCTGCATGTCTTTGTCGCCACGGCCGGAAAGGTTAACCACCATCAGGTGATCCTTCGGCAGCGTCGGTGCGCGTTTGAACACTTCGGCCAGGGCGTGGGCGCTTTCCAGTGCGGGAATAATCCCTTCCAGGCGGCAGCATTTGTGGAAGGCGTCGAGGGCTTCGTCGTCGGTCACCGAGGTGTACTGGACGCGGCCGATGTCATGCAACCACGCGTGTTCCGGGCCGATGCCCGGGTAGTCGAGGCCGGCGGAGATCGAGTGGGCGTCGATGATCTGGCCGTCGTCGTCCTGCAACAGAAAGGTACGGTTGCCGTGCAGTACGCCGGGTACGCCGCCGTTGAGGCTGGCAGCGTGCTTGCCGGTTTCGATGCCGTGGCCGGCGGCTTCAACGCCAATGATTTCCACGCTCTTGTCGTCGAGGAACGGGTGGAAGAGGCCCATGGCGTTGGAACCGCCGCCGATGCATGCGACGAGGCTGTCCGGCAGACGGCCTTCCTGGGCTTGCAGTTGGGTGCGGGTTTCCTTGCCGATTACGGCCTGGAAGTCGCGGACCATTGCCGGGTAAGGGTGCGGGCCGGCCACGGTGCCGATCAGGTAGAAGGTGCTGTCGACGTTGGTCACCCAGTCGCGCAGGGCTTCGTTCATCGCATCCTTGAGGGTGCCGGTGCCGGCGACTACCGGGATCACTTCCGCGCCCAGCAGCTTCATGCGGAACACGTTGGCCTGCTGGCGTTCGATGTCGGTGGTGCCCATGTAGATCACACATTGCAGGCCGAAACGCGCCGCCACAGTGGCAGTGGCCACACCGTGCATGCCGGCGCCGGTCTCGGCGATGATGCGTTTCTTGCCCATGCGCCGTGCCAGCAGGATCTGGCCAATGCAGTTGTTGATCTTGTGCGCGCCGGTGTGGTTCAGCTCTTCGCGCTTGAGGTAGATCTTGGCGCCGCCGCAGAATTCGGTCAGGCGTTCGGCGAAATACAGTGGGCTTGGGCGGCCTACGTAGTCCCGTTGGAAGTAGGCCAATTCCTCGTTGAACGCCGGATCAATCTTGGCCGCTTCGTATTCGCGGGCTAGGTCGAGGATCAACGGCATCAGGGTTTCAGCGACGTAGCGGCCGCCGAACGCGCCAAACAGGCCGTTGGCGTCTGGGCCGTTGCGTAGGTCGGTCTGGGACTGAGTCATGGGACGCTCCAGGAAAGAATGGGTGTAGGAAACAATGACGGCCACTCTACCCCTCACGCTGTGGCCTGAAAACCGATAAGATCGCCGCAACCTGTCAGGAAAACTCACAGATGAGCCGAGACCTACCGCCCCTCAATGCCCTGCGGGCATTTGAAGCCACCGCGCGACTGAACAGCGTAAGCCAGGCAGCCGAGCAATTGCACGTAACCCACGGTGCGGTCAGCCGGCAGTTGAAAGTGCTGGAAGAGCACCTGGGCGTGAGCCTGTTCATCAAGGATGGGCGCGGCCTTAAACTCACAGATGCCGGTGTCCGCCTACGGGACGCCAGCGCGGAGGCGTTCGAGCGCTTGAGGGATGTTTGCGCAGAACTGACCCAGGCCAGTGCCGAGGCGCCCTTCGTCCTCGGGTGTTCGGGGAGTTTGCTGGCGCGCTGGCTGATCCCGCGCCTGGGCCGCTTGAACGCGGACCTGCCGGACCTGCGTTTGCACTTGTCAGCCGGTGATGGCGACCTTGACCCCCGTCGCCCAGGCCTGGACGCCCTGCTGGTATTCGCCGAGCCACCGTGGCCGGCGGATATGCAGGTATATGAACTGGCCAGCGAACGCATCGGCCCGGTGATGAGCCCGCGTTTCGCCGGCTATGAGCGCTTGCGCCACGCGCCAGCTTTGGCCCTGTGCGCCGAGGCGTTATTGCACACCACCTCCCGCCCGCAAGCCTGGCCCAGTTGGGCGCAGCAACACGGCATCGCGCCCGGCGCGTTGAAACACGGCCAGGGGTTTGAGCATTTGTATTACTTGCTGGAGGCGGCGGTAGCGGGGTTGGGGGTGGCGATTGCGCCCGAGCCGTTGGTAGCCGAGGACGTGCGCGCAGGCCGGCTGGTGGCACCGTGGGGTTTCAGCGAAACCCCGGCGCACCTGGCGTTGTGGCTGCCCAAGCGCGCCGCAGACGGGCGCGCCGGGCAACTGGCGCAGTGGCTCAAGACTGAGCTGTTGCGCCAGCCGGATTAGTCACCGCGTTTGCACAGCAAGTACGCGGCCAGCAGGCCCAGCGCACCTACAGCAACACCGGCTGTAGTCCATGGGTGTTCCTGGGCGTAGTCCCGGGTAGCAACACCGGTTTCGCGGATTTTCACTTTGCTTTCTTCGTAGGCATCGCTGATCAGGTGACGGGAATGCTTGAGGGCATTCTCGGCATTGCTTTTCAGGGCCTTCAAGGTCTTGCGCGACTCGTCAGATGCATCGTCCTTGAGGCTTTCCAGAGACTTGAGCAGGCTCGAAATCTCGGCTTCCATGCTTTCCAGCGACGCTTTGCGTAAAGAAGTGTTGGCCATGTGGACTCTCCTGAAGTGATTGAGTGACGTGTGTAGATACCGACTCCCGTGGTTTCAGAAAGTGCAGTAAATCTGAACTTTCGCGTAGGAACGGTCGCCAGAAGCAGTATGAACATTGACTGCTAGGCTTTATTGACGACCCTCAGGAGAAACCTCATGTCTGATCATCACACCTACAAGAAAGTCGAATTGGTGGGCTCGTCCACCTCCAGCATCGAAGATGCCATCAACAATGCCCTGGCCGAGGCCAACAAAAGCATCAAGCACCTGGAATGGTTCGAGGTGGTTGATACCCGTGGCCACATCAAGGACGGCAAGGCTGCGCACTTTCAGGTCACGCTCAAGGTGGGATTCCGAATTGCCAGTAGTTGAACTTTGCTGACTGGCTGATTGCCATAACCTGCGCTACAACCAATGGGTGCCGATGCCACGAGCGTCGGCACGCTCTTTTTGATCAGCGCAAGGAAGTAACGGATGAAGAAGTTTCTGTTAGCGGTAGGTTTGTTGAGCATTGCGGGCACTGCCCTGGCGGCGGGCAAGCCTTGTGAAGAGCTGAAAAGCGAGATTGCAGCGAAAATCGACGCCAAGGGCGCCAAGCACTATTCACTGGAAGTGGTTGAGAAAGGTGCTTCTACCGACGCTAAAGTGGTCGGTAGCTGTGAAGGCGGCACCAAGGAAATCGTCTACAAGCGCGGTTGATCCCGTGTTGCAGACACTTGTGGCGAGGGAGCTTGCTCCCGCTGGGCTGCGCAGCGGCCCCAAAATCTTGGGAGCGCTGCGCACTCCAGCGGGAGCAAGCTCCCTCGCCACATTTAGCCCTTCATCAACTGCGCCAGCAGCTCGTAGGAATGAATCCGGTCGGCGTGTTCGTACAGGTCGCAGGTAAAGATCAGCTCGTCGGCACCGGTTTGTTCCACCAGCACTTCCAGCTTGGCGCGGATTTTTGCCGGGCTGCCGACCATCGCCAGGCCAAGGAAACTACCCACCGCATCTTTTTCATGGGGCAGCCACAGGCCTTCCATGCTCTTCACCGGCGGGCGCTGCACCAGGCTTTGCCCGCGCATCAGCGCGAGGATGCGCTGATACACCGAGGTGGCCAGGTAGTCGGCCTGCTCATCGGTGTCGGCGGCGACCAAGGGAATGCCGAGCATCACGTAGGGCTTATCCAGAACCGCTGAAGGCTTGAAGTGATTGCGGTAGACGCGAATCGCCTCGTGCATCAAGCGCGGTGCGAAATGGGAGGCGAAGGCGTAGGGCAAACCGCGCTCACCGGCCAATTGCGCGCTGAACAGGCTGGAGCCCAGCAGCCACACCGGTACGTTGGTACCGGTGCCGGGTACGGCAATGATGCGTTGGTCCGGGGTGCGTGGGCCGAGGTAGGCCATCAGCTCGGCGACGTCTTCGGGGAACTCGTCGGCGCTGCCGGAGCGCTCACGGCGCAGGGCGCGAGCGGTCATCTGGTCGGAGCCGGGCGCGCGGCCCAGGCCCAGGTCGATCCGCCCGGGGTAGAGGCTTTCCAGGGTGCCGAACTGTTCGGCGATCACCAATGGCGCATGGTTGGGCAGCATCACGCCGCCGGAACCGACGCGAATCGTCGAAGTGCCACCGGCCAGGTAGCCGAGCAACACCGAGGTGGCCGAGCTGGCGATGCCGTCCATGTTGTGGTGTTCAGCCACCCAGAAACGGTTGTAGCCGAACTTTTCCACGTGCTGGGCAAGGTCCAGGGAATTGCGCAACGACTGCGCCGGGCTGCCGTTGGCGCGCACGGGCACGAGGTCGAGGGTCGAGAACTTCACGTCGGACAGCGATTTCATAAGCCTGCTTCTCCAAGGGGGCGCGCAGGCTGTTTAGACGAATCAAAACCTGCCGCTTCATGTGCATGGTCTATGCAATGAGGGCATATACCCGAGATTCAATAGCTGACCTGGAAATTTCCTACTGGATCGCTAGGTTTCTCCGACAGGATGAACTTTGTCGGGCCGACTATCCTCAGAACCCTTACGTAAGCAAAAACCACCGTTCGAGGAGACCGCTATGAGTATCGTGAAAAAAGCATCCGCGCATTGGGAAGGTGATTTGAAGACGGGCCTGGGTTCCATCTCCACGGAAACCGGGGTGTTGCGCGAAGCGCCCTACGGCTTCAAGGCACGTTTCGAGGGTGGCAAGGGCACCAACCCTGAGGAATTGATCGGCGCGGCGCATGCTGGCTGTTTCTCCATGGCGTTCTCCATGATTCTCGGCGACGCCGGGCTCAAGGCTGACAGTATCGACACCCAGGCCGAAGTGACCCTGGATCAGGTCGATGGCGGCTTTGCGATCACGGCGGTGCACCTGATCCTCAAGGCCAAGATCCCCGGCGCGAGCCAGGCGCAGTTCGAAGAACTGAGCAAAAAGGCCAAGGAAGGGTGCCCGGTGTCCAAGGTGCTGAATGCAAAAATCAGCCTGGATGCGACGCTGGTTAACTAACCAAGTCCAGGTAACAGCACAAGTTGAATGTAAAAGCTGACTTGTGTGGGAGCTGGCTTGCCTGCGATGCAGACACCTCGGAGTTTCAGTAATACCGAGGTGATGCTATCGCAGGCAAGCCAGCTCCCACATAAGTGCAGTTCCCACCTTTAATTCTGCGTTAAATCAGAACTCGCGTTTCAGTAATGTGGTCCTATAGCCATCACTGCCTAGGCGCACACCCGTGCGCAGTGCATTCAGGGAGCTACACACATGAAACGTTTTGCCTTGGCGATCATCTGCGGCGTGTTGGCCACTTCGGCCGTGGCCGCGCCAAAAGACTGTGAAGAGCTCAGGAAAGAGATCGAAGTCAAGATCCAGGCGAACGCCGTGCCGTCCTACACCTTGGAGATCGTGACCAAGGAAGAAGCCGACAAGCACGACGTAGCCATGGTCGTCGGCAGCTGTGAGAACGGCACCAAGGCCATCATCTACCAGAAGAACAACGACTGATCAGATGCAGTTGACGCTGCGTTCCTCCGCCAGCAACTGACGCGCCGGGTTGTACAGCCGGATATTCGGCGTGTAGGCCAGTGAACGGCCTTCCAGTACATAGCGTTGGCCCGCCTGGAAGTGGTCGTACTGCAACGTCATGAAGCACGTGCGCTCGGTGGTCTGCCCCAGCCCGCCGAAGCCGCTGCCCGTTGGCACCTCGAAATCGAAGCGCACCATCAACTCGTGGCTGCCGGGTGGCATCTGGAAGAATCGACCGTCATTGAGGTTCTTACCGTCCAGGCGCTGGGCCATCACCAGCTTGGCGCCCGGTGTCGGGGTGGCGAAATCGACCCAGGCCTGCTGCGGATCGACCGCTGGCAACGGCGTCAAAGCGCATGCGCTGAGAGACAGGACGGTGATGGCAAGCAAGAGCTGGCGCATGGCGGGTACTCAATGGGCGAAAAGAAATGGGCCTGACGCAGCAGGCTCCCCTTGAGTATAAACACCACATGGCGTGGAAAAGTCCCAGGAGCAATTGGTGCATGGTCAGGCGTTTTTTCCCAGGGTTGATGGTTGTGCTGCTCAGCGGCTGCTCAAGCATCAGTTATTACGGGCAGTTGGCCAGCGGCCAATGGCAATTGTTGCGGGCTCGCGAGCCGGTTGCCCAGGTCATCGCCGACCCCGCGCGGCCGCCGCTGCTGCGTGAGCATCTGGCGCAGTCACAGAAGGCGCGCACGTTTGCCAGTGAACACCTGCATTTGCCCGACAACCAGAGTTACCGGCTGTACGCCGATATTGGTCGGCCTTATGTGGTCTGGAATGTTTTCGCCACGACAGAGTTTTCGCTCTCGCCTGAAACCCACTGCTTCCCGATCGCCGGTTGCGTGGCCTATCGCGGCTATTACAACCAAGGCGCGGCGCGCGGTGAGGCTGCATTGTTGCGTCTGCGGGGCATGGACGTGTCGATTGGCGGCGTCGAGGCCTATTCCACCCTGGGCTGGTTCAACGACCCGATCCTCAACTCGATGATGAACTGGGGTGATGAGCGCCTGGCCACGCTGATTTTCCATGAGCTGGCGCACCAGCGTTTTTATGTGAAGGACGACACCGAGTTCAACGAGTCATTTGCCAATTTCGTCGAGCAGGAAGGCACGCGGCAATGGCGTGCGGCGCGTGGGCTGGCGCCGGCCAACGTGTCGGCTTCCAAGCAGCGTGATCAGTTTATCCAGCTGATCCTCGATACCCGTCAGCGGTTGGAAAAGGTCTACGCCCAACCTTTGGCGGCCGATGCGATGCGCGCGGCCAAAGCGGCGGAGTTTGAGCGCTTGCGCGGTGATTATCGGCAGATGCGTGACAGCCAGTGGGCGGGTGATAAGCGTTATGACGCGTGGATCAACTTGCCGATGAACAATGCGCGGTTGTTGCCGTTTGGGCTGTATGACCAATGGGTGCCGGCGTTTGCGGCGTTGTTTCGGCAGGAAGGGGGGGATTGGCTGAGGTTTTATGCGGCGGTGGAGAAGATGGGTGGGTTGCCGGTGGCGCAGCGCAAGGCGGCGTTGAGGCAGTTGGAGATGGGTGGCCTTTAGGGCCTCATCGCAGGCAAGCCAGCTCCCACAGTTTGATTTGTGAATACCTTCAAATGTGGGAGCTGGCTTGCCTGCGATAGCAGTCTCAAGGCTGCCGCAAAAACGCCTGATGCATCTCGGCCAACGTCTCAAAATGCCAAGTCGGCGCCTCGGCATTCAGTTCTTCAAAGCTGCCAAACCCATACCCAACCGCCGCCGAATCCAGGCCATTGCTGCGGGCGCCGATCAGGTCGTGCTTGCGGTCACCAATCATCAGGGTGGTCGCCGGGTCCAGGCCTTCTTCGCGCATCAGATGGGCAATCAACTCGACCTTGTTGGTGCGCGTACCGTCCAGCTCGCTGCCGTAGATCACCTTGAAGTGCTTGGCAAAATCGAAATGCCTGGCGATCTCACGGGCAAATTCCCACGGCTTGGAGGTGGCGACATACAGTTGGCGACCTTGGCTGTTCAGCTCTTCCAGCAGCGGCAATACGCCGTCGAAGACGCGGTTTTCATACAGCCCGGTAACCTTGAAGCGCTCGCGGTAGAAATTCACCGCTTCCCACGCCTTGGCTTCATCGAAGCCATAGAACTGCATGAACGCTTGCAGCAACGGCGGGCCGATAAAGTGTTCGAGCTTGGTCAGGTCCGGCTCGTCAATGCCGAGTTTGGCGAGGGCGTACTGGATCGAGCGGGTGATGCCTTCACGCGGATCGGTCAGGGTGCCATCCAGGTCGAAGAGGACGGTGGGGTAATGCAGGGTCATTGATCGAATCCTTCAGCCAGGTGCAGGTCTTTGAGTTTCACGTAGTTCGCCGCGCTGTAGGTGAAAAACGCGCGTTCCTTGTCAGTCAGTGGGCGGATCTGTTTAACCGGGCTGCCCACGTACAAGTAGCCGCTTTCAAGCTTCTTGCCCGGCGGCACCAGGCTGCCGGCGCCGATGATCACGTCATCTTCCACCACTGCGCCGTCCATCACGATGCTGCCCATGCCGATCAGGATGCGGCTGCCCACCGTGCAGCCATGCAGCATGACCTTGTGGGCGATGGTCACGTCGTCGCCGATCAACAGAGGGAAACCGTCCGGGTTGAACGGGCCGGCATGGGTGATGTGCAGCACGCAGCCATCCTGCACGCTGGTGCGTGCGCCGATGCGGATGCGGTGCATGTCGCCGCGAATCACGGTCAGTGGCCAGACGGAACTGTCGGTGCCGATTTCGACATCGCCGATCACCACCGCCGAAATATCGACAAAAGCCCCGGCGCCCAGGGTTGGCGTGTGGTTCTGATAGGTGCGAAGGGTCACGATAGCCTCTCTCTCTTCTGCTGATAGCTGCGGTGGGCGTTGATTGTAATTAAGATGGCCCCATCTTTGTTCTTACATGTCTTCAGCCAAGGTACCCACCGTGAGCGCGAACAACCCTCTTCTGCAGTCCTACGACCTGCCGCCGTTCTCGGCGATCCGTGCCGAGCACGTGCAACCGGCCATCGAACAGATCCTCGCCGACAACCGTGTCGCCATCGAAGGCATCCTGCAAAGCCAGGGGAAAAATCCGACGTGGGCCGGTCTGGTCCTGGCCATGGACGAACTGAATGACCGCCTGGGTGCCGCCTGGAGCCCGGTCAGCCACCTCAACGCCGTGTGCAACAGCGCCGAATTGCGTGAGGCCTATGAAAGCTGCCTGCCGGCATTGAGCGCCTACTCCACCGAGATGGGCCAGAACCGTGAACTGTTCCAGGCCTTCGAAGCCCTGGCCAACAGCCCGGAAGCCGCCGGTTTCGACGTGGCGCAAAAAACCATCCTGGAACACTCCCTGCGCGACTTCCGCCTGTCGGGTATCGACTTGCCGCCCGAGCAGCAAAAACGCTACGCCGAAGTGCAGAGCAAACTGTCCGAGCTGGGCAGCAAGTTCTCCAACCAGTTGCTGGACGCCACCCAGGCCTGGACCAAACACGTTACTGATGAAGCCACCCTCGCCGGCCTGACCGATTCGGCCAAGGCCCAGATGGCCGCCGCTGCCCAATCCAAAGCCTTGGATGGCTGGCTGATCACCCTGGAATTTCCGAGCTACTACGCGGTAATGACCTACGCCCACGACCGCGCCCTGCGCGAAGAAGTCTACGCGGCCTACTGCACCCGTGCGTCGGACCAAGGCCCGAATGCCGGTCAGAACGATAACGGCCCGGTGATGGAACAGATCCTCGACTTGCGTCAGGAACTGGCCAAGCTGCTGGGCTACGCGTCCTTCTCCGAGCTGAGCTTGGCCACCAAGATGGCTGAGTCCAGCGACCAGGTATTGAGCTTCCTGCGTGACCTGGCCAAGCGCAGCAAGCCGTTTGCCGCCCAGGACCTGCAACAGCTCAAGGCTTACGCCGCCGAACAAGGTTGCGCCGACCTGCAAAGCTGGGACAGCGGTTTCTACGGCGAAAAACTCCGTGAGCAGCGTTACAGCGTGTCCCAGGAAGCCCTGCGCGCCTACTTCCCCATCGACAAAGTGCTCGGTGGTCTGTTTGCCATCGTGCAACGCCTGTACGGCATCGAGATCGTCGAACTGAAGGGTTTCGACACCTGGCACCCGGATGTGCGCCTGTTTGAAATCAAGGAAAACGGCCAGCACGTCGGCCGCTTCTTCTTCGATCTGTACGCCCGCGCCAACAAGCGTGGCGGCGCGTGGATGGACGGCGCGCGCGACCGTCGCCGCACCATTGACGGTGTACTGCAAAGCCCGGTGGCCAACCTGGTGTGCAACTTCACCCCGGCCGACAGCGGCAAGCCTGCCCTGCTGACCCATGACGAAGTGACGACGCTGTTCCACGAATTCGGCCACGGCCTGCACCACCTGCTGACCCGCGTTGAACACGCTGGTGTGTCCGGTATCAACGGCGTGGCGTGGGATGCGGTGGAGTTGCCGAGCCAGTTCATGGAGAACTGGTGCTGGGAGCCGGAAGGCCTGGCGCTGATCTCCGGTCACTATGAAGGCGGTGAGCCGCTACCCCAGGACCTGCTGGAAAAAATGCTCGCGGCGAAGAATTTCCAGTCCGGCTTGATGATGGTGCGCCAGTTGGAATTCTCGCTGTTCGACTTTGAACTGCACGCCACCCACGGTGATGGCCGCAGCGTGGCCCAGGTGCTGGAAGGCGTGCGCGATGAGGTCTCGGTAATGCGTCCGCCGGCCTACAACCGTTTTCCCAACAGCTTTGCGCACATTTTCGCCGGCGGTTATGCGGCGGGGTACTACAGCTACAAGTGGGCCGAAGTGCTGTCGGCCGATGCCTTCTCCAAGTTTGAAGAAGAAGGCGTACTGAATGCCGAGACCGGCCGCGCTTTCCGCGAGGCAATCCTGGCCCGTGGCGGTTCCCAGGCGCCGATGGTGTTGTTCGTCGATTTCCGCGGACGTGCGCCGTCGATTGACGCACTCTTGCGCCACAGCGGCCTGAGTGAGGACGCGGCAGCATGAGTGAAGGGCCTGTGATTACCAAAAAGCAATTTATCGCCGGGGCGGTCTGCCCGGCGTGCAGCGAGCCGGACAAGTTGAAGATGTGGACCGAAGACAGCGTGCCGCACCGTGAGTGTGTGGCCTGCGGTTATACCGACACGTTGAATGACCAAGGTCTGTCAGTGCCCAAGGAATTGGGCACGCGGGTCAATACGTCGGCGTTGAAGGCGCCGGCTGACCCGAAGGTGCAGGCGGTGCAGTTTTTCCCCAACCCCAAGCTGAAAAAAGACTGACGCCCGTCTAGGGTTTTACCGTCAGTCCAGTCTCGCTGTTTGGCTCGGCACGGCTTGTTCCCGCCGTGTTGAGCCAACTGTTCATCGAGCACAGTGCAAACGCACTGGTGCTGCAATCGCCATTCGCCAAGGCTGTACGCAACTTGTCGATATCGGCCTTCATCATGTAGCGAACGCCGTCCTTGAAGCCATTACTGGTGCCAAAACCGCCCAGGGTCATCTCGTTCAGCGCATCTTCCTTGCTCCATCCCTGAACCACCACGCGATACATCGCCGCCATCAGGCCGGTGCGGTCGGAGCCGTGTTTGCAGTGCATCAGCACCGGGCCGTTGGCTTCGGCTTCCTTGATCGCCCTGAGTGCCGCCAGCACGTCGGAATCATCTACATGGTTGGTGCGATAACTCAGCTGAACTTGACGGATGCCGGGGGCTTTCAGCCAGTTGGCGTCGGACTCCGGCAGGAAGTTGATCACGGTGCCGATCTTCAGTTGTTCCAGCAGCGGCACCGCGCTGCTGTCCGGTAAAGCACTGCGGTACAGGGTGGGCGTCATCTGGTGCAGGTTGTATTGGCTGCCCACGGGTTGGGCCCATTCGGGCGAGCGAATGGACGTGGACTCGTCGGCCTGGGCAGGCACAAGTGTGAACAAGGCCACGAGCGCGAGGCCAAGAGCCGACAGCCATTGATGCTTGAACATGGGTGACGTTAACCAGACATGAGGGTTGGGGAATGGCCCACAGGTTGGTTTACGGGGGGTCAACGGGGTGTGAGGCGGTCGTCAAAGATTTGTGAATCCTCAGTCTTTAGTCGCTGAAACGATTCCTCTCGATTCTTAGGCTGCTATCATTTGTAACCATTGATTGCCAAAAAATCACAAGCCGCTCCCCAGAAGCGGCTGTTCAACCCGTGACCACATGATGAGGTGCACCCATGTCTGATCAAGATCAAGACAACCCCCGGCGTGACTTTCTGCGCAAATCCTTGACCTTGATCCCGGTGGTCACGGTTGCCAGCACTGGCCTTGGCGGCTCGATGCTGATGGCCACGCCCGAGCCGGCCCAGGCCGCTCCCGCCAAGCCTGCGGCCAGCGAAAAAGCCTACGAGCCAAGTTACTTCACGGCCGAAGAGTGGGCGTTTATCAACGCCGCCGTGGCGCAGTTGATCCCGGCGGATGCCCAAGGCCCAGGCGCCCTGGAAGCCGGCGCCCCGGAATACATCGACCGCCAGATGAACACCCCGTACGCCAGTGGCGCCCTGTGGTTTATGCAAGGTCCGTTCAACGCCGATGCACCGCCCGAGATGGGCTGGCAGAGCAAACTGGTGCCCAAGGACATCTATCGCCTGGGTATCGCCGCGACGGATGCGTGGTCGAAAGCGTTCAACGGTAAAGCTTTTGCTGCGCAAGACAGCGCTACCCGAGACGATATGCTGCGTCGCCTGGAGGCAGGCGGCAGTGAAGTGGCCGCGCATTTTCAGGCGGTGCCGCCGAAGATTTTCTTCAACCTGCTGCTGCAAAACACCAAGGAAGGGTTCTTCTGCGACCCGATCCACGGTGGCAACAAAGGCATGGTCGGCTGGACCATGATCGGCTTCCCCGGCGCCCGCGCCGATTTCATGGACTGGGTTGAACGCAACGAGCAATACCCCTTCCCGGCAGTTTCCATCCGCGGCGAGAGGGCATAAACGTGGCGACCATCATGAAGAAAGTGGATGCGGTGATTGTCGGTTTCGGCTGGACCGGCGCGATCATGGCCAAGGAGCTGACGGAAGCAGGCCTCAACGTGGTAGCGCTGGAGCGCGGCCCGATGCAGGACACTTATCCGGACGGCAACTATCCCCAGGTCATCGACGAACTGACCTACAGCGTGCGTAAAAAACTCTTCCAGGATATCTCCAAGGAGACGGTGACCATTCGCCATAGCGTGAATGACGTCGCCCTGCCCAACCGTCAGCTGGGTGCGTTCCTGCCGGGCAATGGCGTCGGTGGCGCGGGCCTGCATTGGTCGGGCGTGCACTTTCGTGTCGACCCGATCGAGTTGCGCATGCGCAGCCATTACGAAGAGCGCTACGGCAAAAACTTCATTCCCAAGGACATGACCATCCAGGACTTCGGCGTCAGCTATGAAGAGCTGGAGCCGTTTTTCGACTACGCGGAAAAAGTCTTCGGCACCTCCGGCCAGGCCTGGACCGTGAAGGGACAGTTGGTGGGCGAAGGTCGTGGCGGCAACCCGTATGCGCCGGACCGTTCCAACCCGTTCCCCTTGGAATCGCAGAAAAACACCGTCTCCGCGCAGCTGTTTCAGAAAGCCGCTGCCGAGGTCGGTTACAAACCCTACAACCTGCCGTCAGCCAATACTTCGGGGCCGTACACCAACCCCTACGGCGCACAGATGGGCCCGTGCAACTTCTGCGGTTTTTGCAGCGGTTACGTGTGCTACATGTATTCCAAGGCGTCGCCGAACGTGAACATCCTGCCGGCGCTGCGCCAGGTGCCGAACTTCGAGTTGCGGCCCAATTCCCACGTGCTCAAGGTCAACCTCGACAGCACCAAGCGCAAGGCCACCGGCGTGACCTACATCGACGCCCAGGGCCGCGAATGCGAGCAGCCGGCCGACCTGGTGATTCTCGGCGCGTTCCAGTTCCACAACGTGCGCCTGATGCTGCTGTCGGGCATCGGCAAGCCTTACGACCCGATCACCAATGAGGGCGTGGTGGGCCGGAACTTTGCCTACCAGAACATGGCCACCATCAAGGCGTTCTTCGACAAGGACACCCACACCAACAACTTCATCGGTGCCGGCGGCAATGGCGTGGCCATCGATGACTTCAATGCGGACAACTTCGACCACGGGCCCCATGGCTTTGTGGGTGGCTCGCCGATGTGGGTCAACCAGGCCGGCAGCCGGCCGATTGCCGGCACGTCCAACCCACCGGGTACGCCGACCTGGGGCAGTGCGTGGAAGCGTGCGACCGCCGATTACTACACCCACCAGGTGTCGATGGATGCCCACGGTGCGCATCAATCCTACCGGGGCAACTACCTGGATCTGGACCCGGTGTACCGCGATGCCTACGGTCAGCCGTTGCTGCGGATGACGTTCGACTGGCAGGAAAACGACATCAAGATGAACCGCTTCATGGTCGAGAAAATGGGCAAGGTCGCCGAGGCGATGAACCCCAAGGCGATTGCCGTGCTCGGCAAAAAGGTCGGTGAGCACTTCAACACCGCGTCGTACCAGACCACTCACCTCAACGGTGGCGCGATCATGGGCACCGATCCCAAGACCAGTGCGTTGAACCGTTACCTGCAATGCTGGGATGTACACAACGTGTTTGTCCCCGGCGCGTCCGCTTTCCCACAAGGCTTGGGCTACAACCCTACCGGCCTGGTGGCGGCGCTGACCTATTGGTCGGCCCGTGCGATCCGCGAGCAGTACCTGAAAAACCCCGGCCCACTGGTTCAGGCATAAGGAGCGATGACCATGAAAGCATTTGTTATCGCCTCTCTGGCGCTGTTCAGCAGTTGCTCGGTAAGCGCTGCGGAGACCGACCTGATCAAGCAGGGCGAATACCTGGCCCGCGCCGGTGACTGCGTGGCTTGCCACACCGCCAAGGGCGGCAAGCCGTTCGCCGGTGGCCTGCCGATGGAAACGCCGATTGGCGTGATCTACTCCACCAACATCACCCCGGACAAGAGTGGCCTGGGCGACTACAGCTTCGAAGACTTCGACAAGGCCGTGCGCCATGGCGTCGCCAAGAGCGGTAGTACCCTTTACCCGGCCATGCCCTATCCGTCTTACGCGCGCGTCAGCGATAGCGATATGCAGGCGTTGTATGCGTACTTCATGAAGGGCGTGGAGCCGGTTGCGCAGGACAACAAGGCCAGTGATATTCCATGGCCGTTGAGCATGCGCTGGCCGTTGGCCGCGTGGCGCTGGATGTTTGCGCCTGAGGTTGCCGAAGCGCCGTCAGCCGCGCAGGCCGACCCGGTGATCAGCCGTGGCGCCTATCTTGTGGAAGGTCTCGGCCACTGCGGCGCCTGCCACACGCCGCGAGCCCTGACCATGCAGGAAAAAGCCCTGAGTGCCAGCGAGGGTAGCGCGTTCCTGTCCGGCAGTGCGCCGCTGGAAGGCTGGATCGCCAAAAGCCTGCGCGGTGACCACAAGGACGGCCTCGGCAGCTGGAGCGAGGAGCAACTGGTGCAATTCCTCAAGACCGGCCGCAGCGACCGTAGCGCGGTGTTTGGTGGCATGAGCGATGTGGTCGTCCACAGCATGCAGTACATGTCGGAAAATGACCTGACGGCTATCGCCCGTTACCTCAAGAGCCTGCCGGCGGTAGATCCCAAGGATCAGCCGCACCAGTACGACAAACAGGTCGCTGAGGCCCTGTGGAAAGGCGACGACAGCCAGCGCGGTGCCTCTGTGTACATCGACAACTGCGCCGCTTGCCACCGCACCGATGGGCATGGCTATACACGGGTATTCCCGGCCCTGGCCGGCAACCCGGTGTTGCAGACGGCGGATGCTACGTCGTTGATCAACATCGTGTTGAACGGCGGCACCTTGCCGGCGACCCACGCGGCGCCGTCCACCTTCACCATGCCGGCGTTCGCCTGGCGCTTGTCGGACCAGGAGGTGGCGGATGTCGTCAGTTTCATCCGTGGCAGTTGGGGCAATAAAGGTGCGCCGGTGAAAGCCGGCGACGTGGCGGACTTGCGCGAAAAGCACTGATGTTTCCCTGACCGCCAAACGGCACTGGTCAGAAACCGCGCGCCTCGATACTGTATATAAAAACAGTATTGAGGCGTTTTTATGTCTACTGCGCTGCCGCCCCGTGGCCGGGGCACGGCCACCAACCTGCATAACCGCTTTGCGCCCACCGTCAGCGTGGCCGAGGACGACGGCTGGTACCAGGAAGTGCCGCCGACCCAGGGCACCGAAGTGCGTATCGAAACGGCCAAGACCATCATCACCCGTAACAACTCCCCGGACTTGCCGTTTGATCGCTCGATCAACCCTTATCGTGGCTGCGAGCACGGCTGCATCTACTGTTATGCGCGGCCCAGCCATGCCTATTGGGATATGTCGCCGGGGCTGGATTTCGAGACCAAGCTGATCGCCAAGAGCAACGCCGCCGAGGTGCTGGAGCAGCAACTGTCGAAGCCGGGTTACGTGTGTGCGCCGATCAACCTGGGGTCCAACACCGACCCTTATCAGCCCATCGAGCGCGAGTACCGCATCACCCGGCAAACCCTTGAGGTGCTGCTGCGTTATCGGCACCCGGTGACCATCATCACCAAGGGCTCGCTGATCCTGCGCGATCTCGACCTGCTCACCGAGTTGGCCAAGCAACGGCTGGTGGCCGTGATGATCAGCCTCACCAGCCTGGATGACGAACTCAAGCGCATTCTGGAGCCGCGCACGGCGGCGCCCAAGGCGCGGTTGCGGGCGATTCGAGTGATGCGTGAGGCGGGTATCCCGGTGGGCGTGTTGTGTTCGCCGATGATCCCGATGATCAACGACAGCGAGCTGGAAAGCCTGCTCAGCGAAGCCCACGCTGCCGGCGCGCAAAGTGCGGCGTACATGATGCTGCGCCTGCCGCTGGAGGTGGCGCCGTTGTTCGAGGAGTGGCTGGCGGCGCATTACCCGCAACGCGCGGCCCATGTGATGAGCCTGGTGCGCCAGGTGCGTGGCGGTGAGGTGTATGACAGCCGCTTCGGCGTACGCATGCGCGGCGAGGGGCCGTTTGCCGATCTGCTGGCCCAGCGTTTCAGCAAGGCGATCAAACGCCTGGGGCTCAACCGTCGGGAAGGGTTTAATCTGGATTGTACGGCGTTCTGTCCGCCGGGCAGGCAGATGGCGTTGTTGTAGACTGTTGAGGTTAGGTGCGCATTTCTTGTAGGAATAGTCTCACTTTGACATCACTGAAACCCGCGTTCTAGAGCGGTTCATTCAGTTTGAGTTAAGTTTCGGCGGCTACCTTGTCCAGCGAGTGACTGATGAGTCGGCGGGCTGTTTTTTGGCGTTTGCAACGATTGCACTGGCCAGGCGTCGAACGCATTTGAACACTCCCCTGCATTAACCAAGAGGATGAATCATGAGTGATAAGGATAAACAGCCGTTGGCTGCGTCGGCTTCAGCCCCTGAGGTGGCGGAAACCGCCGATGCAGCGCTAAAGCATATCGTTGACGGCTTTTTGCATTTCCATCACGACGTCTTCCCCCAGCAGGAAGAACTCTTCAAGAAACTCGCCACGGCCCAGAGCCCACGGGCGATGTTCATTACCTGCGCCGATTCGCGCATCGTCCCCGAGCTGATTACCCAGAGTTCGCCGGGCGACCTGTTCGTGACCCGTAACGTCGGCAACGTGGTGCCGCCCTACGGCCAGATGAACGGCGGTGTTTCCACGGCCATCGAGTACGCGGTACTCGCCCTGGGCGTGCAGCACATCATTGTCTGCGGGCACTCCGACTGTGGCGCGATGCGCGCGGTGCTCAACCCCGACAGCCTGGAAAAAATGCCGACGGTAAAGGCCTGGCTGCGGCATGCCGAGGTCGCCAAGACCATGGTCCATGACAACTGCGACTGCGCCAACGAAAGCGAAAGCATGAAGGTGCTGACCGAAGAAAACGTCATCGCCCAGTTGCAACACTTGCGCACCCACCCTTCCGTGGCTTCGCGCATGGCCAATGGACATTTGTTTATCCATGGCTGGATCTACAACATCGAGACCAGCGAAATCCGCGCCTACGATGCCGATCAGTCCACGTTCAGACCCTTGAACGGCGAAGGGCCAATCCCTTGCGCGACGCCTAAAGCGCGCTTCTAAAACACTTCCCTGCCGGGTAAAGCGGTGGCTGCCATGGATGCAGCCAGGCTTTGCCGCGCCCGGCGAATGCCTCGGGAGAGTCATCATGCGTGCTGCTCAATTGAAAGCTGTATTGCCACGGGAGCTGCTCGCCTCGGTGGTTGTGTTCCTGGTCGCCCTGCCCTTGTGCATGGGCATTGCGATTGCGTCCGGCATGCCGCCGGCCAAGGGTTTGATCACCGGGATCATCGGTGGCCTGGTGGTCGGGTGGCTGGCGGGTTCGCCGCTGCAAGTCAGCGGCCCGGCGGCAGGCTTGGCGGTGTTGGTGTTTGAGTTGGTGCGCCAACACGGAATGATGATGCTGGGGCCGATCCTGCTGTTGGCGGGCTTCCTGCAACTGGTGGCCGGGCGGTTGCGCCTGGGCTGCTGGTTCCGCGTAACGGCGCCGGCGGTGGTGTACGGCATGTTGGCGGGCATCGGCGTGCTGATTGTGCTGTCGCAGATCCATGTGATGCTCGACGGTGTGCCCAAGCCTTCGGGGTTGGATAACCTGGCGGGTTTTCCGGCAGCAGTGGCGCAGGCGATTCCGAGCGTTGGTTGGCAGGCGGGCTTGCTTGGGTTGTCGACGATGCTGGTGATGTATGTGTGGGATCAATTTCGCCCGAAAACCTTGCGCTTTGTTCCTGGCGCGTTGCTGGGAGTGGGCCTGACCACGCTGGTTAGCCTGATGCTGGCGTTGCAGGTCAAGCGTGTGGAAGTCCCGGAAAACCTCGCGGACGCCATCGACTGGCTGCGCCCCAGCGACCTCTTGAACCTGGCCGATCCTCAGCTGTTGATCGCGGCATTCGCCGTGGCCTTTATCGCCAGCGCCGAGACCTTGCTTTCTGCCGCAGCGGTTGACCGTATGCACAACGGCCAGCGTTCGGATTTCGACAAGGAATTGTCCGCGCAAGGTGTAGGCAACATGTTGTGCGGCCTGGTCGGCGCCCTGCCGATGACCGGCGTGATCGTGCGCAGCTCCGCCAATGTGCAGGCCGGTGCGACCACGCGCTTATCGGCGATGTTCCACGGGCTGTGGCTGTTGGCCTTCGTGTTGTTGCTGTCGAGTGTGCTGCAAAGCATCCCGGTGGCGAGCCTGGCGGGCGTGCTGGTGTACACCGGGATCAAGCTGGTGGACATCAAGGCATTCAAGGCGTTGGGACGTTATGGACGCATGCCGATGTTCACCTATGCGGCGACGGCGCTGGCGATCATCTTTACCGACCTGCTGACCGGTGTGCTGGTGGGCTTTGGGCTGACGCTGGTCAAGCTGGCGTTCAAGGCTTCGCGCTTGAAGGTGAGCCTGATCGACCTGCCCCAGGACGGTGAAATGGAACTGCGCTTGAGTGGTGCGGCGACCTTCCTGAAAGTACCGGCGTTGACCCAGGTGCTGTCGACGGTGCCGGCGGGGACGACCGTGCATGTGCCGCTGAACAACCTGAGTTACATCGACCACTCCTGCCTGGAGTTGCTGGAGGAATGGGCGCGGGCCAATGCGGCGAAGGGCTCGAAGCTGGTGATCGAGGCGCGTGGGTTGAAGCGCCGGTTGGAAGGCCGAGTGCGGATGACGACGGGGATAGGTTCGGCGGCATCGACTGGCTGACGAAACCGGATCAACAGTGTGGGCACCGGCTTTTGTGGGAGCCGGGCTTGCCCGCGATGCAGGCACCTCGGTGTTTCAGTTGCACTGAGGTGATGCTATCGCAGGCAAGCCAGCTCCCACAGATGTCAGCTCCCACACCCATTTGTCCGCTATCGGCTTCAAGAATCAGGCCGGCTGATCCAACGCCAACTCCACACCCAACTGCCGCGACAGGCACGGCCAGCGCTTCCACGCCGCTTCCGTGTCCGGGCTCTTGAGCGTTTCGCGATAAGCCTCCACCGACTCCAGCGCAAAGCTGTCTTCGTTGAGCATCTCATCGACCGCCAGATGCACGGCCTCATCCAGGCTGTTGGCAAACTCTTCGCCGATCAGCTGGTGCGCAATCAGGTTGGCCACGGTGGTGTCCGCCGGGATCAACGGCTGGCCGAAATGCTTGATATACAGATCGTTTACTTCTTCCACCAGGCGATGGGCCAGGTAGGCCTCGTCCAGCAGGCCATCGAGGCCGATATGCCCGGCGAGGATCGCGGGCGGTTGCAGGAAGAATTGCTCGGCGATTTTCAGCACCGGCTTGATCTGGCTTTCGATGCCAGCCTCGCGGGCCACGTCGTTGGCGGCGTCGAGCAGGTCCGGGACGAGGTCGATGTAGGCTGTGACAAAGCGCGTCATGACAATGTTGCGATCACCGTCAGCCAAAGTGATGGCCGAATGCAGGTGCGGCAATTGGGTTTCCAGTTGCTGGGCAAGCTGGCCCGTGCTGGCTTCGTGTTGATGGGCACGGGAAATCTGCTCGCGCAATGCGGCGGTGTTCATGAGGGCTCCAGTGATGCAGGCGTAGGAAAAGGGAGAGGATAAGGTAGCTCGTTTATACGAGCGCCTCAGACGCATTTGTCATAATTATTTCATGGTTATGCGCCTGCGTTATATCGAAATGCCATCGTTCGTCGGATAAACGATTCCGCTCCCGGTTTTATTGGCTCCGCCCGTCTGTTTTTGCTGATTTGTCCCCACACATTGCGGGGTTGCAGGTGCTGTCTATACTCGGTTTTGTAAGCAATTAGCTGATGACGCCAGACTGCATAAGCAGGTGAGGCTAAGCGGTTGTAAGCAGTATGGAAGCCGCTCCCTTCGACGCAGGTGCAAACCGGCGGGATAACAAGAACGATAAGGGGAACCCGCAATGACGCGACATCCACACGTTTGGATGGGCCTTCTGTTGTGGTCGGTATTCGGCCAGGCGCACGCCGCCTGGACCACGAATATGGCGCCAGGGGCGACTGAAGTCAGCCACGCTGTGTTTGACCTGCACATGACCATTTTCTGGATCTGTGTGGTGATCGGCATCATCGTGTTTGGCGCGATGTTCTGGTCGATGATCCTGCACCGCCGGTCCACGGGCCAGGTGGCGGCCAAGTTCCACGAGAGCACCACCGTGGAGATCCTCTGGACCGTGGTGCCCTTGCTGATCCTTGTCGCGATGGCCATTCCGGCGACCAAGACCCTGATCAATATCTACGACAGCAGTGAGTCGGATATCGATATCCAGGTCACCGGCTACCAGTGGAAGTGGCACTACAAATACCTGGGCCAGGACGTGGAGTTCTTCAGCAACCTGGCCACCCCCGCCGAGCAGATCCATAACCAGGCGACCAAGGGCGAGCACTACCTGCTGGAAGTCGATCAACCGCTGGTGCTGCCGGTGGGCGCCAAGGTGCGCTTCCTGGTGACCGCCGCCGACGTGATCCACTCCTGGTGGGTGCCGGCCTTTGCGGTCAAGCGCGACGCTATCCCCGGCTTCGTCAATGAGGCCTGGACGCGCGTCGAGAAGCCCGGCATCTACCGTGGCCAATGCGCTGAGCTGTGTGGCAAGGACCACGGCTTCATGCCGATCGTGGTCGAGGTCAAGTCCAAGGCCGACTACGACACCTGGCTGGCTGAGCGCAAAGACGAAGCCGCCAAGCTCAAGGAATTGACCTCCAAAGAGTGGACGCTGGAAGAACTGGTGGCCCGTGGCGACAAGGTCTACCACACCGCCTGCGTGGCCTGTCACCAGGCTGAAGGCCAGGGCCTGCCGCCGATGTTCCCGGCGCTCAAGGGCTCGCCAATCGCCACCGGGCCCAAGGAAGACCACTTGCACCGCGTCTACTTCGGCAAGCCCGGCACCGCCATGGCGGCGTTCGGCAAGCAGCTGTCGGAAGTGGATATCGCCGCCGTTGTCACCTACGAGCGCAACGCCTGGGGCAACAACAAAGGCGACATGGTCACGCCGAAAGACGTGCTGGCCATCAAGCAGGCGGAAAGCAAATGACTGACTTCAGAGCGTCTACCTCGACCGGCCCCGCCCACTCGCCTGCAGGAGAACGGCCATGAGCACTGTGATCGATGACCATGGTCACGCCGACCACGCCCACGGCCCCGCCAAAGGCCTGATGCGTTGGGTGCTGACCACCAACCACAAAGACATCGGCACGATGTACCTGTGGTTCGCCTTCACCATGTTTCTGCTCGGCGGCTCGTTCGCCATGGTGATCCGCGCCGAACTGTTCCAGCCCGGCCTGCAGATTGTCGAGCCGGCGTTCTTCAACCAGATGACCACCATGCACGGACTGATCATGGTGTTCGGCGCGGTGATGCCGGCGTTTGTCGGCCTGGCCAACTGGATGATCCCGCTGATGATCGGCGCGCCGGACATGGCCTTGCCGCGCATGAACAACTTCAGCTTCTGGCTGCTGCCCGCGGCATTCCTGCTGCTGGTCTCGACCTTGTTCACGCCTGGCGGCGGGCCGAATTTCGGCTGGACCTTCTACGCCCCGCTCTCCACCACCTATGCGCCGGAAAGCGTGACGTTCTTCATCTTCGCCATTCACCTGATGGGCATCAGTTCGATCATGGGCGCGATCAACGTGGTCGCCACCATCCTCAACCTGCGCGCGCCGGGCATGACCCTGATGAAAATGCCGCTGTTCGTCTGGACCTGGCTGATCACCGCGTTCCTGTTGATTGCGGTGATGCCGGTGCTGGCGGGTTGCGTGACCATGATGCTGATGGACATCCACTTCGGCACCAGCTTCTTCAGCGCGGCCGGTGGCGGTGACCCGGTGCTGTTCCAGCATGTGTTCTGGTTCTTCGGCCACCCCGAGGTGTACATCATGATCCTGCCGGCGTTTGGCGCCGTCAGCTCGATCATCCCGACCTTCTCGCGCAAGCCATTGTTCGGCTACACCTCGATGGTGTACGCCACGGCGAGCATCGCGTTTCTGTCGTTTATCGTGTGGGCGCACCACATGTTCGTGGTCGGCATTCCGCTGGTGGGCGAGTTGTTCTTCATGTACGCGACCTTGCTGATCGCCGTGCCGACGGGGGTGAAGGTGTTCAACTGGGTCAGCACCATGTGGCAAGGCTCGCTGACCTTCGAGACGCCGATGCTGTTTGCTGTGGCCTTTGTGATCCTGTTCACCATCGGCGGCTTCTCCGGGCTGATGCTGGCGATTGCTCCGGCGGACTTTCAGTACCACGACACCTACTTTGTGGTGGCGCACTTCCATTACGTACTGGTGCCCGGCGCGATCTTCGGCATCTTCGCCTCGGCCTACTACTGGCTGCCGAAATGGACCGGCCACATGTACGACGAAACCCTGGGCAAGCTGCACTTCTGGTTGTCTTTCGTGGGCATGAACATGGCGTTCTTCCCGATGCACTTTGTGGGATTGGCCGGCATGCCGCGGCGGGTGCCGGACTACAACCTGCAGTTCGCCGACTTCAACATGGTGTCGTCGATTGGCGCGTTCATGTTCGGCGCCACGCAGATCTTCTTCCTGTTTATCGTGATCAAGTGCATCCGTGGCGGCCCGCCAGCACCGGCCAAGCCGTGGGATGGCGCCGAAGGGCTGGAGTGGAGCGTGCCTTCGCCGGCGCCGTACCACACCTTTACTACGCCGCCGGAGGTCAAATGAACACCCCACTCGCCAAGCCACCCCAAATCCCCTGTGGGAGCGGGCTTGCCCGCGATAGCGGTGTGCCAGGCGCTGCAAATGTCGGCTGTGAGGCCCTCATCGCGGGCAAGCCCGCTCCCACATTGATCGAGTTCACTTTGGGTGGTTGTTATGGCTGAGTCGGTGCCGCTTAAACGCCTGGTCACCCGCCTGCTGATCCTGGTGGTCGCCATGTTCGCCTTCGGCTTCGCCCTGGTGCCGATCTACGACGTGATGTGCAAGGCGTTCGGCATCAACGGCAAGACCGCCGGGCAGTACGAAGGCTCGCAGGTGGTGGACCCGTCGCGCCAGGTGCGCGTGCAGTTCCTCTCCACCAATGCCATCGACATGGTCTGGGAGTTCCACGCCAAGGCCGATGAAGTGGTGGTCAACCCCGGTGCCGTGACCGAGATGCTGTTCGTGGCCTACAACCCCACGGACAAGGCCATGACCGCCCAGGCCGTGCCGAGCATTTCCCCGGCGGAAGCGGCGATGTACTTCCACAAGACCGAATGTTTTTGCTTTACCCAGCAGGTGTTGCAGCCGGGCCAGCGCATCGAGATGCCGGTGCGTTTTATCGTCGATCGCGACATGCCCAAGGATGTGAAGCATTTGACCCTGGCGTACACGCTGTTTGATATCACTGCGCGCCAACCGCCGGTGGCCGTCCGCAGCGGCGGCTAGCTACTGTTTGCCCCCTCAATCAGGAGAGCGAATACATGTCGTCTCATGATACGTACTACGTACCAGCGCAAAGCAAATGGCCAATAATTGCCACCGTTGGCATGCTGGTCACGGTGTACGGCCTGGCCGTGTGGTTCAACGATCTCAAGGCCGCGCGCCCGGAATCCCACGGGCCGTGGATCTTTTTCGTCGGCGGGTTGTTGCTGGCCTACATGTTGTTTGGCTGGTTCGGCGCGGTGATCAAGGAAAGCCGCGCCGGTTTGTACAGTCCGCAGATGGACCGCTCGTTTCGCTGGGGCATGACCTGGTTCATCTTTTCCGAGGTGATGTTCTTTATCGCATTCTTCGGTGCACTGTTTTATGTCCGGCACATGTCGGCGCCGTGGCTGGCGGGCGAGGGCTCAAAAGGCATCGCGCACATGCTGTGGCCGAACTTCGAGTTTGCCTGGCCGTTGCTCAACAACCCTGACCCAAAACTGTATCCCGCGCCCGAAGGCACGATCAGCCCGTGGGGCCTGCCCCTGGTCAACACCATCTTGCTGGTGAGTTCCAGCGTGACCATCACCATCGCCCACCACGCGCTGCGCAAAGGTCATCGCGGTGCGCTGAAGATCTGGCTGGCGCTCACCGTGCTGCTGGGCTTGGCGTTTCTCGGGTTCCAGGCCGAGGAATACATCCACGCCTATAAAGAGCTGGGCCTGACCTTGGGCTCGGGGGTGTACGGCGCGACGTTCTTCATGCTCACCGGTTTCCACGGCGCCCACGTGACCATCGGCACGATCATTCTGTTTGTGATGCTGATGCGCATCCTCAAGGGGCATTTCAATGCCGAGCATCAGTTCGGCTTCGAAGCGGCGAGCTGGTATTGGCACTTTGTGGATGTGGTGTGGATCGGCCTGTTTTTCTTCGTCTATGTGCTGTGAGGCGTCTTACCACGGCGCGTGAGAAACCAGTTGGCCGCTGAAAAACCCCCAGGTGATCAACGCCAGGGTGATGACAGCGAACACGACACGCACGGTCAAGGCAGTGACGAGGCGATTGGAGTTGCCCTCGTCCTTGACCAGAAAGAACAAGCCACTGAACAGGCTCACAACGGTCGCGATCAGCATCAGGGCAATAGCGGCTTTGAGCATGGTCGGGCTCCAATGGGATGGGCGGGCAATGAAAACAAGTATAGCCAGCGCCATAAAATGCTTTAGTCCCGGGATCGCGCCGACACTGGTGGTGTTGGTGCTGCTGCCGTTGATGGTGGGCCTGGGGTTTTGGCAGCTGTCTCGCGGCCATGAAAAGCAGCTGCTGGTGGACAGTTACGCCGAGCGGCGCGCGGCGGAGCCGATCAGTAGCGCGCAACTCAACGACATGCCTGACCCGGCCTTTCGCCGCGTGCGCTTGCGCGGCCAATTTGACGCCGAACACAGCGTGTTGCTCGACAACCGCATGCGCGACGGCAAGGCCGGCGTAGAGCTGCTGCAACCCTTCCACGACCAGGCCAGCGGCTTATGGCTGCTGCTCAATCGCGGCTGGCTGCCCTGGCCAGACCGGCGCACCCCGCCCGCCTTCACTACGCCGGCCACGCCGATCAATCTCGACGCCTGGGTGTATGTCGCTCCCGGCGAAACCTTCCAGCTGCATGCCGACCCGGCGACCGCGCAATGGCCGCGCCTGCTGACGGCCTTGCACCCTGGCGTGTTGTGGGCGGAATTGGATCGCAGCGGCTTTGCCTACGAGCTGCGCGCCGAAGCCGGTCTTGGCACGTACGACACCACCTGGGCCGTGGTCGCCATGGGCCCGGAAAAACATCTCGCCTACGCCGTGCAATGGTTCGCCATGTCGCTGGCGTTGCTGGCGCTGTACCTCTATCTCGGCTGGCATAACAAAAAGGAGAAGTCCCATGGGAGCGGCCATGAATCCACTCAACATGTCTGAGGCGCCGGACCGGCGCAAAGGCCGCTGGCAGTTGATCCTGATCCTGATGATGGTGATCGGGCCGATGGCGTTGGCCACGTTCATGTACAAATTGCAGTTCTGGGTGCCGGAGAGTCGCAGCTACCACGGCGAGATGATCGGCAACGGTCAGACCCGCGCCGATATCGGCGTGCAGGCTGATGAGGAGCGCTGGCAGCTATTGGTCACCGCGCCCGCCGCTTGCGCTGCCGATTGCCAGCAACTGGTGTACCTGGCGCGTCAGCTGCAAATCGGCCTGGGGCGTGATGCGTCCCGCGCCAGCCATGCCTTGGCCAGCGCGCAGCCAGTGAGCGCTGAGTACGAGGCCAAGTTGAAAGCTGAATACCCGCAACTGCAACGCTATCCGCTGGACTTGCCGACGTACGGCAAGCACGCGGCCGCGCCGGGCGATGCGCAGCTGTGGATCGTCGACCCCCACGGCAACCTGGTGTTGCGCTACGACGCCACGGTCAAGGGCAAGGACTTGCTCAACGACCTGCGCCACCTGCTGAAACTGTCGAATATCGGATAAGGGCATCGTCATGGCCAAACCTGGATTTCGCCTCGCGTTGTTTGCCACCTTGCTGGCGTTGATCGTCGTGTTGCTCGGCGCCTATACCCGCCTGACCCACGCCGGCCTCGGTTGCCCGGACTGGCCGGGTTGCTACGGCTTTATCAGCGTGCCGCAAAGCGAAACCCAGCTGGCCCATGCCGAATTGCACTTCCCCGACACACCGGTGGAGGCGGACAAGGGCTGGAGCGAGATGATTCATCGCTACTTCGCCGGCACCTTGGGGCTGCTGATCGTAGTGCTGGCCGCGCGCTCGTGGAGCCATCGCCGGGATCCGGGCCAGCCGGTGAAGCTGCCGCTGTTCCTGCTGGCGGTGGTGTTCGCCCAGGCCGCGTTTGGCATGTGGACGGTGACGCTGAAGCTGTGGCCGCAGGTGGTGACCGGGCATCTGCTGGGCGGCTTTGCCACCTTGAGCCTGCTGTTTCTGCTGACGCTGCGCCTGTCCGGCGTGCTGCCTGCGCTGATCGTGCCCAAGCGCCTGCAATATTGGGCGACGGCCGGGTTGGTGCTGGTGATCGGGCAGATTGCGCTGGGCGGCTGGGTCAGCTCCAACTATGCGGCGGTGGCCTGCATCGATCTGCCGACCTGTCATGGCGAGTGGTGGCCGGCGGCGGACTTTGCCAATGGCTTTCATCTGACCCAGCACATCGGGCCCAACTATTTGGGCGGGCAACTGGACAGCGAGGCGCGCACGGCGATTCACCTGACCCATCGCCTGGGCGCAGTGGTGGTTTCGCTGGTGTTGCTGGGGCTGGCCTGGCAACTGCGCGCCGTGGGCATGAGCCGTTTGGCCGGCCTGCTGCTGATCGCCCTGGGTGCGCAAATCTGCCTGGGCTTGAGCAATGTGTATTTCCACCTGCCGCTGCCGGTGGCGGTCGGGCATAACGCCGGCGGCGCGGCGTTGCTGCTGACGCTGGTGCTGGTCAACTACCACGCCCGTACCAGCCTGGTGCGGGTGCGCAATCAGCTGCCGTTTGGCTGGCGTTTTATCCCGCGCAAACACGTCTCGGGCCTCATCACCCTTAAAGGAGAGATGCCATGGCGACCTTGATCGGCGCGCATCAAAGCCAGGCGATCTGGCGTGATTACCTTGAGCTGACCAAGCCGAAAGTGGTGGTGCTGATGCTGGTCACCTCGCTGGTGGGGATGTTCCTCGCCACCCGCGCCGGCGTGCCGTGGGCGGTGCTGGTGTTCGGTAACCTGGGGATTGCCCTGTGTGCCGGCGGTGCGGCGGCGGTCAACCATGTGGTGGACCGGCGCATCGATGCGGTGATGGCGCGCACCCACAAAAGGCCGCTGGCCGAAGGGCGCGTGTCGCCCGTGGCGGCGCTGGTCTTTGCATTGCTGCTGGCGGTGGCAGGGTTGGCCCTGTTGCTGGCGTTTACCAACCCCTTGGCGGCGTGGCTGACCCTGGCTTCGCTGTTGGGTTATGCGGTGATCTACACCGGCTTTCTCAAGCGCGCGACGCCGCAGAATATCGTGATCGGCGGCTTGGCCGGTGCGGCGCCGCCGCTGCTGGGTTGGGTTGCCGTCACCGGCCATATCAGCGCCGAGCCTTTGCTGCTGGTGCTGATCATCTTCGCCTGGACCCCGCCGCACTTCTGGGCCCTGGCCATCCATCGCAAGGAGGAATACGCCAAGGCGGATATCCCGATGCTGCCGGTCACCCACGGCGAGCACTACACCAAGGTGCATATCCTGCTCTACACCTTCGCCTTGCTGGCGGTGAGCCTGATGCCCTTTGTCATCCACATGAGCGGCCTGCTCTACCTTGTGTGTGCACTGCTATTGGGCGCGCGCTTTCTGCAATGGGCCCTGGTGTTGTACCGTGGCGCTCAGCCGCACGCGGCGATCAACACCTTCAAGTACTCTATCTGGTACCTGCTGCTGCTGTTTATCGCCCTGCTCGTCGACCATTACCTACTGTTGAGCCTATGACCCGTACTCAAAAAACCGTCTTTATCCTGGTGGCCATTGTCGCGTTGATCATGGGCCTGACCGTCAACAAAGTGCTCAATGGCAAAGGCCAGGGCGACCCCACCGCGC
The DNA here is from genome assembly GCF_053456465.1 of Pseudomonas acericola (SeqCode). Classification (NCBI taxonomy): domain Bacteria; kingdom Pseudomonadati; phylum Pseudomonadota; class Gammaproteobacteria; order Pseudomonadales; family Pseudomonadaceae; genus Pseudomonas; species Pseudomonas acericola (SeqCode). The sequence continues at coordinate 9,667 of NZ_JBRFJB010000004.1, read as the reverse complement.
TGATCGACGCCGGCATCATCCTGCTGCCGCAAAGCCGCCAACTGCCGCCAGTGACCATGACCAATCAGGAAGGCCAGCCGGTGCTGGTCAATGAGTTGAAGGGCAAGTGGAGCCTGCTGTTCTTCGGCTACACCTTCTGCCCGGACATTTGCCCGACCACCCTCGCCCAGCTGCGCCAGATCAAGAGCGAACTGCCCAAGGAGGCGGTGGATAAGTTGCAGGTGATCCTGGTCAGCGTTGACCCCAATCGCGACACGCCGACCCAGCTCAAGCAGTACCTGGGCTACTTCGACCCGCAGTTTGTTGGCCTGACCGGCGCGAATGTGGAGGAGGTGCAGAAGGTCTCGAATGCGGTGAGCATCCCGTTCATTCCGGCGGATACCAGCAAGCCGAACTACACGGTGGACCACAGCGGCAACCTGGCGCTGATCGGGCCGGACGGGACCCAGCGCGGGTTTATCCGGGCGCCGTTGAATAATCAGAAGTTGGTGGTGCAGTTGCCGGTGCTGTTGCAGCGCCAATAACCAGCAACACAAAACAAATGTGGGAGCCGGACTCATGTGGGAGCTGGCTTGCCTGCGATTGCATCACCAGGGTGTGACTGACACACCTCGGTGCCTGCATCGCAGGCAAGCCAGCTCCCACACAAGCCCGCTCCCACATTATTTGATCTCCGGTGTTTGGGAGATCGAGTCAGATCAGAACGCCGGCTTGATCGCGCCTTTGTACTTCTCTTCGATGAATTTCTTCACTTCAGGCGTGTGCAGGGCTGCCACCAGCTTCTTCACCGCGTCCGAATCCTTGTTGTCTTCGCGGGTCACCAGGATGTTCACGTAAGGCGAGTCGCTGCCTTCGATGACCAGTGCGTCCTTGGATGGGTCCAGCTTGGCTTCCAGGGCGTAGTTGGTGTTGATCAGTGCCAGGTCAACCTGGGTCAGTACGCGCGGCAGGGTGGCGGCTTCCAGTTCGCGGAACTTCAGTTTTTTGCTGTTACCGGTGATGTCCTTGATGGTCGACAGGATGTTGGTCGGGTCCTTCAGGGTGATCAGGTTGTGCTTGGCCAGCAGCAGCAGCGCGCGGCCGCCGTTGGTGGCGTCGTTCGGGATCACCACGTTGGCGCCGTCCGGCAACTCGGCGAGGGTCTTGTACTTGCTGGAGTAAGCGCCCAGGGGTTCCAGGTGCACGGCGCCAACGCTGACCAGGTGCGTGCCCTTGGCCTTGTTGAACTCATCCAGGTACGGCTGGTGCTGGAAGAAGTTGGCGTCCAGGCGCTTTTCCGCGACCTGTACGTTTGGCTGCACGTAGTCGGTGAAGACCTTGACCTGCAGATCCACGCCTTCTTTGGCCAGGGCAGGTTTCACGAATTCGAGGATTTCCGCGTGCGGCACCGGCGAGGCCGCGACCGTGATGGTCTCGGCGTGGGCGGAAAACGCGGCAACGGCGGCGAAAGCAACCAGTAGTTTTTTCATCCAGCAAGCTCCTTGTTCGGGCATGTGCCGGCTTTGAGCCGGCAATGGCCGTTATTTTCGAGAAAAGTGCACCACCAGCTTGTCGCCGACGGTTTGCAGAATTTGCACCAGGATCAACAGCATCACCACGGTGACTACCATCACATCGGTCTGGAAACGCTGGTAACCGAAGCGGATCGCCAGGTCGCCCAGGCCACCGGCGCCAACCACACCGGCCATCGCCGTGTAGGAAACCAGTGTAATCGCCGTCACCGTAATCGCCGCGAAAATGCCGGGGCGGGCTTCGGGCAGCAAGGCGTTGGTGATGATCTGTCGCGTCGTGGCGCCCATCGACTGGGTGGCTTCGATGATGCCGCGGTCCACTTCACGCAGGGCGGTTTCCACCAGGCGCGCGAAGAACGGCGTCGCACCGACCACCAGCGGCGGAATGGCACCGGCCACGCCCAGCGACGTGCCGGTGATCAGCACGGTGAACGGGATCATCACGATCAGCAGGATGATGAACGGCAGCGAACGCAGAATGTTCACGATCAGCGACAGCAGCGCGTACAGGCCTTTCTGTTCGAACAGTTGGCGCGGGCTGCACAGGAACAGCAGCACGCCCAAGGGCAGGCCGAGCAGCACGGTGAAGAACAGCGAACCGAACAGCATGATCATGGTATCGCCGGTGGCGAGCCAGATTTCCGACCAGTCGATATTGGCGAAGAAACTCAACAGGACTTCCATTAGCGCAGGACCTCCATGTGGACGTCTGCGGCGGTGAAGCGCGCAAACGCGGCGTCCATGTCGCCGCCGGTGACGGCGAGGGTCAATTGCCCGTAAGGGATGTCTTTGATGCGGTCGATACGACCGGCGAGGATGCTGTAGTCCACACCCGTTTCACGGGCGACGGTTCCCAGCAGCGGCGCGTAGGTCGCGTCGCCCTGGAACGTCAGGCGCACGATGCGGCCGGGGACGTGGGCGAAGTCATCGCGCTGCTCGTTTTCATCGACCTGTTCGGACTCTTGCACGAAACGCTTGGTGGTCGGGTGCTTGGGGTGCAGGAACACGTCGGCCACCGAGCCTTGCTCGACGATGACGCCGGCGTCCATCACGGCCACCTGGTCGCAGACGCGGCGGATCACGTCCATTTCATGGGTGATCAGCACGATGGTCAGCTTCAGCTCGCGGTTGATCTCGGCCAGCAGTTGCAGGACCGACGCGGTGGTTTGCGGGTCGAGGGCGCTGGTGGCTTCGTCGCACAGCAGGATCTTTGGCTTGGTCGCCAGGGCGCGGGCGATGCCGACGCGCTGTTTCTGGCCGCCGGACAATTGCGCCGGGTACTTCTTGGCGTGATCCGACAGGCCGACGCGGGCCAGCAGCTCGGCGACGCGCAGGTCGATTTGCTTGCGCGACAGTTCGCCGGCCAGGGTCAGTGGCAGCGCCACGTTGTCGGCAACGGTCTTGGAAGCGAGCAGGTTGAAGTGCTGGAAGATCATCCCGACCTGCTGGCGGAAACGGCGCAGGCCATTGGCGTCCAGGGCGGTGACTTCTTCACCATCGACAGTGATCTGACCGCCGCTGGGTTGTTCTAGGCGGTTGATCAGACGCAAAAGGGTACTTTTTCCCGCGCCGGAGTGGCCAATCAGGCCAAACACCTGGCCGTTCTCGACGCGCAGGCTGGTGGGGTGCAGCGCGGGGATTTCCTTACCGGCGACGCGGTAGGTTTTATGGACGTTATGAAACTCGATCACGTAGCGAACCTTGTGGGGCGCATGGAAAAGGGATCAGCGGTTAGCCGGGCGCGCATTTTAGCCTGTCCGTATAGCGTTTCTTAGCATTTATTTCGCATTCATCCAGCGATTTGGCAATAACGCGATCAAAGGTCATAAAAAAGGAACGGCTCAAAACCCCATCAGTCACTACTCAAGCAATGCGCTTCCCGGGTGCCGTGCCTGGGTCTGAATAAGGAGTTTTGACTGATGAGTACGAAAAAGCCAAAGAGCGAACTCGCCGGAACCGACACCCTGGACCGTAAGAACACCAATGCCAAGCTAGAGGCCTTGGAAGAATTCCGCTCCGACGCCACCGGCCAAGCCCTGCGTACCAACCAAGGCGTGAAGATCTCCGACAATCAGAACAGCTTGAAGGTCGGTGCGCGCGGGCCTTCGCTGCTCGAAGATTTCATCATGCGGGAAAAGATCACGCATTTTGACCACGAGCGCATTCCGGAGCGCATCGTGCATGCGCGCGGCACCGGTGCCCATGGTTACTTCCAGACCTATGAAAACCATTCTGCACTGACCAAAGCCGGCTTCCTGCGCGACCCCGGTCATAAAACCCCGGTATTCCTGCGTTTTTCCACGGTGCAGGGCCCGCGTGGCTCCGGTGATACGGTGCGCGACGTACGTGGTTTTGCCGTGAAGTTCTTCACCGACGAAGGTAACTTCGACCTGGTCGGCAACAACATGCCGGTGTTTTTCATTCAGGACGCGATCAAGTTTCCTGACTTTGTCCACGCGGTAAAACCTGAGCCCCACAACGAGATTCCTACAGGCGGTTCGGCCCACGACACCTTCTGGGACTTCGTGTCGCTGCAGCCGGAATCGGCGCATATGGTGATTTGGGCAATGTCCGACCGGGCGATTCCTAAAAGCCTACGGGCCATGCAGGGTTTTGGGGTGCACACCTTTCGCTTCATTAACGCCGAAGGCACGTCCAACTTCGTTAAATTCCACTGGCGTCCTACGGCCGGCACCTGCTCGCTGGTGTGGGACGAAGCGCAAAAGCTCGCAGGTAAAGATACCGACTACCACCGCCGCGATCTCTGGGAAGCGATTGAGACGGGCGACTACCCCGAGTGGGAATTGGGCGTGCAGGTGATTCCCGAGGAGAAGGAGCATGCGTTCGACTTCGATATTCTCGACCCGACCAAGCTGATCCCCGAAGAACTGGTGCCGATCACGCCGTTGGGCAAGATGGTGCTGAATCGCAACCCGGATAACTTTTTCGCTGAAGTCGAGCAGGTCGCCTTCTGCCCAGGCCATATCGTGCCGGGTATCGACTTCTCCAATGACCCGTTGTTGCAGGGCCGTCTGTTTTCCTACACCGATACGCAGATCAGCCGACTCGGTGGCCCGAACTTTCATGAGTTGCCGATCAACCGCCCGGTGGCGCCGTTCCATAACGGCCAGCGCGATGCCATGCATCGCACCACTATCGATAAAGGGCGTGCGGCGTACGAACCCAACTCCATCGATGGCGGCTGGCCGAAGGAAACCCCGCCCGCTGCGCAGGACGGTGGCTTTGAGTCCTACCATGAGCGCATCGATGCCCATAAGGTGCGCGAGCGCAGTGAGTCATTTGGCGATCACTTCTCCCAGGCGCGCCTGTTTTTCCACAGCATGAGCAAGCACGAGCAAGAGCACATCATCGCGGCGTACAGCTTTGAGCTGGGCAAGGTGGAGCGTGAATACATCCGTGTGCGCCAGGTGAATGAGATCCTCGCCAACATCGACCTGGAGTTGGCCAAGCGTGTGGCGCAGAACCTGGGCTTGCCAGTGCCGAAGAAAGGTACGGTGCCGGAGCGCAAAACCTCCTTGGCTCGCTCGCCGGCGTTGAGCCAGGCCAATCTGCTGTCGGGCGACATCAAGACGCGCAAAGTGGCGATCCTGGCCGCGAATGGCGTGGACGGTGCTGCAATCGACGCCTTGAAGAAAGTGCTGAAGGCCGAAGGCGCCCACGCCAAATTGCTCGGGCCGACCTCGGCACCGGTCACTACGGCGGATGGCAGGAGTTTGCCGGTGGATGCGTCCATGGAAGGCTTGCCGTCGGTGGCGTTCGACGCGGTGTTTGTGCCCGGCGGCGCCAAGTCGGTGAAGGCGTTGAGCGAAGATGGCGTGGCGCTGCATTACCTGCTGGAGGCTTACAAGCATTTGAAAGCGATTGCGGTGGTGGGCGAGGCAAAGCAGTTGCTGGAGCTGTTGAAGCTGGAGGCGGATGCGGGGTTGATCGTCGGCGGGGATGCCAAGGCATTGAAGGCGTTTGTGGCGGCGATTGCCCAGCATCGGGTTTGGGAGCGGGAGCCGAGGGCTAAGGGGATTCCGGCTTAAGTCATTGGTTGTTGGTTGGATCGCTATCGCGGGCAAGCCCGCTCCCACAGTTTGATTTGTGAACACAGTCAAAATGTGGGAGCTGGCTTGCCTGCGATGGCTTTATTGCGCCTTGCGCGGAATCAACACAACCTGCGCCGGGATCTTCTTCAGGATCTGCCGGTGCAGTTTCAGGTCATACGCCGAATCAATACGCTTGACCCGCTTGGTCAGCAGCGTCGCCAACCATGGATAGTCTTCGGTGCGCGGCACCTGAATGCTCACATCACACTGGTAATTCACCACATCGGTGGCGATCGCATCCAGTTGATGACGAAGTTCCTCAATGTCGCGCAGGTTCAACGCCACGGTGGTGCTTTCGGCCGTCGGGTCGATGACCTTGGCCACCGGCTTGGCTTCGGCGGCTTTCAGGGCGGCTTCGGCTTGGTCCAGTTCGGCTTTGCGGGCGTGGCTGATGGCGCTGTTCACGCCGCCGGTCAGTGCCGGCGCCTTGGGCATCAGGGCGCGGGCGCGGCTGAGGGCAGTGGCGGCGGCATTGACGTCGCCTTTTTGCAGGACGATCTGGCTGCGCTGCAGGTAGGCTTCGGCCAATTGGCGTTGGTATGGCTCCAGCGCCGGATCGTTGGGCGACTGGGCTTGCAGTGCGGCCAACTGGTCTTCGGCGGTGGCCAGCTCACTGCTGGCGAGGTTTTGCTCCAGCTGTGCGATGGCCGTAGCGCGTGCGTCCGGGGCCTGGACGGCGGCGGGCGGTGTGCTTTGACAGGCGCCCAGCAGCAGGGAAAATGCGGCAAGGAGCAGATAACGGGAGGTGAACGGCTTCATTCCTGCGACTCTCTATTTGCGCAAAAAGCGAGCAAGTCTACACCCCTCGACGGGGCAGGACAAAACTCAGCAGAAACAGCGCGGCGGCCGTGACCACAATCGACGGCCCGGCCGGCGTGTCCTTGAACCAGGACAGCGCCAGGCCTCCGCACACGGCGAGCATCCCCAGCAGGCTGGCGCCAATCGCCATCTGCTCCGGTGAGCGGGCATGGCGCTGGGCGGCGGCTGCGGGAATGATCAGCAGCGACGTGATCAACAATACGCCGACAATCTTCATCGCGACAGCAATCACCACGGCGATCAACAACATCAGGGCCATGCGCAAGGTCGGCACGGGCAGGCCTTCGACGGTGGCCAGTTCTTCATGCACGGTGATGGCCAGCAGCGGGCGCCACAGGGCGATCAGCAATACCAGCACGACCGCGCTGCCGCCGAGGATCCAGCCCAGGTCGGTGCTGCTGATCGCCAGCAGGTCGCCGAACAGGTAGGCCATCAGGTCGATGCGCACTTCGTGCATGAAGCTCAGCACCACCAGGCCCAGAGACAAGGTGCTCGGCGCGAGGATGCCGAGCAGGGTGTCGGAGGCCAGCGGCTGGCGCTGTTGCAGGGTCACCAGCAGCACCGCCAGCAACAGGCAGCCGACGGTGACGGCGATGGTCGGGCTGACATCCAGCAAAAAGCCCATGGCCACGCCCAGGAGCGCAGCGTGGGACAGCGTGTCGCCAAAATAGGCCATGCGCCGCCAGACGACGAACGAGCCCAACGGGCCCGCCACCAGCGCCAAAGCCAAGCCTGCCAGCAGGGCGTAGAGCAGAAAATCAGCCATGCTTGCAGCTATCTCCGTGAACGTGGGTATGGGATGCGGCGGGATCGTCGACGACTTCGCCGTGCAAATCGTGGGCGTGGTCGTGATGGTGATGGTAGATCGCCAGGCTCTGTGCGTTCTTGCCGAACAGTTCGACGAACGCCGGGTCGCCGCTGACCTGTTCCGGGTGGCCGGAGCAGCACACGTGGCGGTTGAGGCACACCACTTGGTCGGTGGTGCTCATCACCAGGTGCAGGTCGTGGGACACCATCAGCACGCCGCAGCCATGGCGGTCACGCAGGCGGGTGATCAGGCTGTACAGCTCGGCCTGGCCGGCGACGTCGACGCCTTGCACCGGTTCATCCAGCACCAGCAGCTCCGGCTCGCGCAGCAAGGCGCGGGCCAGCAGCACGCGCTGCATTTCGCCGCCGGAGATGCTTTGCACCGGGCTGTCGATGACTTGCTCGGCGCCGACTTCCTTGAGCGCGGCCTGGGCGCGGGCGCGGTCGACACCGGGCACCAGGCGCAGGAAACGCAGTACAGACAGCGGCAGGGTCGGGTCGACGTGCAGTTTTTGCGGCATGTAGCCCACACGCAGCTTGGGCTTGCGCCACACGCTGCCGGTGTCGGGCTTGAGCAGGCCAAGCACGGCGCGCACCAGGGTGGTCTTGCCGGCGCCGTTGGGGCCGATCAGGGTGACGATTTGCCCAGGCTCGACGCTCAGTGCGATGTTATCCAGCACGGCTTGCCCGGCGAACGTGACCCCGACCTGTTCCAGGCGGATTAACGCATTGCTCATCAAGCCCCCTGGCAGCCCGAGCACAGGCCGACCACTTCGACCGTTTGCCCTTCGACCCGGAAACCGACGTCGGCAGAGCTCTTGATGATGGCGTCGCTGATGCTTTTTTGTTCAAGCTCGATGGCGGCGTGGCACTCGCGGCAGATCAGGAACTGGCCCTGGTGCGCGTGTTCCGGGTGGTTGCAGCCGACAAACGCGTTGAGCGAAGCGATGCGGTGCACCAGGCCGTTCTCCAGCAGGAAATCCAGCGCGCGGTACACGGTCGGCGGTGCCGCGCGGCGGCCGTCCTGCTCGCTGAGCACGCCGAGGATGTCGTAGGCGCCCAGCGGCTTGTGGCTCTGCCACACCAGTTCCAGCACGCGGCGACGCAAGGCGGTCAGGCGCAGGCCCTTCTGTGCGCACAGGGTGTCGGCTTCCGACAGCGCGGTATGCACGCAGTGAGAGTGGTCGTGGGGACGGCTGGCAAGCGGTGTTTTAGGCATGAGCGGCGACAGATATTTGATAGAGACGTTATTATGTTACCTGTTCCTACGCCATTGAGTGGTCATCGTGTCCCGACTTTTTCCCGTTTTTGTCGTATTTGTCGCCAGTTTGTTCGTAACCGGCGCCGCTCAGGCCGAGATCAAGGTGCTGACCAGCATCAAGCCGCTGCAGTTGATCGCCGCCGCTGTGCAGGACGGCGTGGCCGTTCCAGAGGTGCTGTTGCCACCGGGCGCGTCGCCGCATAACTACGCATTGCGTCCATCCGACGTACGGCGCGTGCAGTCAGTCGACCTGCTGTATTGGATCGGTCCGGACATGGAGAGCTTCCTGCCGCGCGTATTGAAAGGTCGTACAGCGACGACGGTGGCGGTGCAGGACCTTCCAGGGATGAAACTGCGTCGTTTCGCCGAAGATAGCCACTCCCACGCCGACGAAGCCGACGAGCATGACCACGATCACCGCCCGGGCAGCCTGGATGCGCACCTGTGGTTGTCCACGGTGAATGCGCGGGTGATTGCGGCGCGAATGGCGGCTGATCTGGCCACTGCCGATCCGGCGAATGCTGCGCGTTACCAGAGTAACGTCAAGGCGTTCAATGAGCGCCTGGATGCGCTGGATGCGCGTTTGAAGACGCGTCTGGCGTCGATTGGCGACAAACCCTATTTCGTCTTCCATGAAGCCTTCGATTATTTCGAAGATGCCTACGGGCTCAAGCACACCGGTGTGTTCAGCGTTGCCGCTGAGGTGCAGCCTGGTGCCCAGCATGTGGCCGCGATGCGTACGCGCTTGCAGGAAGTGGGCAAGACTTGTGTGTTCAGTGAGCCGCCGTTGCGTCCGCGATTGGCTGAGACGCTGGTGGCTGGCTTGCCGGTGAAGTTGGCGGAGTTGGATGCGCTGGGTGGTTACACGCCGGCCACGGCTCAGGGGTATGAGCAGGTGCTGGAGAAGCTGGGGAATGATCTGGCGGGTTGCCTGGAGTCGCTCTGACAGCCAACACAAAACCCATGTGGGAGCGGGCTTGCCCGCGATAGCGGTCTGTCAGTTCACACATTTGGTGACTGATATATTGCTATCGCAGGCAAGCTGAACTGGTCCAGTAATTTCGGACATTCTTTTCGGTTCTCACGCCGCTAACTTTTCTGCTGCTATTGGCGAATGGTATCCGTTGTAGCTGTGGCGCCTTACGCTGTTGTAGCGC
>NZ_JBRFJB010000003.1:654445-929006 GCF_053456465.1 Pseudomonas acericola (SeqCode) | reverse complement strand
ACCGATATGTGGCGCGCTACAACAGCGTAAGGCGCCACAGCTACAACGGATACCATTCGCCAATAGCAGCAGAAAAGTTAGCGGCGTGAGAACCGAAAAGAATGTCCGAAATTACTGGACCAGTTCAGCTTGCCTGCGATGCAGACAACTCGGTACATCAGACAAACCCAGTTGAGGCCATCGCAGGCAAGCCAGCTCCCACAGGGTACCGCGCACGCTTCATCGATCAGGTCGGCTGTCAGGCCGCCTCGCTTTGTTTTTGATTTTGATCTTGGGCGCCCCGTCAAACACGCTGGCCGGAATTCGGCATGGATTTGGGGGGTAAACCGGCAGGGATGCCGGTTTAGCCGCCACGCGCCATGGATGGCGCGTGGCGGCGGCCCCCCAAATCCATGTCGGATTACGGGCATGCCGAGCCTAGGCGAGGCACCGAGTGTTGGGGCAAGAGCCCTTTGGTTACTTTGGGGCTTTTCCAAAGTGACCCGCCGTAAGGGCGGAACCAATAGCAGCCGTTACCGCAGCAACGGATATGTACCCAACCCAACCCAACCCAACCCAACCCAAACAGCACATACATCCAATTCCGCCACCACCCGGACCGGCAAACTCCCCTCATCGCTGATATCTCGAAGAAGCAGAGGGACACTCCATGGACCCAGCACCCCAGACAGGCCCCGACGAAGTCGTCACCCTGGTCGTCAAACACCTCATCAAACCCGGCCACGAAACCAACTACGAAGCCTGGCTACGCCGCATCGTCCGCATCGCCGGCGAACGCCCCGGCCACCTCGGCGTGGACGTCGTACGCAGCAAACAAAACAACCTCGCCCTGTTCACCTGCGTCCTGCGCTACCGCTCCACCGACGCCCTGGAACGCTGGCTCGACTCCCCCGAACGCAACGAATTGATCGCCGAAGCCGCCCCCATGCTCGCCGACGGCGACAACACCGAAATCGGCGCCGTCAACGAATTCTGGTTCAACCCCGAAACCGAAAACGCCGCCAAGCCCCCGCGCTGGAAGCAAGCCGTGGTCACGCTGTTCGTGATCCTGCCGCTGACCCTGCTGGTCCCGATCATCTGGGGCCCAATCCTGCGCCTGCACCCCTTCCTCTCCAACTATGTGGTCGCCACCTTCCTGGTCACCCTGACGATCGTTCTGCTGGTGGTCTACCTGCTGATGCCGGCCGCCACACGCCTGTTCGCTCCCTGGCTTGAAGCCTCTGTAAAGGAAACCCTATGAACGCCGACCTGATTCTGTTCAATGGCCAGTTCCACACCGTGGACCGGGAAAACCCACGCGCCACCGCCGTCGCCATCCACCAGGGCCGCTTTGTCGCGGTCGGCACCGACGGTGAAGCCATGGCCCTGCGCGGCAGTGGCACCCAGGTCATCGACCTCAAGGGCCGCACCGTGATCCCCGGCCTCAACGACTCGCACCTGCACCTGATCCGTGGCGGCTTGAACTACAACCTGGAGTTGCGCTGGGAAGGCGTGCCGTCCCTGGCCGATGCGCTGCGCATGCTCAAGGACCAGGCCGAGCGCACCCCGACGCCACAGTGGGTGCGCGTGGTCGGTGGCTGGAACGAATTCCAGTTCGCCGAAAAACGCATGCCCACCCTGGAAGAGTTGAACCAGGCCGCGCCGGACACCCCGGTGTTCGTGCTGCACCTGTACGACCGTGCCTTGCTCAACCGTGCCGCCCTGCGTGTGGCCGGCTACACCAAGGACACGCCGAACCCGCCGGGCGGCGAGATCGTGCGTGACAGCAACGGCAACCCCACCGGCATGCTGGTGGCGCGGCCCAACGCGATGATCCTGTATTCGACCCTCGCCAAAGGCCCGAAACTGCCGCTGGAATACCAGGTCAACTCGACCCGCCAGTTCATGCGCGAACTCAATCGCCTCGGCCTGACCAGCGCCATCGATGCCGGCGGTGGTTTCCAGAACTACCCCGATGACTACGCGGTGATCGAGCAACTGGCCAAGGACGAACAGCTGACGGTGCGCATCGCCTACAACCTGTTCACCCAGAAGCCCAAGGAAGAGCTCAGCGATTTCAAGAACTGGACCGGCAGCGTCACCCTGCACCAGGGCGATGACTACCTGCGCCACAACGGCGCCGGCGAGATGCTGGTGTTCTCGGCCGCCGACTTCGAAGACTTCCTCGAGCCGCGCCCGGACTTGCCGCTGACCATGGAGCAAGAGCTGGAACCGGTGGTGCGCCACCTCGTGGAGCAGCGCTGGCCGTTCCGCCTGCATGCCACGTATGACGAGTCGATCTCGCGCATGCTTGACGTGTTCGAGAAGGTCAACCGCGACATTCCGTTCAACGGCCTGCCGTGGTTCTTCGACCATGCCGAAACCATCACCCCGAAAAACATCGAGCGCGTGCGTGCATTGGGCGGCGGCATTGCGATCCAGGACCGCATGGCGTTCCAGGGCGAATACTTCGTTGAGCGCTACGGCGCCAAGGCCGCCGAAGCCACGCCGCCGATCAAGCGCATGCTCGCCGAAGGCGTGCCGGTCGGCGCGGGCACCGATGCCACGCGGGTGTCGAGCTACAACCCGTGGACCTCGCTGTACTGGATGGTCAGCGGCCGCACCGTCGGCGGCCTGGAGCTGCACGCCGAAGGCTTGCCGCGCCTCACCGCGCTGGAACTGTTCACCCATGGCAGCGCCTGGTTCTCGTCCGAGCAGGGCAAGAAAGGCCAGATCAAGGTCGGCCAATTGGCAGACGTTGCCGCACTGTCGGCGGACTTTTTCAGCGTCGATGAAGAAGCGATCAAGTGGATTGAGTCGGTACTGACCGTGGTCGGCGGCAAGGTGGTCTACGGCGCCGGCGATTTCGAAGATTACGCACCGCCGCGCGTGCCGGTGCTGCCGGACTGGTCGCCGGTGGTCAAGGTGCCGGGTCACTGGCGTCCGACTTCGCCGTTGCAGGCGCAAGTGCACCAGTGCAGCGGCCCCTGCGGCGTGCACTCCCACAGCCACGAAAAGGCGCGCCTTTCCAGCGTGCCGGTCAGCGACTTCCAGGGTTTCTGGGGCGCGTTTGGCTGTTCCTGCTTTGCTTTCTGATTTCCCCACCCCCGTAAGGAGTTGAACCATGGCTAGCCCACGCTTGAACAAAGATGACGCGGTTGTACTGTTGGTCGATCACCAGACTGGCCTGATCTCCCTGGTCCAGGATTTCTCCCCCAACGAATTCAAGAACAACGTCCTGGCCCTGGCCGATGTGGCGAAGTTCTTCAACCTGCCAACCATCCTCACCACCAGCTTTGAAAGCGGCCCCAACGGCCCGCTGGTGCCGGAACTCAAAGAGCTGTTCCCGGACGCGCCGTACATTGCCCGCCCTGGCCAGATCAACGCCTGGGACAACGAAGATTTCGTCAAGGCGGTGAAGGCGACCGGCCGCAAGCAGATCATCATTGCCGGCGTCGTGACCGATGTGTGCGTGGCGTTCCCGACCCTGTGCGCGCTGGAGGAAGGCTTTGAAGTGTTCGTGGTTACCGATGCTTCGGGCACCTTCAACGAAACCGTGCAACAGGCCGCCTGGGCGCGCATGACCGCCGCCGGTGCCCAACTGGTGAACTGGTTCGCCGTGGCGTGCGAGCTGCAACGCGACTGGCGCAACGACATGGAAGGCCTGGCCAACCTGCTGTCGCCGCGTATTCCCAACTACCGCAACCTGATGAACAGCTACTCGGCGTTTACCAAGTAACCCCACCCGCAAAACACCGCTGAACCCTGTGGGAGCCGGGCTTGTGTGGGAGCGGGCTTGCCCGCGATGGCGGTCGATCAGCCACTGACGTGCTGGCTGGACTACCGCTATCGCGGGCAAGCCCGCTCCCACATAAGCCAGCTCCCACATTTTGGTTTGTGGTGTTGCGACTAACCGGTTATACAACCGCTTAAATGTCCACCGAGAAGCGACAATGAACCCCTTTGAAGACATGCGCCTGTTCTGCCAGGTCATGGAGTCCGGCAGTTTCACCGCCGCCGCCGAACAGCTGGGCCTGTCCAAGCAGTTCGTCAGCCGTCGCCTGATCCAGCTGGAAGACCGCCTCGGCGTGCGTCTGCTCAACCGTTCCACGCGGCGCCTGGATGTCACGCCACTGGGCCAGAGTTATTACGAATCCGCCCTGCGCCTGCTCGGTGAAGTCGAGCAAGTGGAGCAGGGCATCGCCGGGCAGAACAGCGAGCCGCGCGGCACCATTCGCCTCAGCGCGCCGTTGTCGTTTGCCATGGCTCACCTCGGTTGCCTGTTGCCGCTGTTTTTGCAGCGCCATCCCCACGTGTCGGTGGAGGTCGATCTCAGCGACCGCCCCGTGGACTTGATCGGCGAAGGCTACGACCTGGTCTTGCGCATCGGCACCCTGGAAGACTCCACCCTGATTGCCCGCCGTATCGCCAGCATTCCCCGGGTGTACTGCGCCAGCCCCGACTACCTGGCCCTGCGCGGTACGCCGCAAAAACCCGATGATCTCGCTGAACACGACTGCCTGCCCTACGGCCACGGCCGCCAGGTGCAATGGCGCTTCAAGGGCAAGGTGCAGGCGCTGAACGTGAGCGGACGGATGCGCGTGAACAACGGTGATCTGTTGCGCGACACCGCCATCGCCGGTTTGGGCGTGACCTATCTGCCGACCTTTATCGTCGGCGACGCGCTGAAGGACGGGCGCCTGGTCAGTGTGTTGGACGAGTTCGCCCCCGAAGACCTCACCCTGTCGGCGGTCTACCCGCAGCACCGGCAAAGCTCACGGCCGGTGCAGGCGCTGGTGGAGTTCCTGCGCGAGCGCCTGGCTAGCGGCTGTTGAACAGTTGGCGGATCAGGTTGGGCGTGCTGCCGGTCCAGCGTTTGAACGCGCGACGAAAGTTCGCCGCATCGTTGAAATTCAGGTACGCCGCCACTTCCTCATTGCTGTAGCCCTTGACCTGATACAGGTGCAGCGCGACTTGCTTGCGCACCCGGTCCACTTGCTGTTGAAACCCGGTGTCGTGCTTGTGCAACTTGCGCTTGAGGGTCGCCGGGCTCATGGCGAACGCCAGCGCCGCCTGTTCCAGGCTTGGCGGTTGGCGCACCAGGTCGCGCAGGTAGTCGTCGAGGCAATCGAGAAAGCTGCCGGCAAAGCCCAACTGTTCGATCTGCTCACGGGCCTGCTGGCGTGCGACCTGCCCAGCCGTGACGGACGCGCCCGGCCACGCGCGGGTGAGGTATTCGCGGGGAATACAGAGCATGTCCAGCGGCCGATCGAAGCGAGTGTCTTCGCCCAGGTGCACCCAATACTGCTCGACATAACGCGGCTCGGCATGGCTGAAACTGGCCACCCACGGCAGGCGTTCGCCGCTGAGCCATTGGCTCATGGCAACCAGCGAGGTCATGCTGGCTTCGAGCAGGAAACGCCAGTGTTCGCCAGCGCCGCATGTGTCCAGCCAATACAGGTAGGCGTGGTGCTCATCCAGCTCCAATTGCAGGGTAACCAGCGGGCTGAGTAAAACCTGCTGCTGGATCAGGATGTCCAGCGCCTGGTGCAGGTTCTGCGCATGGCCCAAGGCATGGCTGGCCGCACCGTAATAGCCGGGCAACAAGCGCTGGCCGAACAGGAAACTGCTGTCGTCGGCGTCCAGCAGTTTGCGGCTGTTGCCGATCAGGCCGAAAAACTGCTGAGGGCTCAATCGTGCAGTGCCCGCCAGGATGTCCTCGTGAAACAGCCCGGTGCCGCGCAGCAGGCGATGGCTGTCGATGTCCCGCGACAACGCCAGGTCGATCAGTGTGGCGGGTTGGTAATGCCCCGGGATGAAGCGGCTGTCGGCTTCATACCAGTTGGTTTTCACTGCCATCTCAGGCGCTTTTCGCAAGGGGTTGCTTGGCGCGGGCCAGGGCCAGGTTGAGGCGCTTGAGCAAATCCTGCGGGGCTTCGTCCAGGGCCATGACCACGGCGGTGGTCGCGGCCAGTTGCAGGCGCTCGCCTTGCAGCCGGGTCTTGTGCGCGAGGGCACGCACGGTCTGTTGCAACTCCAGCGCCAGTACCTGGGCCTGGCGTTCGCCGGTGTTGGGCAACAGCACCACGAAGCGGTCGCCGGCCAGACGGCAGAGTAAGTCCTGGCGGCGCAGGTTCAGCAACAGCACATGGCTGAGGGCTTGCAACACCGCGTCGCCTTCGGCATGCCCGTAGGCCTGGTTGATGGCTGCGAAGTTGTCCAGGTCCAGGGCCAGCAGGGACAGCGGTTGTTGTTGCTCCTGGCTGTCACGCAGGCTGTCGGCGAGTTGGCGCTTGAGGTAGTCGGCGCCGGCCAGGGGCGTGAGTTTGTCGAACAGGCGATGCTCGCGGAACAGCCGCTCGCGTTTCTCCATCTGCGCACTGATCGCCAGTTGTTCGCGGTGCCAGTGGTAGATGCCGATGGTCAGCAAAATCATGCCCACCGGCATCGGCCCGGATTCGAGCCAGTGGTCCCAGGTGATGCTGTCGGGCAGGCGGATAAACTCGTCGAGGCTATCGATCCACCACGAGAAAAAGATGCACGACAGGCCCAGCGCCAGGTAGTTGGTGACGCGCCCGGCGGGGCGGCTTTTCAGCACCAGGCCGAGCCAGACCAGGGCGAGCAGGGCGGAGCCGCCTTCGCCGAAGATGTCCAGCCACACCCACTCGCTGAAGCTTTTCAACTCGCCACAGGCCAGGTGCAGGATCAACCCGAGGTTGGCGGCGATCAGCAGCAGGGAGAGTTTCCAGCGGTGGGGTTTGAGCACGGAGAACATGGCCGCGAATCCTTGGGCAACAGAGCGATGGGCGCCAGCACAGCAGATGGATGTGACGGTTGCGTGACGGTGGGGGCGGGTCGAATCAGCTCACGGAAAAATCACAATTTCAAACCAAACACCGTTCAACTGTGGGAGCTGGC
Organism: Pseudomonas acericola (SeqCode); assembly: GCF_053456465.1. NCBI lineage: Bacteria > Pseudomonadati > Pseudomonadota > Gammaproteobacteria > Pseudomonadales > Pseudomonadaceae > Pseudomonas > Pseudomonas acericola (SeqCode). The sequence goes on along the minus strand of NZ_JBRFJB010000003.1, from coordinate 922,109 downwards.
TTGCCTGCGATGCAGACACCTCGGTCTTTCAGTAACACCCGGGTGATGCTATCGCAGGCAAGCCAGCTCCCACACAAGCCAGCTCCAACAGTTTAAATCGAGGTCATTTCAGCTCATTTGTTCACTGAGGTGCGCTCTAAACCCCGGTTTACGGGCCTTCGCGCCAGCCCCTGTCACAGAACCGTCATCCCCCACCCCTAGCTTGCCCTCCCAGTTGCCGGGCCTCTTGCCTGGCGCCAACGGATTCTTGGGGAGGATTGCATGTACAAGCGCACCGGGCTCGTCGGCTTTACGCTTACCGCCTTGGCCCTGGCCATGGCCAGCGAGCGGATCAATGCGGCCGAAGCGGCCACCACCGAGCACGTCGAAGTGGTCGGCCAGGCCGCCGCGATCGATTCGGCGCTGAAAGAACAGCGCACCGCCGACAGCATCAAGAGTGTGGTGCATGCCGACGGCGTCGCCCAGTTGCCGGATGAAAACGTCGCCGAAGCGGTGCAGCGCCTGCCCGGTGTCAGCGTCGAGCGCGACCAGGGCGAAGGGCGCTTCGTCAGCGTGCGTGGCCTGGGCCCGGACCTCAACAGCGTGACCATCAACGGCACCCTGGTGCCCGCCCCGGAAAGCGCGCGCCGCGCCGTGGCGCTCGATGTGCTGCCTTCGGAGCTGGTGCAGTCGCTGTCGGTGATCAAGACCCTCACCCCGGACATGGACGCCAACTCCCTCGGCGGCACCGTCGATGTGCAAAGCCTCTCGGCCTTCGACCACAAAGGCCTGTTCTACACCGGCAGCAGCGAAGCCAGCTACGACAAGAACACCCACCAGACCAGCCCGAAATTCTCCGGCGCCGCCAGCAACCGCTTCAGCCTGGGCGACGGCATCGACAACTTCGGCGTGGCCGCCGCACTCAGCTGGCAGAAGCGTGACTTCGGCTCGGACAACGTCGAAACCGGCGGCGCCTGGGACTTCAGCGACGGCGCCAAGCTCAACGAATTCGAACAGCGCGACTACGACATCAGCCGCGAACGCGCCGGTGGCGGCCTGAACTTCGACTACAAGCCCGACGACCTCAGCAGCTATTACCTGCGCACCCTCTACAGCCGCTACAAGGACACCGAGACCCGCAACTCCACCAGCATCGAATTTGCCGACCCGCTGGCAGCGGGCGAGCTGGGAGACGCCGAAGGCAAGCGCAAGCTGAAAAACCGCGAAGAGACCCAGGAAATCCAGTCCTATGTCTTCGGCGGCGAACGCATGCTCGGCTTGTGGACCTTGAGCGGCCAGGCCGGTTACAGCCAGTCCAGCGAAGACAGCCCGGCGCACATCGCCGGCGCGACCTTTGACGGCGGCGACTTTGCCGACAGCGGTTTCTACGACAAGGACAAGCCGCGCCCGATCATCGGCAGCGCTTTCTACGACGCGAGCAACTTCACCCTCGACAAGGTTGACTGGGAAAAACAGAACACCAAGGACACCGAGAAAAACCTGCGCCTGGACCTGGCCCGCGACTATGACCTGAGCGGCTACGCCTCGCAGTTCAAGTTTGGCGGCAAGGTCAGCCGCCGGCACAAGAGCAACGACCTGGAAGCCTGGGTCTACAAGGATTTCGACGAGCTGGGTTTCACTGACGAACAACTCAACCTTACCCAGTTCCAGAAGGGCACGGTCGATTATCGCCTGGGCAACTACGGCCCCGGCATCAGCCCCAGCAGCATCAAGCAGTTGATCGGCGGCCTCAACGCAGCGGACTTCTATGACGAGACCGAATCGCGGGTCAACGACTTCACCATCCGTGAAGACATCAACGCCGGCTACCTGATGAACACCATCGATATCGACGACTGGCGCTTCATTGCCGGCCTGCGCTACGAAGGCACCGAGTTCGAAGCCAAGGGCACTGGCGCCACCGATGGCGTGTTCACCGCCACTGACACTAAACGCCGCTACCACCACTGGCTGCCGGGCCTGCATGCGCGCTACCAGATCGACAAGAACACCCAGGTGCGTGCGGCCTGGACCAAATCCGTGGTGCGCCCAACCTTCGGCCAACTGGCGCCGGGTTTTGTGATCGACGATGACGAAGCCACCTTCGGCAACCCGGACCTCAAGCCGCTGGAGTCGAGCAACCTGGACCTGGGCATCGAGCACTTCATGGGCCGCGCCGGCACCGTCTCGGCGTTCGTGTTCTACAAGGACATCAAGAACTTCGTCTACAACACCGACCTTGCTGGCACCGGCGCCTGGACCAACTTCTCCGAGGCCCACACCTACGCCAATGGCGACAGCGCCAAGCTGTATGGCCTGGAACTGGCCTACTCGCAGAAGTTCGATTGGCTGCCGGCGCCGTGGAACGGTTTGCTGGTGGGCGCCAACACCACCTTCAGCCGCTCCAGCGCGGACATCGAAGGCTTTGACAGCACCAGCGGCGGCAACCGTAAACGCAACATCAGCCTGCCGAACCAGTCGGACACGGTCGGCAACCTGATGCTCGGCTGGGAAGACGACAAGCTCAGCCTGCGCTTGTCGGCCAACTACAAGTCGGCCTACCTGTACGAGCTGGCCTCGATCAACGACAAGGCCCATGACCTGCATGTGGATGCGCAGACCTTTGTGGATTTCAGCGCGCGCTACTCACTGACCAAGAACCTGCAAGTGAGCTTCGAGGCGCAGAACCTGACGGATGAGTCGTACTTCGTCTACACCGGCCATCGCAGCTACAACGGCCAGTACGAAGAGTACGGCCCGACCTACAAAGTCGGCCTGACCTTCACCCACTTCTAAGCACCAACATTGATCTAAATGTGGGAGCTGGCAAGCCAGCTCCCACAGTTGATCTCCATCGTTTTTGAAGGATTTGCATGTTCATGAAATTTTCGAACTTGTACCTGCTCATGGTTCTGGCAACCAGCGGTCACGCATTTGCCGCTGATTTGGCCCTGACGCCTTGGGCTCCAAGCCTCAACGCCGAGGCCGTGACGATCTTGAACACCAATGCACGCCTCGCCGCCAGCACCCGCGACGGCCTGCAACTGCTCGATGCCAAGGGCGCCGAGCTGGCGCGCTTCAACGGCAATTTCAGCAGCCTCGACACCCGCGCTGCCGGCACCCAGACCCTGGTGGCCAGCCTCGACAACGATCGCCAGCAAGCCCTGTTGATCAGCCTCGACGCTACCGCCAAGACCTTCGGCAAATCGCTCTACCTGCCCACCCGTGACTACGCAGTGAACTGCCTGTGCCTGTACCGCGATTCGGCGGCCAACCTGTTTGTGTTCCTGGTGGGTGAAGAGGGCAAAGGTGAGCAATGGCTGGTGGGCAATGGCGCCACGCTGTTGAGCGAGCCCCAGCGCGTACGCGGTTTGCCGTTGCCGCCGTCGGCGCAGTTCTGTCAGGTGGATGACGCGGCCAACCGCTTGGTGGTCAACGAAGAAAACGTCGGCTGGTGGGCCTACCCAGCGCACCCGGAAGCCGATGTGAAGCGCACGCCGGTGGCGGTGTTCGACACGCCCAAGCGCGAAGCCGGGGCCATGGCGCTGGTGCCGGGTGGTGTGGTGGCGCTTGATCCGAAGACCGCCCAACTGCATCTGTTCCAGCAAACCGGTGAGCGTTGGGTCGAGCAAGCGAGCCTGAACCTGCCGGGCCTCAAGGAGCCGGAGCAACTCAGCATCAACGGCCAGCAACTGCTGGTGCGCGATGACGACACGGGCAAGCTCTACCAGGGCACGCTCAACTGGCAGGCCAAGCCGGTGCCGGCCGATGCGGCGATCCCGGAAGTCGCTGCCGTGCGCCAGACCGATCCCGTTGGCCGCCAGGGCGATGCGGCGGATGACCCGGCGATCTGGATTCACCCCGAACAACCGGCCAAAAGCCGTGTACTTGGCACCAACAAAAAGCAGGGCCTGCTGGCCTACGACCTCGACGGCAAGCTGTTACAGGAGCTGGCAGTCGGGCGCTTGAACAACGTCGACGTGCGCCCGAAATTCAAGCTGGGTACGCAAACCGTTGACCTCGCGGTCGCCAGTAACCGCGATCACAACAGCCTGAGCCTGTTCAGCATCGACCGTAGCACCGGCGAGCTGCGCGAAGCCGGTGAAGTGCCGACGCCGCTCAAGGCGATCTATGGCATTTGCCTGTTCCAGCCGGCCAGCGGTGAGATCTATGCCATCGCCAACGACAAGGACGGCACCTTCCTGCAATACCGCCTGAGTGCACCGGATGGCCGCGTGCAGGGCGAGTTGGTGCGCCAGTTCAAGGTCGATAGCCAACCCGAAGGCTGCGTCGCCGATGATCAGCGTCAGCGCCTGTTCATCGGTGAAGAAGACGTCGGCGTATGGGCCGTGGATGCGCGTGCCGATCAACCGGCCAAGCTCACCAGCGTGATCAAGGTGGGGCCGCAGTTGCATGCGGATGTTGAAGGCCTGGCGCTGTACCAGAGCGACAAGCGTGATTACCTGGTGATCTCCAGTCAAGGCAATGACAGCTATCTGGTGGTGGATGCCGAGCCGCCGTTCGCCACCCACGGCGCGTTCCGCGTTGGCCTCAACGCTGCTGCCGGTATCGATGGCGCCTCGGAGACCGATGGCCTGGAAGTCACCGCGATCAACCTCGGTGGGCCGTGGAGCCAAGGCATGCTGGTAGTGCAGGACGGGCGCAAGCGCATGCCCGAGCAGACCCAGAACTTCAAGTTCGTGCCCTGGGCCGACGTGACCCGCACGCTGAAATTGCCGTGACGCGTCATCACCCGGTCATCACTTTTTATTCGAATAGGAGTTCACCATGCACGCGACGATGGAACATATGACGATCTGGGGATTGATCAGCGACGCCAGCCTGTTGGTCAAGGCCGTGATGGTCACGCTGCTGCTGGCGTCCTTGCTCAGCTGGTACTTGATCATCCAGCGCGGCGCGGTGCTGCGCCGCCTGGAGCGTCAGTTGAACGGCTTTGTGCAGCGCTTTCGTGCGGCACCCGACTTGCAGGCGCTGTGCCGTGACACTGTGCAGGCGGGCGAGGGCGGCATTGCGCCGATCTTTATCGCCGGGGTGCAGGAATATCAGCACCTGCACAGCCATGATCCGGCCGTGCTGGAAGGCGTCGAGCGTGCCTTGCAGGTGGCGATTACCGAGCAGGAAATCGAACTGGAAAAGGGCCTGCAATTCCTCGCCACCGTGGGTTCGGTCAGCCCCTATATCGGTTTGTTCGGCACCGTGTGGGGCATCATGAATTCCTTTATCGGCTTGTCCCAGGTGCAGCAGGCCACGCTGTCCACCGTTGCACCGGGGATTGCCGAGGCGTTGATCGCCACCGCCATTGGTTTGTTTGCGGCCATCCCGGCGGTGATCGCCTACAACCGTTTTGCCGCCCGTGGCCAGACCTTGCTCACCCGTTACTACGCCTTCGGCAATGAACTGCAAGTGCGCCTGCACCGCACGTTGCGCGGCACGTCGATCAACCTGGCCGTGGCCGCCTGAAAAAGGAAACTTCCCATGTTGACCAGGCCGCAACGCAAGCACGGGCCCAAGGCCGAGATGAACGTGGTGCCCTATATCGACGTGATGCTGGTGCTGCTGGTGATCTTTATGGTCACCGCGCCGATGCTGACCCAGGGCGTGAAGATCGAACTGCCCAAGGTCGCCGCCGAGGCGCTGGCCACGGATACGCGCCAGCAGATCATCACGCTGTCGGTGCAAGCCGACGGCGGTTACTACTGGAACCTCGGCGGCGAACTCGACACCCAGCACCAGACCGACAGCGCCGTGAGCCTGGAGGAAATGGGCGCCAAGGTCATGCAGGTGGTGGCGGCGCGCAGCGACACCCAGGTGTATATCCGTGCCGACGACAACGCCGGCTACGGTCGCGTGGTCGCGGCCATGGCGGTGTTGCAGAAGGGTGGTGTCAGCAACCTGGGGCTGGTGACCGAGGCCCCGCAATGACGGCGATGATCATGCACAGTCCACAGCTTTCAATTGCGCCCAGGGACAGCGCCGGGTTTTGGCGCAACAGCTTCGCCGCCAGCCTCGCGGTGGCGTTGCACGTCGGTGTGCTGGCCGTGCTGATGCTGGGCTGGTCGACGGAAAAACCCGTGGTGGAGGCGCCACGGGTGATGCACACCCAATTGGTCATGCTGCCGCCCGCGCCAGTGCCGGTGCCTGAACCGGTGGCCGTCGCCGCACCACCACCGGAGCCGGTCGCCGTGCCTGTGCCTGTGCCGCCAAAACCCGTGGTCGATCCGCAGATCCAGGCGCAAAAACTGGAGAAAGCCGCCTTGGCGCGCAAACGGGTCGAGGAGAAGAAAGCCGAGCAACAGCAGGAACGCCTGGCCAGCGAACAGCGCAACCGTGAACTGGAACAGCAACGGTTGAGCCAGGAACGCCTGGCCGCCGAACGCGCGCGCCCGGCCGCACCCACAGCGGCCCCGGCGTTTGACAGCCGCCAGTACCAACCCTTGAGCAAGGAAGCGCCGGACTACCCCGAGCGCGCCCTGGACAAGAACATCGAGGGCGATTGCTCGGTGGAGTACACCGTCAACACTCAGGGCCGCGTGGAAAACCCCAAGGTGCTGGACGGTTGCCACCCGCTGTTCATGCGCCCGTCACTGGCCGCCGCCAACACCTTCCGCTACCAGCCGCGCATCGTTGAAGGCAAGGCCGTCGCCGTACCGGCAGTGCGCAATACCTTCCACTACCGCATCAAATAAACCGGTCAAAGGTCGTAGCGCACCGACAGCAACAGGGTGCGCGGATCGTTGACCGAGTAGTAACGCGCGCCGCTGGACGGCACGTAGCCCACCGATTGCGGATAGGCGCGATCCAGCAGGTTTTTCACCGCCAGGGTGGTGGTCCAGTGGCCGTCGCCGCTGATGTAGCGGGTATTGGCGTTCCAGAAGGTTTGCTGCGGCACTTCCTGGATATCGTCGTTCAGCGCATTGGCATAGGACTTGGTCTGGAACTGCGCGTCGGTGCCGGCCAACCAGGTGCCGGGCAGCCCGGCCGGGATGGTGTAGTTCAGACCCACGCTGGCGTTCCAGCGCGGCGAGAACACCAGTTGCTTGCCGTTGGCATCCACCCCGGCGCCGCTGGCGTTCTGGAAGTCATCGTACTGGCTTTGCAGGTAGCCGAGGTTGGCGGTCAACTGCAAGTCGCGGCTCAGGGCGGTGAGGGTTTCCAGCTCCACGCCATAGGTATGGGCCTGGCCGACGTTGGTGCGCAGGCTCACGCCCAGCGCCGGGTCGTAGGCGTTGGTTTGCAGGTCCTTGTAGTCGTTGTAGAACAGCGCGACGTTGGCGCGCAGGCGCTGGTCGAAGAAGTCGCCCTTGAAGCCGGTTTCCCAGGTGGTCACGTCCTCCGGCGAAAACGCCTGCTCGGCGGCGGCGCGGGTCGGCGCGCGGTTGTCGTAGCCGCCGGCCTTGAAGCCCTTGGCCACGTAGGCGTACTGGTTCAGGTGTGGCGTCCAGGCGTATTCGAAACCGATTTTCGGGCTGGTGGACTGCCAGGACTTGCTCGACTCGGCGGCAAAGTTGGTGCCGGTGATCTGCCGGTCGGTGTTGATCGCGTAGTTGGTGAACTCGAAGTTCTTGTGCTCGCGGGTGAAGCGCAAGCCGGCGATCAGCGACAGTTGCGGCGTGATCTTGTAGGTGCCCTGGCCATACAGCGCATAGCTTTCGGTGTTGGTGGTGCTGTATTGGCCTTGGCCGATCACGCGGTTGCGCGCGATGGAGTAGGTGAGGTTGTCGCGGTCGGCGTCGAAGCGTTCGCGGTACAGGTACAGGCCGGTGCTGAAGCTGAAGTCGTCGTAGTCGCCGTTGAGCTGGAACTCCTGGGTGGCGTAGTTCTGCTTGTAGAGGATCAGGTTGTTCTGGATCAGCGCGGCCTGGCCGGAGTTGTCGTAATCCACCGGCTGGTTGAAGGACGACCAGGCAGTGACCGACTTGACGTTCAGGTGATCGTTGATGGCATAGATGGCGCGCAGCACCGAGCTGCCCTGGTCTAGGCGATTTTTCGGGTCGAGGCTGCTGTAGCTCTTGAACTTGTCGAAATGGCCGTTGGCATCGAACGGCGAATAACTGGTGGTGTCGCCGCGATCAAAAGTGCCGGCCAGGGTCAGCTGCACATCCCACGGTGAATCCTCGGGCTTGTAGCGCAGCTTGCCGCGATAGGACTGGATATCCACGTTGTTGACGTCCTTGCCCCGTGTCGGGTTGGACACGGTGCCGTCGCGGGTCAGGCGAATCGCCGAGAAGCTGCCAAACAGGGCGTTGTCCACCAGCGGGCCGCTGATCAGGAAGCGCCCGTTCTGCGCGTTGTAATTGCCCGCGCCAAGCTCGACGAAACCCCGGGTTTCCTGGTTCGGGTCACGGGTGATGACGCGAATCGCGCCGGCGCTGCTGTTGCGCCCGTACAACGTGCCCTGGGGGCCGCGCAGCACTTCGACGCGTTCGACGTCGTTGAAATCCAGCATCGAGGAAATGGCGCGGGGGATGTACAGGTCGTCGGCATACACCGCGACGGCGGCTTCCTGGATCGGGTCGGTTTCGCCGATGCCACGGATGCCGTAGGTCTGCGCACTGTAGGAGATCGATTGGCGGCTGAGGGTAAGGTTCGGTACCTGGCCGGAGAGATCGCGCACGCTGCGGATCTGTTTGTCTTCGAGGGTCTTTTCATCGAAGGCGGAGATCGCCAGCGGGGTTTTTTGCAGGTCTTCGCTACGGTGCTCGGCGGTGACATTCACCACCGGCAGCGCGGCGTCGTCGGCGTGGGTGTAGACGCTGAACAAGGCGAGCGAGACGGCGAGGGTGAGGCGGTTGGGCGCGGCGATATGGCTCATGGTGGACCCCTGAGAGAGTGGTGGTTGGCAAGGCCTCCACCTGGTCAGGGGTCGGTGCTGGTTGTAACAATATGGATATGAGGGGCGTTCGTAAAAGTCCGTTTTGTTATATGTTAATTATTAATAATATGCATTTTATTGGTGCATAAAATGCCATTTGATAATCATATTTCCAGCCCTGAAAATATTCCATGTGGGAGCTGGCTTGCCTGCGATAGCGGTGCATCAGCTTGCACATCCTCGGCTGATAGACCGCTATCGCAGGCAAGCCAGCTCCCACATTTTTTGGGTTGTGTCAGGTGTTGGCGAGGTTGGCCAGTTCGATTCCGCTCAGATAGCGCTGTAGGTTCGCCAAGAACGTATCCGCAATCTCATGCCGACTATTCGTCGAAATCGCCGACGTATGCGGCGACAACCTCACCCGTGGATGCGTATACAACGGATGCCCATCCGGCAACGGCTCCGGCTCCGTCACATCCAGCGAGGCCAGGCCGATCTGGCCGTTATCCAGCGCCTCCAGCAACGCCTCCTGGTCCAGCAAGCCACCGCGCGCAATGTTGATCAGATGCAGCCCCGGCTTGGCACTGCCCAGCACGTCGCGGTTGATCAGGTTGCGTGTAGCCTCGGTCAACGGCGCGGCCACCACCAGATGGTCAGCGCGGGCGAACAGGTCGTGGATATCCTTGGCGGCCTCCACGCCCGCAGTGAACGGCGCCGAGCTTTGGCGCAGCGCCACAACGTTGATGCCCAGCGCCAAGGCCTTCTGCGCCAGGCTCTCGCCTATCGCACCAAATCCAAGGATGCCCAGCGTGGTGCCCTTGAGCGGGCGCAGCGGGGTGAAATTCCATTGCGAATCCTTCACCCAGATATCCGGCAAATGCTTGGACGCGGCAAAGATCGCCGCCAGGGCGAACTCGGCGAGGTTGTCCGCCGCGCTGCCGCGTGAGGTGGTCACCGGCGGGCCGTTGAACAGCCACTGCGGGTAGAAATCGATGCCAGACGACACCAGGTGCACCCATTGCGCGCCGTACGGCCAGCCCGGTGGCGGGGTGTCCGGGGCGGTGTAGCCGCGCACGTTGATCGGGCGCAGCAGCAGGATATTGGCCTGGGGTGGCAGGTCGCTCGGCACGCCAACCGGTACACCAATCACTTGGGCGTCTGGGTGAATGGCTTTGAGGCGCTCACGGATCACCTCGTTGAAATCTTCGTCCAGCTGGCTGGCGATAATCACCTGACTCATGTGCGTTCCTTTTGGCGTTGGGCGAAGACGGCTTTGCCGACGCCTTGCAGCACAGCGTCGTTCTGCGGGGTGTGCACGCGGCTGCACAACACGTCGCGGTAATGCCGTTGCAATGGGTTGAGGCGCGACAGGCCAGGGTTGCCCGAGGCTTCGATGGCGAGTTCTACGGCGCGGATCGCGTTGTTGGTCACCAGGTACTTCAACTGTGCGGCATTGGCGGCCGGGGTGTGGCCTTCGGCGGCGGCGTCCAGCAGGCTGCGGTTGGCAAACAACAGGGTGTCGATATGGCCGACGGTCTCCTGGAAGCGCGGCAAGGTCGCCAGCGCGGCGCCGAGGTTGGACGGTGCGCGTTCTTCCAGCCAGTTCACCAACCAGTCCCGCGCAGCGTGGGCCACGGCGTCGTACACCGAGGACAGCAACACCGACATCCACAGGAAACCCTCGCCATCCAGCTCCGGCGACGGCGCGCTCCACGGGCTTACACCAACGGCGTGGTCCAGGGGCACCAGTACGTTGTCGAGCACCACCTCATGGCTGCACGTGGCGCGCATGCCCAGGTGGTCCCAGGTGTCGATGATGGTGATGCCGGGGCTGTCCTTGGGCACCAGCCAGGCACCCACCAGCGGGTCGGCGTCGTCGCTGCGGCCCCACACGCTGAACCACGTCAGGCCGTGGCTGCCGGTGGAGTAGATCTTGCGCCCGCTGATGCGCCAACCTTCGGCGGTGCGTACGGCGGTCGTCGCCGGCAGGCCGCCCCGGGCCGGGGTGCCGAGGTCGGGTTCGACGCGCAGGGCGTTGATCAATGCGCCGTTACGCACGGCGTCTTCGGCCACTTGGGTGCGCAGGTGCGCGGGCCAGGTTTTGCTGTCTTGCAGGCGCGTGTGTTGCAGGTACTGCATCACCAGAATCAGCGCGGTGGAGGGTTCGCCCTTGGCAATCGCACTGATCGCTTTGCGCGCCTGGGGCAGGCTGGCACCGCCACCGCCGAGGGCTTTGGGCACGGTGAGGGCGACGAGGCCGTGTTCGTGCAGCAGTTTGAAGTTGGCGTGGGGGAAGGCGCCGCTCTCGTCATACAGGTGCGCGGTGCTGGCCAGCTCGGCGCTGAGACGTTCGAGCAGGGCTTCGAAATTGGCGACTTCGACGGAGCGTAGAGACGGTTGGGTCATAGAAATGTACTCGGTCAAAAATGTGGGAGCTGGCTTGCCTGCGATAGCGGTATATCAGCTGGCACATGTGTGACAGATACACCGCCATCGCAGGCAAGCCAGCTCCCACAGAGATTAGGGTGGGTCAGATGGCCAGGCGTACGGGCTGCTCGGCGAGCAAGCGCTCGACGGCCTGCAACACCGGCTCAGCTTCCGTGCGCACCAACCAATCCGGGCTCACCTGCACAAACGCCACCGTGCCGTCCTTGGCAATCACCACCACCGTCGGTTGCGGCAACTCCCACGTGCCGGTGCCGGTGGTCTCGCCAATGCTGTTGCCCTTGGCCAACGCGGCATTACGCGACGCCTCGTCAAAGCTGTAGAGAATCCCCAGGCGCCGGCCAAGGTTGTTGTCCTGGTCGCTGGCCACCAGCAATTGCAGGTTGTGGCGGGTCTTGATCTCCACCAGGCGCTCAGGCACTTGCGGGCTCACGGCCACCAGCGGCACGCCGAGTTCACGCAGGCGTGGGTAGAGCTGGCGCTCGTAATACGGCAGGGCAATGTTGCACGCCGGGCAGCCGGCAAAGCGGAAGAACACCAGCACCGCCGGGCCGTCGGCCAGCAGCAGCTCGCGGTTGAGTTCGCCGCCTTCGACGTTGAGCAGGGTAAACGGGTCCAGCTCGTCGCCGACCTGCACGTAGTCGTCCGGCCGGGCCTCGTCCAACAGGCGCTGGCGCTGGTCGATATTGACCTGCAACGACTCCGGCGCCCAGGTCGCTACACGCTCGGCGTGCAGGTCCGCCAGTTGGCGGTTGAGAGATTCGCTCATGCCAGCGCCTCCTGCTTTTCTTCTACCTCGGCGGTGACGCTGTAACGGTTGGCCGGCACATCGAGGCCAAGGTTGTCGCGCAGGGTGTGGCCGCTGTATTCAGTGCGGAACAGGCCGCGCTGTTGCAACACCGGCACCACCAGTTCGGTGAAGTATTGCAGGCCGTCAGGCAGCACTGAGTTGACGATAAAACCATCGCTGGCGCCGGTTTCGAACCAAGTCTGGATCGCATCGGCGACTTGCTCCGGGGTGCCGACAAAATCACGTTTGGGCCGTGAGAAGCGCAGGGCCACTTCGCGCAGGGTCAGGCCTTCGTCCTTGGCCAGCTGCTTGATGCGGTCGGAGCCGCCTTTCTGGCTGTTGGAACCGAGGTCGCCGAGTTCCGGGAACGGCGCGTCCAACGGGTATTTGCTGAAGTCATGGTCATTGAACGGGCGGCCGAGGGCGACGATGGCGTCTTCGACGGTGACCAGGTCCACGGCTTGCTGATAGCGGCTTTCCACTTCGGCGGCATCGCGGCCGACAATCGGGCGGATGCCCGGCAGGATCGACAGGCTGTCCGGGTCACGGCCAAAGCCCTTGGCGCGGCGTTTCAGGTCCTGGGAATACGCCAGGCCTTCCTCGATGCTCTCCACATGCACGAAGATTGCGTCGGAGTTTTCGGCGGCAAAGTTGCGCCCATCTTCAGAGGTGCCGGCCTGGAAAATCACCGGCTGGCCCTGACGCGAACGGGCGATATTCAACGGACCTTTGACCGAGAAAAATTCGCCCTTGTGGTTCAGCGCGTGGAGCTTGCTCGGGGTGAAAAACTCGCCGCTTTGCTTGTCGTAGGCAAAGGCGTCGTCTTCCCAGGAATCCCACAGGCCCTGGACCGCGTTCACGTGTTCCTTGGCGATGCGGTAACGCACGGCGTGCGGCGGGTGCTCGGCCTTGCCGAAGTTGTCGGCGGTACCGCTCAGCCACGAGGTGACCACGTTCCAGCCGGCGCGGCCGCCGCTGATATGGTCCAGGGACGAGAACTGGCGCGCGACCTGGTAGGGCTCGGTGTAGCTGACGGTCACGGTGGCCACCAGGCCGATATTCGTGGTGATCGCGGCGAGTGCCGAGAGGATGGTCAGCGGCTCGAAGCGGTTGAGGTAGTGCGGGCTGGACTTGGCGTGGATATGCAGGCTGTCGGCGATGAACACGAAGTCGAACTTGGCGGCTTCGGCCAGTTCAGTCTGCTGCTTGTAGAAACCAAAATTCGTACTGGCATTCGGTTGGGCCTGCGGATGGCGCCATTCGCCCCAGCCGTGACCGACACCATGGACCATGGCTCCGAGTTTCAATTGACGTGGCTTGCTCATGTTCTGCTCCTTTAGCGCGAGGCTTGATTGAGGGGGGCACGCTTGGCGTTAAAGCTCTTGTCGAAACCCTGCGACACATCGATGTGCTTGGTCAGCAGGCCTTCTTGTTGGTAGATGTCGGCGGTGGCTTGCAGGCCGCTGATGACGGAATCGTCGATGGCCACCGGCGTCAGGCGCGTGTCCTTGGCCACTTCCACATGCACTTCCAGCGGCAGTCCGGTGATCTTCGCCTGGGCGGCGGCGTATTCGTTGGGGTGCACATTGGCCCAGGCGTAGGCACGGTCCAGGCGCGCGACAAAGTCATCCAATTGCGGGCGCTTGTCGGCGATGGCTTGGCTGGTGGCGGCGAGGTACAGGTGGTTGCTCAACAGCTGGTTGCCGCTGATCAGCACGCGCGCGTGGCTTTGCGAAGTGACCACGGTGGTGTAAGGGTCCCAGGTGGCCCAGGCGTCGGCGGTGCCGTTATCCAGCACCAGGCGTGACTCACTCGGCAGCAGGAAGATGAACTGCACATCCTTGGTGGTCAGGCCCGCCGTGGCCAAGGCCTTGATCGCCAGGTAATGGCCGATGGAACCGCGCCCGGTGACGATCTTCTTGCCCTTCAGGTCGGCGACGGTCTTGATCGGCGAGTCTTTGTTCACCAGCAGTGCCGTGGTGTTGCGCCCTTCGGCGTGGATGATGCTGACCACCTTGAGCGAGGCGCCGGCGCCGAGGGCGAAGACGTAAGGCGCATCGCCGAGGGCGCCAATATCCACGGCACCGGCATTCAGGGCTTCGCCCAAGGGCGAGGCCGAGGGGAATTCCGACCACTGGATTTCGTAGGGCACATTCTTGGTTTCGCCGGAGACTTCCAGCAGCGCCTTGATCGTCGATTTCTGATTGGCCACCCGCAGCGGTTGCAGGTCGGCAGCGTGGGCGCTGCCGATCAGGCCGAGGGCGAGGGCGGTGCCCAGGAGCAGGCGTTTGAAGGGGGTGGTAAAGACCATGGGATGCAGGCTCCAGGCAGATCAAGAAAGGGTTCGGCTACCTCCGCCTGGAGAAGGGGTCGGTGAGTGGGTTGACGTTATTCCCATAAGAACGCTCTGTGAAGTTCTTTTTGGTTATATGTTAATTATTAAAAATATTGATTATGATCTTGTTGATTATTCTTTAATTGCATTTGGTGTTGAGGGTTTCAAGAGCTTTCCTACGTGCCACTCGGAAAGTGTCACCTGAGCATCTGCGTATCTGCGTGATTTGATCCCGGTCTTTTCGGACAGGGATTGTTGCGCATGACGGATACGCTGTGGGCCGCCCGCGAGGGCGATGCGCTGTTGCACAGCTCGATGCTGGCGGACGTGTTGGGCGGCGTGCTGGAGATAGCGGCGATGGTGGCCGTGACCGCGCTGGCCACGGCGGCCGTTGTGGCAGCAACCGGCATCACTGTGGCGACAGGCGGCCTTGGCTGCGTTGTGCTGGGAGCCGTGGTGGGTGTGGTGGTCGGGCTCGGCATGGGCGCAATCGGTGCCGACACAGGCCTTTCACGATTATGTGAGTCTTTCGCCAACGCACTTTTCCCACCGGTCATCGATGCCTTCATCAGCAGCGGTTCGCCGGATGTTTTTATCAACGGAAAACCTGCTGCGCGGGCGGCCGGAAAAGTCGCCGCCGCCGTGGCAGAAGCGGGCAGTGAACCGACTTATCTGGATATCGCCGCAGGTTTTTTCTCTCAGCTCTGGCGCCCTACGGTCGCTGCACCGGTGACGGGCGCTGTGCCTTGTGCTGCCGATACGGTCGATTGTAATAAGCACCCGCCAATGCCTGAGCAGTACCTTGCCGAAGGTTCCAGCAAGGTCTTCATCAACGGCCAGCCCGCCGTGCGTAGTGGAGACAGAAGCACCTGTGAAGCCACGGTGGGCAAGGTGCAGATCTCGCCCAACGTGGTCATCGGTGGCGCGCCCGTGGTGGTGCGTGAGATTCGCAGCGGCGAGACGCCGGGTGTCGGGCTGGCGGTGACGGCGCTTTTGGCATTACGCGGTGACGGGGTGAAGTTCTTCAGCAAGCTGCCCTGCATGGCGGTGGGTGGGTTGGTGTCATGGGGATCCAGCCAGGTGACCAACGCCCTCACTGCGGCGGTGGTGGGTTCGCCCAACCCGGTGCACAGCGCTACCGGCGCGAAGATCCTCGACGGTGAAGATGACTTGGATTTCGCTTTGCCTGGCCGGCTGCCGATCGAGTGGCAGCGCTACTACAGCAGCCGGGATGAGCGCCGTAACGGTCTGTTCGGCGCGAGTTGGAGTGTGGCCTATGAGGTGTTCGTCGAGATAGACCGGCATCCCGACGGTGGCGAGCGGCTGGTCTACACCGATGAGCAGGCTCGCCGGATCGACATGGGCGTGATCCCGCTGGGTGCAGCGGTGTTCAGCGCCGGCGAAGGGTTGAGCGTGCGGCGCCATGCTGGCGGCCAACTGCTGATTGAAAGTGCCGAAGGGCTGTATCGGCTGTTTGAACCCGCACCGGGAAACCCTGCGCATTTGCGCTTGAGCCAGTTGGGTGATCGCAATGACAACCGCGTCTTTCTCGACTATGACGCACAGGGCCGCCTGAGCCAGTTGCGCGATACCTTTGGCGATGTGCGGATCGAGCTAGGCTACAGCCAGCAATGGCCCGGGCGGGTCGAGCAGATTGAGCGCCTGTACCCGGATTACAGCCGAGAAATCCTCGCCAGCTATGGCTATGACGCTTGCGGCGACCTCTTGGAAGTTCGCGATGCAATTGGGCACACGCAACGCCGCTTCGCCTATGACAACGCCCAACGCATGGTCGAACACCAACTGCCCACGGGCTTGCGCTGCTTTTACCAATGGGCTTGCGTGGACGGACGTGAATGGCGCGTGGTGCGGCATTGGAGCGATGAGGGCGACGACTACAGCTTCGATTACGACCTGAGTGCCGGGATCACACGGATTAGCGATGGCTTGCAACGGGTCAGCACCCGCCATTGGAATGCGCAGTACCAGATCACCGAATACACCGATAACCTGGGGCACACCTGGCAGTTCGACTGGAATGATGAGCGCCAGTTGCTCGGCGCGACCGATCCCCGGGGCGGGCAGTGGCGGTTCGGCTACGACGCAGTCGGCAACCTGTGCAGCACGCAAGATCCGCTGGGGCGTATTGAATCGACTGTGTGGCTGGAACACTGGTCGCTGCCATTGGTTGAATCCGATGCAGCCGGCCACAGCTGGCAGTATCGATACGATCCACGCGGCAATTGCGTCAGTGAAACCGACCCGCTGGGACACGTCATGCGCTATCGCCATGATGGTTTTGGTCAGGTCGTCGAAATCACCGACGCCATGGGCAAGCGCAAAACCCAGCGTTGGAATGAAACCGGGCAGTTGATCGAGCAGGTCGATTGTTCGGGCTATGCCACAAGATTCGAGTACGACCGTCGAGGTCATTTACAAACCCTTATCGATGCAGTCGGTGAACGCCAGCGATATCAACACGACCGCGACGGCCGATTGCTGCAAATCGAACGGCCCTACGGTTACATCGAACAATACCTGCGCAACACCAGTGGCCAGTTGACCGCCTACACCGATGCGGCGGGCCACACTACCCGCTACCAATACGACCGGCGCGGGCAGCTAGTGCGGCGCATTGATGCCCATGGCCGCCAGATCGAATATCGGCACGATGCCTACGGCCGACTGCAAACCCTGACCAATGAAAACGGCGAGCACTATCGCTTTGCCTGGGACCAGGGCGACCGCCTTACACAACAGCAAGACCTTGATGGCAGTGCGCGGCGTTATGCCTATGACGCGCTGGGCAACCTGATCGCGGTCGAGTACCTCTCTTTGGATGATGCCTCTTCCATCGTGCATCGCCTGAAGCGCGACGCCGTCGGCCGTCTGTTGGCCAAGGAGACTGACGATGGTCGAACCGAATACGCCTACGATCTAACCGACCAACTCATCGCCGTCACCACCACCGACCGGCAAGGAAATGCCCAAGCACTGGGGTTTGCCTATGACGCACTCGGTCAACTGACGTGCGAGCAGAGTGCAACCGGCAAGCTGCACCATCGCTACGACGAACTCGGCAACCTGAGCCAGACTCAACTGCCCGACGGCCGCTGGCTCAACCGCTTTTACTACGGCAGCGGCCACCTGCACCAGATCAACCTCGAGGGGCACGTCGTCAGCGACTTCGAACGCGACCGTTTGCACCGCGAAGTGCTGCGCACCCAGGGCCAGATCACCACCCGCAGCGAATACGACCGTTGCGGCCGGTTGCGCTCGCGCAAACGCAGCCCTACAGGCCAGCCCCGACAGTTGCCGCCTGCGCAACAAAAGACTTTCGAATACGACCCCGCCGACAACCTGATCGGTCGCTTGGAAGGAAGCCAACGCCAACTGCTGCATTACGACGCAACCGGGCGGATCATTGCCACCCAGGACAATGCCCAAGGCCAGCTGGAAACCTTCGCCTACGATGCTGCCGCCAACCTGTTGGACGGGGCACAGTCGAGTGCCGGCTTAGTGAGGCACAACAAGTTACTGACCTACCAGGACAAGCGCTACCGCTACGACGGCTTCGGTCGAATGATCGAAAAACGCAGTGCTCTGCGTGGCCTGCAACGCTTCACCTACGACGCCGAACACCGGCTGATCGAAGTGCACAACGCCAGCGGCAACGTGGTGCGCATGACCTACGACCCGCTGGGCCGGCGCATCGCCAAAACCGAGCAGGACAGCAGCGGTTATCTATTGGGCGAAACCCGCTTCACCTGGGATGGCCTGCGCTTGTTGCAGGAGCATAAACACAGCCAGACCAGCCTTTACATCTATGTAGACGAAGGCTACGAGCCGTTGGCGCGCGTCGATGGCATCGGCCTGCAGCAGAAAATCCGCTACTACCACAACGACCTGAACGGCTTGCCGGAGCAATTGACTGAAGCCGATGGGCACAACGCCTGGCGCGCGACATACCGGGTGTGGGGCAGCGCGCTGGAAGAGGTGCGCGAGCCTGACTACATTGAAGAACAGAACCTGCGGTTCCAGGGGCAGTATCTGGATCGGGAGACGGGGCTGCACTTCAATACGTTCAGGTTTTATGACCCGGATGTGGGGCGGTTTGCGACGCGGGATCCGATTGGGTTAATGGGTGGTCTGAACCTCTATCAATATGCGCCAAACCCCATCTTCTGGATTGATCCATGGGGTTGGAGCTGTGTTCAGTTCAAGCGTTGGAGAAGAGGGCAGGCGATAGATAAACCTATGGCCAACGGCAAGGCGCCCGAGTGGGATGTGGTCAGAAGCCGATACTGGAAAAACCGCTATACGGCTTCAAAGTCTTCAGGTGAGTTCAGTCCGGCTAACATGAGTCGTATGGAGCGCGGTGCTGCGCCGACGGACGCGTACGGAAAATCGATGGAGTTGCATCACCACATCCCCCAACGTAAGGGTGGAGCAGATATCAACAACCCTATAAATTTGCGTGAGGTCACTCGGGAACAGCACGCTGCGATTGATGAATTCAGACACCTAGGAACAAACAATGACCGCTATTGAAATCATCACGGAATTCGTCGAAGGGACCATTTCACCCAAAGCATTTGAAGAGATGATTTACTCAGATCCAGAAGTCAAAGCGTTGCTTGAAGTTGAGGGTAACCTTCCGGCCTATATCAATGAGCCCGATCTTTACAGCTATGCAATCGGTCAGGACTATCTGAATCTAGAGTGCATCTACAATATTCAAACGCTGCTTTCTGCAGTTCTGAGCAAGAAAGGCATTGTTCATACAGTGGAAAAAAAGTACGAAAACCTATTCAGTCTGACACTAAAAGTTCAGCCGAAATGGTTGTCGTTGCCGGCTGAATATTTTTTAAAACTGGTAGAAGAGCAAAAAAATCTTAGCCCTAAAGAGCTGCAATCTTGGCTGAAGAACAAAATAAAAACTGACTTCAGGTGCCTTAGAGCAACGCCGAAGTGGTTGCAAGGCCCCGATTGGCCGGTGGTAGACGGAAGACCGACGGTTTTCCTAGGGCAGCTCGACATCAGTGAGTTGAGTCATGACTGCGCCCAGGCGTATCTGTTTTTTGATGAAGAGAAAAAGATCTTCCATACCATCACTCAGGCATGTTGAACATTCTGCGTTTACGCTTACCAATAACCTGCCGGTACCGAGCCCCGTGATGCCTATGGCGTGTCTAGACAAGGCAAACCGCGCGGGAATCGGCACGGTGGTGGTGTTGGAGATGACCCTTTGGTCTGACCGCAATCGCCACCGGATCGGTTAGTGTGGAATGCATTCCTCCAAAATAATAAGAACAGGCTTTCCAATGAGCCCAAACCTGAGCCTTCTGCGTAAATTCGTCTGATATCAGACATTAATGCGGACCCTTGCTTTCCTCGAGAGAAAAGCCGGTTGAATCTTGAGGCTTTTCAATCGCCCTATGTCGATCAACGTGTTTGAGGCCGGCGTCATACTTTCAGGTTGCCGCCCACTCCTCGCGCCAACGCAAATATCCCATCCATACGCCAATGCTCATTCTGATGCCTGGGATCATCCGCCCATTCATCCCACCCCGAGTCGCGGCGGTATTGCCCGAGCAACCCGGCCTCACGCACCGCCACTGGATCGGGATGGCGCAGGTGTTCGACGTCGGGGTCCACATACAGCGCGTCGCTGCTGCAATACAGCTCACACATGAAGCAGGTCTGGCAGGCCTGTTGCTCGGCGATCACGGGTTTGCCCAGCACGTCGGCGGCCAGGACGTTGGTGGGGCAGACGGTGATGCAGTGGCCGCAGCCGTTGCACAGGTCGGAGTAGATCAGTTCGATCATGTTAGGTATCTCTTGTGTGTGAATCACTTGTGGCGAGGGAGCTTGCTCCCGTTCAACAGCGCAGCTGGAGCCGGCTTTTTGGGAGCGCTTCGCACTCCAGCGGGAGCAAGCTCCCTCGCCACAGAAGCGCCCTAATAGTTCGTGGAAACGGGGTCGAAGCGCGCCTGTATCTGGTCCACGCCAGATAGACGCAAATGCCCGTCATACCCCGCACTCTGCTTTGGCATGTCGCTGCGCTGGTGCATGCCGCGACTCTCCTTGCGCAGCGCCGCAGCGGTGTAGCACCAGCGCGCAGTGGCGGCCATGGCGGCGGTTTCGCGGGCGCGCAGGGGGTTGGGTGAGGGGGTCGTGGAGCGCACCTGATCCCAGATGTTGTCGAGTTCGCGCAGCGAACGTGCGAGTTGCTCGCCGCTGCGGAACAGGTTTTTGTCCAGTGGATGGACTTCCGCCTGGATCCGTTGGATCAGTTGCGCACTGCCCCCCGCAGCGCCATCGAACCCGCGCAGTGCGCCGTGATACGCAAGTTTCTGCCGCGCCAACCGTGCCGCACCACGCCCAGCCCATTGCCCGGTGGACAACGCCCACGCCGAGTTCTGCGCGCCGCCACCGGAGGTGGCGCCGGCAATCGGCTCACGGCTGGCCGCATCACCGGCAGCGAAGACGCCGGGTACGCTGGTTTGGCAGTCATCGTCGAGCAGGCGCAAACCGCCGACACCGCGAATGGTGCCTTCGGGGTGCAGCGTCACCGCAAACCGCTGGCGATACGGATCCACCCCGCGCCGATCGAACGGCAGCATCAGGTTGGGCTGGATGCTCGGCAGTTGCGCCCGAATATCCGCAGGCACCCGGTTCAAGCGGCAATACACCGGGCCGTTGAGCAGCGCCCTGGCCAAGTCCTCGGTAAACCCCGGGCCGCCACTGATTGCCAAGGGTCGATCCGCCGCGTCGAAGTAGTCGCCAAAGCTGTACACCATCGAACGGGTCATGCTGCTGCCCGCTGCGGCGATGCAGTAGTAGTTGGAGAACTCCATGCCCGACAGTTCGGCGCCGGCTTCGGCGGCCATCAGGTAGCCGTCGCCGGTGTTGGTGTGGTTGCCCAGCAGGCGCGAGAGGAATGCGCAACCGCCGGTGGCCAGCACCACGGCGCCGGCGCGGATCAACCAGTCGCCACCGGCCTGGCGCCGCCAGCCACGGGCGCCGGCCACGCGGCCGTGGTCGTCGCGCAGCAGTTCCAGGGCGGGGTGGTGGTCGAGGATCGTCACGCCGCTGTCGAGCACGCGGCGGCGCAGGCCGCGCAAGTATTCCGGGCCGCGCAGGCCACGGTATTGGGTTTCGCCGTGTTCGTTTTGCGGGAAGGCGTAGTAGTCGCCAAGGCCCGGCAGGCTGGTCCAGGTGGTGTCGATGGCGCGGGCCATCCAGCGCGCATCGGCCAGGCCGTAGGCGGTGCCCAGGCGCTTGTCGATGGCGGCTTCGCGTGCGCCGGGTGGCACCCACCAATGCCCGGGGCCGGCAGTGGCGGTGACGCCGCTGGTGCCGCAGTAGCCCTTGTCCACCAGGATTACCCTGACCCCTTCGCGGGCCGCCGCGATGGCGGCCCAGGTGCCCGCCAGGCCGCCGCCGACGATCAACACATCGCAGCTCAATTCAGTCATGTCGGGGCCTCAGAAGTTATACGCCAGGCGCGTGTAGTAATACGCACCGCCAAAGCCGAACGGCGAGAACTGCCCGTACTCGTAGCCTCCGGCCCAGTCCTTGATGCCTTTTTTGTCCGGGTACACGTTGAACAGGTTGTTGGCGCCCAGGGCCACGGTGAAGTGCTTGTTGATGTCGTAGGCGGCGTCCACGTCGCTGATCCACTTGGCGCTGAATTTGCGGTCGTTGATCGGGTTGTTGTCGCCTTCGGTGTAGCTGCCGAAGCGGGTCAGGGCGAGGTTCAGGGTGTAGGCGCTGACTTTCCAGTTGGCCGCCAGGATCAGCTTGGATTGCGGCGTGGCGACGGTCAGGTCTTTTTGCAGGCGGCGGTCGAAGATCTGGTAGTTGGAGCCCAGGCCAGCGAGCGCGGGCGGGGTGTCCTGGAGTTTTTCGATCTTGGTCTGGTTCCAGTTGTAGGCCAGGCTCCAGCGCACTTGCCCGTATTGGTCCAGCTGTTGGCGGTACTCGTTGATGATGTCGACGCCACGGGTGCGCGTATCGACGGCGTTGGTGTAGTACTGCGCGTACAGGCCCGGCGACAGGCCGTTGGCGACCAGCACCTGGGACACCGCCGGGCCGCCGAGCAGGCTGGTGGAGACGATGCGGTCGCGGATGCCGATCTGGTACAGGTCGGTGGTCAAGCGGTAGTTCTGCGTGGGCTCGTAGGTGAAGCCGAAGCTGTAGTTCAGGGATTTTTCCGGCTTGAGTTTTTCCGCGCCCAACGCTTGCGCTTCAGGCGTGTCCACCGGCAGCACCTTGACCGGCACCGAGACCTGTTGGCCATTGACCACGCCACCGGAGGTGAAGGTGGATGAGGCATAGATCGTCTGCGCCAGGGACGGTGCGCGAAAGCCATTGTTGATCGTGCCGCGCAGGGCGAATTCGGGGGTGAGCTTGAAGCGCGTCGACAATTTGCCGCTCCAGGTGCTGCCGATGTCCTGGGTGTAGCGCTCGTAGCGGGCGGCGGCGCCGACGTACCAGCGGTCGGTCACGTCCAGGCCCAGGTCAACATAACTGGCGACGTTGCTGCGGCTGATCTCGCCGGCATCCGCTGTGCTGGTGCCGTTGTAGGAGGCCAGCCCCGGCAGCGGTGTTTGCCCGGCGAACGGGCCGCTGGGCAGCACGTAGTTGCCCGGCGTATAGGACGCGTAGTCGCCAGCTTCGATCTGGTATTTCTCCCAGCGGTATTCAAAGCCGAACGCGGTTTGCAGGGGGTGGCTGAGGCCGATGTCGAAGGTGCGGCTGAGGTCGAGGTTGTTGGTCCACTGGTCGAAGATCTGCGAGGCCAGGTTGAACGAGGTCGGGCTGGTCGGGCCCCAGGAGGGGTTCAGGGTGTTGTTGGCGTTCAGGGTGGAATCGTCCTCGCCCCAGGTGGAGCTGATGTCGTAGTCCCAGCCGCCGACCAGGCCCTTGAAGCCACCGGCGACCTGGAAATCCTTGGTGCGGTTGCGCCGTTGTGCATGGATACCGTCGGGGTAGGGCGTGTTCGGGTCGCCGGCCAATGAGGTGATTTCGTTGGGGCGATAGTTGCCGGTGACCTTGGTGGTTTCCATGTAGCTGGCGGTGGAAAACGAGTAGAACTTGAGGTCGTCCTGCAACGGCAGTTCGAGGTTGTAGCTGGCGTTGGTGACCTTCTCGCGGCCCAGGCCGTAGCTGGGGTTCCAGCCGTGGCGGTTGGCGGTCTGGTCGCGGCTGTCGGGGTTGGCGGCGGTGCCATAGAGCCGGCCGGTGGCGCTGCCGGTGCGGTCAAAAGGTTCCTGTTCCTTGACGTCCAGCGCCAGGTTGGCGAAGCCGTCGTTGGGCAGCGGCAGGCCGTAGTTGACGGTCTGGTGCACGGTGTCGCCGTCGCCCGCGCCGTAGCGGCCGAAGGAGGTTTCGGCGCTGCCGCCGCTGTCGTTTTCCTTGAGGATGATATTGATCACCCCGGCAATCGCATCCGAGCCGTACTGGGCGGAGGCGCCGTCGCGCAGTACTTCGATATGGTCGATGGCCGACACCGGGATCAAGTCCAGGTTGACCGGCACCGCCGCCGTGCCGATGCGCGCGAGGTTGTTGATCAGCGCCGTGTTGTGGCGACGCTTGCCGTTGACCAGCACCAGCACCTGGTCACCCGAGAGACCGCGCATGGTCACCCCGCGCACCGACCATGAGGTGCCGCCGCCGTTGATCGCCGGCAGGTTGAAGGACGGCAGCAGGCGCGCGAGCAGTTCCTTGAGGCCGACCTTGCCGCTGGCTTGCAGCTGTTCGGCGCTGATCACGTCGATGGGTGAGGGGCTGTCGGCGATGGTGCGCGCCTGGTTGCCACGGTTGCCGGTGACGACCACGGTGCCGAGGGTTTTGTCGGGGGCTTCGGCCTGGGCCGGGGTGTGGATGGCGAGCAGGCTGAGGGCGGCTGCGCAGTAGTGAAAGCGGGATGCAGGCATGGGGCTGATTCCAGAAGACGAAAGAACGCCGTAGATCCCTTGTGGGAGCTGGCTTGCCTGCGATGGCGGTGTGTCAGCGACAGAAATACTGGCTGGTCTACCGCCATCGCGGGCAAGCCCGCTCCCACAGGGGATCTTTGTTGGGGCTTAAATAGGGTTCAGGCTGCGTTGGCCGCTCTTACCCGATGCGGAATATCGTCATAGGCAATCAGCACCCGCTCCATGCGGCGTGGGTAGTCGCCGTAGTTATAAACGGGGTAGTGCAGGGTCGAACGGTTGTCCCAGAACGCCACTGAACCGGGGCGCCACTTGAAGCGCACCTGGTGTTCCGGCTTGTTGAATTCCAGCAGCAGCCGGTCGATCAATTGCTTACTTTGCTGCGGCGTCCAACCGATCACCGAGGGGTTCTGCGAGAAGTTGATGAACAGCCCGTCTTCACCGGTTTCCGGGTGGGTGCGCACCAACGGGTGGGCGAGGATCGGGTAGTCGTAGCCGACCTTGTCCAGGGACTTCTTGAAGTCGTGCACCACGTGCAGGTGGTCGATCTCGGCGCGCAGTTCATCGGGCAGGGCGCGATACACCGCGCCGGCGTCGGCCCACAGGGTGTCGCCGCCGACTTCGGGCAAGTCCACCGCGCGCAGTACCGCACCGAGGGTGGGTTGCAGCAGCCAGCTGGTGTCGGTGTGCCAACGGCCGCTGATGCGCGGGCCGTAGAGCTTGCGTTCGTCCTGGGCTTCGATCAGGTGCGCCTGGGGCCGCGTCGGGTCGTTTTGCTGGGTGGTGGGGTGCACGTAAAGCTCGCCGAATTCCTTGGCGAAGGCGATCTGTTGTTCGGTGTTGATGGCCTGGTCGCGGAAGAACAGCACCTTGTGCGTGAGCAGCAGTTGGCGCAGTTCGTCGCGCAAGGCTGGGGTCAGCGGCTGGCGCAGGTCGATGCCGGCGATTTCGGCGCCGATAGTGGGTTCCAGGCGGGTGATGTGCAGGGTCATGCGGGTGTCCTCTCGTGTGTGGGTTCAGCCTCCGCCTGGAGAGGGGTCGGATGTGGGGCCTGCACCCGGGGTGGGTGCAGGTGGATCGGGGTGGGTCAGATCACGTAGAAACCATGGGTGCCGTCGCGGGCCAGTTGGGCCACCAGGCCGAATTCCCAGTCCAGGTACGCCTGCATGGCTTCCTTGGGGTTGTCGGTGCCTTCGTATGGGCGGCGATAGCGGTCGATGCGCGGTGAGGCGAGGTGGTTTTCACCTTCTTCCAGCGGCAGTTGGGCGTTGATCCAGCCAGCGGTGCCGTCTTGCAGCAGGAACACTTGCTTGCCGGTGATGGCTTCGACTTCGGCCACTGCGAGGCGCGCCAACTGGCTGCTGCCACAGGTCAACACGTAGCGCTCGGCGGCGGGTGCCTTGGCCAGGGCAGCGGGCAGTTGCGCCCGCAAGGCCCACCAGGCGCCGGGGATATGGCGCTTGACGTAGTTGGCGCTGGCGGTGAAATCCAGCACCACGGTGTCGCCATGGGCCAGCCACTCGGCGAGGGTGTGCGGGCTGATCGACTCGGCTTGTGGCGGGGCTGGCACGGGGGCGACCCACGCACCTTGCTCACTGAAGTGCGCCGCTTGCAGGTCATCCAGCACGTGCACTTCCCAGCCCAACTGCGCGAGCCAGGACGCAGACATATTGGCGCGCACGCCATCGTCATCCGCCAGCACAATGCGCGCACCGCGCACGCTGGCGACGTTGTCGGTTTCCTGCACCAGCTGGCCGCCCGGCGTCGAACGCGCGCCCGGCAGGTGGCCGGCTTCGAATTCTTCCGGGGTGCGCACGTCGAACAGGTAGGTGGTGCGCTGTGCTTCCTGCTGCCAGCGCGCCAGGTCGGCGAGGCTGGCACGGCCGACGCGGGCCTTGTCGGCAACGCGGCGCGCGTCCACGGCGGCGACTTGGCGATGTTCTTCCGAGGTCGGTGCAAAGCGACGCGATTGGCCGTGGGCGAGTTTCTGCCCGGCCAACGTCCAACCGATGGTGCCGTTGCGCAGCGCCGACACCGGATTGGCCACGCCGGCGTTGATCAGCGACTGCGTGCCGATGATGCTGCGGGTGCGTCCGGCGCAATTGACGATGATGCGGGTGGCTGGATCGGGCGCCAGTTCACGGGCGCGCAGGACCAATTCGGCCCCGGGCACGCTGATGCCGGTAGGAATGCTCATGGTCTGGTATTCGTCGAAACGGCGGGCGTCGAGCACCACCACATCGGCTTGGCTGTCGAGCAGGGCCTGCACTTCCTCGGCAGCGAGGGACGGCGTATGACGCTCGCTTTCCACCAGTTCACCAAAGGCCTTGCTCGGCACGTTGACGTCGATAAACAGCTCGCCACCGGCCTGGTGCCAACCGTCCAGGCCACCTTCGAGCAGGCTGACCTGGGTGTAGCCCAGCGCAACCAGGCGCTCGGCGGCGCGGGCGGCGAGGCCTTCGCCGTTGTCGTACACGGTGACTTGGGTATCACGGCGTGGAATGCGTGCGTACACCTCCAACTCCAGCTTGGACAGCGGGATGTTGGCGGCAAACAGCGGGTGGGATTCGGCGAACGGCGCTTCTTCGCGCACGTCGATCAGGGCGACTTCGTGGCGGTCCAACAGGGCCTGGCGGATCTGGGCGAAGCTTTGGGTCGATACGGTGCTCATAGGGCAGGGCTCTTTTCTTTGGACAAATCCCAGATATTCGGGAGGAAGGCGTTGGAATAACCGGAGATAAACAGTTTCTCGCTGCCGTCGGGCTGGTACACCGCGCGGCGCACCGCACCGATATTGGCGCCATACACATGGATGCTGATGGACACCTGGTCGCTGTGGGCATTGCTCACCTGATGGATGTCACCGACCTTGGGCGACACCGCTTCCACCTGGCCCGGCACCAATGCAATCGGCTTGCCCTCGGCCACCAGGCTGCCGTCGGGGGCGCGCTCAAAACCTTGGGAAAGCTCTGCGCCACGCAACATGCCGATCAGCCCCCACACTCGATGGTCATGAATCGGCGTGTTTTGCCCCGGGCCCCACACAAAGCTGACGATGCTGAAGCGCTGGCGCGAATCGGCATGCAGCAGGAATTGCTGGTAACGCTCGGGGTTGGGTTGGGCGAACTCATCGGGGAGCCAGTCATCATGGCTGACCAGTTGCGCCAACAGCTTGCCGCCACGGTGCAACAGGTCGCCTTCGCGTGGATTGCCGTCGATCAGTTCCGCCAGGGCGCCAATAAAGGCTCTGAGTCTTTCGGGGTGCTTGGCCTGGGTCATGGCAATTCCATCAGTCGCTGTCGGTTAAGCTTATCTAAGCATAATGTTTATAGTTAATATGCTATTTTTTAATGATTAGCTTATAGCTGAAGGTAATTTAGAACTGCTCCGACTAGGCTTAGACGTTATCGATCGCAGCGCAGACTATTCAGATAGCGATCCTGCAACTATGCTTCGCACACATCTTATTGACTGTTCTCTATGTGCGGCCCAAATGAAAATTGACGATATAGACGCCTTTGTCGAAGTGATTCGTTGCCAGTCCATCAGCCATGCCGCCGAATCATTGCAACTGACCCAGCCCGCCATCACCCGTCGCGTGCAGAACTTTGAGCAGGCGCTGGGGGTGGAGCTGTTCGACCGCAACACCAAGCCGCTCAAGCCGACCTTGATCGGCACCCGGGTTTACGAGCAATGCCGGCTGATCTTGCGCGAGATGGATGCCCTGCGTGAACTGGTGGCCACCGACGCACCGCCCACCGGCCTGCTGCGCCTGGGCGTGCCGCAGACCATCGGCGACGTGGTGCTGCTCGATGCCCTCAAGCACCTGCGCACCGAATACGCCGACCTGCGCGCCCAGGTCGCCACTGGCTGGGGCAGCCAACTGGTGGGCAAGATCGAGCGCGGTGAGTTGGACGCGGCGGCGGCGTTGTTCCCGGCGGGCAAGATCTTCCCTGACAACATCGTCGGTGAGTCCATCGGCAAGATGGAGTTGGTGGTGGTGTGTGCCAAGGCGCAGTTGCCGAAGAAGCCGTGCAAGCTGGCGGACGTGTACCAGGACGGCTGGATTCTCAACCCGGATGGCTGCGGCTTCCGTGCGGGGTTGCAGCGCACCTTGTCCGATCAGGGCCTGGCCTTGCGGGTGAACCTGGAGACGTTTGGCACCGAGCTGCAATTGGGCCTGGTCGCCGATGGCCTGGGGCTGGGCCTGGTGCCGCGTCCATTGCTGGAGCGTAGCGCCCACCGTGAGCAACTGGCGGTGATGCCGCTCAAGGACTTCAAGCCGGTGATGGATTTGTGGCTGATCTATCCGCACTTTTTGGGCAACTTGCAGGGGCCGGTGGATGCGTTTGGCAAGTTGGTTGCGGCTTCGTTGCACAAGATCAGAGACGCCGCTTAACCCCAGTGAAAGCCGCTTTTATGTGGGAGCTGGCTTGCCTGCGATGGCGGTGTATCAGTGACGGAAATGTTGCCTGACCCGCCGCCATCGCAGGCAAGCCCGCTCCCACATTTGTCCTGTGTCGTGTTTGATATGGTTATGAAAAAAAATAATAATTAGCTTAGATTAAAATGTGCTTTTTATTATTTTTATGCATCCCATAGGCTTGCCTGGAAGTCCTTAAGGCCATCCAGGAAGTTTTGCCATGAGCAGCGTCACCTCGATTTCCAGCGTTTCCACCAATGTCCGCCAGCGCGTCACTCCAGAAGAATGGGAAGTGCGCGTCAAGCTGGCCGCCGCGTATCGCCTGGCGGCCTTGTACAAGTGGACCGACCACATCTACACCCACTTCTCCGCCCGCGTGCCGGGCCCGGACGAGCATTTCCTGATCAACGCCTTTGGTTTGTTGTTCGATGAAATCAACGCCTCCAACCTGGTCAAGGTCGACCTCGACGGCACCATCGTCGATGACCCCACCGGCCTGGGCATCAACTACGCCGGCTACGTGATCCACAGCGCCATCCACGGCGCACGCCACGACCTGCAAGCGGTGTTGCACACCCACACCCGTGACGGCATTGCGGTGTCGGCGCAGAAGGACGGCTTGCTGCCGATCTCCCAGCATTCCATCGGTTTCTCCGGGCGCGTGGCGTACCACGGTTACGAAGGCGTGGCCCTGGACCTGGACGAGCGTGAGCGGTTGGTGGCGGACCTGGGTGACAAGAGCGTGATGATCCTACGCAACCACGGGCTGTTGACGGCGGGTGTGAGTGTCGAGCATGCGTTCCAGCAACTGCAACAGCTGGAGCGCGCGTGCAATATCCAGGTGGCGGCGCAGGCGGCAGGGAATGCGGAGTTGATCTTCCCGCCGAAGGAGGTGGTAGAAAAGGTCGAGCAGCAGGCCAAGGTGTTTGCCAGCGGTGATGGGCCGGGTGTGGCGCGGCATTGGAATGCGTTGATCCGGCAGTTGGAACGTACCGATACCGACTACAAAAACTGATCCTCGGCACTCAGCAGGGCTAAAAATGTGGGAGCTGGCTTGCCTGCGATAGCATCACCTCGGTATGACTGACAGACCGAGGTGTCTGCATCGCAGGCAAGCCAGCTCCCACAGAAGTCAGTTCCCACATTTACTGATCGTTCCCACGCTCTGCGTGGGAACGCATCCCCGGACGCTCCGCGTCCGTTCTTGAAGGCGTGGCGCAGAGCGCCACCGGCGGCATTCCCACGCAGAGCGTGGGAACGATCTTCACAGGATTACGCGACTTGCTGAGCCTGTTCGCGCTCCGCGATCAGTTGGCGGGTGAGGGGGATCAGGCGCTTGCCGTAATCAATCGCATCATTCAGCGGATCAAACCCACGGATCAGGAACGTGGTGATTCCCAGGTCGTAGTAATCCACCAACGCCTCGGCGACTTGCTCTGCCGTCCCCACCAGCGACGTGGAGTTGCCCTGCGCGCCAAGCAGCCCGGCAATCCCGGTCCACAAGCGCTTGTCCAGACGCGAGCCTTGTGCAGCGGCGGCGAGCAAGCGACGCGAGCCTTCGTTCGGCGGTTCGCGGCGCACAAAGCCATTCTTTTCCGCCAGCGCGGTGGCTTGCTGCAAGATGCTGTCGGCGCGTGCCCACGCCAGTTCTTCTGTTTCGGCGAGGATCGGCCGCAGCGACAAACTGAAGCGAATCGTGCGCCCGTGCTTGGCCGCCTCGGCGCGCACTTGGGTGACGATCTCGCGCACTTGCTCGTAGGTCTCGCCCCACAGCGCGTACACGTCGGCATGCTTGCCGGCCACGGCGATGGCCGCCGGTGACGAACCGCCGAAGTACAGCGGGATATGCGGCTGTTGCGGCGATTTGACCGTGGAGTGCGCGCCTTCGACCTGGTAGTAGGTGCCGGCGAAATCGAAGGGCTGCTCGCTGGTCCATTCCTGGCGCACCACGCTCAGGTATTCGTCGGTGCGGGCGTAGCGTTCGTC
Source organism: Pseudomonas acericola (SeqCode) (assembly GCF_053456465.1). Lineage (NCBI taxonomy): Bacteria > Pseudomonadati > Pseudomonadota > Gammaproteobacteria > Pseudomonadales > Pseudomonadaceae > Pseudomonas > Pseudomonas acericola (SeqCode). The sequence goes on along the minus strand of NZ_JBRFJB010000003.1, from coordinate 891,377 downwards.
CTTGCCGATATGGCTGCCATCGGCGCGCAGTTCGCGGTCATCGCCGCCGGTGATGATGTGCACCGCCGTGCGCCCGCCGTTGAACACATCCAGCGTGGTGAACTGGCGTGCCGCCAACGTCGGTTGCGCGAAACCCGGGCGATGGGCGATCAGAAATTGCAGCTTCTTTGTCACGCTGGCGGCGTGGGAGGCGATCAGCGTGCTGTCCGGGCTGTTGGAATGGAACGCCACCAAGGCGCGGTCGAACCCGGCCTCTTCGTGGGCGCGGGCCACGGTTTCGACGTAGTCCGGTTGCAGGGTAGGGCCGCTGCGCGGGTGGATCTCGGAAGCGTGATGGCCGCCAATGTAGCCGATGAATTCAATGCTCATGGTCTGTCCTTGTCTGGTGCGGGATGGTCACCTCCGCCGGGCAGGGGGTCGGTTATTCGCGTCCAAGGTAGGGGCAGGGGGCGGGGCTGTAAAAGGCCGTTTGGTTCTAACCTAATTATTAAAATGTAGAATCATAAATTGATTGATGTATCAGTAATTTGCATTTTGTGTGCATTAGGTTATTCCTCGAAAGACTTTCACCACGGTTTTTTATGCGATTAGCATGGGGTCGAGTCTTTCCAAGGAAGCTAGCCCGATGACCGAGACGCTCACCATCAACAAACGCGATGTTCAACCCACGGCGAAGCGCCGCTGGCACACGCCGGACGCCGTGTTGCGCTTGCTTAGCCCCGTTGTGCTGTTGCTGCTGTGGGAGCTGGCCTCGCAGGCGGGCTGGATTCCCGCGCGGGTGATCGCCCCGCCGTCGCAGATCGGCGGCACGCTGTGGGCAATGATCGTTTCCGGGGAGTTGGGCAAGCACCTGCTGGTGTCCCTGCAACGTGCGTTGTTCGGCCTGGGCATCGGCGTGAGCATTGGCGTGGTGGCGGCGCTGGTCAGCGGCCTGTCGCGGCGCGGTGAAGTGATCCTCGACTCGCCGATGCAGATGCTGCGCACCATCCCGTCCCTGGCGTTGGTTCCGCTGTTTATCCTGTGGTTCGGCATTGGCGAGTTCACCAAGATTGCGCTGATCGTCACCGGCACCACCTTTCCGGTGTACCTCAACCTGTTTGCCGGCATCCGCAATATCGACCCCAAGTTGATCGAGGCCGCCAACACCCTCGGCCTCAACCGCCGCGAGCTGATCTGGCACGTGATCTTGCCGGGTTCGTTGCCGTCGTTTTTTGTCGGCTTGCGTTATGCCCTGGGCATTTCCTGGCTGGCCTTGGTGTTTGTCGAGCAGATCAATACCACGGCGGGCATCGGCTTCCTGGCCGGTGATGCGCGGGACTTTATGCGCACCGACGTGATCGTCATCTGCCTGCTGATCTACAGCGTGCTCGGCCTGCTGATCGATGGCGTGATCCGCGCCCTCGAACGCTTTGCGCTGGCCTGGCGCCCATCTTTTGTGAGGAATTGATATGTCGTCCATTGAAGCGCCCGTGCAACTGCGCAATGTCGTCCGTCAATTCGGCCAGCAACGGGTGATCGACGGCCTGGACCTCGACATTGCGCCCGGCGAATTCGTCGCCTTGCTCGGCGCCAGCGGCTCGGGCAAGACCACCTTGCTGCGCAGCCTGGCCGGGCTCGACAGCATCGACAGCGGCCAACTGCGGGTGCCCAAGGCGCGCGCGGCGGTGTTCCAGGAGCCGCGCCTGATGCCGTGGAAGCGCGCGTGGAAAAACGTCGTGCTCGGCCTGCACGTTGCCGACGCCAAGGCGCGCGCGGTGCAGGCCCTGACCGAAGTCGGCCTGGCCCACCGTCTCGACGCCTACCCGGCCACACTGTCCGGCGGCGAAGCCCAGCGCGTGGCCCTGGCGCGGGGGCTGGTGCGTGAACCCAAGTTGCTGTTGCTGGACGAACCCTTCGCCGCACTGGATGCCCTGACCCGCATCAAGATGCACCGCCTGATTATCGAGTTGTGGCGCAAACACACGCCGGCCGTGTTGCTGGTGACCCACGATGTGGACGAAGCAATCTTGCTTGCCGACCGCGTGATCGTGCTGGAGAACGGCAAGATTGCCGAGCAATTGACGATTGATCTGCCGCGAGCGCGGGATACGGGGCAGGCCGGTTTCCAGGCGATCCGCGCGCGGTTGTTGGGGTTGCTTGGGGTGCAAGGGGATGTTGCGGCGGTACGTGGTGCCGAGGCCAACGTGCGGCACTTGCCGGTGCGGGCAGAGCCTGCAGTGTTCAAAGTTGCGATCTAGTACTTACTTGTGGCGAGGGAGCTTGCTCCCGCTGGGCTGCGTAGCGGCCCCGAAATCTTGGGAGCGCTTCGCACTCCAGCGGGAGCAAGCTCCCTCGCCACATTGAGATCAGGTATCCTCCGCGCCCCGCTTATCACCGATTCCAAGACAGATGACAGGACAAGACATGCAGGCGTTGCTGGAGTCGATCCTTGACGAAGTGCGTCCATTGATCGGCCTCGGCAAAGTGGCCAACTACATCCCCGCGCTGGCCGATGTGCCGGCCAACCAACTGGGGATCGCCGTGTACGGCAACGACGGTTCCGCCTACTGTGCCGGCGACGCTGACACGTTGTTTTCGGTGCAGAGCATTTCCAAGGTGTTCAGCCTGGTGCAAGCCATCGACCACGGTGGCGAAACCATCTGGGAACGCTTGGGCCATGAGCCTTCCGGGCAGCCCTTCAACTCGCTGGTGCAGTTGGAGTTTGAGCGCGGCCGGCCGCGCAATCCGTTTATCAATGCTGGCGCGCTGGTGATCTGCGACATCAACCAGTCGCGGTTTGCCGTGCCGATTTTATCGATGCGTGATTTTGTGCGGCGCTTGTCGGGCAATCCACAGATCCTGGTGGATGGTGTTGTCGCGGAGTCAGAGGCGCAACACGGCGCGCGCAATGCGGCCATGGCGTACCTGATGAAGTCATTCGGCAACTTCCATAACGACGTGCACGCGGTGTTGCACAGCTACTTCAACTACTGCGCGCTGCAGATGAGCTGCCTGGACCTGGCCAAGGCGTTCAGCTTCCTGGCCAACGAAGGGGTGAGTGCCCACAGCGGCGAGCAGATCCTCACGGCACGCCAGACCAAGCAGGTGAACTCGATCATGGCCACCAGCGGGCTGTACGACGAGGCGGGCAACTTTGCTTATCGGGTCGGCTTGCCGGGCAAGAGCGGCGTGGGCGGCGGGATCGTCGCGGTGGTGCCGGGGCAGTTTACGGTGTGCGTGTGGTCGCCGGAGTTGAATGCGGCCGGCAACTCGCTGGCGGGGATCAAGGCGTTGGAGTTGCTGAGTGAGCGGATTGGGTGGTCGGTGTTTTGATAAAGCGGCACGTGAAATAGCCCGAGCACCGCAAATCCCATGTGGGAGCTGGCTTGTCGGGCCGCCGCATCGCTGCGATAGCGGTGTGTCAGCCAGCACATCTGGCCCTGAAAGACCGCCATCGCAGGCAAGCCAGCTCCCACATCAAGATTCAGGCTTCTTTATCCGTGATGCAGGCCGGACGTTCGACCAAGGTAAAACCATGCCGACCGCTTGCTTGTACTGCCGATACTGCTCACCGAACAGTGCCTCAAGATCCTTCTCTTCAAAGTGCGCACCCACAAAGATGTAGGCCGTCAGCCCAACCGCAAACAACAGGTGGCCAGCGGTCATGTGCGGCGTTGCCCAGAAGGCGATCAGGAATCCCAGGTACAGGGGGTGGCGGACAATCCTGTAAAGCGATGGCGTTCGGAATATCGACAGCTGTTGTGCCGTGCCACGCCAACGATCAATCGCCTGCTTGAGCCCAAAGAGTTCGAAATGGCTTATCAGCAACGTTGCCACGAAGACAACCACCCAGCCCAGCCAGAACAGGCTGGTCAGCAGCACCCTGGCCCAAGCCGCCTCAACCTGCCAGACGGTGAATGTGATTGGCCGCCACAACCAGAACATCAGCACAAGCACCAGGCTGCTGAGCAATACGTAGATCGAGCGCTCGGCAACAGGCGGGACGAATGTCGTCAGCCAGCGCTTGAAGCCTTTACGCGCCATCCCCGAGTGCTGGACGCCGAACAACAGCATCAGCAAGCAGTTGATCAGGATTGCCAGAGGCCAACCGTTGACGGGGCCGGAGTTGATGTGCTTGGGTACGACGACACCGCCTACGAAGCCGATCAAGTAGAAAAACGTGAATAGAAAGACCAGATAACAGCAGGTGCTGAAGGCCAGCCCGGCAATACGTGCAGAATGGCCGTTCGCGGTTTTCTGCAGGTTCATGGACGAATCCTTTCGCACATGGTGAGGAGGTAAGCCAATCGATGATTGAACTCTCGCCCTGTCAAGGTTAGCGGGGTTTGAGGATTCAGCTACCTGGGTGCACAGATCCCTAGGGGGGGGGGATCGCTAGACTTTGCGCGGCTTCACAAACAGATCCACCATCAACCACAACGCCCCGGCGGTGATCGCGATATCCGCGATGTTGAACACGCCAGTGTGCGTTGGGCCGAGGTTCAGCACCATGTAGTCGACGACGTGGCCGTCGCGAAAGACCCGATCGATCAGGTTGGCGATCCCGCCTAGGGCGATCGCATAAAGCGGCAAGACTTTACGCAAAGGTTGGTTCCAGTTGGATAACGACCACCACATTGCCCACACCACCACGACGGCCACGCCGACGATAAAAATCAGCTGCTTGACCTGTGGCGGCAATGCGGCACCGAGGCTGAGGAATGCGCCCGGGTTCAGGCTCAACTCCAGTGCCAGATTGAACGGGGTGGAGCCGATCTTGAAGCTCTGCGCGTGCAGGGATGCCAGGGCCAGCAATTTGACGAGTTGGTCCACGGCAATAAAGGCGATGCCGGCGAGGAGGGCAAAGGTGCGGCCTCGCAGGAGGGGCGACGTGCTCAAGCGGTTACTTCCTGTTCCGGGTCTGTCGGGAGGGGGCCAGAAGATAGCTCAGGCGCCCTGTGTCGTCCATGTTCCCGGTGATCCAGGATCTGCCTTATGCCAGCCTTGACGACAGCCGCGATGAGCGAATCACTTGCCAGCACACCCGCCCACGCAGCGCAAAGTACCCGCTCCAGGTTCCCAAAACGCCGGCCACTACCATCTGCACCGGCCACTGCTCAAGCATCGGGGAGTGCATGGCGTGCGCCACACCCAGCGTGTAACGGGTGAGGAAAATACCCAGGATGACCAGCAGAGGCACCCAGCTGCCTTGCACCAGCAATCGGCCATCGGGAGCGGGGGTTACGAAGCCTGGACTCATCAATCGCGAAAGCAGGGTTGCACTGACGGCGACGCCGAGCATCCAACTGGCCAGCCCTGCGAGCCAAAGGCTGGTGTACTGCAACACGCCAGCCAGGGACAGGACAAGCATGCCGGCGGGTAGCAACAGCGCGAGCGCAGGACGCACGCCGCGAGTACGGGTTTGCAGTACACCAAAGAGGCACAGGCCGATGAAGAGGGCAAAGACCCAGTAGGGGGTGTGGATGATGTAGATCAATTGGGGTCTCGTCCTTGAGAACTGAAGGTCGTCACTTTAGGGCAGGTTGTGTGACGAAATGATGAGTGTGTGGGCGGACTTGGCGGTGAGCGTATTTCCTGCACCTGGCATGGGGCCGAATGTGGGAGCAGGCAAGCCAGCTCCCACAGTTGACCTCATTGGTCGTGAGGGCTGTGTTTGCCTCCAACAAAAAATGCGCCCCTAAGGGCGCATTTTTTTTGTTCGGTCCGCTATCGCCTATCAGGCAGTCGCATCCCAGGCACGATCACCGTGCTCATCCTTGATTCGGGTCGGCAGGCCCATCACGTCCAGCGCCTTGAGGAACGGCTCAGCCGGCAGTTCCTCGACGTTGGCCATGCGTTGCACGTCCCACTCGCCACGGGCAACCAGCAGCGCGGCGGCTACCGGTGGCACGCCGGCGGTGTAGGAGATGCCCTGGCTGTCGGTTTCAGCGAACGCTTCTTCGTGATCCGCCACGTTGTAGATGAACACCTCGCGTGCCTTGCCGTCCTTGGTGCCTTTGACCAGGTCGCCGATGCAGGTCTTGCCGGTGTAGCCGGGCGCCAGCGAAGACGGGTCGGGCAGTACGGCCTTGACCAGTTTCAATGGCACCACTTCCAGGCCTTCGGCGGTGGTGACCGGTTTTTCGGAGAGCAGGCCGAGCTTGTTCAGGACGGTGAACACGTTGATGTAGTGTTCGCCAAAGCTCATCCAGAAACGCACGTTGGGCACGTCGAGGTTTTTCGACAGCGAGTGCACTTCATCGTGGCCGGTCAGGTACAGGTTCTGCGAACCGACAACCGGGAGGTCATCGGTGCGTTTGACTTCGAACATGGTGTTGCTGGTCCACTGGCTGTTCTGCCAGCTCCACACCTGTCCGGTGAACTCGCGGAAGTTGATTTCCGGGTCGAAATTGGTGGCGAAGTATTTGCCATGGGAGCCGGCATTGACGTCGAGGATGTCGATCGAATCAATGCGGTCGAAATGCTGTTGCTGCGCCAGCGCGGCGTACGCGTTGACGACACCCGGGTCGAAGCCCACGCCTAGGATGGCGGTGATGTTCTTCTGTTTGCACTCTTCCAGGTGGTTCCACTCGTAGTTGCCGTACCACGGCGGGGTCTCGCAGACCTTGCCCGGCTCTTCGTGGATGGCGGTGTCGAGGTAGGCCACGCCCGTGTCGATGCAGGCACGCAGTACCGACATGTTGAGGAACGAGGAACCGACGTTGATGACGATCTGCGATTCGGTCTCGCGGATCAGGGCCTTGGTCGCTTCCACGTCCAGGGCGTTCAGCGCGAAGGCTTTGATTTCTGCGGGTACTTTGAGGCTACCCTTGGCCTTGACGCTGTCGATGATGGCCTGGCATTTGGAGATGTTGCGCGACGCGATAGCAATACGACCGAGTTCGTCGTTGTGCTGCGCGCACTTGTGGGCCACCACCTTGGCGACACCTCCTGCACCAATGATAAGAACGTTCTTTTTCAATTGCTTTCTTTCTCCTATATCCGCCAGCTTACGAAAGGCTGGACAGGTAGTCGTCGTAACCAAATTCACGAACCACTTCGACAGTACCGTCGAGTTGTTTCACTACGATGGACGGCATTTTCAGGCCGTTGAACCAATTTTTCTTGACCATGGTGTAGCCCGCGGTGTCGATAAACGACAGCCGATCGCCGATGGCCAGCGGACGATCAAATTGGTACTCACCGAAGATGTCCCCGGCCAGGCAGGATTTGCCGCACACCATCACGGTGTGTTCGCCATCGCTCGGCGCCAGCTTGGCGTTGAGGCGATAGATCAGCAGGTCCAGCAGGTGGGCTTCGATGGAGCTGTCTACCACGGCGAGGTTCTTGCCGTTGTAGAGGGTGTCGAGCACGGTGACTTCCAGGGAGGCGCTGTTGGTGATCGCCGCTTCGCCGGGTTCCAGGTAGACCTGCACGCCGTACTGTTCGGAGAACGCTTTCAAGCGCGCGCAGAACGCGTCCACTGCATAGTCTTCACCGGTGAAGTGGATGCCGCCGCCGAGGCTGACCCACTCGACTTTATGCAGCAGCGCGCCGAAGCGTTCTTCGATGGTGCCGAGCATCTTGTCGAACAGGCTGAAGTCGCCGTTCTCGCAGTTGTTGTGGAACATGAAGCCGGAGATCTGATCAATGACGCCTTCGATCTTCACCGGGTCCCATTCGCCCAGGCGGCTGAATGGACGCGCCGGGTCGGCCAGCAGGTAATCGGAGCTGCTCACCTGCGGGTTCACACGCAGGCCACGGGTCTTGCCTTCGGAACGCTCGGCAAAACGCTGCAATTGGCTGATGGAGTTGAAGATGATCTTGTCGCAGTTCTCCAGCATCTCTTCGATTTCATCGTCGGCCCAGGCCACGCTGTAGGCGTGCGCTTCACCGGCGAACTTCTGGCGGCCCAGCTTCAGCTCGTACAGCGACGACGAGGTGGTGCCGTCCATGTATTGCTGCATCAGGTCGAACACCGACCAGGTGGCAAAGCACTTGAGCGCCAGCAGGGCCTTGGCGCCGGACTGTTCGCGCACGTAAGCAATCTTCTGCATGTTGACCAGAAGCTTCTGTTTATCGATGAGGTAGTACGGCGTTTTGATCATTTTTGAGAGCCTGCGGCGGTGCCTGCCAAAAAAGGACACGCATTGTGCCCGCACTTGGGGCGAATCGGAAGGTTAGTGGGCGGAATTTGCTGCGCCAGGTTTTCAACTCTACCCGCTGAGTATGACTATCCATAGGTACACCCCGGATCAATGTGGGAGCTGGCTTGGCGGGAGAGGGGGGATCTGCACTGCCATGAAAGCGTCATCTGTTCAGCACCGAACTGCCACATTCCCCCGCTACTGTCCTCGCCAATGAGATCGATCTCAAGCGAGTGACAATGACTGACCTGAAAGACGTTGCCCGACTGGCCGGTGTATCCCGAGCCACCGCCGCCCGGGCCTTTGCTTCGCCGGACCAGGTGCGCCCGACGACCCGCGAGCAGGTGTTCGCCGCCGCCCGTGAGTTGGGCTTTCGCCCCAATCTGCTGGGCCGTCAACTGCGCCTGCAAACCACCCAGCTGATCGGCGTGGTGGTGCCCAACCTGCTCAACCCGGTGTTCGCCGAGCAGTTCCAGGCCATGGAACGCGCCGCGCGTGCACGGGGCTACAGCCTGGTGCTGGCCACCACCGACTACAACAGCGAACGCGAAAGCATCGTGGTGGAAGAGCTGCTGCGCCAACGCGTCGATGGCTTGGTGCTGACGGTCACCGACGCCGAAAGCAACGCGGTGCTCAGCAGCCTGAACACCGAGCAAACGCCGTTCGTGCTGGCCTATCACCAACCGGGCAACCCCAACTACAGCGCCGTGTCGGTGGATAACCGCGCCGGCATGGCCTTGGCCACTCGTTATCTGCTGGACGCCGGCCACCGGCGCATCAGCATGGTCGCCGGGCCCGCGTTGCAATCGGATCGCGCTCGCCTGCGCTACGCCGGCTATTGCGATGCGATGCACGAGTACGGGCTTGACGCGCGCCCGGTGATCGAAATGCCGGCCCACACCCAGGCCGAATTCGCCGCCATCGCACCGGCTCTGCAAGGCCCCGACGCGCCCACCGCGCTGGTGTGTTCCAACGATTTCCTGGCCATCAGCCTGATCGCCGAGTTGCGCCGCAACGCCTGGAATGTCCCCGAGCAACTCTCGGTGATGGGCTTCGACGGCATCAGCCTCGGCACCCAGATGCACCCGACGCTGTGCAGCGTGGTGCAACCCATCGCGCTGCTCGCCAGCACGGTGATTGACCAACTGCTGGCGCAGATCGCCGGTAACGAACCGATTTCCCATTGCCTGCCTTGCCACATCCGGCCAGGCGAAAGTACTCAACCCCGTGAGGAGACCCCCGATGCGCGCATTCAGTAAAACCCTGGCCGCCGTGCTGCTGTGCGGTGCGGCCAGCCTGGCCCAGGCCGCCGAGACAGCGATTTGCTACAACTGCCCGCCGGACTGGGCCGACTGGGGCACCCAGCTCAAGGCCATCGCCGCCAGCACCGGCGTGCAGGTGCCGCTGGACAACAAGAACTCCGGCCAATCCTTGGCGCAACTGGTCGCCGAGAAGGCCGCGCCGGTGGCCGACGTCGTCTACTACGGCGTGACCTTCGGCCTGCAAGCGCAAAAAGCCGAGGTGGTCGGCACCTACAAGCCCAAGGGTTTCGAACAGATCCCTGCGGGCTTGAAAGACCCGGCCGGCCACTGGTTCGCGATCCACTCCGGGACCTTGGGCATCATGGTCAACGTCGATGCCCTCGGTGGCCTGCCGGTGCCGCAAAGCTGGGCCGACCTGCTCAAGCCTGAGTACAAAGGCATGGTCGGCTACCTCGACCCGTCCAGCGCCTTCGTTGGCTACGTCTCGGCCGTGGCGATCAACCGCGCCCTGGGCGGCGACCTGGACAACTTCGCCCCGGCCATCGACTACTTCCAGAAGCTGGCGAAAAACGCCCCCATCGTGCCCAAGCAAACCGCCTATGCGCGGGTGCTGTCCGGTGAGTTGCCGATCCTCGTGGACTACGACTTCAACGCCTACCGCGCACGCTACAAGGACAACGCCAACGTCGCCTTCGTGATCCCCAAGGAAGGCAGCATCAGCGTGCCCTATGTGATGAGCGCAGTGGCCAACGCGCCGCACCGCGCCAACGCGGAAAAAGTCCTCGACTTCGTCTTGTCGGACCAGGGCCAGGCACTGTGGGCCAAGGCTTACCTGCGCCCGGTGCGCCCGGTAGAGATGCCGGCCGAGGTCGCCGCGCAGTTCCTCCCCGAGAGTGACTACGCCCGTGCCGGTGTGGTGGATTACGAAAAAATGGCCGCTGTGCAGGAAGCGTTCGCCGCCCGTTACCTTAACGAGGTCAAGTAAGTGGCTGCATCGGCAAAACAGGCGGCCTGGGCGCTGGCCCCGGCCTTTGCGGTGCTGCTCGCGTTCTGGCTGCTGCCGCTGGCGCATCTGGTGCTGCTCGGTGCCGAGAGCCGCGACAGCAATGGCAGTGGCTACTGGCAAGTGCTCAGCAGCGCGCAGTATCTGGGCAGCCTCGCGCAAACCTGCGCGCTGGCGGTGTTTGTCACGCTCGCCGCGTTGTTGGTCGGGGGCATCAGCGGTGTGTTCCTCGCGCGCCAGCAGTTCTTCGGGCGCTCGGCGTTGGTGGCGCTGCTGACGTTTCCCCTGGCGTTTCCCGGTGTGGTGGTGGGCTTCCTGGTGATTCTTTTGGCGGGGCGCCAGGGCTTGTTCGCGTCACTGGGGCTGCAATTGGCCGGTGAACGTTGGATCTTCGCCTACTCGCTGGCGGGGCTGTTTATCGGCTACCTGTACTTCTCGATCCCCCGGGTGATCCTCACCGTGATGGCGGCCTGTGAAAGCCTCGATCGCAGCCTGGAAGAAGCCGCGCACTCCCTCGGTGCCGGGCATTGGCGCGTGGTGTGCGACGTGATCGTACCGGGCCTGGCGCCGGCGCTGGCCTCCTGCGGGGCGATCTGTTTTGCCACGTCCATGGGCGCCTTTGGCACGGCGTTCACCTTGGGCACGCGACTCAACGTCACCCCGGTGGCGATCTACAACGTGTTCACCAACTACGCCAACTTCGCCGTCGCCGCCGCACTGTCGGTGGTGCTCGGCGCGCTGACCTGGGCGGTGTTGCTGCTCACTCGGCGTTTGGTGAAAAACGCGGGGACCGTCCTGTGAAGCGCTCATCGTTGTTCGTGCTGCAACTGCTGTTCACCTTGCTAGTGTGCGCATTCATGTTGGTGCCGGTGCTCATGTCACTGCTGGCCGGGCTGACCCGCAACTTTTTCGTCGGCGTGTCCAGTGGCCTGACCTTCGACTGGTTGATTCAGGTGTGGCAGGCCTACTCGCCGACGGTGTGGCTGTCGCTGCAACTGGCCCTGGCCTGCGCGGTGTGCGTCTGCGTGATTGGCGTGCCGGCGGCTTACGCCCTGGTGCGCATGAACAATCGCTTCAGCCGCGCCTTTGAAGAGTTGATGGTGCTGCCGGTGGCCATGCCGGGCCTGGCCAGTGCGTTGGCGCTGTTGCTGACCTACGGCCAGTTCGGTGGCTTTCGCAGCAGCTGGTTGTTCATCCTCGTTGGCCATGTGCTGTTCACCTTGCCGTTCCTGGTGCGCCCGGTCATGGCGGTGATGCAACGCCAGCAACTGCCGGTGTTGGAAGAAGCAGCGGCCAGCCTCGGCGCGGGTCCGATCAAGCGGTTCTTTAGCGTGGTGGTACCCAACTGCCGCGCGGGGATTCTCGCCGGCGTGCTGATGGTGGTGACCCTGTCCCTGGGTGAATTCAACCTGACCTGGATGCTCCACACGCCAATGACCAAGACCTTGCCCGTGGGCCTGGCCGACAGCTACGCCTCGGCGCGCCTGGAAATCGCCAGCGCCTACACCCTTATCTTTTTGCTGATGATCGTGCCGCTGCTGATTGCGTTGCAGGCCATCAGTGCTCGTTTGTCCCGTGGAGAGCGTCGATGACCGCTATCACTATCCGCCTGCAAGGCTGCCGCAAGGCATTCGCCGACGGCACCGTGGCCGTGCATGATTTGAACCTCACCGTCGAAGGCGGCGAAACCCTGGCGATTCTCGGCCCGTCCGGTTGTGGCAAGACCACCACCTTGCGCCTGATTGCCGGCCTGGAACGCCCGGATGTGGGCCAGGTGTTTTTCGGCGATCAGGACGTGACCCGCCTGCCCATCGAGCGCCGCGATGTGGGCATGGTGTTCCAGAACTACGCGCTGTTTCCCAACCTGGATGTGGCGGGGAATATCGTTTACGGCTTGAAGATTCGCGGCGTGCCCGTGCAGGAGCGCAAGCAGCGCTGCGAGGAATTGTTGGAACTGGTGGGCTTGCAGGATCACGGCCGGCGCAGCATCCATGAATTGTCCGGTGGCCAGCGCCAACGCGTGGCACTGGCCCGCGCCCTGGCGCCGCGCCCCAAGGTGTTGCTGCTGGATGAACCGCTGGCCGCCCTTGATGCGCAACTGCGTGAACGCCTGCGCAGTGAGCTCAACGAGTTGCTGCGTGGGCTGGGCATCACCTCGGTGTTCGTCACCCACGACCAGGGCGAAGCCATGGCCCTCGGTGATCGCATCCTGGTGATGGAGCAAGGCCGGGTGGCGCAGTTGGCGAGCCCGCGCGACATCTACCAGAAACCGGCCAACGCCTTCGTCGCAGGCTTCGTCGGCAACCTCAATGCCTTCGCGGTGATCGCGCCGTCAGCCCATGGCTTGAAAGTCTGCGGCGGCGAGTTGCCGTGGCACGAAGCGAGCCTGCCCAACACCCTGTACTGCCGCCCGGAACACCTGCGGGTGATGGAGAGCGAAGGGCACCTGCACGGGCATCTCGTCGCGCAGTTTTTCCAGGGCGCGCAAAGCCGCCTGCTGGTGGATGTGGGCGGCCCGCAACCGCTGCTGGTGGACAGCAGCGACAACCAGCTTTACGCCGTCGGCGCGCCGATTGCCCTGGCGATTGCGCCGCACATGTTGTTCACCCTGAATGCTTGAGAATCTATGTTGAATCGTCCGTTCCTCGTTGCGCAGATCAGCGACCTGCACCTTAAAGCCGGCCAGCGCCTCACCTACGGTGTGGTCGACACCCTGGGCGCCTTGCGCCGTGCCGTCGACCATCTCAACGCCAGCCAACCACGCCCCGATATCGTGGTGATCAGCGGCGACCTGGTGGACTTCGGCCGCGCCGATGAATACGCCGTGCTCCACCCCGAACTCGCGCGCCTGCACATGCCGTGCTACCTGGTGCCGGGCAACCACGACACGCGCGGGCCGTTGCTCGACGCGTTCCGTGACCACCCCTACTTGCCGGCCTCGGCAGACGGCCCGCTGGATTGGGTGGTGAACGACCATCCACTGCGCCTGATCGGCCTGGATTCCACCATCCCCGGTGGCCACGGCGGGCAGTTGCTGGACAGCCAATTGCAATGGCTGGATGAGCAATTGGCGCTGCGGCCTGACGCGCCGACCTTGCTGATCCTGCATCACCCGCCGTTCATCAGTGGCATCGGCCATATGGACCGCGAGCCGTTCATCAACGCGGCTGCGCTGGAGCACGTGGTCGCCCGCCATCCGCAAGTCGAGCGCCTGCTGTGCGGGCATTTGCACCGGCCGATGCAGCGGCGTTTTGGCGGCAGCCTGAGTTGCGTGTGCCCCGGTACCTCGCACCAGATCGTCCTGGATTTACAAGAAGCGGCGCCCGCGCATTTCAATTTGGAGCCGGCGGGCTATCTGTTGCATCGCTGGCAGGCGCAGCAGGGTTTGATCAGCCACAACGGCGTGTTCGGGGACTACCCGGGGCCGTACCCGTTTTATGACGCCCATGGATTAATTGACTGAGGTTGTGATGAAAGCCACTTTGAATGTGTTAAGCGTATTGACCGGCGGCCTGGGCATTGCCCTGAGCCCCTTGGCTTCGGCGGATTTCTTGAGCGACAGCAAAGCCAACCTGAGCATGCGCAACTTCTACTTCAACAACGACAACCGTGACGGCACCGCCGCGCCGTCGAAGACTGAAGAGTGGGGCCAGGCCTTTATCCTCAACTACCAATCGGGCTTTACCGACGGCACCGTCGGCTTTGGCCTGGACGCGGTGGGCATGCTCGGCATTACCCTCGACAGCGGCGCCGGGCGCCACGTCGGCAGCTCGATGATCCCCAACGAAGACGGCAAGGCTACCGACAACTGGGCCCGTGGCGGCGCAACCGCCAAGGCGCGTTTTGCCAAGAGCGAATTGCGCTACGGCTACCTGCGCCCGAACTTGCCGATCCTCGTCAGCAACGACGGCCGCCTGTTGCCGCAATCCTTTGAAGGCGGGCAAATCACCAGCAAAGACATCGACAACCTGACCCTGATCGGCGGCCAGCTGCAACACACCACCGGCCGTGGCTCCAGCGACCGCAGCGGCCTGGCAGCGGCGGGCGGGACCCAGGAAAGCAACAAGTTCAACTACGCCGGTGCCGATTACCAGGTGAACAAGGACCTGCTGGTCCAGTACTACTACGCCAACCTTGAAGACTACTACCAGCAGCACTTTGCCGGGCTGATCCACGTATTGCCGCTGGGTGACTATGGCTCGTTGAAGACCGACCTGCGCTACTTCAAGACCACCTCCGACGGTAAAAACAGCACGGCCGCCGGGCGTGCCGAGGGTTACAAGCTCGGTGGCTATACCAAGAATGGCAACGGTGAAATCGACAACAACACCTGGAGCGCGGCGTTCATCTACTCCCTGGGCCCGCACGCGATTACCGCCGGTTACCAGCAGGTGTCGGACGACAGCAACTTCGCCCAGCTCAACCAGGGTGGCCTGGTGAACAAAGGGGAGGGCGGCTCCAGCCTGTACCTCTACACCGACCGTACCGTGCAGACCTTCATCCAGGCCGGTGAACGCACGGCCTTCGCCCAATACGCCTACGACTTCGCCGCACTCGGCGTGCCGGGGCTGAAGGCGTCGATGATGTACCTCAAGGGCGACAACATTCGTACTGCCAGTGGCAATGATGCCAGCGAGTGGGAGCGGGACATTTCCCTGGACTACGTGGTGCAGAGCGGCACGTTCAAGAACGTCGGGTTTGGCTGGCGTAATGGCGTATCACGCAGCGAAGTGGCGCGGGACCAGGATCAGAATCGGGTGTTTGTGAATTACTCGATCCCGTTGATGTAACCAGGTCGCCACAGGCGGTGTTGATCCTTGTGGGAGCTGGCTTGCCTGCGTTAGCGGTGGATCAGTCAAAGCAATATCGACTGGCAGTCCTTCATCGCAGGCAAGCCAGCTCCCACATTTTGAATTGTGTTCACCTGAAAAAAACCTGCAAATCCAATCCCCTGTGGGAGCTGTCGAGCTTTAGCGAGGCTGCGAAGGCGGCGGCACTGCTGGTAGAAATGTTGCCTGACCCACCGTTGATCTTCATTCAGCCCATGCGGCCTTCGACTCAATGCAGCTGTGCGCCTGTTTCAGCGGGACAAGCGGCGTGTCGAGCGTACCCAGCGCAATCGAAATCCACTCTGGATAAAGCCCCTTGGCATCCTGCCAGAACAGCGATGATCCGCACGCCAGGCAAAACTGGCGAGTGACACCCGGTGAGGATTCATAGCTTTTCAGCGCATCTGCAACAGCCCGGATGCTGACGGCTGAACGTGGCGCACTGGCGTAACTGGCAAACGCAGCGCCATGGCTTTTCTGGCATTTGCGGCAATGGCAGTGGGTGACGGCCTTGAGCGGTGCAGTGACTTGATACGTGACTGCGCCACAGAGGCAACTGCCTTGGGTAACGGCATCCATGTTGGTTTCGATCCTGAAAGAGTCAGGCAAACACTATACCCGTGGCGAGGGAGCTTGCTCCCGCCGGGATGCGCAGCATCCCCAAACAAGGCGTACCACAAACGTACAAGAATCCCCCCAACCCTCCTCAGTAGACTCGCCACACTTCTTCTACTGCAGGTTTTCCATGGACATCTTCCTCTACGCCTTCAGCGTCATGTACAGCCCCGGCCCGGTGAATTTCATGGGCCTCAACGCCGGGCTTACCGGACAATTCCGCCGCTCCACCGGGTTTTTCATCGGTGTGGGCTGCGCGATGCTGTTGTTGTTTGTGCTGTTTGGCTACACCGGCGAGGCGATCATTTCCCAGGCGGCGTTGCCGTACATCTCACTGATTGGCGGCGTGTACACCTTGTACCTCGCCTATCAGGTGTTTACTGCACGCACGGTGGTGGATGAAACCACTTCAATCGCGCCCATCAAAACCCTCACGTTCTGGAATGGCCTGGTGATCCAGTTGCTCAACCCCAAGGGCATCATGGCGGTGTTGCCGATCACCAGCGTGATGCTGCCAGCGGCGCATATCACCGGGGTGTCCATTGCCCTGGTTTCGGCGGTGCTGGCCTTTGGCGCGTTCGGTGCGCCGTGGCTTTACGCGTTGCTCGGGGCGCTGCTGGGGCGGCGGATCAATGGCACGTCGGCGTTTACGCTGTTCAACCGTTGCATGGGTGTGGCGCTGGCGGTGTGTGCGTATTTCATGTTTCACGCCTTCTATGTCCATTGGCTCTCAACATGAATGGATCTTGTGATGATCTAGAATAATATGAGTTTGTCTCACTATCGCTGTGTGCCGACAATAGCTGCCATACATAACGACATCGGAGTTGTAAGTCATGGCAGTCGCTCATTCCCTGGGATTTCCGCGCATTGGACGCGATCGTGAACTGAAAAAAGCGCAGGAAGCGTTTTGGAAGGGCGAGCTCGACGAAGCCGGCTTGCGGGCCGTTGGCCGTGACCTGCGCAAGACCCATTGGGACCTGCAAAAACAGGCCGGCATCGAGTTGCTGCCCGCCGGGGATTTTGCCTGGTACGACCAGGTGCTGACCCACTCGCTGATGTTTGGCGTGATCCCCGAGCGTTTCCGCCCGGCCGATGGCCAAGCCACCCTGCAAACGCTGTTCGGCATGGCCCGTGGCGTCAGCGACAGCTGCTGCGGCGGCGCCCACGCCCAGGAAATGACCAAGTGGTTCGACACCAACTATCACTACCTCGTGCCTGAATTCAGCGCCGACCAGCAGTTCCACCTCGGCTGGGACCAGCTGTTCGAAGAGGTGCAGGAAGCCCGCGAACTGGGGCACAACGTCAAGCCGGTGGTGATCGGCCCGCTGACCTACCTGTGGCTGGGCAAGGCCAAGGGCGCTGATTTCGACAAGCTCGACCTGCTCGATCGCCTGCTGCCGCTGTACGGGCAGATCTTCCAGCGCCTCGCCGACCTGGGCGTGGAGTGGGTGCAGATCGACGAGCCGATCCTCGTGCTGGACCTGCCGCAAGACTGGAAAAACGCGTTTGAGCGTGCCTACAACCTGATCCAGCGCGACCCGCTGAAAAAGCTCGTGGCCACTTATTTTGGTGGGCTGGAAGAGAACCTCGGCCTGGCCGCCAACCTGCCCGTCGATGGTTTGCATATCGACCTGGTGCGCGCCCCGGAACAGTATCCGACCATTCTCGACCGCCTGCCGGCTTACAAAGTGTTGTCCCTCGGCGTGGTCAACGGCCGTAACGTCTGGCGCTGCGACCTGGAAAAAGCCCTGGCTACCTTGCAGCACGCCCATGACAAGTTGGGTGACCGCCTGTGGGTTGCGCCGTCCTGCTCGTTGCTGCACAGCCCGGTCGACCTGGCCCGCGAAGACAAGCTGGATGCCGAGCTGAAAAGCTGGCTGGCGTTCGCCGTGCAGAAGTGCGCCGAAGTGGCGGTGCTGGCGCAAGCGGTCAACGAGCCGGAAGCCTCCAACGTGTTGGCCGCTTTGGCGCAAAGCCGTGCGGTGCAAGCTGCCCGTGCCGCTTCGCCGCGCATCCACAAACCTGCGGTGCAAGCCCGTGTCGCCGCGATCACGGCCAAGGACAGCCAGCGCCAGTCGCTGTTCGCCCAGCGCATCGAGAAACAGCGCGCCGGCCTCAACCTGCCGCTGTTCCCGACCACCACCATCGGTTCGTTCCCGCAAACCGCGTCGATTCGCCTGGCGCGCCAGTCGTACAAGGCTGGCAAGTTGAGTGAAGCCGAATACGTCGAAGCGATGCACAGCGAGATCAAGCACGCCGTCGAGGTGCAGGAAAACCTCGGCCTGGATGTGCTGGTACACGGTGAAGCTGAACGCAACGACATGGTCGAGTATTTCGCCGAGCAGTTGGACGGCTATGTGTTCACCCGCTTTGGCTGGGTCCAGAGCTACGGCTCGCGCTGCGTGAAACCGGCGCTGATCTTCGGCGACCTGAGCCGCCCGAAGGCCATGACGGTGGAGTGGATTCGCTACGCCCAAGGCCTCACCCACAAGGTGATGAAGGGCATGCTGACCGGCCCGGTGACCATGCTGATGTGGTCTTTCCCACGCGAAGATGTGAGCCGCGAAGAACAGGCGCGGCAACTGGCCCTGGCGATCCGCGACGAAGTAGTGGACCTGGAAGCCGCCGGGATCAAGATCGTGCAGATCGACGAAGCAGCGTTCCGCGAAGGCTTGCCGTTGCGCCAGGCGCAGTGGCAGGACTACCTGGAGTGGGCCACCGAAGTGTTCCGCCTGTGCGCCTCGGGCGTGCGCGATGAAACCCAGATCCACACGCACATGTGCTACAGCGAGTTCAACGATGTGATCGAAAGCATCGCGGCGATGGATGCCGACGTGATCACCATCGAGACCTCACGCTCGGACATGGAGTTGCTGGACGCGTTTGAAGCCTTCGCCTACCCGAACGAAATCGGCCCGGGGGTGTATGACATCCACTCGCCACGGGTGCCAGATGCGTCGGAAATGGCCAACCTGTTGCGCAAGGCAGCCAAGCGGATTCCAGCGGAGCGCTTGTGGGTGAACCCGGATTGCGGCTTGAAAACCCGTGGCTGGCCGGAGACGGAGGCGGCGCTGATTCATATGGTGACGGCGGCCCGTCAACTGCGTGCGGAACTGGCCTGACACCGCCTAAGCATGTGGGCACCGGCTTCTGTGGGAGCTGGCTTGCCTGCGATAGCATCACCTTGATCTTTCTGATAGACCGAGGTGCCCGCATCGCAGGCAAGCCAGCTCCCACAGAAGAGCAACCGAGTGTTTAGAGGTATTTAAGCCAGGCCAGGTCGCGGCGCCGTGCTTTAAGCCCTGCAAACCAACGCACGGGCGGATACAGCACCAACGGCAACAACAGCGCGACCAGCCAAATTGCGCCCATACTGTCTGCGCCAAAATAGCTGCCATGATTGAGGCCAAACAGCGCAACGCAAGCAACGTATAGAACCTTCAACACATACAGATGCAGCAGATAAAAGAACATCGGCGCCGCCCCAAACGTAGCCAACATGCCAATCCAGCGCTTTTGCCCCGCACGCTCAAACGCCAGCAACAGCAATAAGCCAATCCCCAGCGTCAACGCCAGGAACAACAGCGAAGGCGGATACTTGGTCACGTTGAAAAAGCTCATCAGCGTCTGCACACCACTGTCATAAGCCTGCCAAGGCTTCTCGCCGTAGCCATTGAGCGCACGCAACAGCACAAACCCAACCAACGCCCCCACGCCCGCCAGCGCCAAGTATCGCTGACGCAACGCCGGCTGCACGTCATTGGCAAACCACGGGCCCAGGCCGTAGCCCAAGGCAATCACGCCAATCCACGGCAACACCGGGTAGGTGATGCGCAGTCGCAGGTTGTCGCCTACCTCGATCCAACTGCGTTCATGCAGGATCGCCCAAGCATTTTGCAGCAGCGAACCTGGCGCGAAGTGCAGGCCGTCCAGCAGGTTGTGCCCGGCAATCAGCGTAATCGCCACGGCGATCAGCAGCGGGCGTGGCAGCCACACCAGTGCGGCAAGGGCGAGCATGCTTACGCCAATCGCCCAGATCACTTGCAGGTAGATAACGCTGGGGGGCAGTTGGAAGGTCCAGGCAAAGTTGACCAGGGTGAATTCCAGCACCACCAGGAACAAACCGCGCTTGAACAGGAACGCCGATACGTCGCGACGGCCTTGGTATTTCTGGCCGTAGAGCCATGCCGACAAGCCGGTGAGCAAGACAAACACCGGGGCGCACAGGTGGGCGAGGGTACGGCTGATAAACAGCGCAGGTTCGGTGCTGTCGATATTCATCGGGTCACTGACCTGGCGGTGCAGCAGGAAGGTTTCGCGCACGTGGTCCAACAGCATGAACAGGATCACCAGGCCGCGCAGGGCGTCGATGGAAAGCAGGCGTTGGCGTAGGGGGACAGCGTCGGGCATGGGTGAAGTCACAGGGCAGGGGAGAAGTGGGTTGTTATTCTATAACATTAAGCTGTGGGAGCGGGCTTGCCCGCGATAGCGGAGTGCCGGTCACAGGTATTTAGCCTGTTGCACCGCTATCGCAGGCAAGCCAGCTCCCACATTGAGCCGCGTCGTCTGGTTGGTTCTGCTAACGTCTGCCAAATCGCTTTCGCAGGAATTCACCATGACCACCCCACAATCCGTCATCGACTTCTGGCAAAACGCCGGCCCCCAGCGCTGGTTCGCCAAGGATGAGGCCTTCGACGCCACCTTCCGCGACACCTTCCACAGCGCCCACCTGCAAGCCGCCCGCCGCGAGCTGGAAAGCTGGCTGGACTCGGCAGAAGGCGCCCTGGCCCTGCTGATCCTGCTCGACCAATATCCGCGCAATGCCTTTCGCGGCACGGCCCATATGTTCGCCACCGACCCGTTGGCCCGCCTGTATGCCGGGCGCATGGTCGAGGCTGGGTGGGATCAGTTGATCAAGCCCGCCTTGCGTGCGTTCTGCTACCTGCCGTTCGAGCATTCGGAAGACCCGGCGGACCAGCAGCGTTCCCTGGCCCTCAACCAGACGCTGGACGCCAACACCTACCACTGGGCCAAGGAACACGCGGCGATTATCCAGCGCTTTGGGCGGTTTCCTCATCGCAACCAGGTGTTGGCTCGCGCCAGCACTGAGGAGGAGCAGGCTTTTTTGGACAAGGGCGGGTTTGCCGGATAGGTCACTGCGTGTTCTGGTATATCTCGAGACGTTCACGCGCATGCGGGCAGCCGTTGGTTGCCACGGCTTTTTCCAGATAGTCGATACGCACTGCCATGGCGGTTCTGCGATCTGCCTGGCTGGCGAGCAATTTGTACAGCTCCGCGCGAAAGTCCTTAGCGCTGCCCAGTTGCATGGCGGTGCCTGTAGGTGGCGCCCCACACGTCAGCCATACGGCCGGCTGCGGGTAATAGCGCGCATAGTCGTCGAACTTGGCGAGTGCACCTTGCAGCGCCGGTGTATACCGCGGGCCCTGGGTGTAGCTCAGGCAGGCATTTTGCAGATACAGCGCGGCAGGGGCGAAGCCTGCCTCCAGGCTTAACGCCGAGAGGTCGCACATCATTTTTTCTGCGCCGGGAGTCATATACGCCTGATAGAGCAACGCCAAGCGATATTGCGCGATGGGGTGGCCGGCGGTTGCGGAGTCACTCAACAACTGTTCAGTGACGCGAAATTGCTCGCCTAGCCGGGCCATCTTTTCGTTGAAGTCCGCCGGCTTTTGATTGAGGTGCACACGCCACATCAGATCAGCCAGCTGTGGATCGGTTGTCTTCAATAGTGCCACCGCCTGCTGGTATTGCGCTTCGCCAGGGGGTGACGCCGCTTCGCTGGCCAAGACCGGCGACGTTGCAGCAAACAGAGACAACGCTGCTACAAGAGATAAACGCAAGACGAACATCCTTTTCCGTTCGTGCGGGTTGCACGCGAGGGGGCGAGTCTACCTCGACAGCCCGTGGCATCACAGTTGGGGCCTCGCATTCCCGCCAGGAATGCCCCTATAAAAACCTACCATTGTCTTTCCCGCCGCAGATCTCGTAGCGTGAGATTTCACCCAAGGAGCCCTGCCATGCACCCACGTTCGCTGCGCCTGTACGTCGACAATCTGTTCACCAGCCCCTATGCAATGTCTGTGTTTGTGGCCCTGCGGGAAAAAGGCCTGGCTTTCGATACCGTGACCCTGGACCTGGACGCCGCGCAAAACCAGACGGCCGATTTTGCCAAGCTATCCTTGACCCAGCGCGTGCCGACCCTGGAGGAGGGCGATTTTGCACTGTCGGAATCGTCGGCGATCACTGAATACCTGGACGAGGCCTATCCCGAGCCAGCGCTTTACCCCGCCGACCCTAAACAGCGCGCGCGAGCGCGGCAGGTGCAGGCGTGGCTGCGCAGCGATTTGCTGCCGATTCGCCAGGAGCGTTCGACGCTGGTGGTGTTCTGCGGGCAGAAGATGCCGCCGTTATCGTCTGCGGGCCAAGCCGCTGCGCACAAGTTGATCAGTGCGGCGCAAGTGCTGCTGGCGGGTAACCCAGACTACCTGTTCGGCACCTGGTCGATTGCCGACGTGGACCTGGCCGTGATGCTCAATCGCCTGATCCTCAACGGCGACAGCGTGCCCGCCGAGTTGGTGGCGTATGCGCAACGCCAGTGGCAACGACCGTCGGTGCAGGCTTGGGTCAACCTGGCTCGGCCTGCGCTCTAGGGGGTTACAGCCATTCCTGGGCGACGCGGCGGTCCAGGTCTTCCCAGTCGGCCATGCCCAGCACGCGCGTGGTGTTCAAGCCGCGCAGGTAGCCGCGCAATTGCTGGGCACTGGCGCAACGCTGATCGGCGTCGGCCGTGTCGTCCTGCAATACGCTTTCATAATCGACCAGGTAATCGGCGACCCGCTCGCGAAACTCCGGTAAAACGGCCTCGCGGATGCGGTCGAAGGTTTTCTGGTGGGGCTTCATGGTCGGGTCCTTATCTATTTTTATGTAGGCACTATCGGTTCAGATAATAGTCACCATCACCGATTGCAAGTTCTGTTTTTTGCGCAAAAGCGCAAAATCGCCCCATCGAAACGCTGTTCAAGGAAATGCGCGATGAGGACGATTATCCAGCTGGCATTGATGGCCCTGATGCTGGGCACTGTGGCCGTAAACAACGCTGCCATTGCCGATGAACTGCGAACAGGCCATTTGCTACCCATCGACGCTAGCGTAGACTCCCTGCAGCACGCGCAATCGGTCGGTGTGTTGTTGAGCGATAGCACCCGCGACAACCTCAGTTATCTTGAACGCTACCACGACATGGCCTTGAACGGCGCCAAGGATGCCCTCGACGAGCGTATCCGCCAGGCGTTCGTCAACAGCTCCGATCCGGAACTGGCCATTGATTGGCTGATGGGCTCGCTGCAAGGTGCCTTTGTTTCAGTGACGGTGTACGACACGCTGGATGCCTTGGTGCAGGCGCACCCGGATGTGGTGGTGATGCTCGATACCCATAACCAACTGCTGACCCAGCGTAACGACCGGGTCGAGGCACGGTTTATTGCGCGGTTCTATAACGCGAACCTGCAATACATCGCCAAGGCCGAAGGCTCGGTGTACCAGCAAGTGCCGTCGGTGTGGGTGCATGACAAGGCGGCGCCCGAGATTGCCGCGCAGATCGAGCAACAGCGGGATGTACAGCAAGCGGCCTTGCGCCAGTTTGACGCATCGCTCAAGGCGTTGGTCCAAGCCGGTTGATGTGAATTTTTTGATTATTTTCCAGGAATTTTTATGCGCTCTTTTTTCGTCCCGGCCCTGGCCTTTGCTTCGTTGTGGCTGGCCGGTTGTGTGTCCGCTCCCAATGCTCCGACGCTGACCCTGCAAACCGCCAAGACGCCTGAAGGCTATACCCAATGCGTGCTGCCCAAGCTGGAAAAGCACGGCATCACCTCCACCGTCACGCAGAACTCGCGTCACGCCAAGGTGGTGTTGACCAGCAAGATTGCGGCAGATGATGTACTGGAGGCGTACAAGACCCAGGATGGCACCAAGGTGTTCCTGTATGAGCGCAAGCCGTTGGCTTCCGCGCTGACGCCGTCGCGGTTGGAGTTGGTGGCGCAGGAGTGCAAGTAACCCCAGGCAACACAAAGCGAATGTGGGGAGCTTGCTGTGGCGAGGGAGATTGCTCCCGTTCGACAGCGAAGCTGGAGCCCGCTTTTTTGGGGGCGCTTCGCACCCCAGCGGGAGCAAGCTCCCTCGCCACAGAAGCCCACCTCTATTTTTGATTTAAGGCTTGGCTTCGTGACTGAAATTGCTGACCGTCGCGATCAACCCCTTGGCCGCCAACGCCACCAACTCCCCCCCTTTCTCCACCGTCGCCAGCGCCGGGTCTGAACCCATGCGCCCGTCGGGGAAGCGTGCGCGGAAGTCCAGCGCTTCGCGGATAGGCCCGGTATTGGCAATCTGCGGCGAGTACTCGGCCGATTTGATCGACTCCGGGTAGGCCCACTGCGTCACCGCAATCTCCGACGGCGTGGCGTGGCTGCCGTGGCCCACCGGGAATTGTTTGTGGGCGAGGTCGTTGACGCCTTCCAGGTCCCACCAGTTCACCAGCTTCAAGGCAAACCCGGCCGGGCGACGGGCGAAGCTCGCTTCGGCGTACAGCTCGGAGAACGCCGCTTCAATCGTGGCGATGTTGCCGCCGTGGCCGTTCAGGAACAGGATCTTGTCGAAACCATGCCCGGCCAGCGAGCGCACCCAATCGCCAATCGCGGCAATAAAGGTGGAAGGGCGCAGCGAAATGGTGCCGGGGAAGCCCAGGTGATGTTGGGCCATGCCGATATTGAAGGTCGGGCCGATCAGGATGTCGGCGTTCTTCTGCGCCTCATGGGCGATAATCTCCGGGCACATCCAGTCGGTGCCCAGCAGGCCGGTCGGGCCGTGTTGTTCGTTGGAGCCGATGGGGATCACCACCGTACGGCTGCGCTCCAGGAACTGCCCGATTTCGATCCAGGTGGATTGGTGTAGAAGCATGCGTTGCTCTCTTTTATCGGTGGGGACAGGCTATCCGCCACGGATTGTACGACTACTCGCCACCTGTTGGGGTTTGCAGTTGAGGTACGTCGAGGACTTCAACCAATGCTGGTCCGGGTACCAGGAAAACATGAACTGCCCGTCCTTGAGTTTATCCACCACCTGGCGCGCCACCTGCGGGCGCACCGCTGGGCAACCCTGGCTGCGGCCGATACGGCCTTCGCGCTTGCTCCACAACGGGCTGACGTAGTCGGCGGCGTGGATCACGATGGCGCGGTCGCGGGCCTGGTCATTGAAACCCGGCTCCAGGCCGTCCATGCGCAACGAATAACCGTGGGTGCCCAGGTAACTCTCCTGGGTGCGGAACAAGCCCAGGCTGGACTGGTGGCTGCCCTCGCGATTGGAGAACTGGGTGGCGAAGTTTTCCCCGGACTTGGCGCCATGGGCCACCAGGTCGCGCAGCACCAGGGTCTTTTTATGCAGGTCGAAGATCCACAGCCGACGGGCGGTCGAAGGCTGGGAATAGTCAATGACGGCCAGGCGCTCGGAGCGTTCCTCGCCATTATTGACCGCACACTGCACAGCGTTCAGGGCGCTTTTCAATACAGTGGGATTGAGTTCTGGAGCCGAGCGCGCCAGGCTGCTATACAAGGTAGGAGGGTTGCCATTGGCGGCGAGGGCATTGCTGCCCAACGCGGCCAGGCTCACGGTGATCAAGCCGAGGCGGCACAAAAAAGTCAGCATCTACAGTACATCCCCCCGCTGTGGATTGGAGCAAAGCCATTGTTCAAAAAACACGCATGTTACTTGAGCATTTGCCTGCTCGTTGCACCATTGGTCGCGACAGCCGACGAGCTGCCGGTGGAACCTGTGCCAATTGTTTCCGCCAGTCCGCTGCAACAAGCGCTGGCGGCACTGCCGGCGGTGTGCCCCCATTTGGCGCCGCATATCGATGCCGCTAGCCAATCGCGACTGCAAGCGTTCTACCAGCAGCAGGGCGATGTCGCGCTGTGGTCTGCCGAGCGCCGGCAGGCATTGCAGGCCCAGCTGCTGCTGCTCGCCGATGACGGCCTGGACCCCACCCACTATAGCCTGCCTGTGCCGGACGCCACGGCCAACGTGCTGTGCAGCGATATCGACAGCAGTCGCCAGTACCTGCAAGCCCTGCAGGATCTGCACTACGGCCGCCTGCAACAATCGCGCTTCGAACCGCTGTGGCACTCCCAGCCACCGACCCGTGACCCGAACACCGAAGTGCTGGCTTTCGCCGCCACTGGCCTGCAAGACATGACCCAAGGGTTTGACCAGGCCCGCCCCAGTGCCGATTTGTACCGCAGCCTGCGCAACACCTATGCCACCGTGCGCCTGCAACCGTTGCCGCACTGGGACCCGATCGCCAGCGGCCCTTTGCTGCGCCCCGGCAAGGAGGACCCGCGCGTGCCGGACCTGGCGCGGCGTCTGGTCAGCGGCGGCTACCTGGCCAGTGCGCCGGGCGGCAAGCTCTATCGCGATGAGCTGGTCAAGGCGGTCAAGGCCTTCCAGCTCAGCCACTCCTTGCAAGCCGATGGCGTGATCGGCGCCGGCACGGTAACCGAGTTGAATATCAGCCCGGCGATCCGCCGCGAGCAACTGCGCATCAACCTCGAACGTTTCCGCTGGCTGGCCCAGGACTTGGAGCCCGAGGGCGTGCTGGTCAATGTCGCCGCCGCGCAACTGAGCGTGTACCAGAGCGGCATCCCGGTGTGGCAAACCCGCCTGCAAGTCGGCCGCGCCGAACGCCAGACGCCGCTGCTCAAGTCGCGCATCACCCGGCTGACCCTCAACCCCACCTGGACCATTCCGCCGACCATCATGCGCGAGGACAAACTCCCGGCGATCCGCCTCAACCCCGAATACCTGCGCCAGCAGAACCTGCAAGTGCTCGACCCCGAAGGCCGCCCGCTGGCGCCCGAGCAGATCGACTGGGCACGCCCCGGCAACATCCTCCTGCGCCAGGAAGCAGGCCCGCGCAACCCGTTGGGCAAGATCGTGATGCGTTTTCCCAACCCGTATTCGGTGTACCTGCACGATACCCCCAGCCAACCCCTGTTCAGCAAGGGCCCGCGTGCATTCAGCTCGGGCTGCGTGCGGGTCGAACAGCCGTTGATGCTGCGCGACTTGCTGGTGACCCCGGCCGAGCGTGCACGCACCGATGAACTGCTGGCCACCGGCGTGACCCATGAATTCCGGCTGGCCACGCCGGTGCCGGTGTTGCTGGGCTACTGGACCGTGGAGGTCGATCGCCAGGGTAGCTTGGTGTACGCGCCGGATATCTACTCGCGGGATTTGGCGCTGATGAAGGCGATGGGCGCCACTCTCTAGCTTTTTGCTTTCCTTACCGGCCAACCACAGGACAAACCATGCCCTTGCCGTTCGTAAAGATGCACGCCCACGGCGACGATTTCATCATCATCGACCGCCGTGGCCAGAACGATCCGATTACCGCGCAAGTCGCGCGCCGCCTGGGTAACCGCCATACCGGTATCGGCTTCAACCAACTCGCCGTGGTGCTCGATTGCGACGATGCAGCGGCGCGGATCAAATTCTGGAACCCCAACGGCACGCCACTGCAAACTTGCGGCAGTGCCACCCGTGGCGTGGCGGATCGCTTGATGCAGGAAGCCGGCAGCGACTCGATTGTGCTGCGCACCGACCGCGGCTTGCTGACCTGCGTGCGTGCGCCGGGGCGCCAGGTGTCAGTCAACATGGGCGAGCCGTCGCTGGACTGGGCCGCCGTGCCGCTGGCCGAGGCCATGGATACCCGCAGTTTGCCGCTCGCAGGTGAGCCTGCTGCGTGCAGCATGGGCAATCCGCATTGCACGTTTTTTGTCGATGACATAACGGCTATCGACGTGGCGGCCGTGGGCCCGGCGCTGGAGCTGCATCCGTTGTTTCCGGTCAAGACCAATGTGCATTTCGTGCAGGTGCTGGACCGTGGGCACATCCGGCTGCGTATCTGGGAGCGCGGCGGGGGTGTGCCGCTGGGGTCGGGGTCGTGTTGCTGCGGGGCGGTGGTCAATGGCATCCGCCGTGGCTTGCTGGATGCCAGGGTTGAGGTGCAGTGCGATGGCGGTACGGTGACGGTGGAGTGGGCGGGCGAGGGCGGAGTGGTGTTGACGGGGAGTGTGGAGCCGGTGATGCAGGGCAATGTGTTTGGTATCGGTTGAAGCTAGGTAGTTGAAGCTGTGGTGACTGGGCGGCCGCCATCGCAGGCAAGCCAGCTCCCAGAGGGGATTGGGTTTGCAGGCTGGGGCAGGTGTACAAAGCTCCCAGAGGGGATTGGGTTTGCAGGCTGGGGCAGGTGTACAAAGCTCCCAGAGGGGATTGGGCTTGCAGGTTGGGGCAGGTGTACACCGTTCAAAATGTGGGAGCTGGCTTGCCTGCGATAGCGGTGGCACAGGCGACCGCTAAACCTCGCCAGGCACAAAACGCACGCTGAACAACGTGCCATCCTGCACAGTGGACCTCACCGCCACATCGCCGCCATGCACCCTCGCCAACTCCCGCACGATGTACAGCCCCAGGCCCACGCTGCGCACGTCGCTGCCTTGTTCGGTGCCGCGGGTCATTGGCTCGAACAGCCCATCCAGCAGCGTCTCGGGAATCACCGCGCCGTGGTTGTGCACGCAGACCGTGCAACCACCATCGCTCAACTGCGACGTAATGGTGATGGGGCGTTGCAGGTCGCCATAGGCCACGCTGTTGGCCACCAGGTTGCCGATGATCTGTTGCACGCGGTCGGCGTCCAGGCTGGCGTCGCCACTGCCCACGGCGTGATGTTCCAAAGTGGCTTTGGGGAAGGCCACGCGCAATTCATCCACGGCCTGCTGGGTCACCGCGTGCAGGTCGAGTGGCGCCACCTTGATGCTGATGCCGTGGCCGACGCGGGCCTGGGTGAAGTCCAGCAGGTCGGCGATCATGCGTTGGGCGCGTTCGGAGGACTGGGCGATATGCCCCAGCAACTGGCGCTCCTTGGCGCTGCGTTCGCCTCGGCTGAGGAAGTCCGAGGCCATGCGGATCGCCGTGAGCGGGTTCTTCAAGTCATGGCTGACGATCGCCACCATCTGCTCGGCAAACAGCGCACGGCGCTGGGCGATGGCATAGGCCTCGCTCAATTCAGCCTGAGCGTGCTTGAGGGCGAGTTCGGTGGCGGTCTTTTCCTGCAACAGCGCTTCGGCCAGGTTGCGGGCGTTGAGCAGTTCGCGCTCGTACTTGTCGCGGTCGGTGGTGCCGAACAGGGCCAGGTCGTAGACCACGCCATCTGCCTGCTCGCGCTTGAGGCCATTGAGCAGCACGGTCACCTTGTGTCCGTCGCGGTGCAGCATGTCCAGCTTCACCTCGGTCACGCTGCCGCGCAGGCGCAGCATCGGTGCCAGGTGGGTTTGGTGGAAGATCCTTCCGCCCATGGTCAGCAGGTCCTGGAAGCGCCGGCCGCACAGTTCGGCGGCACTGAACCCCAGCCATTCACAGAACCGCGCGTTGGCTTGCAGGATCGTGCCGTCTTGCGCGGTGACGGCGAGGGCGCAGGCGGCGCTGTCGAACAGCTTAGCCGGCATGGGGGGCGGACCAAGGCGCAAGGAAGGTGTCCATTGCGGCGGCACAGGCTTGTGGTGCGCTCATGTGCGGGCAATGGCCGACGTTGTCGATCAGGCAATAGATGCTGTTGGGCAGCACGCGGTGCAGGTATTCACCGACGACAACCGGGGCGATCAGGTCGTCGCTGGATTGCAGGATCAGTACGGGTGTGGCCAGGCCTGCGACGTCCTGGCGGTTATCCGAGGTAAACGTCACACGCGCAAATTGCTTGGCGATCTCCGGTTCGGTGCGGCAGAAACTGTCGGCGAGTTCTTCGCTCAACGCCGGTTGCCCGGGCGCGCCCATGATCACCGGCGCCATGGCGCTGGACCAGCCGAGGTAGTTGCTGTCGAGGGTGTCGAGCAGGTCGTCGATATCGCTGCGCTTGAAGCCGCCGACGTAACCGTCGGCATCGATGTAACGCGGCGACGGGCCGATCATCACGTGGGCGGCGATGCGCCCGGGGGCCTGGCGGTCGGCGAGGGTGGCGATCATCGCGCTGACCGAATGGCTGACCAGAATCACCGGGCCTACCGCAAAGGCCTGGATGATCTCGTTCAAGTCGCGGGCGTATCCGTCCAGCGTGCTGTACTTGGCCTTGTCGAACGCATTGAGGTCCGACAGACCGGCGCCGACCAAGTCGTACATCACCACGCGAAAATGCGCGGAAAATAGCGGTGCCAGGTTGCTCCACATAGCCTGGTTGCAACCGAAACCGTGGGAGAACACCAAGGTCGAGGCGCCACTGCCCATCACGCTGACGTTGTTGCGGTGTCGTAGGTCCATGGGCTTCCCGGTTATGGCGTTTTGCTATGCATGGGCGGAGTTTAGATAGTCAACGGCGTGGGGTCACGCGTTATAGCGCGGATAGGGTAAAGTCGGCGCCTTCAGGAAGAAACTTCAGGTAACAAGTATGTGGGTGATTGTGCGGCAATCCGTTTTCAGCCTGCTGGCGCTGGTCTGCATTGGCCTGTCGGGCGCCGCCCAGGCTGACCCGTCGCCGATTGGCGTGGCCCTCGACCAGCGTGTGATCGACCTCACCAACACCCTGGACGCCGGCACCACCACCCGTCTGAAAGACCAGCTCGCCGCCCTCGAACAGCGCAAGGGCGCGCAGGTTGCCGTGCTGCTGGTGCCCAGCATCGGCGACGCCAGCCTCGAAGACTATGCCAACCAACTGTTCCGCGCCTGGAAGCTGGGGCGCAAGGACATCAACGACGGCATCCTGCTGTTGGTGGCCAAGGATGACCGCAAGGTGCGCATCGAAGTGGGCTACGGCCTGGAGGGCACCGTTACCGACTTGCTCAGCCATCGCATCATCGAAGAACACATCACCCCAGCGTTTCGCCAAGGCGACTACGCGGGCGGTGTGAGCCTGGCCGTCAACGACTTGATCGTGCTGGTGGACGGCGGTGATTTGCCAGAAGTGGCGGCGCCGGCGACCGGCCCTCGGGCGCTAGCGGTGTTGCTGGCGTTTGTGTTGGGCGCCCTCGGTGGCGTGCTGCTCGCCGCTGGCAAGCTGCATTGGCGTCGTGCGTTGCTTGGCGTTGTTGCGGTCACGGTGCTGCTGACGATTTTCAGCGGTGGCCAGGACTGGCCGTTGTCCCTGCTGCTCATGCCGCTGACGATGCTGATCGGCGGCGCCACCTTTGGTGCGTTGTGGCTGGCGCGCACGGTGTTCTACTGCGTGCTGGGGTTGCTGGCCTACATCCTCGGGCTGGTGGTGGTTGACCAGCACTATGCCGACGTCAACTTCATCCACTGGCTGGCGTATCCGCTGGCGGCGCTGGCAGTGCTGGGGTTGTACCTGATCCTGTTGGTGCTCATGAAAGACGCCTGGAAACACAGCCGCGCAGGTTTCGTCGCGCGGTTGCTGGCGGCCGTGGCGGTGTATGGCGCGGCGGTGTATGTGCTGGACATGGGACGCAACGGCTGGCTGTTCGCGTTCCCCATCGCCTCGTTTGCCGCGCTGTGTATCTTTGGCAAGGTCGGCATGGGGTCGGGTTCGGGTGGTGGGTCAAGCTCGGGTTCCAGCAGCTCCAGCAGTTCCAGCGGCAGCTCATCGGGCGGCGGTGGGTCGAGTGGTGGCGGTGGCGCTTCGGGGAGTTGGTAAACCATGTGCAGAGACATCATGATTCGTCCCGCAACGGCTGAGGACGCGCTGTGTATTGGCGTGCTGGGCATGCAGGTCTTTCTCGATACCTACGCCACCGAAGGCATCCGCAGTTCGATCGCCAATGAGGCGCTGCAAGCGTTCGCGCCGCAGGCCATCACGCGGCTGCTGGCTGAGCCTGGCATTGCGTTGCTGGTTGCCGAGTGCAACCAGCACCTCGTCGGCTTCGCCCAGGTCAAATTCGATACCCCTCACGCGATGATTGAGGCGGCGAACGTTGCCGAGTTGCAACGCCTGTATATCCAGGAGCGGTTCACCGGGCTGGGCATTGGCTACCGCCTGCTGCAAGCCGCCGAACAACGCGCTGCGCTGGAGGGCGCCTCGTTGCTGTGGGCGACCGTGTGGGACGGCAATGAGCGCGCGTTGGCGTTCTACCCTCGGCGCGGCTACGCGCTGTTGGGCGCGCCGACCTATACCTTCCAGGGCGAGACCCACGGCAATCGGCTGTTTGGCAAAGCCCTGGGCCTGACGCCCGCTTGACTCTGCCCCACGGGACAGACTTTATGCTTTTTTTCGCTGCGCATACCGCAGGGTTTTCTACGCGAAAAAAGGACGATAGACATGCTGTGTCTGGTGACGGGGGCCAATGGGCACCTGGGCAATACGCTGGTCAGGGAATTGCTCAGGCAAGGCCACACCGTGCGTGCCGGTGTGCGCGATATACATCAGCAGGCTGCGTTCGCGGGGCTCGCGTGTGAGGTGGTCTACGCCGAGCTGCTGGATGGTGCCGCACTGCTCAAGGCCCTCGATGGCGTGGAGGTGTTGTTTCAGGTGGCGGCGGTGTTCAAGCACTGGGCGAAGAACCCCGAGGCCGAGATCGTCCAGCCCAATGTGCAGGGCACGCGGTGTGTGTTGCAGGCCGCGAGCCGTGCGGGGGTGAAGCGCGTGGTGTACGTCAGCTCCGTGGCGGCAGTGGGGCATGACGGCAGTGCGCTGGATGAAAGCCATTGGTGCGAGGAATCTGAAAATGCCTACTACCGTTCGAAACTCCTCAGCGAACGGCTCGCTTGGCACACCGCGAATGCCTTGGGCTTGTGGATGGTCGCGGTATTGCCCTCGGCGATGATCGGCCCCAATGCCGCGCGCTTGACCGACACCCTGGGCTTTTTGCAGGCGGTGAAGGAGCGCAAGGTGCCGCTGGACCCAGGGTTTCACTTCAATTTTGTCGATGTGCGCGATGTCGCCAAAGGCATGCTGCTCGCCGCGCAGAAGGGCCGTGCAGGCCAGCGCTATATCCTCGCCAATGAGCGCTCGTCATCGCTGGCTGAACTGGCCGACGTATTGGGTGTGCGAGCACCGCCACGGGCGCCGCGCCGCTTGCTGCTGGCCATCGCCTGGCTGCAAGAGCGCTGGGCCCGGCTGACTGGCCAGCCTGCCCAACTGATGTGCAGCCAGGTGCGGCTGTTCCATGGCGTGCGTCAGGAATACAACATCGATAAAGCCAAGGCCGAGCTGGGCTTTAATCCGCGCCCGCCGCAACAGGCATTGCGCGAGGCGTTTGCGTATCTGGACAGGCGAGGGGGTCAGCCGTACGAGACGTGAACAGCTCATTCATCTGGCATTTGAGCCCGGCGAGGTGGACGTCCAACGCTTGCAACTCGCGGATTCTGGCTTGCACATCCAGGCGTTTGGCATCGACGGCAGCGTTGGCCAAGTCCAATGGAAAGGCACGTAGCGCATTTTTCGCGGCGATCAACGGGCCCATCTCGGCGAGCTTGAAACCCGCCATCTGTGCCTTGCGGATCAGCTGCACCATTTGCACATGGTGCGGGTTGTACACGCGGTAGCGGCCGCTGCGCTGGGGTTCGTTGATCAACCCCATTTGCTCGTATAGCCGGATAGCTTTAGGCGTGCAGCCGGTGAGTTGGGCGAGGCGTCCGATGAACATCGAGGTAGTCCTTTACCGGGTGGTAGATCAGAGGTCCATGACCATCTCATGCCACGCCATCCCGCCGTGATCCGAGGCTGACGGCTGCACGTAGCGATAGCCCATGCGTGTGTACAGCTCCACGTGGCGGTCTTTGCACATCAAGTGAATGGTCTGCTTGCCCATGTCGCGCATGCGCTGCACAAACGCGTTCATCAGCGTTGTGGAATACCCCTTGCCCTGGTGCGCCGGGTCAACCACCACCGACATGATCACCACATTCGGCGCCTCGGCCGAATGCCCCACCAGTTCCTTGAACGCCTCGTCCGACATCACCACTTCGTGGGCGCAGCCGCAGTTGATGAAGCCCACCACCTCGCCATCGGCTTCCAGGATCAGAAAACCTTCTGGGTACAGCCGGATGCGCGTGGCGATCTTTTCCAGGGTCGCGGCTTCGTCGCCTTCGTAGGCGCTGGTTTCGATGGCAAAGCAGCGGGCGGCGTCAGAGGGCAGGGCGTTGCGCAAGGTGAGGGTGGGCATGGGCGTTCCTGGGGACAAAGCGAAAGGCGACATCATAGATAAATATCGCCCCCAGCTCCATTGCAGTGCCCTTGAAGGGGGGCTTACTCCTCTGGCGCGTAGTTCCTGACGCCGGCCTTACGCAGTTGTTCCTGGAACTCTCGGTGAAAATCGCTGATCCTCATCTGCAACGCTGGGCTGTAGGTGCCATCTTTGTTGTTGGGTTTAAAGCTGAACTGGATCGTGTTGTACAGTCCATCGCCACCGCCGTAATCGTTGTAGTCGTACACGTCAGACTCTTGCTTGACCTCGATGTTTTTTGACCTGGCGAGGTCGTTGAAAATCTGCATCGTTTGAGGGTAGTCCTCAATTTTCACCGTGAATTGAATGCCTGTGTCGTGGCGGTTGGCGCCGATGCTCCGACTCGACGCTTCCGGTGCGGCCTGAAGCGTCTGCGGTGCGTAGGAAGATTGAATGCCTTGCATAGTAAATACCCTCGGTTTGACGTCCGTATTGGATGCTTCACGTTGTGGTGAGCACCCAGTAAGGGGTTCCCGCCGAAAGAGGGTCGTGTGTGTCCAACTGTTAAGCCATGGAGGCTGAAATGCTGCAAATAAAACCCGCAACCCCGGAGGACGCCCAGGCGGCGTTCGATATTCGCCTGTTGGCCATTCGCAGCCAGTGCATCGGTGCTTACACGCGTGAGCAGATGATGGCCTGGACACGTGGCACCGCCGCAGATGGTTACAGCGCGCTGATGGCCAAGCCGTTTTATTTGGGGTGGGTACAGGGCGAACCGGTCGTCACTGGAATGCTTGATCTCGACAACAATGAAGTCGGGGCGCTGTTTGTGCTGCCTGAGTTCACCGGGCGCGGGTATGCCAAGGCCATGCTCGATCACCTGGAAAACCTGGCGCGGCAACGGGCGATTGAAACGGTGGTGCTGGATGCGACGTTGAATGCCGCGAGTTTCTATCGGGCGTGTGGATACGTGGGGGATGAGCAGGCGGTTTACCATTCGCCGTCGGGATTGGTGCTGGCGTGTATCCCCATGACCAAGCGGTTGGTGTGTTGAGCGTACAGTTTATGGGCTGTCGAGCTTTAGCGAGGCTGCGAAGGCGGCGGCACTGCTGGCAGAGATGTTGCCTGACCCAGCGCTTTCGCAGGCAAGCCAGCTCCCACATTTTGAGCAGTGTTGATAGGGCAGGCAGTGCTCAGCTCACAGATCTCACTGACACCGCTACCCCCTGTGGGAGCTGTCGAGCTTTAGCGAGGCTGCGAAGGCGGCGGCACTGCTGGCAGAGATGTTGCCTGAGCCAGCGCTTTCGCAGGCAAGCCAGCTCCCACATTTTTACGGTGTTCACAGATCAAAATGTGTGGCGCTGGCTTGTGTGGGAGCTGGCTTGCCTGCGATGCAGGCGCCGCGGTCTGTCAGTTGAACCGCAGTAGTTCTGTATCCCCCAAAAGCCCAGGATCTGTGTCTATCGACCGAGCCTTGTGCTCGTTAGCCTTGCGTCACGTTAACTGACGACCGAGCTTCCCATGGACCTTACCGCCGTACCCTTTGGCACCACCGACTGGTCAACCATCGAGCCTGTTACCTATCCCGGCGAAACCGGCAGCGCTGTGTGGCGCACCTGCCATTTCGGCACCACCCGTGTGCGCAGGGTGGAGTACACCGCAGGCTACCTGGCGGATCACTGGTGCAAGCGCGGGCATGTTCTGCTGTGCCTGGAAGGCGAGCTGCACACGGAGTTGGAAGACGGCCGCCAGTTCACACTGACGGCCGGGATGAGTTATCAGGTAGGCAACGACATGGAGGCGCACCGTTCATTCACTGCCGGCGGGGCGAAGCTGTTTATCGTCGACTAACCCTTAGTGCATCTTGCTGTGGTCCATCTTGCTGTGGTCCATGCCATCCAGGCCACGGGCCGGGGCCTTGACTTCGATCGTCTGTTTCTCGCCCTTGGCGTTCTCGACGGTCAGGGTCAGCGGCACGTGGTCGCCTTCCTTGATCTGCCCGGTCAGGCCCATCAGCATCACGTGGTAACCGTTGGGGTCGAGGGTGACGGCCTTGCCGGCCGGCAGCGCCACCGAGTCCACTGGGCCCATGTGCATCACGTCGTCCTTCATGCTCATCTCATGGATCTGCACGTCCTTGGCCGCAGGCGAGGCCACGCTCAGCAGCTTGCTGTCGCTGTCGGCGGTGACGGTCATGAACGCGCCGCTCGATGGCTGGCCCGGTACGGTGGCGCGCACCCAGGCGTCGGTCACTTGCACCTGGGCGCTGGCGTGGGCGGCGAGGGTCAGCAGGGTGAGGCCGAATGTCAGGCGCTTGAGGTGTTGAACGGCAGTCATTAGCAGACCTCCATGACGGTGAGCAGGTCTTCTGCGCACTCTTTAGCGGTAAGGGATGCCTGCAGCCCCAGGCGCAGGTTGCCACGGGTGTCGAAGACAAAACTGGTGGCGGTGTGGGATAGGGTGTAGGTGTCGCCGGCGGGGATTTTTTCATAAAAGATCCCGAACTCCTTGGCGGCCACGGCGATTTCTTCCGGGGTGCCGTACAGCGCTTCGAAGCTGGGATCGAAGGCCTTGACGTACTTGTCGAGAATCTCGGGGGTGTCGCGCTCGGGGTCGAGGGTGATGAACACCACTTGCATGATCTCGCCGTCGCGGCCCATCAGCTTCTTGGCCTGGGCCGCGCGGGCCAGGGTGGTCGGGCACACGGCCGGGCACTGGGTGAAACCGAAGAACACCACCGGCATCAGGCCACGGAACGAGCTCAGGGTGACGGTCTCACCGTCGGTGTTCTTGAGCTTGAAGGTGCGGCCCATGATCTTGTCACTGAGGTCCTTGCCGTACTTGAAGTTCAGCTTGGGGCTGTAGTCACAGCCGCCCAGCAGGCTGCCCAGGCCCAACAGGCCCATGCCGGTCAGCACTTTGCGGCGGGTGAATAACGTACTCATCAACTGCGCATCCTGTGAAACGCCTGCATTGCTCTGGATCTACACATCAGGCTTTGAAAAGGAGTAAAGGAGGAGGGCGCCAAGTCTACCAACCCAGGCCCGCCCGCGTAATGTGCGACGTTCTGCCACAGGGGCGCGCCGTGCTTCATCTCGGTGCGCCTGTGGTGGTAGAGTCGCCGCCATGAAATTGCGCCCTCCCGACCGCTCGCTGATCGCCTGGACCCTGTACTTCTGCGTGCTGATGAACCTGTTCGTGTGCGGTTTGGGCCATGGGCAGATGATGGGCCTGGAGCTCAACGGCGTCGGCGGGCAGTTCTGTTCGGTGGAAGGCAACCAGCCGATTTCCGACAAAGGGTTGGGTAGCCCGGCTTCCAGCAACATCTCGAACTACTTTGCTTGCCCGGTGTGCAACGCGCTGACCGTCGCCCTGGTGTTTCTGATCGGTTTGGCCTGGCTGTTGGGCCTGGGGCAAACCCCGCGCCCGGGCCATGAACGGCGCAACAAGGCTCCGCCGCGCTATTCCTGGCCCTCGGCCAACCCCCGCGCTTCCCCCGCAATCTGACGTGTGCCTTGGGCCGCCTGTGAGCAGGCGGCGTTCTATCGTCACGACTGTGAGTGCGTTTCATGAACCCTCTATTGCCTGCCGGCACCAGCCGCCTGGTCAGCAAGGCGTCCCGGCGCCTGCGCCTGGAGCCGGCGCTGCCCGACTACCCGAGCAATTCCCGTTGCTTCGTGCACCTCGATGCACGCCTGTTGCCCCATTGGCACACCTTGTTCGACATCTGCCCAGCGCTGCTCAAACTCGACCCGCCCGAGGGCTTGAACCTGTTCCGCAGCTTCATGACCTGGGCCTATCGCCACCGGCCACCGTTGGACTGGACCTACCACGTCAACGTCTGCCGTTGGCTGCTGGGCTCGCCGTATCGCACGCAGATTGACGATGAGCCGATCGAAGCCTTCATGGCGGCTGCGGCGGCGTGCTGGATCAATGCCGACACCAGCCAGGCCAGTGGCGTGGTCCTGATTTGGCAAGGCACAACTGTGTTCGACTGGAAGGACGCGCCCCGCTCGGACGTCGAACACCAGGC
The DNA here is from genome assembly GCF_053456465.1 of Pseudomonas acericola (SeqCode). Taxonomy (NCBI): domain Bacteria; kingdom Pseudomonadati; phylum Pseudomonadota; class Gammaproteobacteria; order Pseudomonadales; family Pseudomonadaceae; genus Pseudomonas; species Pseudomonas acericola (SeqCode). The sequence continues at coordinate 853,339 of NZ_JBRFJB010000003.1, read as the reverse complement.
CTTGCCAGGCACCGAATGGGACTTCGCCTGGTGCCCGCTCAACGCGCAGGGAGCGTTCAGCCGTTGGCATTCAATGCCCTGAGATTGTTACGCAACCGGTAAAAGTGAATGACGGTTTCCCCGGCTGTTTCCCGCGCGGCCGAGGCTATACCGTGCGCGCTCCCGTTAAATGCAGCACCACCCGACTGGTAAAGAACAGGGCTGGGCTGCGACGGGATCGCCTCATTTATTTTACGGAGCCTTCATGAATCACAAGACTTGCCTGGCCCTCGCCGTTTCCCTGGGGGCCGCGCAACACGTTGCTGCGTCCGGTTTTATCGACGACAGCAAAGCCAGCCTCGACCTGCGCAACTTCTACTACAACCAGGACACCCGCAACGCCCGGGCCGCGTCGGACAAGGAGTGGGGCCAGGCGTTCATGTTCAACTACCAGTCCGGCTTCACCGAAGGCCCCGTCGGTTTCGGCCTGGACTTGCAGCAAATGGTCGGCGTGCGCCTGGACGCCTCCGGCCGCGCCGGCAAGGCCGGTGCCGACAACACCCCCGGCAGCGTCTTCCCGCTGGACGACGGCAAGGCCGCCCACGACTTCAGCAAGACCGGCGTCACCGGCAAGATGCGCATCGCGCAGACCCAACTGAAAGTCGGCAACCTGCAACCCAAGCTGCCGGTGCTGACCACCGAAGACGGCCGCCTGCTGCCCCAGACCTTTCGCGGTTACCAACTCGACTCCAAAGACTTCAAGGACTTCAACCTGATCGCCGGCAAGCTGGAGCAGGTCGTCGACCGCAACTCCAGCAACGGCCAGGGGATGTCGATTGCCGGCGCCAACGACCCGATCAAGGGCAAGGCGAGCAACCAGTTCTACTACGGCGGCGTGGACTATACGGTCAGCAAGCAACTGCAAGTGCAGTACTACTACGCCAACCTGGAGAACTTCTACCAGCAGCACTTCCTCGGCCTGGTGCACAACTGGCAGCTGCCGGTGGGCCAGTTCAAAAGTGACCTGCGCTACTTCTACAGCACCGCCGATGGCAAGAACGCCAGCGCTGCCGGGCGCGATGAAGGCTACGTCAGCGCGGGTTACTACGGCCCCGGCGTCAATACTGGCAAGGTCGATAACCGCCTGTGGAGCGCGCTGTTTACCTATGCCTTGAGCGGGCATTCGGTCAGCCTCGGCTACCAGAAAACGACAGGCGAAAGCGATTTCCCCCATATCAACCAAGGCCAGGGTCGCTCGCTGTACCTGATCACCAACTCGCAGTCGCTGAAATTCGTCAATGCCGGCGAACAGGCCACCGTCGGCAGCTATGCCTATGACTTTGCCGGCCTCGGCGTACCGGGCCTGCGCTCCAGCGTCACCTATATCCATGGCAGCCACATCCGCACGGCAAGCCGTGACAACAGTGAATGGGAGCGTGACCTGCGCGTGGATTACGTGATCCCCACCGGCACCTTCAAAGGCCTGGGCCTGACCTGGCGCAGCGCGGTATTGCGCGGCAACGACACGGCGGACAAGGACGAAACGCGGCTGATCGTCAGCTACAGCATCCCGTTGCTGTAACGCCTGGAGGTGCGCCCGGCTTGACCGGCATCAAGGTCTGGACGCGCCCACCGCGCCACACTGCAGGCCCGGCGCACCTGCGAGGCCACCATGCTCTATCTGCTGTTTCTCCTGGCCCATTTGTTCGCCGCCCTGATCTTTATCGGCACGGTGTTTTTCGAGGTGCTGATCCTCAGTGACCTGCATCGGCGATTGCCAGCGCGGGTGATGGTGCGTGTCGAGCAAGGCATCGGCCAACGCGCGCGGGTGCTGATGCCGTGGGTGTTGCTGGTGCTGTTCGGGGCCGGCATCGGCATGGTCTGGTTGCGTTATCGGCCGGTGCTTGCAGCGCCATTCGCCACCTCTTTCGGCACCTTGCTGACCTTCAAGTTGATCCTCGCCGCCAGCGTGTTGCTGCACTTTCTGCTGACGGTGCTGCGCATGCGTCGGGGGCGTGCCAGCGCGCGTTACCTGCGGGGTGTTCACTTGAGTCTGTTCGGGCATATGGTCGTGATCGTGTTGTTGGCCAAGGGCATGTTTTACCTCACCTGGTAACGCCCTTGATCGCCGCAAAAATGAGTTGAGGAGCCGCAACATGCAAGTACTGGATCGGCGCAAGGCCTTGTCGATTTCTCCGTTGTTTCGCCTGGCCTTCCGGCCATTTTTCCTCGGTGCGTGCCTGTTCGCGGCGCTGGCGATTCCCTTATGGCTGTTGGCGCTGGGCGGCATGACCGGCGCTTGGCAACCGGCCGGCGGCTGGCTGGCTTGGCATCGGCATGAGCTGCTGTTTGGTTTTGGCTTGGCGGTCATTGCCGGCTTCCTGCTGACGGCGGTGCAGACGTGGACCGGGCGACCCGGGCTCAGCGGTGCGCCCTTGGCCGCGCTGGTGGCGTTGTGGTTGGCGGCGCGCTTGGGCTGGTTGCTGAACGTGCCGTGGCCGTTGCTGGCGTTGGTGGAACTGAGCTTTCCTTTGGCCGTGGCCGGGGTGATGGGCTGGACGCTGTGGAAGGTCCGGCAGACGCGCAACTACCCGATTGTGCTGGTGTTGGTGCTGTTGGCGGTGGTGGATGGGGTGTCGTTGGCGGATGCGAGCCTGCAACGCCAGGCGGTGCTGGCGGGGTTGTGGCTGGTGGCGGCGATGATGGGGCTGATTGGTGGGCGGGTGATTCCGTTTTTTACCCAGCGGGGTTTGGGGCGGGTCGAGGCGGTCAAGCCTTGGCCGTGGTTGGATTATCTGTTGCTGGGTGGGTCGGTCCTGGTTGCGCTGGGTTACGTCAGTGGAGTGGCACTGCTTCCTGGCCTGTGGCTTGGTGCGTTGTTCGCCGTGCTGGGGTTGGGGCACTTGTTGCGATTGGTGCGCTGGCATGATCGTGGGCTGTGGCGGGTGCCGCTTTTGTGGTCATTGCACTTGGCCTATGCCTGGCTGGCGCTGGCGTGCCTGGGGATGGCGCTGTGGCATTTTGGGGTGTCGTTGAATCCCAGTTTGGCGGTGCATGCGTTGACTGTGGGGGGGATGGGGGGGCTGATTTTGGCGATGGTTGCGCGGGTGAGCCTTGGGCATACGGGGCGGCCGTTGCAGTTGCCGCGGGGGATGGGGGTGGGTTTTGTCTTGCTGAATTTGGCGTGTGTGTGTCGGGTGTTTTTGGTGGTGGTTTGGCCCGTGGTGGGGTTGTGGGTGGCGGGGGTGTGTTGGTGTGTTGGGTTGGGGGTGTACCTATGGCGGTACGGGCCGATGTTGTGGCGGGCGCGGGTGGATGGGCATCCGGGGTAAGTGTGGGAGCTGGCTTGCCTGCGATGGCGGTCTGTCTGTGTACATATCCGTTATTTAGGTAACGGCCACTTATGGTTCCGCTCTTACAGCGGGTCACTTTGGAAAAGCCCCAAAGTAACCAAAGGGCTCTTGCCCCAACACTCGGTGCCTCGCTTAGGCTCGGCATGCCCACTCCGGCTTGAATCCGTGGGCCGCCGCCATGCGCCATCCATGGCGCAGGGCGGCTAACCCGGCGTCCTGCCGGGTTGCCCACGGATTCAAGCCTGCGTTCGGCCAGCGTGTTTGACGGGGCAAGCAAGATCAAAAGCCAGAGCGCGGCGGCCTTAGAGCCGACCGGTATTTGTCCTGTCGTTCACCATTTAGCTGTGGGAACCGGCAACTGTGGGAGCTGGCTTGCCTGCGATGCAGACACCTCGGTACATCAGGCAAACCCAGTTGATGCCATCGCAGGCAAGCCAGCTCCCACAGAAAAGCATCTCCCTGGGCAGCCCCGACCATTCCATGCGACCCCATGCCACACCCAACCCTTGACCACGATCAACAGCCCCCACCCAACCAGTTCCCACACTGTGCCAACCGCCCTGAAGGACCACGCCCCCAACGGCATACCTCCTCCGAGGAATAGGCCCTACGCCCAATGCGGCGCAGGCTGCCCCCATCTTTCCAACGCTTGGAGCCCGGACCATGGCCCACCTGACCCAACAAAACTTCGTCTCCCTGAACATCGCCGTCCTGACCATCAGCGACACCCGCACCTACGACACCGACACCTCCGGCGACACCCTGGTGGACCGCCTGCAAACCGCCGGCCATATGCTCATCGACCGCGGCATCGTGATGGACGACATCTACCAGATCCGCGCCCGGGTTTCGCAGTGGATCGCCGACCCCCAGGTGCAAGTGGTGCTGATGACCGGCGGCACCGGCTTCACCGCGCGCGACAACACCCCCCAAGCCGTACTGCCGCTGCTGGACAAGCAAGTGGACGGCTTCGGCGAGTTGTTCCGTCAGGTGTCCCTGGCCGAAATCGGCATGTCGACCCTGCAATCCCGTGCCCTGGCCGGCTTCAGCAACGGTGTGCTGGTGTGCTGCATGCCCGGTTCGCCAGGGGCGTGCCGCACGGCCTGGGACAAGATTCTCTGCGGCCAACTGGACAGCCGCACCGGCCCGTGCAATTTCGCGCCGCACCTCAAGCCGCAGCTCGATCAAGCGCTCAGTGCCTGTGAGTCACGCTCATGAACGTGTGTGACAGCGGCGACCTGCTGCCGGTGGAGGACGCCATCGAGCAATTGCTCGCGCAGGCGCCGCCACCACCGCCCACCGAGGTGATTGCCTTGGCCCAGGCCCTCGGGCGGGTGGTCGCCGAAGAGGTGTTTTCGCCCCTCGACTTGCCGGGCTGGGACAACAGCGCCATGGACGGCTACGCCCTGCGCGCGTTTGACGTGCCGGAGCAGGGCGGTTACCTGGAAGTCGCCGGGCGCGTCGCCGCCGGGCACAGCAGTGATGTGCCGTTGCAGGCCGGGCAAGCGGTGCGCATTTTTACCGGTGCGCCGTTGCCACCGGGCGCCGACAGCGTGGTCGCCCAGGAACGTTGCCGCGTGTATGGCCAGCGCATCTGGTGCCCGCCGATACGCCTGGGGGACCACGTGCGCAAGCGCGGCGAAGAGCTGCAACGTGGGCAACAAGTGTTGAGCGCCGGCAAGCGCCTGCGCGCCCAGGAAATCGGCCTGTTGGCGGCGGCGGGCATCCCCCGGGTCAAGGTCTATCGGCCGCTGCGGGTGTGCCTGCTCAGCAGTGGTGATGAATTGCGCGAACCCGGTGAGTCGCTGGCACCGGGGCAGATCTACAACAGCAACCGTTACCTAATCGCGGCGCTGCTGCGCGGCTGGGGCGTGGAGGTGCACGACTACGGCGTGATGGCCGACGCCCTCACGGCGAGTCGCGATGCGTTGGCGCTGGCGTCTTCGGAATGCGACCTGCTGCTGACCACCGGCGGCGTGTCGGTGGGGGAGGAGGACCACCTCAAACAAGCGATCCGCGAACTGGGCAAGGTCGAGTTCTGGCGCTTGGCGATCCAGCCTGGCAAGCCCCTGGCGTTTGGTCAGGTGGCGGGCAAACCGTGGATTGGCCTGCCGGGTAATCCGACGGCCGCGCTGGTCACGGCGCTGGTGGTGGTGCGCCCATTCCTGCTGCGCGCCCAGGGCGCGGAGCGGGTGTTGCCGGTGCCGGCCAGCGTGCCGGCGGCGTTTGAATGGCTCAAGCCCAACCCGCGCCGCCAATACCTGCGTGCGCGCTTGAGCCCCGGCAGCGATGGGCAACTGCGCGCGATCCTGCACCCGCAGCAAAGCTCGGCGATGTTGGTCGCCGCCTGTTGGGCCGACGGCCTGGTGATCGTCGAGCGCGGGCAGCAGGTGCTCAAGGGCGCGGCGGTGCCGTTCCTGTCTTTTGCCGATTTTCAATAAGGAGCCACCATGCAACTGGTCTGCCCGGCAGGTAACTTGCCTGCGCTGAAAGCCGCTGTGCGCCAAGGCGCCGACGCGGTGTACGTGGGGTTTCGCGATGACACCAACGCCCGGCACTTCGCCGGGCTGAACATGGATGACAAGCAGTTCGACGCCGCCGTCGCCCATATCCGCCAGCACCAGCGCAAGCTCTACGTGGCGGTCAACACCTACCCGCAACCGAAGATCTGGCCGCGCTGGCAACGCGCCGTCGATCGCGCCGCCGACCATGGCGTGGACGCACTCATCGCCGGCGACCCCGGCGTACTCGGCTACGCCGCCGCGCGCCATCCGCAGATGGCCTTGCACTTGTCGGTGCAGGGCTCGGCCACCCACGCGGCGGCGTTGAAGTTCTACGTCGAACGCTACGGCATCCGCCGCGCGGTGTTGCCCCGGGTGTTGTCCCTGGCCCAGGTCAAGCAGGTGGCGGCCAGCGCCACGGTGCCCATCGAAGTGTTCGGCTTTGGCAGCCTGTGCATCATGGCCGAAGGGCGCTGCCACTTGTCCTCCTACATCACCGGCGAATCGCCCAACCTGTGCGGCGTGTGCTCGCCGGCCAAGGCGGTGCGCTGGAGCGACGACGCCGACGGCCTCAGCGCGCGCTTGAGCGAAGTGCTGATCGACCGCTACACCCCGGACGAACCCGCCGGCTACCCGACCCTGTGCAAGGGCCGCTTCCTGGTGGGCGGCAAGCGCTTCCATGCGCTGGAGGAACCCACCAGCCTCGACACCCTCGACCTGCTGCCGGAACTGGCGGCCATCGGTGTCGAAGCGGTGAAGATCGAAGGTCGCCAACGCAGCCCGGCCTACGTGGAGCAAGTCACCCGCGTCTGGCGCGCCGCCCTCGACGTCCACCGCAGCAGCCCGGCCAACTTTGTCGTCAAGGAGCAATGGCGCCAGGTGCTGGTCGGGCTTTCCGAAGGCAGCCAGACCACCCTGGGTGCTTACCATCGTGCATGGCAGTGAGGACACACAGATGAAACTCAGCCTCGGACCGGTGCTGTTTTATTGGGACAAGGAACACCTCGGGCGCTTCTACGCGGACATGGCCGACTTGCCCCTGGACGTTATCTACCTGGGCGAAACCGTGTGCTCGAAACGCCGCGTGTTCAACCTCGATCAGTGGCTGGGCCTGGGCCGCGAGTTGCAGACGTGCAGTTCGGCGCAGATCGTGTTGTCGAGCCTCACGCTCATCGAGGCGGCCTCCGAACTGTCCCGCCTGCGCCGCCTGTGCGACAACGGCGAGTTGCTGGTGGAAGCCAATGACATGGGCGCAGTGCAGTTGCTGGTGGAGCGCAAGTTGCCCTTTGTCGGCGGCCCGGCGCTAAACCTCTACAACGGCCACGCCCTGGTGCAATTGCTCGACTTGGGTATGCAACGCTGGGTGCCGCCGGTGGAATGCTCCCAAGGCTTGATCGCCGATGTGCTGGAACAGGTGCGCGAATTGGGCAGGCCGGTGCCGGAAGTGGAGATCTTCGCCTACGGGCATTTGCCCCTGGCCTACTCGGCGCGCTGCTTCACCGCCCGCGCCGAAAACCGGCCCAAGGACGACTGCCAGTTCTGCTGCATCAACTACCCGGACGGCATGGCCTTGACCAGCCAGGAAGGGCAGGCGTTGTTTACCTTGAATGGGATTCAGACGATGTCGGCGGATGTGACCAACTTGCTGGCCGACTATCCCGGGTTGGTGGCTTGTGGCGCCGATGTGTTGCGCCTGAGCCCGCGCGCGGAAGGCATGGCTGATGTGGTGCGTGCGTACGACCAGGTGCGGCAGGGCGCGATGCCGCCGTTGTTTGTCGAGGGTTGCAACGGCTACTGGCATGGTCAGGCGGGTATGTTGCGGGTTGAGGAGGTGGGGCTGTGTTGAGTCGCAAGCAATGGTTGCTCAAGGGGGCCGACCGGTTGTTGCCGCTGGTTCGGCGGGTGCCGTTTGCGGTGCAGCGTGTGGCCTTGGAGCAGGGGCTTAATCGTTGTCTGGCTGAGCCTTTGCGCGAGGGGGGCTTCGATTTGCTGCGCGGGCGTTGGATGTGTTTGCGGATTCCTGATTTGGGGTTGTGTTGGTACCTGACGTTGGCGCGGGATGGGTTGCGTATTGCTGACAGGGCTGAGGCGCAGGTGACGATTAGTGGAAATTGGCGGGAGTTTTTGTTGTTGGCCAGTCGGCAGGAGGATCCGGATACGTTGTTCTTTCGGCGGCGGTTGGTGATTGAGGGGGATACGGAGTTGGGGTTGGGGCTTAAGAATTTGATTGATAGTTTGGATTCGGATGTGTTGCCGGGGTGGTTGTGGCGGGGGTTGGAGGCTGCGGGGCGGGGGGTTGGTGTTTGACCGTGTACATATCCGTTATTTAGGTAACGGCGGCTTATGGTTCCGCTCTTACAGCGGGTCACTTTGGAAAAGCCCCAAAGTAACCAAAGGGCTCTTGCCCCAACACTCGGTGCCTCGCCTAGGCTCGGCATGCCCGGCTTGAATCCGTGGGCCGCCGTCATGGGCCATCCTTGGCCCAGGACGGCTAACCCGGCGCCCTGCCGGGTTACCCACGGATTCAAGCCTGCGTTCGGCCAGCGTGTTTGACGGGGCAAGTAAGATCAAAAGCCAAAGCGCGGCGGCCTTAAAGCCGACCGGTTTTTGTCCAGTCGCTCACCATTCAACTGTGGGAACCGGCAACTGTGGGAGCTGGCTTGCCTGCGATGCAGACAACTCGGTACATCAGGCATACCTAGTTGATGCCATCGCAGGCAAGCCAGCTCCCACAGGGAAACGCGCACGCTTCACCTATCAGGTCGGCTACTAGGCCGCCTCGCTTTTGTTTTTGATCTTAGGCGCCCCGTTAAACACGCTGGCCGGAATTCGGCATGGATTTGGGGGGTAAACCGGCAGGGATGCCGGTTTAGCCGCCCCGCGCCATGGATGGCGCGTGGCGGCGGCCCCCCAAATCCATGTCGGATTACGGGCACACCGAGCCTAGGCGAGGTGCCGAGTGTTGGGGCAAGAGCGTTTTGCTTACTTTTGCGCTCTTCAAAAGTGAGCCGCCGTAAGGGCGGAACCCTAAGTGGCCGTTACCGAAGAAACGGATATGTACACAAGGCTAATCACCCCACCTGCCGCAGGTGTTCCATAGCCCAAACCGCCGCCTCCACCCGCGACCTCAACCCCAGCTTATGCAGCAAATTCTTCACATGCACCTTCACCGTCCCCTCCGTAATCCCCAACTTATGCCCAATCACCTTATTGCTATACCCACTGGCAATCGTACGCAGCACCTGCCGCTCCCGCTCGGTCAATTCCACCGCCGCATGCGGCTGCGGCGAGCGCAACGCCTGGGCCAACACCCGGGTCAACCCGGGACTGATCACCAGCGCGCCATGCAACGCATCACGAATAAACTCCACCACCAGTTCCGGCTCCATGTCCTTGAGCAAATACCCATTGGCATCCAGCCGCAGCGCATCGCGCACGTCGTCTTCAGCGTCGGACACGGTAAACAGCAGCACCTTGCCCGCATAGTCCATGGCCCGCAGGCGGCGCAGGGTTTCCAGGCCGTTCATGTGCGGCATGTTGTTGTCCAGCAGCACCAGGTCCGGTTGCAGACTGGCGATCTGATCGAGGGCTTCCTGGCCGTTGCCAGCCTCGCCGACCACGTGCAGGTCGTCTTCCAGTTCGAGAATCTGGCGCATGCCGTGGCGCATCATCGGGTGATCGTCAACCAGCAGGATACGGTGGCGCGTGGCGGTGTTCATGGGGCGGTGCCTTGTAGGGAATGGCCGAGGAATTCCGGCTGGAAACGCAGCTGCACGCGGGTGCCCTGGGGCTCGCGGGGGCTGATGTCGAGGTGGCCGTGTAGGCTGCGCGCGCGTTCGTCCATGATGGTCAGGCCGTGGTGTTCGCGTTGGTCCACGTCGCCGCAAAAACCACGGCCGTCGTCGTCGATGCTCAGGCTGACGGTCTCGCCGACCTGGCGCAGTTGCAGCCAGGCATTCTGCGCATGGGCGTGGCGCAGGCAGTTGGACAGGGCTTCGCGGGTGATCTGCAACAGGTGGATCTGTTCGCTGGCCGACAGCTGGAACGCCAGCGCGTCCACATGCAGGTGCACCTGGAACTCGCCGCGCTCGGAGAATTCGGCGGCGGTGTCTTGCAGTTCTTGCACCAGACCGGCGTCGTGGATCTGCAAGCGAAAGGTGGTGAGCAATTCACGCAGTTGGCGGTAGGCGTTGTTCAACCCTTCGCGCAGTTCGGCGGTGACGCTGGCCAGGCTTTCCACCGGTTCGCCACGGCGGATCAGGGTTTGCATGCGGCTCACTTGCAGCTTCATGTACGACAGCGCCTGGGCCAGGGAGTCGTGCAGTTCGCGGGCGATGATGGTGCGCTCATCCAACAGCAGCAGGCGGTGGTCCTGCTCGCGCTGGCGTTTGAGGGACAGCGAGGTGCCGATCAGATTGGCCAGGGCCTGGATCAATTGTTGCTCCCAGTCCTGGGGCGCATGGCCGTCGAGGAAGTGCGCCTTGAGTTCACCCAACTCGGCGCCCTGGTTGCTGATGCTGAACACCTGCGGCGGCGCGACATGGGCGCGCTCGCAGGTGGCGCAATCGCCAATCGCGCAGACGTTGCGGCTGTGCTCGCCGTGCAGGGCGAGCATCTGCTGGGCTGGGGCCAGGAAGTGGCCTTGCAGGCACAGCGACAAGCGCAGCCCCGGCAAGCGTTTCTGGAAGCGCCGGATCAGTTCGTCGAGGCCCTCGGCATTGGCCAGGCGTGTGGCCAGGCTGCTGCTGCTTTGGTACAGCAGTTCGAGGGCGGCGTTGGCTTGTTGCAGGTTGAGGGTCTTGAGTTGCACCTGGCTTTCGAGGGTGCGATGGGACGCTTCGATGGTCGCGGCCATGGCGTTGAAGCTCAGGGCCAGTTGGCCAAGCTCGTCGTCGGAACGGTGGTTGACCCGGGTCTGGTAGTCCCCGTCACGAAAGCGTCGGGTGGCGTGCACCAGTTCTTGCAGCGGGGTGACTACGCCGTACTGCAACTCATACAAACCCAGCAGCAGGATGATCAAGGTGCTGAACAGCGCCAGGCCCTGGATCGCCTGTTGCCAGCCTTGCTTGTGCTCGCTCTGTTGCTGCAACAGGCTGACGAAGCGGTTCAGTTGCTCGACAAACGCCGGTGCCTGGGCCTGGAACAGCCGCGTAGCACCGCTGGGCGCAGTTCGGCGTTCCAGCGTTGCTGGATCTGCTGGTAACTCTGCAACAGCGCACTGTGCGGGCCGTCTTCGAGCACGGCTTTCAGGGACTGGCTGTCGAGGCGCCGTTGCAGGCTTTGGCTGACTTCGGCGATTTCATCCGGGCGCGCGCCGGCGGCAAGTTTCCAGCTGAGGTGGTAGGTCTCCATGCGCACGGAACCGGCGGTGTTGATCGCGGCGGCGTCGCCCTGGCTGAACCAGGCGATCAGCCCGGCACTGAGGGAACTGGCCAGGGCGAGGATGGCGATCAGGATCACCGCCAGGCCGGCGCGGGCGGGCAGGGAGCTGCGCAGCCAGTCAAGCATGACGGCGCAATCGAACGGAGTGGGGGAGCAGCATGCTTGCACTTGGAACGGGAAAGGGCGGTGAACGTGGCCTTCCCTGGCGCACTACCTCTAAAGAATTGCCGGCGAACCCTCCCACGGATAAAAGCCGGCACAAGAGAGCAATCCATTGATAAATAAAGGTTTTCTCTTGATTTTTTGACTACCTCCTTGGAGGTAGACGGGGCCAGCATAGCCCCATACCCACCCGGCCCACGTTGATCTGGGTCAAGTTCTGCGGGGGTGTCGCCCCTAACCTGCGCTCATGGAATCACTTTCTGGAGCGCATACCGTGACTCAACCCCGTCTGCGACAAGGCCTGGTGCTGGGCATGAGCACCTTGGCCTTCACCGTCTGCTTTATGGTGTGGATGATGTTCGCCGTGCTCGGCGTGCCGATCAAAGACCTGCTGCAACTCAACGAAACCCAGTTCGGCCTGCTGGCCGCCACGCCGGTGTTGACCGGTTCCCTGGTGCGCCTGCCGCTGGGCCTGCTGACGGATCGCTTCGGCGGGCGCATCGTGTTTTTTCTGCTGATGTTGGTCTGCGTATTGCCGCTGTACCTGATCACCTACGCCACCGCTTACTGGCAGTTCCTGGTACTCGGCCTGTTTGTCGGCTTGGCGGGCGGTTCGTTTTCGGTGGGCATCGCCTACGTCGCCAAATGGTTCGACAAGGACAACCAGGGTTTCGCCATGGGCGTGTTCGGTGCCGGCAATGCCGGGGCGGCGGTGACCAAGTTTCTCGCCCCGGCGCTGATCGCCCTCGGCACCTGGCACCTGGTGCCCAAGGTGTTCAGCGCGATCCTGTTTATCACCGCGCTGCTGTTCTGGTTTCTCACCAGCGAAAACAAGGCGCACCGCAGTGCCGGTGGCGCCACCTTGCGTGAGCAGTTGGCGTGCCTGAAAGACCCGGCCGTGTGGCGCTACTGCCAGTACTACTCGATTGTCTTCGGCGGCTACGTCGCGCTAGCCCTATGGGTGACCAAGTACTACGTGCAGGAATACGGTTTCAGCCTGCAAAGCGCCGCGCTGTTGGCCGCGTGTTTCTCCCTGCCCGGCGGTGTGCTGCGCGCGGTGGGCGGTTGGATGTCGGACCGCTGGGGCGCGCAAAGCGTGACCTGGTGGGTGCTGTGGGTGAGCTGGATCTGCCTGTTCCTGCTCAGCTACCCACAGACCCAACTGCAAGTGATGACCGTCAACGGTCCGCTGGATTTCCATATCGGCCTCAACCCCACGCTGTTCACCGTGCTGCTGTTTGTGATGGGCATCGCCTTCGCGTTCGGCAAGGCCTCGGTCTTCAAGTACATCGCCAATGACTACCCGCACAACATGGGCGCGGTGTCCGGCATCGTCGGTCTGGCCGGTGGCCTGGGCGGCTTTGTGCTGCCGATTATGTTCGGTGCCCTGGTGGACCTCACCGGCGTGCGCTCTTCCTGCTTCATGTTGATGTACGGCGTGGTCTGGGTGTCCCTGACCTGGATGTACCTCAGCGAAATCCGCAAACAGCCGTTGCTCGGCAAACGAGCTGGCCAAGGAGAATGATCATGTCTATCGCGCAAAAGCCCGACTCGGGCCCGGTGATCCACGACTGGCGCCCAGAAGACCCGGCGTTCTGGGGCGCCAGCGGCAAGAAGACGGCGACCCGCAACCTGTGGATCTCGATCCCCGCGCTATTGCTGGCGTTTGCTGTGTGGATGGTGTGGAGCACGGTGATCGTGCGCCTCAACGCCATCGGCTTCAGCTTTACCACTGACCAGCTGTTCTGGCTGGCCGCCTTGCCGGGCCTGTCGGGTGCGACGTTGCGGGTGTTCTATTCGTTCATGGTGCCGATCTTCGGCGGGCGCCGCTGGACCGCCCTGAGCACCGCCTCCTTGCTGCTGCCGTCGCTGTGGATGGGCTTCGCGGTGCAAGACCCGAGCACCCCGTACAGCGTGTTTGTGCTGATCGCCTTGCTCTGCGGTTTTGGCGGCGGCAACTTCGCCTCCAGCATGTCCAATATCAGCTTTTTCTACCCCAAGTCCCAGCAGGGCACCGCCCTCGGTTTGAACGCCGGCCTCGGCAACCTGGGGGTGTCGGTGATGCAGTTCTGCGTGCCGCTGGTGATCACCTTTGCGGCCTTCGGCGCCCTCGGTGGTCAGCCGCAAACCCTGGCGGACGGCAGCCACTTGTGGTTGCAGAACGCTGGATTCATCTGGGTGCCGTTCATCCTGATCGTCACCGTGGCGGCGTGGTTCGGCATGAATGACCTGTCCAGCGCCCGCGCCTCGTTCAGCGACCAGGCGGTGATCTTCAAGCGCAAGCACAACTGGCTGATGTGCTGGTTGTACCTGGCGACCTTTGGCTCGTTCATCGGCTTCTCGGCGGCGTTCCCATTGCTCATCAAGACCTCGTTTCCCGAAGTGGTGGCGCTGAAGTTCGCCTTCCTCGGCCCGCTGGTGGGTGCCTTGGTACGCCCGTTGGGCGGCTGGCTGGCGGACAAACTGGGCGGTGCGCGAGTGACCCTGTGGAACTTCGTGCTGATGATCGTGATGGTGTTCGGTGTGCTGCACTTTTTGCCGCAGCAGGGCGAGGCGGGCAACTTCTACGGTTTCCTGGGCCTGTTCATGTTGCTGTTCATCACCACCGGCATTGGCAACGGCTCCACCTTCCGCATGATCCCGGTGATCTTCCGCACCGTTCACGAGAAAGCCAGCGCCGGCCAACCGCCGGCCGTGCGTGAACAAGCCTTGAAGGACGCCGGCAAGGAGTCCGCCGCGGTGCTGGGCTTCAGCTCGGCCATGGGCGCGTTCGGCGCGTTCTTCATCCCTAAGACCTTTGGCACTTCCATGGCCGCCACCGGCAGTCCGGCCATGGCCTTCTACCTGTTTGTCGGTTTCTACCTGAGCTGCATCGTCGTGACCTGGTGGTGGTACGCCCGCAAAGGCTGCGCCACACCCTGCTGATCGACCACGAATTCGCGGGGCAACGCACCCCACGGCACGCCTGATGAGGAAAGCATCATGAGTCACTTATTGGATCAACTGCGGTTCTTCAACCGCAAGCAAGACGAGTTCTCCGACGGCCACGGCGAGACCCGCAAGGAGTCCCGCGACTGGGAAAACGTCTACCGTTCGCGCTGGCAGTACGACAAGATCGTGCGCTCCACCCACGGGGTAAATTGCACCGGTTCCTGCTCGTGGAAGATCTACGTGAAGAACGGCCTGATTACCTGGGAAACCCAGCAGACCGACTACCCGCGCACCCGCAACGACCTGCCCAACCACGAACCCCGTGGCTGCCCGCGCGGCGCCAGTTACAGCTGGTACATCTACAGCGCCAACCGGCTCAAGTACCCGAAGATCCGCAAGCCGTTGCTCAAGCTGTGGCGTGAAGCGCGCCTGACCCTGGCGCCGGTGGAGGCCTGGGCGAGCATTGTCGAGGACAAGGCCAAGGCCGAGTCGTACAAGAGCAAGCGTGGCATGGGCGGGTTCATCCGTTCCAACTGGGAGGAGGTGAATGAGATCATCGCCGCCTCCAACGTCTACACCATCAAGCAATACGGGCCGGACCGCATTGTCGGCTTCTCGCCGATCCCGGCCATGTCCATGGTCAGCTACGCCGCCGGTTCCCGTTACCTGTCGCTGCTCGGCGGCGTGTGCCTGAGCTTCTACGACTGGTACTGCGACCTGCCACCGGCCTCGCCGATGGTGTGGGGCGAGCAGACCGACGTGCCGGAATCGGCCGACTGGTACAACTCCAACTACATCATTGCCTGGGGCTCCAACGTCCCGCAGACCCGCACCCCCGACGCGCACTTCTTCACCGAGGTGCGCTACAAGGGCACCAAGACCGTGGCCATCACCCCCGACTATTCGGAAGTGGCCAAGCTCACCGACCTGTGGCTCAACCCCAAGCAGGGCACCGACGCGGCGTTGGCCCAGGCCTTCAACCATGTGATCTTCAAGGAATTTCACCTGGACCACCCGAGCCCGTATTTCACCGACTACGCCAAGCGCTACACCGACTTGCCGGTGCTGGTGATGCTCAAGCCCGTGACCGGTTTTGCCCCGGGCGCAGGCTTCCAGCCCGACCGCTTCCTGCGCGCCTCGGACCTGATCGACAACCTCGGCCAGGACAACAACCCGGAATGGAAAACCATCGCCCTCGACGAAAGCGGCGCGCTGGTCTCGCCACAGGGCGCCATCGGCTACCGCTGGGGCGAGAAGGGCAAGTGGAACATCCTCGCCAAAGAGGGCGGTGAAGGCCGCGCCATCGACCTGAAACTCAGCCTGATCGGCGACGACGTTGCCGAAGTGGCCTTCCCGTATTTTGCCGGCGAAGCCCACGAACACTTCCAGCACGTGGCCGGTGAAGCCGTGCAGTTCCGCCGCGTGCCGGTGCACAGCGTGGTGCTGGCGGATGGCAGTGTGGCCAAGGTCGCCACGGTGTTCGACCTGTCGGCGGCCAACCTGGCCATCGACCGTGGCCTGGGCGGCAGCAATGTGGCCAGGGACTACGACGACGCGAGCGTGCCGGGCACTCCGGCGTGGCAGGAAGCGATCACCGGCGTCAGCCGCGAGAAGGCGATCCAGATCGCCCGCGAGTTTGCCGACAACGCCGACAAGACCCGTGGCCGCTCGATGATCATCGTCGGCGCGGCGATGAACCACTGGTACCACATGGACATGAACTACCGTGGCCTGATCAACATGCTCATGCTCTGCGGTTGTGTCGGCCAGACCGGCGGCGGCTGGGCCCACTACGTCGGCCAGGAAAAACTGCGCCCACAATGCGGCTGGCTGCCCCTGGCCTTTGGCCTGGACTGGAACCGCCCACCACGGCAGATGAACGGCACCAGCTTCTTCTACGGCCACAGCTCGCAGTGGCGCCACGAAAAAATGAACATGCACGACGTGCTCTCGCCCCTGGCGGACAAGTCCCAGTTCCCCACCCACGCCCTGGACTACAACATCCGCGCCGAACGCGCCGGCTGGCTGCCCAGCGCGCCGCAACTCAACCGCAACCCGCTGCATATCTGCCGTGAAGCGGCCGCAGCGGGCATGGACCCCAAAGACTACGTGGTCAAGTCCTGGCAGGACGGCTCCTTACGTTTTGCCTGCGAACAACCGGACAGCCCGGTGAACTTCCCGCGCAACATGTTTATCTGGCGCTCCAACCTGCTCGGCTCGTCGGGCAAGGGCCATGAGTACATGCTCAAGTACCTGCTGGGCACCAAGAACGGCGTGATGAACGAAGACATCGGCTTTGGCGGCGAAAGCAAGCCCACCGAAGCCGAATGGGTCGACGACGGCGCCATTGGCAAGCTCGACCTGGTGACCACCCTGGACTTCCGCATGTCGTCCACCTGCGTGTATTCCGACATCGTCTTGCCGACCGCCACCTGGTACGAAAAAGACGACATGAACACCTCGGACATGCACCCGTTTATCCACCCGTTGTCGGCGGCCATCGACCCGGCGTGGGAGTCGCGTTCCGACTGGGAAATCTACAAGGGCATCGCCAAGGCGTTCTCGGCCATGGCGGTCGGGCACCTCGGTGTGGAAAAAGACCTGGTCACCGTACCGCTGATGCATGACAGCATCGGCGAACTGGCCCAGCCCTTTGGCGGCACCGACTGGAAAAGCGCCGGCGTGGCACCGGTACCCGGCAAGAACGCGCCAAACATGGCGGTGGTGGAGCGCGACTACCCGAACATCTACAAAAAATTCACCTCCCTCGGCCCGTTGCTGGAAAAGCTCGGCAACGGCGGCAAGGGCATCAACTGGAACACCGAGGAAGAAGTCGAATTCCTCGGCGAGCTGAATCATCACGAAGGCGATGTGGGCATCAGCCACGGCCGGCCGAAGATCGACACGGCCATCGACGCGGCCGAGGTGATCCTGTCCCTGGCCCCGGAAACCAACGGCAAGGTCGCCTTGAAAGCCTGGGCCGCGCTGTCGGAATTCACCGGCATCGACCACAGCCACCTGGCGATTTCCAAGGCCCACGAAGCCATCCGTTTCCGCGATATCCAGGCGCAGCCACGCAAGATCATTTCCAGCCCCACCTGGTCGGGCCTCGAAGACGAGCACGTGAGCTACAACGCTGGCTACACCAACGTCCATGAAAACATCCCATGGCGCACCATCACCGGCCGCCAGCAGTTCTACCAGGACCACCCGTGGATGCAGGCCTTCGGCGAGCAGCTGATGAGTTATCGGCCGCCGGTCAACACCCGCACCATCGAAGGCGTGAAGGGCAAGCGCAGCAATGGCGAGCCGGAGATCGTGCTGAACTGGATCACCCCGCACCAGAAGTGGGGTATCCACAGCACCTACAGCGACAACCTGCTGATGCTCACCCTCAGCCGTGGCGGGCCGATCGTGTGGCTCTCGGAAATCGACGCCAAGCGCGCCGGCATCGAGGACAACGACTGGATCGAATGCTTCAACGTCAACGGCGCGCTGACCGCGCGCGCGGTGGTCAGCCAGCGCGTCAAGGAAGGCATGGTGATGATGTACCACGCCCAGGAACGCATCGTGAACGTGCCCGGTTCGGAAACCACCAAGACCCGTGGCGGCCACCACAACTCGGTGACCCGCGTGGTGCTCAAGCCGACCCACATGATCGGCGGCTACGCCCAGCAGGCCTACGGTTTCAACTATTACGGCACGGTCGGTTGCAACCGCGACGAGTTTGTCGTGGTGCGCAAGATGGCCAAGGTCGACTGGCTCGATGGCTCCCACGGCGATGACCTGCCACGCCCATTGCCGACTGATATCGAGGAGAACTGAGATGAAGATCCGCTCACAAATCGGCATGGTCCTCAACCTGGACAAATGCATCGGCTGCCACACCTGCTCGATCACCTGCAAAAACGTGTGGACCAGCCGTGAAGGCATGGAATACGCCTGGTTCAACAACGTCGAATCGAAACCCGGCATCGGCTACCCCAAGGAGTGGGAGAACCAGGACAAGTGGAAGGGCGGCTGGGTGCGCAACGCCAACGGCAGCATCAACCCGCGCATCGGCGGCAAGTTCCGTGTGCTCGCCAACCTGTTCGCCAACCCCGACCTGCCGGGCCTGGACGACTACTACGAGCCGTTCGACTTCGACTACCAGCACCTGCATACCGCGCCATTGGGCGAGCACCAACCCACCGCCCGCCCGCGTTCGGTGGTGTCGGGCAAACGCATGCAGAAAATCGAGTGGGGCCCCAACTGGGAAGAAATCCTCGGCACCGAGTTTGCCAAGCGCCGCAAGGACAAGAACTTCGACCAGATCCAGGCCGACATCTACGGCGAGTACGAAAACACGTTCATGATGTACTTGCCGCGCCTGTGCGAACACTGCCTCAACCCGGCGTGCGCGGCGTCGTGCCCCAGCGGTGCGATCTACAAGCGTGAAGAAGACGGCATCGTGCTGATCGACCAGGAGAAGTGCCGTGGCTGGCGCATGTGCATCAGCGGCTGCCCATACAAGAAGATCTACTTCAACTGGAAGAGCGGCAAATCCGAGAAGTGCATCTTCTGCTACCCGCGCATCGAAGCCGGCATGCCTACCGTGTGCGCTGAAACCTGCGTCGGCCGCATCCGCTACCTCGGCGTGTTGCTCTACGACGCCGACCGCATCAGCGAAGTGGCGAGCACCGCCAGCGAGCAGGACCTGTACGAGAAGCAGCTGGAGATCTTCCTCGACCCCAACGACCCCGCAGTGATCCGCCAGGCCCTGGCCGATGGCGTGCCGCAGTCGGTGATCGACTCGGCGCAGCGTTCGCCGGTGTACAAAATGGCCGTGGACTGGAAGCTCGCCCTGCCGTTGCACCCCGAATACCGCACTTTGCCGATGGTCTGGTACGTGCCGCCACTCTCACCGATCCAGAACGCCGCCGCTGCCGGCACCGTGGGCATGAACGGCGTGATCCCGGATGTCGACAGCCTGCGCATCCCTCTGCGTTACCTGGCCAACATGCTCACGGCGGGCGATGAAAAGCCGGTCAAGCGTGCCCTGAAACGCCTGTTGGCCATGCGTGCCTTCAAGCGTTCCCAGCAAGTGGACGGCGTGCAGGACCTGCAAGTGCTCGAAGACGTCGGCCTGAGCGTGCCCCAGGTGGAAGAGATGTACCGCTACCTGGCCATCGCCAATTACGAAGACCGTTTTGTCGTCCCTAGCGCCCACCGTGAAGACGCCATGAGCGACGCGTTCGCCGAGCGTTCCGGTTGTGGCTTCAGCTTTGGCAGCGGCTGCAGCGGCAGTTCCGACACCAATATGTTCGGCGCGAAGAAGGCCAACCGCCGCGACGTGTTGAAAACCGTACAGATCTGGGAGGACTGAGCCATGCGCATTCTTAACGTGATTTCGCTGCTGCTGGACTACCCCACCGAACGCCTGGTGAACGGCCGCGATGAGTTGGAGCAGGCGATTATTGAGTCGCGGGAAATCAGCCCCAAGCAACGCGGCGCGCTGTTCGAATTGCTGGAGCTGATCTGCGCCAATGACCTGATGGACGGCCAGGAACACTACGGCGCGCTGTTTGGCCGTGGGCGTTCGTTGTCGCTGCTGTTGTTTGAGCACGTGCACGGCGAATCCCGCGACCGTGGCCAGGCCATGGTGGACATGATGGCCCAGTACGAGGCGGCCGGGTTTGCCATTGGCGTCAAGGAGCTGCCGGACTACATCCCGCTGTACCTGGAGTTCTTGTCCACCCGCGAAGACATCGAGGCCCGTGAAGGGCTGGCGGATGTGGCGCACCTGCTGGCCTTGCTCGGCGCGCGTCTGGAAGAGCGCGAGAGCGCCTACGCCAGTTGCTTCCGTGCGCTGTTGCAGATCGCCGGCGCGGAGCCGCACCAGGCCGTGGCCGAGGTGCGTGCGCAGGTGGCGGCCGAGCCGCGTGACGACTCCCTCGAAGCCCTCGACAAGGTCTGGGAAGAGGAGGCCGTGGACTTTATGCAGGCCGAACAGCAGGACCGTTGCAGCGCACTGCCGAGCACTCCGGGCAAGGCCCGCGAAGAAAGCGCCGTGCCGTTGCACTGGGTGGATTTTCAGCAGCAAGGGCCGGCCGCCGTGCCGGCCGGGGAGGTGGGTAATGTCTAAGTGGAATTTGCTCGTATTCGGGGTTTATCCCTATGTCGCCCTGGCGATCTGCCTGTTGGGCAGCTGGGCGCGATTCGACCTGGCGCAGTACACCTGGAAGGCCGGCTCCAGCCAGATGCTCAACAACCGTGGCATGCGCGTGGCGAGCAACTTGTTCCATATCGGCGTGCTGTTTGTATTGGCCGGGCATTTTGTCGGCCTGCTCACGCCGGCGTCGGTGTACCACCACGTCATCAGCACTGAGAACAAGCAGTTGCTGGCGATGGTCTCCGGTGGCTTTTTCGGCCTGCTGTGCCTGGTGGGTTTGTTGATGCTGGTCAAGCGCCGCCTCAGCGATCCACGGGTGCGGGCGACGTCGAGTGCGTCGGACATTCTCATCCTGTTGGTGCTGCTCGCGCAGTTGCTGCTGGGCTTGCTGACCATCGTCGCGTCCACCGGCCATATGGACGGCTCGGTGATGGTGATGCTCGCCGACTGGGCGCAGAACGTGGTGCTGTTGCGGCCGGTGGAAGCGGCGGCGGCGATTGCGCCGGTGTCGTTGATCTACAAGGCTCATGTGGCGCTGGGCCTGACCTTGTTTGTGCTGTTCCCGTTTACCCGTTTGGTGCACGTGGTCAGCGCGCCGATCTGGTACCTGGGGCGGCGTTATCAAATCGTGCGGCAGAAGGGTTGAGGAGAGCGAGATGAACCAGCCTGAATTGATCGCCAGCAGTGCCCAGGAATGGCCCATCGTCAGCGTCAACGGTGTGCTGATCACACCCGAGGCGATGGCCCTGGAGTTGCAATATCACCCGGCCGAAAGCCGCGAGTCGGCGGTGTACCTGGCCGCCCGCGCATTGGTGATCCGCGAGCTGTTGCAGCAGCGTATCAGCGCACTCGGCCTGGCGGTGGACATCGCCCCCGGCGAGAACGAAGAAGAAGCGGCCACCCGCTTGCTGCTGGAGCGTGAAATCAGCGTGCCGCAGTGCGACGAGGCGACATGCCTGCACTACTTCGACAGCAATCACGGGCGCTTCCACAGCGCGCCGTTGCTGGCGGTGCGGCACATCCTCCTCGAATGCGCGCCGGACGACGCCGAGGCGCGGCAGATGGCCCATGTGCAGGCCGAAATCCTGCTGCTGAGCCTGGCCCAGGAACCTGGCAGCTTTGCCGAACTGGCCCTCAAATACTCGGCGTGCCCGTCCAAGGCCCAGGGCGGTTCGCTGGGCCAGATCAGCAAGGGCCAGACCGTGCCGGAACTGGAGCGGCAGCTGTTCACCCTGGCGCCGGGCCTGGCCGACAAACCTCTGGAAAGCCGCTACGGCTGGCACGTGATCAGCATCGACCAGCGCGTCGAAGGCCAACCGTTGCCCTACGAAGCAGTGGCCGGCGCGATCCGAACCCAGTTGCAGCAAGGCGTGTGGCAGAAGGCGCTGGTGCAATACCTGCACACCCTGATTGGCGCGGCAGACATCCGTGGCCTCGCCTTGCCGGGCGCCGACTCGCCGTTGGTGCAGTGACATGAGCCTGGTGGATGGGCTTGGCCGTTCGATTGACTACCTGCGCTTGTCGGTGACCGACCGCTGTGATTTTCGCTGTGTGTATTGCATGGCGAAAACCATGACCTTCCTGCCGCGCCAACAGGTGCTGAACCTGGAAGAACTGGAGCGCCTGGCTGCGCTGTTTGTGGGGCAGGGCGTGCGCAAGATCCGCCTCACCGGCGGCGAACCGCTGATCCGCCCGGGGATTGTCGGCTTGTGCCGCAACATTGCGGCATTGCCGGGCTTGCGGGAGCTGGTGATGACCAGCAATGGCTCGCAGCTGGCGCGGTTGGCGCGGCCGTTGGTGGAGGCGGGGGTCAAGCGCATGAATATCAGCCTCGACAGTCTTGATCCCGAGCGGTTTCGGGCGATCACCCGCAACGGTGATTTGCGCCAGGTGCTGGAGGGGATCGACGCGGCCAGTGGTGCGGGGTTTGAGCGGGTCAAGCTCAACTGCGTGGTGATGAAGGGGCGCAATTTTGATGAGGTGCCGGGGTTGGTTCGGTACGCCATTGAGCGGGGGATCGATATCAGTTTTATCGAGGAAATGCCCCTGGGGGATGTGGGGCGGTCGCGGGGGGAGACGTTTTGTGCCAGTGATGAAGTGCGTGCGGTGATCGCCCGGGAATATGAGTTGCTCGACAGTGCTGAGACGAGTGGGGGGCCGGCGCGGTATGTGCGGTTGGTGCGGCATCCTCGGACGCGCATTGGGTTTATTTCGCCGAATTCGCATAATTTTTGTGGCAGTTGTAATCGGGTGCGGGTGACGGTGGAGGGAAGGTTGTTGTTGTGTTTGGGGCAGGAGGAATCGGTGGATTTGCGGGGGTTGCTCAGGGGGGCTCCGTTGGATGATAGGCCGGTGGTCGAAGCGTTGATGGGGGCGTTGAAGGGGAAGCCGTTGCGGCATGAATTTACTGGGGCGGGGGAGGTGCAGGTGGTGCGGTTTATGAGTGTGAGTGGGGGGTGACCGTGTACATATCCGTTGGTTAGGTAACGGCGGCTTATGGTTCCGCCCTTACGGCGGGTCACTTTGGAAAAGCCCCAAAGTAACCAAAGGGCTCTTGCCCCAACACTCGGCACCTCGCCTAGGCTCGGTGTGCCCGAACGCAGGCTTGAATCCGTGGGCCGCCGCCACGCGCCATCCATGGCGCGGGGCGGCTAACCCGGCGTCCTTCCGGGTTGCCCACGGATTCAAGCCTGCGTTCGGCCAGCGTGTTTGACGGGGCAAGTAAGATCAAAAGCAAGAGCGCGGCGGCCTGAAAGCCGACCGATTTTTTGTGTCGATCTCGGTTTGAAATGTGGGAGCTGGCTTGCCTGCGATGCAGACACCTCGGTACATCAGGCACACCCAGTTGATGCCATCGCAGGCAAGCCAGCTCCCACAGGGAAACGTGCACGCTTCATCGATCAGGCCGGCTGTCAGGCCGCCTCGCTTTGCTTTTGATTTTGATCTTGGGCGCCCCGTTAAACACGCTGGCCGGAATTCGACATGGATTTGGGGGGTAAACCGGCAGGGATGCCGGTTTAGCCGCCCCGCGCCATGGATGGCGCGTGGCGGCGGCCCCCCAAATCCATGTCGGATTACGGGCATGCCGAGCCTAGGCGAGGCACCGAGTGTTGGGGCAAGAGCCCTTTTGGTTACTTTTGGGGCTCTTTTCCAAAAGTGACCCGCCGTAAGGGCGGAACCATAGGTAGCCGTTACCGAAGAAATGGATATGCCCCCGATCTAAAAAAACTTGACCCCGATCAATGCCCCCCCAACCCAACCTCCATACCATCACTGCATCTTGTGTCCGCGCAGAAAAAAACATCTATATGTAGTGCTAGGAGCCCCCAATGCAAACCGCTCTCACCCCGCTGGCCAGCACCCACCTCCACAAACGCGACGGCACCCTGGCCCCCTTCGACGCCGAAAAAATCCGCCAAGCCCTGATCGCCGCCGGCAACGCCACCACCGAATACCAACCCACCGAAGCCGACCTGCTGCTAAGCGCCGTGCTAGAACGCCTAAAGGGCATCCAACCATTGGACGTCGAGCAAATCCAGGACAGCGTCGAGCGCGTCTTGATGGACGCCGGCCACTTCCGCTCAATGCGCGCCTACATCGTCTACCGCGAACAACACGTCCGCCTGCGCCGCGACCGCAAGACCCTGGTGGAAGTCGCCACCTCGATGAACGAATACCTCGACCGCGAAGACTGGCGCGTGCAAGCCAACGCCAACCAGGGCTACTCCCTCGGCGGCCTGGTACTCAATGTCGCGGGCAAAGTCACCGCCAATTACTGGCTAGACGAGGTCTACAGCGAACACATCGGCCGCGCCCACCGTGAGGCCGACCTGCATATCCATGACCTGGACATGCTCGCCGGCTACTGCGCCGGTTGGTCGCTACGCTCGTTGCTGCACGAAGGCCTCAACGGTGTACCAGGGCGGGTCGAGGCGGGGCCGCCCAAGCACTTGAGCAGCGCGCTGGGGCAGATGGTCAACTTCCTCGGCACCCTGCAAAACGAATGGGCCGGCGCCCAGGCATTCAGCTCGTTCGACACCTACCTGGCGCCCTATGTGCGCAAGGATCAACTGAGCTACCCCGAAGTGCGCCAGGCGGTGCAGGAGTTCATCTACAACCTCAACGTGCCGTCGCGCTGGGGCACCCAGACGCCGTTCACCAACCTCACGTTCGACTGGGTGTGCCCCGAGGATCTGCGCGAGCAAATCCCGGTGATCGGCGGTGAAGAAATGCCGTTTGCCTATGGCGAGCTGCAAGCCGAAATGGAGCTGATCAACCGCGCCTACATCGAAGTGATGCAGGCCGGGGACGCCAAGGGCCGGGTGTTCACCTTCCCGATTCCGACCTACAACATCACCCACGATTTCCCCTGGGACAGCGCCAACGCCGATCGCCTGTTCGAGATGACGGCGCGCTATGGCTTGCCGTATTTCCAGAACTTCCTCAATTCCGATATGCAGCCCAACCAGGTGCGCTCGATGTGCTGCCGCCTGCAATTGGACGTGCGCGAGCTGCTCAAGCGCGGCGGTGGTTTGTTCGGTTCGGCGGAGCAGACCGGCAGCCTGGGCGTGGTGACGATCAACTGCGCGCGCCTGGGTTATTTGTTCAAGGGCGACACCTCGGGCCTGCTGCAACGCCTCGATCAGCTGATGCAACTGGCGATGGAAAGCCTGGAGGTCAAGCGCAAGGTGATCCAGCACCATATGGACGCCGGCCTCTACCCGTACACCAAGCGCTACCTGGGCACGCTGCGCAATCACTTCTCCACCATCGGCCTCAATGGCATGCACGAGATGCTGCGCAATTTCAGCGGCGACGAGCAGGGCATGCATACCGCCCAGGGCCGTGAGTTCGCCCTCAAGCTGCTCGACCATGTGCGCGCCACCTTGCTGCGTTTCCAGGAAGACACCGGCCACCTCTACAACCTCGAAGCGACGCCGGCGGAAGGCACCACTTACCGTTTTGCCAAGGAAGATCGCAAGCGCTACCCGCACATCCTGCAAGCCGGCAGTGACGTCGCGCCGTACTACACCAATTCATCGCAATTGCCAGTGGGTTTTACCCAGGACCCGTTCGAGGCCCTGGAGCTGCAAGACGAACTGCAATGCAAGTACACCGGCGGCACCGTGTTGCACCTTTATATGGCCGAACAGATTTCTTCGACCCAGGCCTGCAAACAATTGGTGCGCAAGGCGCTGGGACGTTTCCGCCTGCCGTACCTCACGGTCACGCCAACGTTCTCGATCTGCCCGGTGCACGGCTATCTCGCGGGCGAACACGAGTTTTGCCCGAAGTGCGATGAGGTCTTGGCCGCGGCCCACTAAGTTTTTCAACCCCAAGGAGATTCACCATGCAAGCAACCCAGCCACAACGTCAGCGCTGCGAAGTCTGGACCCGGGTGATGGGTTATCACCGGCCAGTGTCGGCGTTCAACCCGGGCAAGCAATCTGAACACAAGGAGCGCGTGCACTTCACCGAAACCGCCGCCGTGGCCGGGCGCCAATGAGTCGAGCGCTACGGGTCGGGGGCCTGGTGCCCCTGACCACCCTCGACTACCCCGGCATGCTCGCCTGCGTGCTGTTCTGCCAGGGCTGTGCCTGGCGGTGTCGCTATTGCCATAACCCGGACCTGATCCCGCCGCGCGCCAGCACGGAAATGGATTGGCGCCGGGTGTTGCTGTTTCTGCAGCGCCGCCAGGATTTGCTCGATGCTGTGGTGTTCAGCGGCGGCGAGCCGACCTTGCAGGAAGGTTTGCCGGCGGCCATGGATGAAGTGCGCGCGATGGGTTTTCGCATTGGCTTGCACAGCGCCGGGATCAAGCCGGCAGGGTTTGCCAATGCGCTGCGCCATGCCGATTGGGTCGGGTTTGACGTCAAGGCGCTGGCCGAGGATTGCCAGTCCGTCACTCAGGTCAAGGGCAGCGGCACCGCCAATTGGCGCAGCCTCGACACCCTGCTGGCCAGCGGTGTGGATTACGAATGCCGCACCACCGTGCATTGGCACTTGATCGACCCGCCACGCATGTTGCTGCTGGCCCAGCGTTTGCAGGCCTTGGGTGTGCAGCGCTTTGCCGTACAGCTGGTGCGCACGGCGAGCATGCTCGATCCGCAACTGGCAAGTTCACCGGCGCAGGCCCGCTTGCCGGAATTGTGGGGCCGCCTGCACGAGTTGTTTCCCGCTTTTGTATTGCGAGGGTGATCAGCCCTCGGTTGGATTTTAAAGATGCTGCCCATCGTGGGCAGGTGTTCATCAAGGAATGTTAAGAATGACGCAGTTAACCACGGCACAACGCATTGTCATCGGCTTCGCGATTGCGCCGCTGGCCCTGGTGGGCTTGGTGTTTTACGCCTTGCACGACCTGGCAACCCTCAAGCAGCAATCCGAGCAGATCGTGCAGCAGGATTGGCCGCGCATCGCCCCCATCATGGTGATCGCCACCGGCGTGCGTGATAACGGTCGTAACACCCGCGACCTGCTGATCAACCAGGACAATCAGCAAGCCCAGGAGGCCATCGGCACCACGCGCCAGCGCATCACCGAGGCCTTTGCCACCCTTGAACCGCTGCTCGACAGTGCCGAAGGCAAGGCCGCCTACGCGACGTTGAAAAGCCATCGCGAAACTTACGTGGCGGCGTTCAGCCAGGTGCAGGCGCTGATCAAGCAAGGTGCGCGTGAACAGGGCCTGGCCCAGCTCAAGCAACAGGTGATGCCGGCCGAAGCGCAGGTGTTCAAGAGCCTGGACGCGCTGATGGCGATGCAAGGGCGGCTGTTCAGCGAGCGTGAGCAGGCGGCGCAGAGCCTGTATGACGAGGCACGACGCAATATGATCGGGCTGTTCCTGCTGTGCCTGGCCCTGGTGGTCACGGCCGCGGTGATCGTCACCCGCAGCGTGACCCGGCCATTGGGCGGCGAACCGGATGAGGTGGCGCGGGTATTGAGCCACATCGCCGAGGGCGACCTGACCATCGATGTGCCGCTGGGCAACAGTGCCGACGGCAGCGTGATGCGCAACCTGCACCACATGCAGCAGAACCTTAACCAGATGGTGCGCCACATCGCGGCCTCGGTGGACGGCGTGGCCAGTTCTTCCGAAGAACTCAGCGCGGTCAGCAGCCAGACCAGCGGCAGCTTGCAGTCCCAGGGCCAGGAGATCGAACAGGCGGCCACGGCGGTCAACGAAATGACCGCCGCCGTGGACGAAGTCGCGCGCAATGCGGTGAGCACCAGCGAGGCGTCGCGCCTATCGGAACAGACGGCCCAGCGCGGGCGTGCCCAGGTCCAGGAAACCGTCGCCTCGATCAACACCCTGGCCACCGGCGTGGTGGAAACCTCGGAGCGCATCCAGCAACTGGCCGGGCGCGTGCAAGACATCAGCGGCGTGCTCGAAGTGATCCGCAGCATTGCCGACCAGACCAACCTGCTGGCCCTCAACGCCGCCATCGAAGCGGCCCGGGCCGGTGATGCCGGGCGCGGGTTTGCGGTGGTGGCTGATGAGGTGCGCGCGCTTGCCCATCGCACCCAAGCCTCGACCCAGGAAATCGAGCAGATGATCGGCAATATCCGCCAAGACACCGAACACGCTGTGTCGGCGATGCACAGCAGCAGCGAGCG
Source organism: Pseudomonas acericola (SeqCode) (assembly GCF_053456465.1). Lineage (NCBI taxonomy): Bacteria > Pseudomonadati > Pseudomonadota > Gammaproteobacteria > Pseudomonadales > Pseudomonadaceae > Pseudomonas > Pseudomonas acericola (SeqCode). Next base: position 825,269 of record NZ_JBRFJB010000003.1, on the reverse strand, counting down.
CGTGCAGGCGACCCTTGGTGTGGCGCAACGCTCGGGTGAAGCGCTGGAGGAAATCACCCGCTCGATCTCGCAGATCAACGAACGCAACCTGATGATTGCCAGCGCCACGGAAGAGCAGGCACTGGTGGCGCGGGAGGTGGATCGCAACCTGGTGGGGATTCGCAGCTTGTCCCAGCAGGTGTTGCAGGGCGCGTTGCATACCGAAACAGCGGGGCATGACCTGGCGGGGATGGCGAGTGCGCTGCATCAGACGGTGGCGCGGTTCAAGGTCTAGGACCACTAGCAAAATGTAGGAGGAGGCTTGTGTGGGAGCTGGCTTGCCTGCGATAGCGGTCTGTCAGGCGCTGACGTGCAAGCTGACAGGACGCTATCGCGGGCAAGCCAGCTCCCACATTTGGATGTGTATGTATCAGGTGCTTTGGGGCTGATCGGCTTGATGTCGGTCAAGGTCCGGCCTTGGTGATAAGGGTAGCTTGCAGTCATCGCTCGCCGCCAGGAAACCCCACCATGGCCAAGCCTTTCCCGCTGCACCCCAAGCACCCCGAGCGCATCTGCTGGGGCTGTGATCGCTATTGCGCTACGGCCGATCTGGCCTGTGGTAACGGCGCCGACCGCACCATGCACCCGGTGGAGATGCTCGGGGATGACTGGTACGAGCACGGTGACTGGGGCGTGCTGGTGCCTGCCGACGTCACACCTGCACCTGCACCACCTCAAGCCCCAACTGTTGATACGCCTCCACACTCGGCACATGCCACTCGGTAATCAGCGTGTGAATACGGCTGCACGGTGCTACCACAAAGGGCTCCACCGCGCCCAGTTTGTCCGCCATGGTCACCGCAATCACTTGCGAGGCACTGTCGAGCAGGGCTTGCTTGACCGCCACTTCATCAAAATGCAGGGAGGTGATGCCGACCTGCGGGTGCAGCGCGCACACGCCGGTAAACAGCAGGTCGGCCTTCACGCTTTGAATCAGGCGCACGGCTTCGTGGCCGCTGGTGGACAAGGTGGCCGGGTTGAGTTGGCCGCCCGCAAGGATCACTTTCACCTCGGGATGGTCCGCCAGCGCGATGGCAATCATCGGCGATGGCGTGACCACGGTCAGGCGGATCGAGCGCGGCAGTGACTGGGCGATCTGCAAGGTGGTCGAGCCGGAATCGAACAGCACGATCTGGCCGTCTTCGACCCGGTCGGCGGCCAGTTGCGCGAGGTGGCGCTTGGCTTCGTTGGTCTCGCCCACGCGGGTGAAGAAATCCTTGCCGGTGTCCTTGGGCCGGGGCAGGGCGCCGCCATGGACACGTTGCAACAGGCCCGCGGCGGCGAGTTCGCCAAGGTCGCGGCGGATGGTGTCCGGGGACACGGCAAAGTGCTCCACCAAGTCTGCGGCGGTGACTTTGCCGTCGCGCTCCAGCAGCAACAAAATCTTCTGTTTGCGCAACGAAGGCAGGTCGATGGCGGCGTGGGTGTCGTGCATGTTTGTGCGCCTTTATGCGGTTTTGTGCGAGATTAGTCGCCCGCCGATGTTAAAGCAATGGCTGGTTGCGCCGCCGATGGGCGGTTACTCTCTGTGTTCAGCTCAGGGAGAGGTCACTCAGATGTCGTTGATCACCACCATCGAAGATTTACGCAAACTGGCGCAAAAACGTGTCCCCAGGATGTTCTACGATTACGCCGATTCCGGCTCCTGGACTGAAAGCACCTACCGGGCCAATGAAAGCGATTTTGCCCGCATCAAATTCCGCCAGCGCGTGGCGCGCAATATCGACGAACGTTCGATCCGCGCCACCATGATCGGCCAGGACATGGCGATGCCCGTGGCCCTCGCACCCACCGGTCTGGCCGGCATGCAGCATGCCGATGGCGAGATTCTCACCGCCCGCGCCGCCGCCGCGTTTGGCCTGCGTTATACCTTGTCGACCATGAGCATCTGTTCGCTGGAAGACATCGCCGAACACGTCGGCCAGCCGTTCTGGTTCCAGTTGTATGTGATGCGCGACCGCAGCTTTATCGAGCAACTGATCGAGCGTGCCAAGGCTGCTGGCGTTGATGCATTGGTGTTGACCCTCGACCTGCAAATCCTCGGGCAACGCCACAAGGACCTGATCAACGGCCTGTCGGCGCCGCCCAAGCTGACCTTGCCGAATATCCTCAACATGGCCACCAAGCCGCGTTGGGTGATGGGCATGCTCGGCACCAAACGCCGGGGTTTCGGCAATATCGTCGGGCATGTCAAAGGCGTGGCGGACATGAGTTCGCTGTCGTCATGGACCGCCCAGCAATTCGACCCGCGCCTGAGCTGGGACGATGTGGAGTGGATCAAGAAGTGCTGGGGCGGCAAGTTGATCATCAAGGGCATCCTTGATGTGGAAGACGCGCGGCTGGCGGCCAATGCCGGTGCGGATGCGCTGGTGGTGAGCAATCACGGTGGCCGTCAACTGGACGGCGCGCCGTCGAGCATCAGCCAATTGCCGGCGATTGTCGACGCGGTGGGCGAGCGCATTGAAGTATGGCTCGATGGCGGTATCCGTTCCGGTCAGGACGTGCTCAAGGCGATGGCACTGGGAGCAAAAGGCACCATGATCGGGCGCCCGCATTTGTATGGTTTGGGCGCGATGGGCGAGGCGGGCGTGACCAAGGCCCTCGACATCATCGCCCGCGAACTGGACGTGTCGATGGCCCTGTGTGGCTATAACGATATACGCGATGTGAATCGCGAGATTTTGCTGCCGGGTACCTTTCCCGAAAGCATTTACTGAGCAAAAAAAACGTAAAAAAGTAAAAAGAGTTGTCCACGAAAACCGTGGGTATCTCTGTGGATAACTTTGCAAGACCCCGGCGGGTATGGCGATTTAACCAAAGGTTAATAATTGATCAACTGCCGGCGCGGGCCAGTATGGCCAGGGTTTGCGCTTGACACGCAAGCGCAGACCCAGTGCCGAAAAGTGGTTTTATGAGTCGCCGTTGCGGCCTGTGGAGTGCGTTACCACCCGGGCCGGCATCTGCGCTTGCATCAGTTTGTCCAAGGCCTGGCCATAACTGCGACCTGCCAGGCTCATGCTGTTGTTATGGCTGGCGCCGGGCACCAGCAACAAGCGCTTGGGTTCCTGGGCGGCGTTGAACAATTGCTCGCTGAAACGCGGCGGCACATAACGATCATCGAGGCCATGCACCACCAGTAGCGGCATATGGATATCGGCAATCTTGTCGATGGAATCGAACTTCTGCGACAGCAACCAGCGCACCGGCAATGAAGTATTCGCCACAGCCGTGGCCACATCCGCCAACGAGGTAAAAGTGGATTCGATCACCAACCCGCGCACCGGCAACGGCACCTGCTTGCCCAGTTCGGCTGCGAGGTCGATGGCCACTGCACCGCCGAGGGAATGCCCGTAGATCAGGCGCTTGCTCGGGTCGGGTTGCAGGGTCTGGAAGCGTTCCCAGGCGATGCGCGCATCTTCGTACACCGTGGTTTCCGACGGCAGCTCGCCGTGGCTCTGGCCGAAACCGCGATAGTCGATGGCCAGCACCGAGTAGCCCAGGGCGTGCAATTGCTCGATGCGAAACAGTTGCCCGGTGAGGTTCCAGCGCACGCCGTGCAGGTAGAGGATCGCGGGCGCGTCCTTCTTGGCGGCCGGGTACCACCAGGCATGGATGTTCTGCCCCGATTTGAAACTGGCGGGCTTGAGTTCGAATTCCTGCACGGCCTTGGGCAGGCCGGTGTACCAACCGGCGGTGCCCGGCTCGATGCGAAACACCAACTCGCGCTCTTTTTGTTGCAACACGCTGCAACCCACCGGCAGGCCGACGATCAGCAGCGCCATGCACAACAAGGGTAACCAGCGCAGGCGCAGGCGCGACAGAAAACGTGAAGACATGAAGGTTCCAGGGCAAAGGTGAAGCAGGGGTTTTAACAGAAGGCCCGTCGACGCAGGAATTAATTCGACGGCCGTTCATGGGCATTGCTTGCAAAGTGTTACAGCATTGAACAATGCGTGCAGGGATTGTTAGGGTGGTCGGCCAAACAGGAGGGCAAGTACATGGATTTCACCGGCAAGACAGCCATCGTCACCGGCGGGGCACGCGGATTGGGGCTCAGCTATGCGCGGGCGTTGGCCCAGGGCGGGGCGCGGGTGGTCATCAGTGATATCGGCGCCGACAAGGTGGGTTCCGGCAACGATGGGACGGTGGCCCAGGCCGCTGCCGCAGCACTGCAGGCCGAAGGCCTGAACGTGATCGGCCACAGCGGCGACCTGTCCACGGATGACGGTTGCCGGCAACTGATCCACGCGACGATCGAAGCCTTTGGCCAACTCGACATCCTGATTCACAACGCTGGCTGGGTGGGTTACCAAAGCATCGAAGACCTCGACGCCGCGTTCCTGCAACGCGCCATGGACATCAACCTCTACGCCCCGCTGTGGCTATGCAAGCACGCCTGGCCACACCTCCTGCAATCCTGCGCGCCACGCATCATCCTCACCACCTCCGACCGCGCCATGTACGCGCAGTACGAGCAGACCGGCCTGGTGGCCTACAGCGCCGGCAAGATGGCGCAACTGGGGATCATGAATGCGCTGGGCCATGAAGGCGCGCAGGCGGGGATTCGGGTCAACGCGATCTCACCGGTGGCCAAGACACGCATGTGGGGCGTGACCGAGGCGCCGGACGAGCTCAAACCCGAGTGGGTGACGCCGGGCGTGCTGTTCCTGGCATCGGCGCAGTGCGAGGACACGGGTTATATCCTGCGCGCCAGCAACGGCCAATTCACCGCCACGCGTTTCACCGAAAATCCAGGGGTGGATTACCCGCGCGACCTGGCTCGGATCAAGGCGGGCAGCGCCGAAGAAGTGGCCGCTGCCTGGGCGCGTATCAAACAGGTTTAGGCGGTTGCCACCACCTGAACCCGATTGCGTCCCTGCGCCTTGGCCAGGTACAGCGCCTGGTCGGCCAGGGACAACAGGTGGGACAAGTCATGGCCGCCCTTGTCGGTGGTGACAATGCCAATGCTCACGCTGAGGAAGCCCGGCGCCAGCAGGTCCAGCTGCGCAAAGGCTCGGCGGATGCGCTCGGCGACGTCGAATGCGACGGCATCATCACTCTCGGCCAGCAGGCAGGCGAACTCTTCGCCGCCGATACGCGCGAACACATCGCCCTTGCGCAGTATCGACTGGGTCACCTGGGCGAACGCGATCAACGCCTGGTCGCCCATGGGGTGGCCGAAGCTGTCGTTCAAGCGCTTGAAGTGATCCAGGTCGCAGAGCAACAGCGCCACGCTGTGCTGGCGGCGGGCGCTGTCAGCGAGGAGTTTTTCACCCTTGAGCATAAACGCGCGGCGGTTGCCGATAGCGGTCAACGCGTCCGTGAACGCGGCCGCCTTGAAGCGCAACTCGGCGCGCTCCTTGACCATCGCCAGGGTGACGTAGGCGATGCCAATGGCGTACAGCATGGACTCGAACAACATGAACGAGAAAATCGGCACACCTTCACCACCCGAAAGCTGGGCGTTTTTGATCGGTAGGCCGGGGTCGGTAAAGGCGCGTATGACATAAAACCCGGAATGCCACAGGGTCAGCATCAGCGCGGGTGCGTAGGCGACTTCCAGGGTGTCGCGCTTGCGCCACAACTCAAGCGCCGACAACACGCCGTAGCAGGCGGCCAGCAGCGAGTACAACGTGACCCGCGCCGACAGCGAGCCATAGAACTGCGGCACCAGGCACATGAGTAACCACACGCCGCAGCCGGCGAAAATCCCCGGTACGTTGGGCTTGCGATGCACAAAGGCGCGCATGGCGGTCCAGTTCATCGCGGCACTGAACAGCAGCACCACGTTGCCGATCACCAGCGCGACATAATCCATGCCCACGCCACGCACCACCAGCAACCCGGTGCCCAGCGCCGCCAGCAACAGCATGCAGCCCAGATAACCCAGGGTTGGCTCACGGCCACGGCTCCACGCATGCACCGTGAGCAAACCCATCAGGCAAAACACGAACACGGCCACCATCAGTAGCGTCGGAATGTGCAGCATCATTTCCTTAAACCTGGAGAGAGTCCTTTATGGCGCGCGATTGTAGCCGCAAGCGGCTTGCTTGACGCTGGCCTTGCTATCGCGACATGCTCGGGCTCCTTTGAACTAAGGCCAGACCATGGACAACAGCCCCGTTCGCATCACCGCCGAAGAAACCCTCTCGGACAACTGGTACCTGCTGAAAAAATACAGCTTCGACCTGCGCCGCCGCGACGGCAGCTGGCAAGCCCAGACCCGAGAAGTGTACGACCGGGGCAATGGCGCGACGATCCTGCTGTACAACCGCGCGCAACGCACCGTGTTGCTGATCCGCCAGTTCCGCATGCCCACCTTCGTCAACGACTACCCCGGCTACCTGATCGAAACCGCCGCCGGGCTGCTCGACAACGCCAGCCCCGAAGAACGCATCCGCCTGGAAGCGGAAGAAGAGACGGGCTATCGCGTGGGGCATGTGGAGAAGGTGTATGCGGCTTTCATGAGCCCGGGGTCGGTGACGGAGCGGATTCACTTCTTTTTGGGGGAGTATCAGCCGGGGGATCGAGTGGGGTCGGGCGGTGGGTTGGAAGAGGAGGGGGAGGATATCGAGGTGCTGGAGCTGGGGTTTGAGCAAGCACTGGGGATGGTGCAGAGCGGGGAGATTGTGGATGGGAAGACGATTATGTTGTTGCAGTGTTTGGAGTTAAGGGTGTTGAAGGAGGGGTGGTGAGGCGATGACTTTTAGCTCCCACGGATTGTTCTGTGTAGGCAGTTCAATCTGTGGGAATTGGTCTTTGATCGGTGAGTGAATTTAGACTTTAGTCCTAGCTACTCGTCACGTTTGTGCCTCAAGGACTCATCGAACATTTCGACTACGTGTTCAAGCCATGATTTTCCTGATTTCCACTGATAGGGATAATGGTAGTAGCAGTACTGTTCATGCAGCAGGTTTTTTTGAAGGTCTGATTCATTTGTATGTGAACTTATCAACTCTAAAATTTCTTTTCTGACGGTAAGGATGACGTCCTTAGGCGAGTCTTGTAAGAACGTGTCAATCACATCATCGGCTGAGGGGTGATCCTCTGCCCAGTCCTGGTTGAAGTACGCGCCCATAAATTGCTGGAGTTCTGTCAGTGGTTTATTCATTTTTCTACTGGGTATCCGGTCAGTAATAGGTAACCGTCTGGCATTTTTTTATCACGCTTTAGAACCAATAAAAACTTGTAGGCTGGGATTGATTTCGTTGTTCCGTTTAGAACGCTTCGCCCTACGGGGAGATCTGAGCTTCCCCTAATAATGTATTTGTCTTTTTTTCCTCCCAGAAACTCTAGTATTTCTCGTTGATGGGAGGCTAGGCTTTTGGATGCTATAGCCTCCGCCTCATCTAATGTCCTAAATGTTGAAGACGCCGGAATATGGGGCTCTAATTCGAACCTGGCTGCCAGCTCCTCGTCCGTGCGTCCCACATGCTTCTTAATCAGATGCCCACCTGCATTCTCATGAGTGGTTAAAACCCCGCTAGAGCCTGGACAGTTGCCAACCTTGCAACTCAGTCCTAGTGGATCCACCCACCCCGTCGGATTGGGCACATACCGATACCCATTGATCCCCCCCGCCAACTTCACCGGATCCGGCGTCAGGTAGCGACCAATATCCGGATTGTAGTAGCGATACCGGTTGTAGTGCAGCCCGCTTTCCGTGTCGAAGTACTGACCTTGAAAGCGCAGCGGGTTGTCGATTGTTCCGACGTCGAGGCGGGTGATTTCGCCGTAGGCGCGGTAGTGGGCGGACCAGGCGATTTCGCCGTTGGGGGTTGTCAGTTCCTGGGGGGTGCCGAGGTGGTCCAGTTGGTAGTGGTAGGGCTGGGTGGCTTTGGGGCCGAAGCCTTCCAGCAGGGCCAGCGGGCGGAAGCTGTTGGGTTCGTAGAGGTAGCTGCGATGGCGATCTGCGTGGTGTTCGGCGATCAGTTTGTCGCCTTGCCAGAAGAATTCGGTCGTCAGGCCGTCAACGGTTTTGCTGATGCGCCGGCCAAACGGGTCGTAGCGGTAGCTGGCGGTTTGTCCGTTGGGTGTCGTGACGCCGACCAACCGGTGCTGACAGTCGTAGCGGTATTCGGTAACGAGTTGCTGGCCTTGGCCGCGCCGCTCGCGGATCAGGTTGCCGAACGCGTCATAGTCGTAGTGCCGATCTCCTTGGATCATCAACCGATTGCCCGTGACGATGTCCGGGCCGGAGCGGTTTTGCATGAGCAGGTTGCCCGCTAAGTCGTGGGCAAAGTGTTCCTGGTCGGCGCGGGTCAGGCGATTTAGCGGGTCGTAGCTGTAGTGGTGTTCGCCTTTACGCGTGTCGAGGATGCGGGTCAGGTTGCCGGTTTTATCGTAGTCATATTGGCGGCGGTAAAGTGCGCGTTTGGCATCACAGATGCCGTGGTTGAACAGGCGTCCTTGATCGTCGTATTGGTAGCTGCTGAGGAGTGCGCCCTGGCCTCGTTGATGTTCACGGCCAGCGCTAAAAAGGTGTGCGGTCAACTCTGCACCATTCAACATCACTGTCGCCAGGTGACCACCCTTGCCGTGGTTGAAAGTAACGCGGTTGTTGTCGGGCAGACGCAGGTGTTGCAGTTGGCCGCAGGCGTCGTAGCCGTAGCGCAAGGTGCCCCAGCCTTGGTGTTCGGCGGTGAGGCGGTTCTGTCGGTCGTATTCGTAGGCCAATGACCAGTGGCCGTCTTCGACGCCAAGGAGGTTGCCTTGGCGGTCGTAGGTGTAATCCACAACTCCGCCGTCGGGCAGGGTTTTTCGTACGAGGCGGCCGGCGAAGTCGCGCTCGTAGCGGGTGACGAGCTGACTGCTGTCATCGCCGTGTTCGATTTTTTCCTGCAGATTGCCGTTGAGGTCGTAGAGGTAGGACGTGCGCTGGCCGTCGAAGCCGGTTTCCTGCTGGATAAGGCCGTTGGGGTGGTACTGCAATGCATAGGTTTCGCCGACTTCGTTTTCGATCTCGGTCAGCAGTAAGCGCACGTTGTCGTAGCGGTATTTGACCTGGGTGCCGTCAGCGTTAATGCGCCGACTGATGAGGTGTAGGCCATCGGCGTATTCGTAGCGGGTGACATGCCCCAATTCATCACATTCAGCGGTGATTTTTCCGTAGGCGTTGTAGCTGTATTCCCGCGTTGCACCGCCCGGCAGGACCACACGAATCAACCGACCCAGGTTGTCCCACTGGTACTGGGTCAGCGCACCGTATTCATCCTCTCTCGCAACCTGCCGGCCAACATCGTCATAGCGATAACGCTTAACGCCGCCATTGGGCAACTGTTCCTCAACCAGCTGCCCACGTTCATTCCACACCAGCCGATGGCAACTGTGATCGGGATACCAAACTCCGGTCAGTTGCCCGTATTTGTTGTAGCTGTAGTCCGTGACATTGCCGTCTGGATCCGTCCTACGCGTGACATCGCCCTGATCATTGCGCTCGTACTTCCAGATCGCCTCACCCCGCCGCACAACCCGTACGAAGCCGTTGTCATGTTCGTAGGAGGTCGGCTCATCATCCCCTGGAAACAGCGCCACCAAGCGTCCGGCGTCGTCGTACTGATACGCCGTCACCGCGCCCAACGTGTCTTGCTCGACCGTCAGCCGGCCCTTGTCGTCGTAGGAGTTGAAGTGCGTCGCGCCATCTGGATCAACCCGCTGCACCAGCCGCGCCCGCTGATCGTGGACGTAGACTTCCTGGCTGCCATCGGCGTTAAACACCGTGACGCGCCCGTCGTCCTCCCAGGCATAGCGCGTGTCTATCTGCGCAAAGCTCGCCCAATGCCGGATACAGCGCGCGGCCTTGCCAGACCGTTCCCACTCCCAAAAGAAACTCGCCCCACCGGCCAAGCCACGTTCAAGGATCACATGCTGATCGTCGTACCGATAAACCTCGCTTTCGCCTACGGCATTGGTCGCCGAAACCAACCGGCCAAGGTCGTCATAGGCGTAGGAAACAACGCAGTACTCGGTTACCCAGACGTAGGGGGCAGCCCCCTCGGCCCGCTGAATCTGGTAATCCACCGCCACAATGCGGTCGGCCGAATACCGCAAGAACAGCGAACGCCCGACACCGTTGTCCAACCGCTCAATGCGCCCCAACACATCCCGGGAAATACGCAGCCGGTTGTCATACGCATCGCTGATGGCTGTGAGCAAACCCTCTTGGAAGTGGTAGAAACGCGACGCCTGCGCCAGCACCAACTCGCCAGGCAACGTCCCGAGATAAATCGCCGCCTCGGCCAGACTATTGGTGATCGCCGGCCGAGAAATCGTAGGCAAGGGAAAAACCGTCGAGCGATTCTCATGATCCGTCCACACCACCGAATCGCCCGACACACAAACGCGATGCGCCAGCGCATGACTCCAGCCAAACCCCAAACCGCACTCCACGTGCACCGCACTGGTGCGATACAACCGTGTCCACTCGAACGGCAAAACCCCGTCGAGCACGCCGTCCGTGAGGGTGAGTAATTCCTCGCCGGTGACCATCGACACTGGGCAGCCGTTGGTAAGCGTTTTGTCCGCAGAAGCAGCCGCATCACCGTTGGCATTCCGGCCGGAAGCAGGCACATCATCGATAGCGTCCTGCCGAACCAACACGGTCTGCTGTCGTCCCTTGCCCCGCACCACCGGCACCGGGTTGGAAACCAGTTGATCCCCAGCCTTCAACGGCACATCCGGCACCGTCTTGAGTGCCGTCGCCGGACCGCCCAGCAACAAGGGCTTGGCCGTCTCGACATGCTCCTCCAAGCGAGCCTTGCCGAACTGCCCAGCCATATGTTCCAACCACCTGCGCGCCCGCTGAGATTTGATCCCGCCCAACACCTTGGCACTCATGCGCACCACCACACCCATCCCGGCAGTGGCAAGGCACAGCAACAGATTGATCAAGACTTCGGCGCTGATTTCCCCCAATAACTCGTTCATATACGGCGGCGGCAACAGGCGCATCCAGCTGACCATTGCCGACAGGTACACAAACAGCAGCGGCTCATCGCTGAGCACCAGCAAACCCTTCGCAAGGGTTTCGGCGCTCACGCTCAGCAGTGCTTCGAAGGCTTCCGGGGACAGGTAATGCAGGAGTTTTTCAGCATTGCCCAGCGGGTCCGCTAGCCACTGGAACAATTGCTTGATGGTGTCCCACAGTGAATACAACGCCTCGCCAAACCCACGCGCATAGGCTTGGTGCAACGAGAGATAGCGCTTGAGGAAGTTCGCTTCGGAGTAACCCTTCCACAGCGGCTCAAAGGTGGTTGCCCATTCACCGCGCAGCCAGCCTTCCAGCGGTGTGATCACCGATTGGTAGGACGAATACAGCGCCTTGACATGATCTTTGGAAACGTTGGGGTAGAAATTGACCCGATACTGCTGGTTGCGATCACACTCGGTGATTTCAAGAATGCCGCTGGGCCCGATGGTTTTGTGGAGCGGTTCGCCCAGTGGGCCACCGTTTGGATCGACGCGTTGCAGCACCACCGGCGTGTTGCCAATAGGTACGAACCGCGCGCTTTGGAACATATGCACCAAGGTCAACGTGCCGTTGGCCGGGCACATTGCGGTGGTGGTACTAGGCAGGATGGAGCGGTTGATCGGAGCGACCAGCGCCACCTCATTGCCGACCTTGAACACCTGCTCGACATCCAGCGCCGAAAAGCTGAAAAAGCTTTCGGCCCACATGTCGTAGGTATTGAGGCAGCGGTTGAAATCGCTGATAACGGATTCGACATCCCGCGTCGTTGAATCCATGGTCGCCAGCACCAGGTAGCCAATCGCCTGGCTGGTGGCGGAAATCACGACACAGCCCCACTCATCAAAACATCCATCTGCAATCCCTCGCACTGTGAAATCAGGCGAAAGACTTTGCAGACGTTCCCAGGGCAAGGCAGTAGAGCTAATCCGGTAGTAGCGTGGGACGTTTCAGCAACCCTTGTGTGCCCCCATACGTCTGGCGGCTATTGTCAGAAATTTCCCACAGGAGTACAAATGTACTCCATGACGACTCTAACCCCCCGCCGTACCGCCATCCTGACCTTCATCCGCGACCGTATCGCGCAACAAGGCCAGCCCCCGAGCCTCGCCGAGATCGCCGAGGCGTTCGGTTTTGCCTCGCGCAGCGTGGCGCGCAAGCATGTGCTGGCGTTGACCGAGGCCGGCTTTATCGAGGTCAACCCCAACCAGGCGCGCGGCATTCGTCTGCTCAACCAGCCGGCACGGCCGGAGTGGCTGGATGTGCCGGTGCTCGGCCGTGTCGCGGCGGGCTTGCCGATTGGCGCCGATGCCGACGTACACAGCCGCCTGCAACTGGACCCCGCCACCTTCGCGAAAACCCCGGACTACCTACTGCGGGTGCAGGGCGATTCGATGATCGAAGACGGCATTCTCGACGGCGACCTGGTGGGTGTACGCCGCAGCGCCGAGGCCTTGAACGGGCAGATTGTGGTGGCGCGCCTGGACGGTGAAGTGACCATCAAGCGTTTCGAACGCCATGGCGACAGCGTGCGTTTGCTGCCGCGCAACCCGGCGTATCAACCCATCGTGGTCATGCCTGACCAGGACCTGGCGATCGAAGGGGTGTTCTGCGGCCTGGTGAGGCAAGGCTGATGGGCGCCGTCGTTGCACTGGACACGCTGTTCAATGGCGGCCGCGTCTGGAAGGGCCGGCCTGCTGCGCCACCCGCCAGCGTGCACCCCACGGGCCTCAAGGCGCTGGACGCGGTGTTGCCCAGCGGCGGCTGGCCGGAGGCGGCCTTGAGTGAAATCCTCATGGCCAAGGAAGGCGTCGGTGAGTTGCAACTGGTACTGCCGGCCCTGGCGCGCTTGTCCAAGGCCGGCGAACGGATTGTGTTGGTGGCGCCGCCTTACACGCCGTATCCCCACGCCTGGCAGAACGCTGGGGTGGATTTGCGCCTGCTTTCGGTGATCCACGCCGAGGAGCGTGATGCGCTGTGGGCGGTGGAGCAATGCCTGCGTTCCGGCAGTTGCGGCGCGGTGTTGTGTTGGCCGCGCAAGGCCGATGATCGCGCATTGCGCCGCTTGCAAGTGGCGGCGGAAACCGGGCAGACCCTGGCGTTTGCCTGGCGCTCTTTGAGCGAGGCGATCAATGCATCGCCCGCTGCTTTGCGTCTGGCGGTCGAGGCCAAACCCGCGCAAGTGCGGGTGCTCAAATGCCGTGGCGGCCTGGCCCATCCGGCGCCGATTGCCCTGGCCGGGCACTGAGGTTGGCATGCGCTGGGTGTGTATTGTCTTCCCGCAATTGGCGCTGGACGGGGTGCAGCGTGTGCACCCCGAACCGGAGCAGCCCCTGGCTCTGCTAGCCGGCACGCCGCAGCGCCGCGTGCTGCAAACCGTCAACGACGCCGCCCGCGCCCTGGGCCTGCGCCCCGGCCAATCGCTGACGGCGGCCCATGCCCTGGCCAAGACATTTGCCAGCGCCGAATACGACCCCGCCGAGATCGAGCGCTGGCAGCAATTCCTCGCGGCCTGGGCCTATCGTTTCAGCTCCCAGGTCAGCCTGTATTACCCGCGCGCCTTGTTGTTCGAGATCGAATCGAGCCTGGGTTTGTTCGGCCCGTGGCCGCAGTTCGAAGCGCGCTTGCGTGCAGAACTGACCGAGCTGGGCTTTCGTCACCGCATCGTCGCCGCGCCCAACCCGGCCGCGGCGCGGGTACTGGCCAATCTCTACGACGGCCTGGCCGTGGCCGATGACGAACGCTTGATGCAAGCCCTGGCGCCGCTGCCCATCGACCGCGCCGGCCTCGACCCGCAGGCGGCCACGGCCTTGTCGCGCATGGGCCTGCGCAGCCTGGCCCAGGTGCAGGCGTTGCCCCGGCATACGCTGGCGCGACGCTTTGACGCCAGCCTGCTCAAGCACCTGGACGCCCTGAGCGGGCAGCGCCCGTTGGCCCTGGCGTTTTATCAGCCACCGGATCAGTTCGATGTGCGCATCGAGTTGAATTTCGACGTGCAATCCCATCAGGCGCTGCTGTTTCCCTTGCGCCGCTTGACCGGTGACCTGTCCGCCTTCCTCTGCGGGCGCGACAGTGGCGTGCAGCGTTTCGACCTGCACCTGGAACACGCCCAGGCGCCTGACAGCGTGATCAAGGTCGGCCTGCTCAGCGCCGAGCGTGAACCGGCGATGCTGTTTGAACTGGCCCGTGGCCGCCTGGAGCAAGTGCAGGTGACATCTCCCGTGCGCGGCTTTCGCCTGGTAGCCGAGGACCTGCCGGTGTTTGTGCCGCAACGCCAGGACCTGTTCGACGATCGCCCGCAACAAACCCTGCCCTGGGAGCAACTGCGCGAACGCCTGCGCGCACGGTTGGGGGATGACGCGGTGCAGGGCCTGCGTTTTCACGCCGACCATCGCCCCGAATGCGCCTGGCAAGCGGCGGCCGACAGTCGCCCCAGTCCAACTCTGGATAAAGTGCAGCGCCCCGGTTGGCTGCTGAGCGAACCGACCTTGCTCGCCGAGCAGGGCCTCCAGATCCTCATGGGTCCGGAGCGCATCGAATCCGGTTGGTGGGACGGCGCCGATATCCGCCGCGACTACTACCTGGTCCAGACCCGCGCCGGCCAGCAAGGCTGGGCCTATCGCACCGTGGGCCACAACGATGGGCTGTGGCTGCAAGGCTGGTTTGCATGAGTTACGCCGAGCTGCATTGCCTGTCGAATTTCAGCTTCCAGCGCGGTGCATCCACGGCGCTGGAACTGTTCGAGCGCGCCAAGCATCAGGGCTACAGCGCCCTGGCGATCACCGATGAATGCACCCTGGCGGGGATTGTGCGGGCGTGGCAGGCGGCGAAAGCGGTGGAGTTGCCGCTGATTATCGGCAGCGAGATGCGCATCGAGAACGGCCCGAAAGTGGTGCTGCTGGTGGAGAATCTCAGCGGCTACCAGCAGCTGTGCCGCTTGATCACCCTGGCCCGGCGTCGTGCCGAAAAGGGCAGTTATCGCCTGCTGCGAGAAGACTTCGCCCAACCGTTGCCCGGCCTGTTGGCGCTGTGGATCGCCGCAGACAACGATACCCAGGCCGATATCCAATGGTTGCGCCACACCTTCGCCGACCGCCTGTGGCTGGCGGTGCAGCTGCATTGTGGCCAGGACGATGCGCGCCACTTGCAACAACGCCTGCAACTGGCCGCCAGCCTGCAACTCCCGGCCGTGGCTTGCGGCGATGTGCACATGCATGCCCGTGGCCGCCGCGCCCTGCAAGACACCATGACCGCCATCCGCCATCACGTGCCGGTGGCCGAAGCCGGCACGCGCCTGCATCCCAACGGCGAGCGGCACCTGCGCAGCCTCGACGCCCTGGCCGCGTTGTACCCGCAAGCCTTGCTCGCCGAAACTGAAACCATCGCCCGCCGTTGCACCTTCGACCTCAGCCAGTTGCGCTACCACTACCCGCGCGAGCTGGTGCCCGCCGGCCATGACGCCAAATCCTGGCTGCGCGCCGTGACCGAAGAGGGCATCGCCCACCGCTGGCCCCAGGGCGTCGATGGGAAGACCTTGCAGCAGATCAACAACGAGCTGGAGCTGATCAGCGAGCTGGGCTACGAAAGCTACTTCCTCACCGTGCACGACATCGTGCGCTTCGCCCGCAGCCGTTCGATCCTGTGCCAGGGCCGGGGCTCGGCGGCCAACTCGGCGGTGTGTTTTGCCCTGGGCATCACCGAGATCAACCCGAGCCTGACGAGCATGTTGTTCGAGCGCTTCCTGTCGCGCGAGCGCAACGAGCCGCCGGACATCGACGTGGACTTCGAACATGAGCGCCGCGAAGAAGTGCTGCAATACGTGTTCCAGCGCTACGGCCGCACGCGCGCGGCGTTGACGGCGGTGGTCAGCAGTTACCACGGCGCTGGCGCCGTGCGCGACGTGGCCAAGGCCTTGGGCTTGCCCCCGGACCAGGTCAACGCGCTGGCCGAGTGCTGCGGGCGCTGGAGCGACGAAGCGCCGCCCCTGGAACGCCTGCGCGAAGGCGGCTTCGACCCTGACAGCCCGATCCTGCGCCGCGTGCTGACGCTGACCCAGCAATTGATCGGTTTCCCTCGGCACCTGTCCCAGCACCCCGGCGGCTTCGTGATTTCCGAATACCCGCTGGACACCCTGGTGCCGGTGGAAAACGCGGCCATGGCCGAGCGCACCATCATCCAATGGGACAAGGACGACCTCGACGCCGTCGGCCTGCTCAAGGTAGATATTCTCGCCCTCGGCATGCTCAGTGCGATCCGCCGCTGCTTCGACCTGCTGCGCCGCCATCGTCATCTGGACCTGGCGTTGGCGAGCATTCCCAAGGAATGCCCGGCCACCTACGCGATGATCAGCAAGGCCGACACCATCGGCGTGTTCCAGATCGAGTCGCGGGCGCAGATGTCGATGTTGCCGCGCCTGAAGCCGCAGACGTTCTACGACCTGGTGATCGAAGTGGCGATTGTGCGTCCGGGGCCGATCCAGGGCGGTATGGTGCATCCGTACCTGCGGCGGCGGAATAAAGAGGAAGAGACCACCTATCCCTCGCCGGAGTTGAAAGCGGTGCTGGAACGCACCCTGGGCATTCCGCTGTTCCAGGAGCAAGTCATGCAGATCGCCATGGTTGCCGCCGATTACGGCCCCGGCGAGGCGGACCAGTTGCGCCGTTCCATGGCGGCGTGGAAGCGTCACGGCGGCCTGGAGCCGCATCAGGCGCGCCTGCGCACGGGCATGCTGAAAAACGGCTACAGCGAAGCCTTTGCCGCGCAGATCTTCGAGCAGATTAAGGGCTTTGGCAGTTATGGCTTTCCCGAGTCCCACGCGGCCAGTTTCGCCTTGCTGACCTACGCCAGTTGCTGGCTTAAGTGCCACGAGCCGGCAGCCTTCGCCTGTGCGCTGATCAACAGCTGGCCCATGGGCTTCTACAGCCCGGACCAGATCCTGCAAGACGCGCGGCGCCATCACTTGCAGATTCGCCCGGTGGATGTGCAGGCCAGCGACTGGGATTGCAGCCTGGAACCCATCGACGGCGCGCAACCGGCGATTCGCATGGGCTTGCGCATGATTGCGGGGTTTCGCGAAGAGGATGGGCGGCGCATCGAGGCGGCGCGCCAACGTCGCCTGTTCAGTGACATTGCCGACCTCGACGAGCGCGCCGGGTTGGATGCCCGCACCCAGGCCTTGTTGGCGGATGCCGGCGCCTTGCGTGCCTTGGCGGGCAACCGGCATGCGGCGCGTTGGGAGGTGGCCGGGGTGCACAAGCAACTTGGATTGTTTGCTGGTTTGCCAAGTCCCGACGAAACGCCGGTCGAACTGCCGGCGCCGACGGTGGGCGAGGACGTGCAGGCGGATTACGCGACGGTCGGCACCACCCTGGGCCCGCATCCGCTGGCGTTGCTGCGCGCTGAACTGCGTAGGCGGCGCTGCCGTAGCTCCGAGGAACTGATGGCGGTGGAACATGGGCGCAATGTCAGCGTGGCGGGGTTGGTCACCGGTCGTCAGCGCCCCGGCACGGCGAGCGGCGTGACCTTTGTCACCCTGGAGGACGAATTCGGCAACCTCAATGTGGTGGTCTGGCGCGACCTCGCCGAGCGCCAACGCCAGGCACTGGTGGGCTCGCGGCTGCTGAAAGTGGACGGGCGCTGGGAAGCGGTGGGCGAGGTGCGGCACCTGATCGCCGGGCGCTTGACCGACCTCACGCCGCTGCTGGATGGGATCAATGTGCGCAGCCGGGATTTTCACTGAGGCCGGTGGTGGCCGCGCGGTTTAGCGCCTAACGTAGATGCGGTGAAACGATCTGCGTTTGCCGCGCTCCAAAACTTGACGATGTCTTCTTTGCGCACAGAGCCAACCGATGCAGTTTTTATCCAACCCTCACGGCTGTGAAGGCTGGGCCGGTGAAATGGCCCAGCGGATCCGCGCGTTCGATTGGTCAACCACCGACCTTGGGCCCATCGACCGCTGGTCCCCCAGCCTGGCCTGCAACGTGCAGATGCTGCTGGCGTCCCCCGTGCCCATGGTGATGCTGTGGGGGCGACTGGGCTACATGATCTACAACGACAGTTATTCGCGGTTTGCCGGCGGCCGCCACCCGTACCTGCTGGGCACGCCGGTGGAACTGGGGTGGCCGGAAGTCGCCGAGTTCAACCGGCATGTGGTGGACACCTGCCTGGCGGGTGGCACCTTGTCGTTCAACAACAAGGACTTGGTGCTGCTGCGCAACGGCCAGCCGGAAACCGTGTGGCTGGACCTCTACTACAGCCCGGTGGCCGGCGATGCGCAGCAGCCGGCCGGGGTGTTGGCGATCGTGGTGGAGACCACCGAGCATGTGCATTCCGAGCGCGTGCGCCAGGAGCTCACCCACAACCTGGAACAGCGCGTGGCCGCCGAAGTGCAGGCACGCTCCGCCGCCGAGGAACAGTTGCGCCAGTCGCAGAAACTCGAAGCCATCGGCGGCCTCACCGGTGGCGTGGCCCACGACTTCAATAACCTGCTGCAAGTGATCGCCGGCAACCTGCACCTGCTGGCGCGCCATGAGCCGGACAACGCCCAGGTGCAGCGCCGTGTGGCAGCGGCGATTGCGGCCGTGGAGCGAGGGGCCAAGTTGTCGGCGCAACTGCTCGCGTTTGCCCGGCGCCAACCGTTGTCGCCTGCTGTGTACAACCCGCAACGCATCTATGCGGGCTTGGGCGAGTTGCTGCAACGGGCGCTGGGGGAAACCATCCATATCGACGTGCAAATGCCCCAGGATGCCTGGTTTATCAATGTCGATCGCAACCAGCTGGAAAATGCGCTGCTCAACCTGGCGATCAATGCCCGCGACGCGATGAAAGGCGAGGGCGTGATCCGTATCACCGGCGAAAACATCATCCTCAACCCCGCCGATTGCGCGGGCAAAAGCATCAAGCCTGGCGAGTATGTGCGCCTGGCGGTCACTGACACCGGGGTGGGCATGTCCCCGGTCACGCTCAAGCGTGCGTTCGAGCCGTTCTTTACCACCAAGCGCGAAGGCCACGGCACCGGCCTGGGCCTGAGCATGGTGTTTGGCTTTGTGCGCCAAAGCGGCGGGCATGTGGAGATGTGGAGCGAGGAGGGCAAGGGCACGGTGGTGCAGATGTATTTCCCCCACAGCCTGGAACCGGAAAGCCTCGATGTGCACATTGACCAGGTGCTGCACGCCGGCGGCCAGGAAACCATCCTGGTGGTGGAAGACAACGAAGGCGTGCGCCTGACCGTGGTCGAGCTGCTGCAACAATCGGGCTACACCGTGCTCACCGCCGAAGACGGCGACCGCGCCATGCAGGCCTTGCAAGGCGGGATGCTACCGGACCTGATTTTTACCGACGTGGTCATGCCTGGCCGCGTCAAAAGCACGGACCTGGCCGACTGGGCCCGTGCACAGAGCCCGCCGGTGGGGGTACTGTTCACCTCGGGCCATACCCGCGACATTCTTTCCAGCAACCATCTGCTGAGCCCCGACATTCACCTGCTGAGCAAACCCTACAGCCCCGAAGCCCTGACGCAACGGGTCCGCAGCGTGCTCACCGCGCGATAAGGTTGACCATGACTTCACAGCGCAACATCCCTCAATTCCACGGTTTCGTGCGGGTGCGCGGCGCCCGCGAGCACAACCTGCGTAACGTCGATGTGGATATTCCACGGGATGCCCTGGTGGTGTTCACCGGGGTGTCGGGTTCGGGCAAATCGTCCCTGGCGTTTTCCACGGTGTATGCCGAGGCGCAGCGGCGTTATTTCGAATCGGTGGCGCCGTATGCGCGACGGCTGATCGACCAGGTTGGCGTGCCGGACGTCGACAGCATCGAAGGCCTGCCGCCCGCCGTGGCCCTGCAACAACAGCGCGGCACGCCGAGTGCGCGCTCATCGGTGGGCAGCGTCACCACCTTGTCGAGCCTGATCCGCATGCTCTATTCCCGCGCCGGCAGTTATCCGCCGGGGCAGGCGATGCTGTATGCCGAGGACTTTTCTCCAAACCTGCCCCAAGGCGCGTGCCCGCAATGCCACGGCCTGGGCCGGGTGTATGAGGTGACCGAAGCGCTGATGGTGCCGGACCCTTCGCTGACCATCCGCCAGCGCGCCGTCGCCTCCTGGCCGTTGGCGTGGCAGGGCCAGAACCAGCGGGACATCCTCGTGACCTTGGGCTACGACGTGGATATCCCGTGGCGCGACCTGCCGAAAAAGCAGCGCGACTGGATCCTGTTCACCGAAGAAACCCCCACCGTGCCGGTGTACGCCGGCTTTACCCCGCAGCAAACCCGTGATGCGCTCAAGCGCAAGCTGGAACCGAGCTACCAAGGCACCTTCAGCGGTGCGCGGCGCTACGTCCTGCACACCTTCACCCATAGCCAAAGCGCGCTGATGAAAAAGCGCGTCTCGCAGTTCATGCAGGGCAGCGCTTGCCCGCTGTGCGAGGGCAAACGCCTGAACAAGGCGGCGCTATCGGTGAAGTTTGCCGGGGTGGACATTGGCGAGTTGTCGCAGTTGTCGTTGACGCAGTTGGCCGAACTGTTGCGGCCGGTGGCGGTGGGGCAGGACACGATGCAACTGTCGGTGGAAAAGCGCCTGGCCGCGCAACGCATCGCCCAGGATCTGCTGGAGCGGGTCAGCACTTTGACCGAGCTGGGCCTGGGCTATTTGTCCCTGGAGCGCAGCACGCCGACGTTGTCGTCCGGCGAATTGCAGCGCTTGCGCCTGGCGACGCAACTGGGTTCGCAGTTGTTTGGCGTGATTTATGTACTGGATGAACCGTCGGCAGGGCTGCATCCGGCCGATGGCGAAGCGTTGTTCACCGCGCTGGAGCGGTTGAAGGCGGCGGGCAATTCGTTGTTTGTGGTGGAACATGACCTGGAAACCATGCGCCGCGCCGATTGGCTGATCGACGTGGGGCCAGCAGCGGGTGAGCAGGGCGGGCAAGTCTTGTACAGCGGGCCCCCGGCGGGACTGGCGCAGATTGACGCGTCACAGACCCGTGAGTACTTGTTTGCCGAAAAAAGCAGCTTGCCTCGGACGTGTCGCGAGCCTCGCGGTTGGCTGAAGCTCGAAGGCGTGACGCGTAACAATCTCAAGGACTTGCACGTGGACTTCCCCTTGGGCTGCTTTACGGCGGTCACCGGGATTTCTGGCTCGGGCAAGTCCAGCCTGGTCAGCCAGGCGCTGCTGGAACTGGTGGGCAGCGGCCTGGGCCGTGTGGTCGAAAGCGATGAAGAGCCGAGCCTGGAAGACGACGCCCCGCAAACCAGCGGCGGGCGTATCAGCGCCGGCCTGGAGCAGATCCGGCGGCTGGTGCAGGTGGACCAGAAACCCATCGGCCGCACGCCGCGCTCCAACCTTGCGACCTATACCGGGCTGTTCGACCACGTGCGCAAACTGTTTGCCGCGACGCCGGCCGCGAAAAAGCGCGGTTACGATGCCGGGCAATTCTCCTTCAACGTCGCCAAGGGCCGCTGCCCGAACTGCGAGGGTGAAGGTTTTGTCAGCGTGGAGTTGCTGTTCATGCCCAGCGTGTACGCACCGTGCCCGACCTGCCATGGCGCGCGCTACAACCCCGAGACATTGGCGATTCAATGGCAGGGTTTGAGCATCGCCCAGGTGCTGGGGCTGACGGTGGAGCAAGCCGTCGAAGTATTTGCCGAACAACCCAGCGTGCTGCGCTCGTTGCAGGTGCTACGCGACATAGGCCTCGGCTACCTGCGCCTCGGCCAGCCGGCCACCGAGCTATCGGGCGGCGAGGCGCAGCGCATCAAGCTGGCGACGGAGCTGCAACGCAATGCGCGGGGCGCCACGTTGTACGTCCTCGATGAGCCGACCACCGGCCTGCATCCCCGGGATGTGGACCGCTTGCTCAGCCAGCTCAACCACCTGGTGGACGCCGGGCACACCGTGGTCGTGGTGGAACATGAGATGCGCGTGGTGGCCCAGAGTGACTGGGTGATCGACATCGGGCCAGGGGCGGGGGACTTGGGTGGGAAGGTGGTCGCACAGGGCACGCCACACACTGTGGCCAAAAACAAAACCAGCCGCACTGCGCCCTTCCTCGCCCGAGAACTGCCCTGACAGACAGCACAAATCAACCTGTGGGAACGAGCCCCTGTGGGAGCGGGCTTGCCCGCGATGGCGGAGTGTCAGTCACCGGTATTTTGAATGAAATACCGTAATCGCGGGCAAGCCCGCTCCCACAGGGGCCTGTGTCCACATTTAGAGCAGTGGCGTGACCTCAAACATGACAAGACCCCGCGCAATGGTCTAGCTTCAAGGGCGTAAGCCATTGATCAACTTGCGGAGGTACGCCATGCCAGTGAAACACGACCTGTATCAGGACTTGGGGTTGAGCAAGGACGTCATTCACGAACGCAGGGCGAGCGACAAGCGTCTGGACTCGCTGCTCACTCAATACGACGATGCCGACAAAGAGGTGCTGAAGGCGGAAGCGGCAAGTGCCAGCGATGAAGATGTGGAGAAGCTGAAGAAGAAGCGGTTGTTGGTCAAGGACAAGATTGTGGAGCAGTTGGGTTAACCGATGTTCCTACAGAGATAGGTCATATTTATTCAGAATTGTCTGAGGGACAGTGCCCGGCGCAGTCCCTATGATGCCCACCGCCCACCCGGCTCTTGGGGGCTTTTACGGTGTAAGGATTACGCCGGTGAGCCGGGTGGGTATCTTGATTCAGGCGTGCAGCGCTTGAGTGCAGGCCTCTATCGACCGTTGCTGCGTCTCCTCATACAGCGTCAACTCATCAATCGTCCGCCGCCCCAGCGCGTTCTCAAATTCAGCCCTGTTCGAGTTGGCCGCGTAGTGACTCTGCGCCGTGTCCCCCAGGTTTGACTGAAAAATCCCCGCCGCACTCACCGGCAGGAAATCTTCGTACACCAACGGCTCCACCGCCACATGACCTGCTGCGATCAGTGCCTCCAGT
This sequence comes from Pseudomonas acericola (SeqCode), assembly GCF_053456465.1. NCBI lineage: Bacteria > Pseudomonadati > Pseudomonadota > Gammaproteobacteria > Pseudomonadales > Pseudomonadaceae > Pseudomonas > Pseudomonas acericola (SeqCode). The sequence goes on along the minus strand of NZ_JBRFJB010000003.1, from coordinate 802,339 downwards.
GTGCGCGGTTGATTGGCTTGGCCGCGTGCCGCCAGGCCTTGTTCGGTGGCGAAGTAGCGGAAGTACGCCAGGCCCTGTTCGCGCATCTGCGCATGGTTATCGGGGAAGGCCTGGAAGTGCTGTTCCATCAATTGCATGTAACGCGCGGCGTTGCCTTCAGTGGGGAACGCGCCCAGTTCATCGCGTGCGGCATTCAATAATTGGTCATACAGGGCGCGGCCTTTGGGTGTCAGTGCCACGCCGCGCTGTTCGATCTCGCCAAAGCGGGCGCTGTGGCTGCCTTGGGCGTCGGTGAAGGCGATGGCTTCGTCGAGGGCCTTGAAGCTGGTCTGGCGTAGCAGGATCGGGCACTGGCGGCGCGGCGGGCCTTCGATCACGGCCTTGGGCGTGATGCCTTTGCCGGGCATGGCGGCCTGGACCTGATCGATGTCCAGGGTGCGCGGCGTCAGGTGGTTGATGTGCGGGCCCTTGAAGGCCACCACGTCGGCGATCAGGCGGTGCTGGTCGCTGAGTTGCTGGTAGTGGGCGCGGGTGACGGTGGCGGTGTGGTGCCAGCGGAAGGTTTCCAGTGCCTCGCGGATAAATTCCTCGGCATCTGCGGCATTGAGGCCGTCATCTATTTCCGCTTGTTCGATCAGCGCCAGGGCGCGGTCGGTGAAAATGTTGCGTTTGGCCAGGGCGGTTTCAGCAAAGGCGCGCAGTTCGGGGTTTTCGATCAGTTCCAGGCGCAGCAGCGAGGTGAACACGCGGAACGGGCTGGTTTGCAACGCCTGTTCATGCACCGCACGAAACGCAGTGGAATGTACCGGCACGCCGGCCGGAGTCAGGTCGTAGTAGCCCACCGGTTGCATGCCCATCACCGCAAACAGACGGCCGATGGTGGCCAGCTCAAAGGCGGTGCCCAGGCGGATGGCGCCGTGGCGTTCCATGTCCAAGCGCTGGATTTCGCCGGTGCGTTGCAGCTGTTGCGCCAGCGCTGGCTGGGCGTCGAGCACGCGGGTATTGGTCTCGGCCACCAGCGCCATCAGCGCGCCATAGAGTGGAACTTCATCTCGGTACATGTCGGACATCGCCTTGGAAAAGCCCTTGCGGATCTCGTCGGGGCTGACATGTGCGGTGGTAGGCATAGAAAAATTCCTGATGACGGTGGCGATGAAAGTGGCCTTTTTCTGGATTTTGTTGAGCGCCCGCTGCACTTGCAAACGAAGAATCCTCTGGACTTCATTCCTTGGATGAATGAGATGACGTGAATATGACAAAAACCGGCCAGATGAAAATTTCATTTTCCGCTGTTTTTCCTAACTAATTCTTCACGCAGTCGCCCCCACCCGGCATGAAAGAATCGTCACGTTCGCAAGGATGAAAACGCCGTTTTGCACATCACACACATAAAAAAATGTTTAGGGGCCGTCGTTAATGAAAATTTCTACACTGGCGTTGTCGATCACCGCCGCCGTTCTTGCACAACACGCGTTAGCTGATGATTTTGGGCTCGGCTCTCTGGGCACGGGCACCGGTCACAGCGGTTTCCTTGAAGACAGCCATGCCTCCGTGAGCTCGCGGACCATGTACTACAGCGCTGACAACCGCTCGGGCACCAACAACGACCTGCGCGAAACCGCCACCGCGCTGCGGTTTGACTACAAGTCCGGTTTCACCCAAGGCACCGTTGGCGTCGGTTTTGACGTGATGGCGTTTGGCGCCCTGCGCCTGGACGGTGGCGATGGCCACACCGCAGGCGCGGGCCTGTCGGGCAACGGCAACAGCTTCTTCCCGACCAAGAACAACGGCACTGAACCGGCCGACTCCTTTGGTCGTGCAGCGGGTAACGTGAAGTTCCGCATTTCCCAGACCGAGTTGCACGTCGGTGGTGGCTTGGCGCCGGTGTTGCCGATCCTGGTGTCCAACGACAGCCGCGTGGCACCGCAAACCTTTGATGGCGGCATCCTGACGTCGAACGATATTCCCAACGTTACCTTCACCGGCGGTGAACTGAACCGCGCTGAAGGCCGTGCCTCCAGCAACTCCACAGGCTTGAGCGTGGCCGGTGGCCAGCGCGACAGCGACAGCTTCAAGTTTGGTGGCGTGGACTACAAACCGTTTGGTTCTTCCGACAACGTCATCGCGAAAAACCTGACGTTGCAGTACTACTACGCCCAACTGCAAGACTTCTACAAACAGAACTACTTCGGCCTGGTCCACGTACTGCCGCTGGGCAATGACCAATCGTTCAAGACCGACCTGCGTTACTTCGACAGCAGCAGCGACGGCAAGAACGGTCAGAGTGGCTACCAGTTCAACAACAACGGTGGTTATGCCAGGCACGCCAACGAAGTCGACAACAAAACCTACAGTGCGGCCTTCACCTACCAACTGGGCGGCAGCAGCTTGATGCTTGGCCATATCGGCGTGGGTGACGACGGCGGCTTTGTGTGGGTGAACCAGGGCAGCCTGGCCGACCCGCATGCGCAAGGCGCCGGCGGCAGCGACTTCTACCTGTTCACCGACGCCGTGGTCGGCCAGTTCTCCCGGGCGGGCGAGCAGGTCAACTTTGGTCAGTACTCCTATGACTTCAAGGCCTACGTACCGGGCCTGAAGGCGTCCGTGGCGTACCTGGATGGCCGGGATATCAAGGCGAAGGTGGCCGGTGGTCCTGACCAGAAAGAAAACGAAGCCGACTTCCGCCTGGACTACGTGGTGCAGGCCGGTCCTCTGAAAGGCTTCGGTACCACCTTCCGTACCGGTACCTATCACGGCAAGAACACTGGCACTGCCGATCAGGATCAAACCCGCCTGATCTTCAACTACACCTACGCCATCTTCTAAACCTTCATGTGCACACGGGCGTGGATGGGTCCTACACTGCACCTCACCTTATAGGCGCAGGAGGACTCAATGACGGCCACGCCCGTAATGCGGATTTCTGACACGATCGAAGGCCAACGCCTGGCAACCGGAGATGCCGAGCGTTGGCGTGAGTGGGGCCCGTTCCTAAGCGAACGCCAATGGGGCACGGTGCGCGAGGATTACAGCGCCGATGGCGATGCCTGGACCTACTTCCCCCATGAACATGCCCGCAGCCGCGCCTACCGCTGGGGCGAGGACGGCCTCGCGGGGTTCAGTGACAAGGCGCAACGCTGGTGCCTGGGCCTGGCCCTGTGGAACGAGCGCGATGGGATCATCAAGGAACGCCTGTTCGGCCTGAACAACGCCGAGGGCAACCACGGTGAAGACGTCAAGGAACTGTACTTTTTCGTCGATGGTGTACCGAGCCATGCCTACATGCGCATGCTCTATAAATACCCCCATGCTGCCTTTCCGTACGCAGACCTGATCGCCGAGAACGCCCGCCGAGGGCTGGCTGACGCCGAGTACGAAATCCTCGATACCGGCGTATTCGAAGACAACCGCTACTGCGATGTCAGTGTCGAATACGCCAAGCATCACCCCGATGATATTTTCATGCGCATCACCGTGCATAACCGTTCTGACCAGCCGACGCGGTTGCAGGTGTTGCCGCAGTTGTGGGCGCGCAACGATTGGAGCTGGACCGTCGATGCGCCCAAACCACAGTTGACGCTGGACGGCGACCAGGTGCTGGCACGCCATCATGAGTTGCCCGACCGCCATCTCAGCGCGTGGGGAGAGGAGGGCGTCGAGTGGCTGTTCTGTGAAAACGAAAGCAACTATCCCCGGCTGGATGGGCAACCGGCGCCGGGGCCGTTCAAGGACGGGATCAACGATTACGTGGTGAGCGGTGTTCAGTCGGCGGTTCGCCGTGACTGCGGCACCAAAGTCGCTGCGCGGTTCGTCCTCGATCTGGCGGGCCTGGAACGCAAAATGATCTACCTGCGTTTTGCGCCGGTCGGCGCGCCTCGGGTCAATGCGCGCAAGCTGTTTGAACAGCGCCGCCAGGAAGCCGATGATTTTTACGCGGCCTTGCAACAGGGCATTGCGTCTGAGGACTCGCGCAACGTACAGCGTCAGGCGCTGGCCGGTTTGCTGTGGTCCAAGCAGCTCTACTATTTCGATGTGAACCAATGGCTCGATGGCGACCCGGCCCAGCCCGCGCCACCGGCCGAGCGCTTGCATATCCGCAATACCCATTGGCGGCACCTATCCAACTTCGACATCCTCTCCATGCCCGATACCTGGGAATACCCGTGGTATGCCTCCTGGGACCAGGGCTTCCAGGCCGTGGCCATGGCGCTGATCGATCCGGCGTATGCCAAGCAACAGCTGTTGCTGCTGGTGAAGGATCGTTTCATGCACCCCAACGGCCAGTTGCCGGCGTATGAATGGCGCTTCGACGACGCCAACCCGCCCGTGCATGCCTGGGCCAGTTGGCGCGTGTATCAGCAGGATAAAGCCCTGACTGGCGTAGGCGACATGGACTTCCTGGAGCGCATCTTCCACAAACTGCTGCTGAATTTTTCCTGGTGGGTCAACCGCAAGGATGCCGAGGGGCGCAACCTGTTCCAGGGCGGCTTCCTTGGCTTGGACAATATTGCCTTGTTCGACCGCTCGGCCGCGTTGCCGCCGGGTTATCAGCTGGATCAGGCCGACGGCACCGCATGGGTCGCCGCGTATGCGCTGGACTTGATGCGCATCGCCCTGGAGTTGGCCAAGCGCAATGCGGTGTACGTGGACATTGGCGTGAAGTTTTTCGAGCACTTCTTGTATATCGCCGGGGCCATCAACCGCGTGGATGACAGCGCCGAAGGCTTGTGGGATGAACAGGACCAGTTTTTCTATGACGTTTTGCACCGCCCCGACGGCCAGAACGAACCGGTGCGCCTGCGTTCCATGGTCGGGCTGATGCCGCTGTTTGCCGTGCTGGTGCTGGAACAGCACGAGCATGAAGGCCTGGAAGGTTTGCGCGAGCGTTTGCTGGGCTTTATGCAGCACCGGCCCGACTTGGCCGAGTTGGTGTCGCGCTGGAACGAACCGGGCCAGGGCAATCGCCTGTTGCTGGCGTTGCTGCGCGGTGAACGCACCAAGGATCTGCTGCGGCGTATGCTCGATGAGGCGGAGTTCTTGTCGGCGTTTGGCGTGCGCTCCTTATCCAAGGCGTTTGCCGAGCAGCCGCTGGCGTTGAAGATGAACGGCAACACGTTATGTGCGCGCTACCAGCCCGGCGAATCCGACTCGCGCTTGTATGGCGGCAACTCCAATTGGCGCGGGCCGTTGTGGATGCCGGTGAACTACATGTTGATCGAATCGCTGCGGGAATTTCACCGCTACTACGCCGACAACTTCTCGGTGGAGTACCCAACGGGCAGCGGTTATCTGGCGTCGTTGGAGGAAGTGGCTGACAGCCTCAGCCAGCGTCTGACCGGGTTGTTTCTAAGGGATGAGCAGGGGCAGCGGCCATCGATGGCCGGCTATGCGCAATTGGAAGCAGACCCGGCGAGCCGCGACCTGGTGTTGTTTCATGAGTATTTCCACGGCGAGACCGGACGCGGGCTGGGGGCGTCGCATCAGACCGGGTGGAGTGCGTTGGTGGCGTTGTTGCTACAGCCCAAGTGACGCCTATCACGGCGCCTGTGGGTTGAGGTACGAGTCAAGGCGGCCCGGCTCGGCGGCGGCCGCGGTGCGCAGGCATTCCATCATCTGCGGCAAACCGGCGTCGACGAAGGGCTCGTCGCGCCAGCACAGGCCAACCGAGCCGCTGACGCCCAGCGGGAAGTCCAGGGACACCAGCAAACCCCGATGGGCAAAGTGTTCGGCCACCCGCGCCGAGGTCACGGACAGCAGGTCGCTGTACTGCAGCAACCACAAGTTGCCCACCAGGGACGATGATTCGATGCGACACGGCAGGGGCGGGCGCCCGGCGTCGGTCAGCGCGCTGTCGAGCTTGCTGCGCACCGGGGTGCCGCTGGGCCAGACGATCCAGTCGAACGTGTAAAGCTCCTCCCAGGTCAGGCGGGGGCGTCGGGTCAGTGGGTGGCCAGCGCGACAGACGATGCGCATCTGCTCGTGGTACAGCCGTTCACTGCGCAGCGACTGGCGCGGGGCGAAGTTGTCGAGGCGCCCGACCACCAGGTCCAGTTGGCCCAGTTCCAGGCGTTCGAGCAGCTTATCCATGGGGTTTTCTTCCAGCGCCACTTGGGCGCTGGGGTGCTGGCGCAGGAACGCCATGATTGCCGCCGGTACCAGGTTGGGCGCCGAGGCCGGCGACGTGCCGATGGCTACGCGAAAACTGTTGCCATCCTGCAGGGTGCCGAGGGCGTGGTGCGCGCGTTGCATTTCGCTGAGTACCCGGCGGGCGTGGGCCAGCAACAGGTTGCCATGGGCGGTGAGGTGCAACCCTCGCGCGTGGCGTTCGAACAGCGGCGCGCCAATGCTCTCTTCCAATTCCTTGAGCCACTTGGATAGAGCGGGCTGGGTGGTAAACGACACTCTGGCGGCCTCGCTGATACTGCCGGTTTCGGCGAGGCTGACCAGAAGGTGCAGGTGTTGCAGGCGCAGGCGTCGAGTCCAGTTCATGGGAGAGGGCCATATGTGATTGGGTATGGACACATCATGAATCGGCATTATTCACCCATGGGACGGCGTTGGATACTCGCAGGCATTGAGTCCAGCCTTGCGGGTGAATACCGATGAATAGCCTGACGGATGATGTACGCGCCGCGTTCTACCAACGTATCGACCGGCACCTGCTGGTCCCGCTATGGGAGCGCCTGCACAGCCTGGTGCCCCCTGAACCGGCGGCCGCTTGCCAGGCGGCACTCTGGCGTTATCGTGAACTGCGACCTTGTCTGACAGAAGCCGGCCACTTGATCAGCGCGGAGGAAGCGGTGCGGCGCGTCCTGGTGCTGGAAAACCCGGCCCTGCGCGGGCAAGCCTCTATCACCACCACGCTGTACGCAGGGTTGCAGTTGATCTTGCCGGGAGAGGTTGCCGCCAGCCACCGCCATAGCCAATCGGCGTTACGTTTTGTGGTGGAGGGGCAGGGTGCCTATACCTCGGTGGAGGGCGAACGCACCCGCATGTCTGCCGGGGACCTGATCATCACGCCGTCCTGGGCCTGGCACGACCACGGCAACCCGCCTATCGAGCTGGGTGGCGAGCCGGTGGTCTGGCTCGATGGATTGGACATTCCCATGGTGCGCTTCTTCGACGCCGGGTTCGCCGAGAACAGTGAGCAGGCGGTCTCGGCCCTGACGCGCGAGGAGGGCAACAGCCTGCTGCGGTATGGCCAGAACCTGTTGCCGATGCGCCACGAATCCCGCTCGCTGGCGTCTCCCGTTATCAACTACCCCTACGCCCGTACGCGCGAGACGCTCGCCCGATTGCTGCATCAGGACCCGCTGGACCCGTGGGACGGCATCAAGCTGCGTTATGTCAACCCGCTGACCGGGAGCTGGGCGATGCCGACCATCGCCAGCTTTATGCAACTGCTGCCCCGGGGGTTTCGCGGCCAGCCTTACCGTTGCACGGACGCGTGCGTGTTTTCGGTGGTCGAGGGCTGCGGCAGCGTCTGCATTGCCGGGCAGCACCTGGCGTTTGAACCCAAGGACATTTTTGTGGTGCCCAGTTGGGCCCAGGTGAGTTTTTTTGCGGAACGGGAGTGTGTGCTTTTCAGCTTCTCTGATCGGCCGGTGCAGCAAGCGCTGGGCTTGTTGCGTGAATTGCGTGAAACCTTTTGAGGGGGAAATCCTGATGAACTACGTCTTTGCACCGCCACCGCCGACCGCCTTGTTTGTGCAGGGCAGCGACCAGCGTTTCGCCGTGCGCCGCGTGTTCTGCGTGGGCCGTAACTATGCCGCCCACGCCCGGGAAATGGGCTTTGACCCTGACCGCGAAGCGCCGTTTTTCTTTTGCAAACCAGCCGATGCGGTGGTGCCTGTAGCGCCAGGCGTCACCCTGCAACTTCAATACCCCGCGCAAACCGTCGACTACCAGCACGAGGTGGAACTGGTGGTGGCGATCGGCAAGGTCGGGCGGGATATACCGCCCGCTCAGGCGGCTGAATATGTATGGGGCTATGCCGTGGGGCTGGACATGACCCGCCGCGACTTGCAACTGGGCATGCGCCAAGCCGGTCGCCCCTGGGAAATCGGCAAGTCCTTTGATGCCTCTGCACCGATAGCGCCTTTGTTGCCGGCTACGGTTGACTGGCCGTTGGGGGCGTTGTGGCTACAGGTCAATGGCGACGTCCGCCAGCACAGCGCGCTGGATCAGTTGCTCTGGTCGGTGCCGGCAATCATCAGTGACCTGTCGCGCTTTTTCGAGCTGCGTCCTGGCGACCTGATCATGACCGGCACGCCGGAAGGCGTCGGCCCTGTGGTGAAAGGCGATCTGATACAGGCCGGTGTCGAGGGTGTGGGCGAATTGCAAGTTCGAGTGATTTGAGCGACAGCGCCGCTGTCCAAGGAGTTTGTCGATGTCAGTCATACGGGTGGACGTCCAGGCTTTTATCGATCGGCATGCAGTGTCGCGCTTCCAGGTGCGCATCCTCGTGCTGTGTTTTCTGGTGGCTGCGCTGGATGGCCTGGACACCGCAGTTGGCGGTTTTATCGCGCCGGTGCTGCGTGCAGAGTGGGGGTTGACCGCCGGCCAGCTCAATCCCTTGCTGGGGGCGGTGTTGTTGGGGTTGATGATCGGCGCGTTTGCCGCCGGGCCGCTGGCGGACCGTTTCGGGCGCAAGCGGGTGTTGCTGTTGTCGGTACTGATCTTTGCCGGCTTGAGTGTGGTGTCGGCCACCGCCAACGATGTGCAGACCTTGACTGTATTGCGGTTCCTGATCGGCTTGGGGTTGGGTGGCGCGCTGCCCAATGCGGTCACGCTGACCAGCGAATACTGCCCGGCGCGGCACCGCTCGCTGATGGTCACCCTGATGTTTTGCGGGTTTACGCTGGGGTCTGCCTTGGGCGGTGTACTGGTCGCCCATTGGCTGCCGATGATCGGCTGGCGCGGCGTGTTGCTGGTCAGTGGGCTGCTGCCGCTGGTGTGTCTGCCGCTGCTGCTGATCCTGTTGCCGGAGTCGGTGCGCTTCCTGATCGCCCGGCGCAACATCGCCGAGCACATCGCGCGGATTCTGCGGCGCATTGCGCCCTTGCCCGAGGGCGCGATCTTTCATCTTGGCACTGACCAGGCCAAAGGCTCGCCGGTGGGGCAAATCCTGCGTGGCCGCATGCGCATCGGGACGTGGCTGTTATGGGGCTCGTTTTTCAGTGGGTTCATGATTATTTACATGATGACCAACTGGCTGCCTACGCTGATCAAGGACACCGGCTTGAGCCTGTCCCAGGCTGCCTTGGGCAGCGCGATGTTCCAGGTGGGTGGCACCCTCGGCGCAATCGCACTGGGTGCGGCCATGGACCGCCTGGACGCCTGGCGCGTGCTGACAGTGGCCTACCTGGGTGGGGCGCTGGTGATGTTGGCGGTCAGCCAGTGGTACCACGACTTCGCGGTTTTGGTGGTGTGCATCACGGCCATTGGGTTTTGTATCAGTGGTGGCCAAGTGGGGGCGAATGCCCTTGCCGCAGGGTTCTACCCCACAACCAGTCGTGCCACCGGCATCGCCTGGTGCCACGGGGTGGGGCGAGTCGGCTCTATTGCCGGCACGCTGGCGGGAGGGATGTTGCTGGACGTGGGACTGAGCTTGAGTGGGGTGTTTCTATGGTTGACCTTGCCAGCCCTGTTGGCGGCCGCGTCGGTGCTGCTGATGGGCCGTCGCTATCGCAGCGCCGCAAGCCTGGGAGGTGTGCGCGATGCAGCTTTATAGTTTTTTCAATAGTTCGGCGGCCTGGCGGGTGCGCATTGCCTTGGCCCTGAAAGGGTTGGCGTTTGAAACGTGCGGCGTGAACCTTCGGCAAGGGCAGCAGCGTGGCGCCGCCTATCTGGCGCTGAACGCTTCAGGCAGCGTGCCCTTGCTGGTGGAGGACGCGGGGCAAGCGATTGGCCAGTCATTGGCGATCATCGACTACCTGGACCAGCGTTTTGCGCAGGTGCGCATGCTGCCGCTTGAGCCCCTGGCACGGGCGCGGGTATTGGAAGTTGCCAACCTGATCTGTTGCGATATCCACCCCCTGAACAACCTGCGTGTGTTGGGCTATCTACAAAACACGTTGCGCCTGAGTGACCCGCAGAAACAAGCCTGGTATCGCCATTGGGTCGAAGAAGGTTTCCAGGCCTTGGAAGCCGTATTGGCTCGGCACGGGCATGGCGCCTATTGTTTTGGCGACACGCCTGGGTTGGCAGAGTGCTGCCTGGTGCCGCAGGTGGGCAATGCATTGCGCATGGGCTGTGAGCTGCAACGGTTCACGCGCACGCTGGCGGTGTATGAGCGGTGCCAGGCGCACCCGGCGTTCATCCAGGCCATGCCCAACCGGCAAGCGGATTTTATCGACTGAAAACCCGGGGCAAAAAAAATCCCGCCAGATTGGCGGGATTCAATTGATTCGGTGTGAATCAGGCAGGGAACAGTTCGCTCAGCTTCATCGCCAGCATCATGTCGCCTTCGGCGCGCAGCTTGCCGCCCATGAAGGCTTGCATGCCGTCGGTGGAGCCGTCAACGATGCCTTCCAGGGTTTCGGCGTCCATGACCAGGGTCACTTGGGCGTCTGGGTTTTCGCCTTCCTGCAGTTCGCAGGTGCTGTCCTTGACGATCAGCGAGAAGTGTTTGGTGTCGTCGATACGGAAACCAAATACCAGGTCCAGGCCGGCAGCAGCGCTTGGGTTGAACTTGGCTTTCATCGTTTCTACAGCTTTGGCTACGTCAGTCATGGTTTCGATCCTTTTATGGTGAGTCCAGTGACCTTGGGGTCACGGTTGGCCGCAGCTCATCGGAAGGTGATGAGCTGCGGCGCCTTCAACAGTTGCAAGTGGGTGTGGCTGTTGAAGGAAGCCAGGGCCACCTCGCGACCGCGAAACTTCAGCTGGTTGAGCGAGGTGTTAACAATTTGCCAGTTCAGTTCGAACGCCTGGGCAGCGGGCATCCGGGTAATCAGGTGGAGCAGGGCAGTGATGGTGCCGCCGGAGGTGAACACGGCGATTTTCTGTGCGTTGTCCGCCGCTTCAAGAATGCGTTGCAGGCCACCCTGGACCCGTTCGACAAACCCCAGCCAGCTCTCCAGCCCCGGTGGATCATAGGTGCCGGCCAGCCAGCGCTCGATGATCAGGGCGAAGATGCGCTGGAACTCGCTGCGGTTCTGTGCGGCATTGCGCAGGATTTCCAGGGCTTCGGGTTCGGTGGTGAGCAGATCGGGGAGCAGGGCGCGGATGATCGCATCGGCGTCGAACTCGTTGAAGGCGCTGTCCACCTCGACTGCCGGTACCGGCAAGCCGCGGGCGCTGTACTGCTCGAACGCGGCGCTGGCGGTGTGCTGCTGGCGGCGTAGGTCGCCGGCGATGCAGCGGTCGAACGTTACGCCCAGATCGGCCAGGTGACGCCCGAGCACTTGCGCTTGTTCCACGCCGACGGGCGACAGGACGTCATAGTCGTCTGCACCGAAGGAGGCTTGGCCATGTCGAATCAGATAGATGCTGCCCACGTCCGTTTTCCCGGTACGTTGAAAGTCTGGCGAGGTTATGGGGATGCCTGCGAGCTGTCAATGGAAAAACATACGCTTGTTTTAAAAGCCCGTTGGAGGCCCGATTGCTGGCGGTTTGATCACTGGCCCGAACGCGGTGCCGCCGGTATGCTTGGGCGATCCGCGCCTGGCGCACTGCACTTGTAAGGAGCAACATGGATTTTCTGGCCGAATATGCGAGCTTCTTAGCGAAGACCGTCACCCTGGTGGTCGCTATTCTGGTGGTACTGATCAGCTTCGCCGCGTTGCGCAGCAAAGGTCGTCGCAAATCCGCTGGCCAATTGCAGGTCAGCAAACTCAATGATTTCTACAAGGGTTTGCGCGAGCGCCTGGAATCCACCCTGCTCGACAAGGACCAGCTCAAGGCCTTGCGCAAGTCCGAAAGCAAAGCCGAAAAGAAAAACAGCAAGAAAAAACCCGAGGCCAAGCCACGGGTATTCGTGCTGGATTTCGACGGTGACATCAAGGCCTCGGCCACCGAAAGCCTGCGTCATGAAATCACCGCGCTGCTCAGCCTCGCCACGCCAAAGGATGAAGTGGTGCTGCGCCTGGAAAGCGGCGGCGGCATGGTCCATAGCTACGGCCTGGCCTCGTCGCAACTGGCGCGTATCCGCCAGGCGGGCGTGCCGTTGACCGTGTGCATCGACAAGGTCGCGGCCAGCGGCGGCTACATGATGGCGTGCATCGGCGAGAAGATCATCAGCGCCCCGTTCGCCATCCTCGGTTCGATTGGCGTGGTTGCGCAGTTGCCCAACGTCAACCGCCTGCTGAAAAAGCACGACATCGACTTTGAAGTGCTGACCGCCGGTGAATACAAACGCACCCTCACGGTGTTTGGCGAAAACACCGAGAAGGGCCGGGAGAAGTTCCAGGAAGACCTGGATATCACCCATCAACTGTTCAAGAACTTTGTCTCGCGTTATCGCCCGCAGTTGGCGATTGATGAAGTGGCGACCGGAGAAGTGTGGCTGGGTGTTGCAGCACTCGACAAGCAACTGGTGGACGAGCTGCAAACCAGCGACGAATACCTGGCGACCAAGGCCAAGACCGCCGAGGTGTTCCACCTGCACTATGCCGAGCGCAAGAGCTTGCAGGAGCGTGTGGGCCTGGCGGCCAGCGGTTCGGTGGACCGCGTGTTGCTGACCTGGTGGAGCCGGCTGACCCAGCAGCGCTTCTGGTAACCCGGTCCCTCTGATAGAGGTGACCCCCTTGTGGGAGCGGGCTTGCCCGCGAATACGGCGTGTCAGTCGATACATGTGTGACTGAACCACCGCTATCGCGGGCAAGCCCGCTCCCACATGGGTTTCAGGGCGAAGGTTTGATCGGGTGCCGCATTAACAGCCCCACCACCAACGCCCCCAACAACCCCAACAACCCTGCCACCCACAACACCCCGCCGAACCCCCCGACAAACGCCTGCTGTGCCAGCGGTTGCACACTGGCCCGCGCCGACGCCGGCAACAACCCCATCGCCGCTGGCATATCACCGGCCACCACCCGCGACGCGATCCCGGCCACTTGGCCCTGCCACTGCGCACCGATACTCGCTCCCAACAATTGCTCGCTGTGGCTGCTCAACAACGCCCCATACACGCCAATGGCCAGCATGATCGCGCTGAAACGCATGGTGGTACTCATCCCCGAGGCCATCCCGACGCGGTCGCGCGGCACGCAGGCCATGATGTTTTTCTGCGTATCGCCATTGAGCAAGCCCGCGCCGGCCCCGGTGACCGCAATGGCCAGCGCGAAGGGCACATACCCGCCGACATTCACCGCCCAGGCGCTGAGCAGGTTGCCGCAGCCCACCAGGGTCAAACCGGCCGCCATCATCGTCGCCGGGGTAAAACGCCCCGCCAGGCGCGCGCCGATGCGAGGGCAAACCAGCATGGTCAGGGCGAACGGCAACATGCCCAGGCCCGACGCGATGGCGGAGAACCCCAGGCCGTTTTGCAAGTAGAAGGGCAGCAACGTCATCATCACTTGCGCGCACCCGGCGTAGGCGAACATCCCGAGCAAGGCGCCGATAAAGCGCGGCTGGCGAAACAGTTGCAGGTCCACCATGGGCCGTTGCTGCACGCGTTCGACCAGCACAAACACCCCCAGCAGCAAAGCGCCAGCCAGCAGGCGCGCATAGGTCAGCGGGCTGTCCCAGCCGATGCGGTTGGCCTCGATCAGCCCCCAGATCAGGCACAACAGGCTGGCACTGAACGCCAGGCTGCCCCAGGGATCAAGGCGGGCGGATTGGGTGTCGCGAGATTCCGGGATGGCGCGCAGCACCAGCGCCATCAGTGACAGGCCCACGGGCAGGTTGAGGTAGAAAATCCAGCGCCAGCCCAGGTACTCGGTGATCAGGCCGCCGAGGGTCGGCGCGGCTGTCATTGCCACGCCCATGCACGCGCCCCAGAACGCCCAGGCTTTGGCGCGTTCCACTTCATCGTGGAAGGTATGGCCGATGGAGGCCAAGGCCGACGTCAGCAACAGCGCCGCACCGACGCCTTTGACGGCGCGGGCGATATCCAGCCACAACGCGCTGGGCGCGGCACCGCAACCCAGGGACGCAAGGATGAAAATACTCAAGCCCCACACCAGGATTTTCTTGCGCCCGAAGCGGTCGGCGAGGCTGCCGGCTGGCAAGAGCAGCGCGGCAAAGGCCAGCATATAGGCACTGACGACCCACTCGATATCGGCGAAATTGGCCCCCAGGTCGCGGGCGATGCTCGGCAGGGTGACGGCGACGATATTGGTGTCGAGCACAATCAGCGAGCAGACGCCGGAGGCGGTGAGCAACGTCAAGCGTGGGCTGACGGGCTTCATAGGTGGATTACCCAACGGGCAACGGTGGTTGTGAAGTCAATCTGCATCGCAAAGGCACTCTGGCTGTTAGGATGGCCCCAGCTTATCGCCGCCCCATGCTGACTTTGTTAGGCGGCACTATGAACTTCATTACCTTTGAGCTAATCCTGCGATGGAAATCCGTCACTTCCGCTACTTCCTGGCCGTCGCCCGGCAACGCAACTTCACCCGCGCCGCCGAGCAACTGGGCATCGCGCCGCCGACCTTGAGCCGGCAGATCCAGGACATGGAAACCGCCCTGGGCACGCGCCTGTTTATCCGCCAGCAGCGCGAAGTCAGCCTGACCGAAGCGGGCGCGGCCCTGGTGCAGGAAGCCGAAGCCACCGTGCGCCAATTCGAATGCGCTCAGCGCCATGCCCAGCGGGCCGGGCGCGGGGACATCGGGCATATCGAACTGGGTTATGTGGCATCAGCGGTATATGGCGGCTTGCTACAACGGCAGATGCAGGCGTTCAGCCAGGCGTTTCCCGATGTCACTGTGAATGTGCGCGAATGCGCCATGGCCGCATTGCCCGGCGCGGTGGCGGATGGGCGGTTTGACATTGGTTACGTCCGCTCGCCCATGACCCTGCCCGACGGTGTCGAAGCAGTACGCCTGGACAGTGAAGGGTTTGTCCTGGCCGTGGCACAGGGTTCCTGGCTGTTGGGATTGAAGGCCATCGGTTGCGAACACCTGCAAAACGAGACCTTTATCCTGCCGGAGCAGATCAGCGGCACGCTGCACGTCGCCGCCCAGGGCGGTTATGCGCCGCGCCTGGGGCCGCAGCCGGGTGGTTTGGTCGCGGTGTTGGCGTTGGTGTCGCTGGGGCAGGGCGTTGCGGTGGTACCGGCGTCGGTGGTGGGGCATGTGACGCTGCCGAATGTGGTGTACCGCCCCATTCAAGGCAATGACGCGTCGTCGTGGCTGTCGCTGATTCACCGGCGCTTTGAGAAAGCACCGGCGGTCGTGCGGTTTATCCAGCAGGTGAAAGCGGCGCGCTGAACACGAGTACAGATCTTGTAATAGTTTTGCGTTGTAGGAAATTTACCTTTCAGTTGTACGATTCAAGTCCTTTTTTATCGCAGGATTTGCATGAACACCCTCTCGGAGCCCCCCAGTCGTCTTTCCCCAAGACATCCGCTGCTGCCGTTCCCGCTGAAGCATCCCGTATTCCGACTGCTAACCTTGTCCCGGTCCACTGACCGCGCATTGCCGTGTCCGGCATTCTGAACAACGAATTAAGAGACTCTATAAATGGAATGGTTAGTGGATCCAACGGCCTGGCTCGGCCTGTTGACCTTGATTGTGCTGGAGCTGGTGCTGGGTATCGACAACCTGGTGTTTATCGCGATCCTCGCGGACAAACTGCCACCCGAGCAGCGCGACCGTGCGCGCTTGATCGGCTTGTCCCTGGCATTGCTGATGCGCCTGGGCCTGTTGGCGAGTATTTCGTGGTTGGTGACCCTCACCCAGCCGCTGTTCGAGGTGTTCGACAAGAGCTTCTCCGGCCGCGACCTGATCATGCTGTTTGGTGGTGTGTTCCTGTTGTTCAAGGCCACCATGGAATTGCACGAACGCCTCGAAGGCCATGTCGCCCAGCGCAGCGGCAATGCGGCCTACGCGATGTTCTGGCCGATCGTGGCGCAGATCGTCGTGCTCGACGCTGTGTTCTCCCTGGATGCGGTGATTACCGCCGTGGGCATGGTGGATGAACTGGCGGTGATGATGATCGCGGTCATCGTGTCCATCGGCGTGATGATCGTCGCGAGCAAGCCGTTGACCCGCTTCGTCAACGCGCACCCGACGGTAATCATGCTGTGCCTGGGCTTCTTGATGATGATCGGTTTTGCCCTGACCGCCGAAGGCCTGGGCTTCCATATTCCGAAGGGCTACCTGTACGCGGCCATCGGCTTCTCGATCCTGATCGAAGTGTTCAACCAGATTGCCCGCGCCCGGCGCAAGAAGTCGGCGCAAGGCGTGCTGCCGGTACGTGAGCGTACCGCCCATGCGGTGATGCGCTTGCTCGGCGGCCGTAGCTTGGCGGTGGAAGAGGTGGGTGAAGAGGTGGCCGACCTGTTGGGCGAGCCGGATACCGCGCAAGGCCCGCTGTTTGATCGCCGCGAGCGCGTGATGATCAGCGGCGTGCTGCAATTGGCCGAGCGGCCGATCCGCACGTTGATGACGCCACGGGCCAAGGTTGACTGCATCGACTTGGCGGACGATGCCGAGACGATTCGCCTGAAACTGATGCATTCGTCCTACTCGCGCCTGCCGTTGATCCGCAATGGCGCGGTGGATGAACCCCTGGGTTTCGTGCACAAGAAGGAGCTGCTCAAGGAATACCTGGCCGGCAACGAGCCGAACCTGGAGCATCTGGCACGCCGGGCGATCAACCTGCTGGAGAGTTTCTCGGTGCTCAATGCCCTGGAGCAGATGCGCCAGGAATCCACGCACATCGCCTTCGTGATCAACGAATTCGGTGATTTCATGGGCGTGTTGAGCATGACCGATATTCTCGAATCCATCGCCGGTGAGCTGCCCGACGCCAGCGAAATCGAGGGGCCGGACATTGTCGAGGACGGTGCAGGTTTCCGCGTGAATGGCGCCTTGAACCTCAACCAGATCCGCCAGCGCACCGGTTTCTCTGCCACGGCGACCGAGGACTACCAGACCCTCGCCGGCCTGGTGATGAGCCTGCTGGACCGCCTGCCGGTGGTGGGCGACAGCCTGGTGTACGAGGGCTGGCGCCTGACCGTGGCGGCCGTCGAGGAGCGGCGGGTGACCCAGGTGGTTATGGTGCGTGAAACGTAAAGCGGTCCTTGCCCGCATGTTTTGACACATACAGCGCCTGGTCCGCCTTGATCAGCACCTGGTTCAGGGTTTCGCCATCCTCCACCCGGGCCAGGCCGATGCTGATGGTCACCGGGTGTTGGCTGGCATCCGCCCGTACCTGGGCGCACAACTGCTCCGCCAACTGCGCCGCGTCTTCGCGGCGTACCCCTGCCAGGTAGATGGCGAACTCTTCGCCGCCAAGGCGGGCGTAGTCGTAGTCGTTCATCACGGCACGGATGTCATGGGCGACGCGCTTGAGTACATCGTCGCCAACGTCGTGGCCAAACCGGTCATTCACTTTCTTGAAATTGTCGATATCGATCATCGCCAGGTAATGGTCGTGCGTGCGCGGTTGGTGGGCGAGCTTTTGCCCGGCGCTCGCCATGAACGCGCGACGGTTGGGGATGTCGGTCAGGGTGTCCACGTAGGCCTGGTCCAGCAACAGCTTGGCCATGATGTAGTTGCTCAGCTTGACCTGGCGCAGCTTGAGGAAGCTGTAGAGGGTCAGCAGGCTGAGAAAGCTGGAATAAAAGAACACCGTGGTGCCTTTGACTTCCAGCACCGAGGTTTCGGTGAGGTAGAACGGGTTGAGTACCACCCAGGTGATCACCAGCGTGGCGGCGAATGCCCAGCGGTTCAGCGGCAGCACGGATGCGCTGTAGAGGATGGTCGACGCGCCGAGGATTAGCCAGCCAGGATGCAGGTCCATGGGCAGGCCTTCGATCACCAGGCGGATGCCGATGGCGATGATGCTGACGAAGATCAGGTTGATCCATTGGAAGTGGCGCACCTGGGTGTTGAAGGCCAGCACCAGCGTGGTGATCAACAGTGCGCTGAGAAATATCACCGAATAAAACGTAAAGCCCTGGCCGCCGCGAAAGCTGACGATCAGGTTGAACACCAGCCAGATGCTGATGCTGGCGAGGTAGATCAACAGGCAGAAGGGCTTGAGTCGCTCGAAATCATGCTGGGCGAACTCAAGCTGCAAGGCGGGTGAGGGGAGTTTCTTGAGGACTTCGGCTTCAATGGTCTTGAACATTGCTGACCCTGGCTCGGCTGAGACTGCATTGAGCAGCGTAGCTGTTGGCCGGTGGCGCGCAAATGCAAGGTTGATCAAGTGTACTGGAGGAATGCCTGGAGTAGGCTTGGCTCGCTGACCCCTTCAAGCGTCTCTACCAATTCGCCTTTTTGGTAGATCAATAGCGTTGGAATGCGCACGACCTTGGGGTGGCGGGGCGTATTGGCACAGTCGAGGATCAATACCTTGATTTTTCCGTCATGCGCTTTAGCCATTTCTGCAAACTTGGGCAGTGCTGCCTTGCAGGCGCCGCAGGTTTCGGAGGCGAACAGGGTAAACACCGGAAGCTGTGTATCCAGTGCCCGTTCAAAAGCCGCTTTGTCCTCGATAACCGCGTTGAAATAACTCATTGGCGTGCTCCTGGTAGCCGTTCAGCTCACGCTAAGTCGGGAGGCGCCGCTCGTCTACTGTCAACCTTCACAGGTTCGCATCACGCTCCAGGCGTTCGCGCGCCTTGCGGGCCTGGTTCGCGCATTTCTTGTATTCCAGGTTGTCCCGCGAGGCCTTGGCCTGGCGGTAGCCGTGGTGATTCTGGCTGGTGTAGTTGGTGCTCAAGGCTTCGTTGAGCTTGCGCAGTTCGATCTTGCAGTCGCGGCGGTCGTTGCTGGCCCAGGCGCTGGTGGCGACCAGAAAGGAGCATAAAACCAGGGTGAGGCTGAGCTTCATCGGGGCGCGATCCTTGTCGGCGGGAATGTGCAAAGGCTAGTCCAGCATGGGGATTTTTCCATGGCGCGTGCGCACTGCAACGGTGCGCGGTAACGCGGTCATGGCGCACGGAATTGGGGCCTGTCACCGCACTGTGGGGCCTGGGGTAGCACGTTGGCCACAGGTGCTGGCGCAGTGCTGTATCGCAAACAACAACTTATCTTTTTGATTTTTAATGAATTTACTCTCCGCGTTTTTTTCTGTTGCAGCGTGTGGCACACTTTCTGCTGTCTATTCCGTTGTTACATACCAAGTTCCGGTATAGCGGAATACACAATCCCTGGAGTGCTTGTCATGCATCACCGACCTTCCGTGTTCAAAGCGTGTGTTTTTCTCTTCGCCGCATCGGCTTCCCTCGCAAGCATCGTGCAGGCGGCGGACAGCAAGCTCGATAACGTGCTCAAGCGTGGGCATCTGATCGTGGGTACAGGCAGTACCAATGCGCCGTGGCACTTCCAGGGAGCGGATGGCAAGTTGCAAGGGTTTGATATCGACATCGGCCGCATTGTGGCCAAGGGATTGTTCAACGACCCTAGCAAGGTCGAGTTTGTGGTGCAGTCGTCCGACGCACGGATTCCCAACCTGCTGACCGACAAGGTCGACATGAGTTGCCAGTTCATTACCGTCACCGCCAGCCGTGCGCAGCAGGTCGCGTTTACCCTGCCGTACTACCGCGAAGGCGTGGGCCTGCTGCTACCGAACAACAGCAAGTACAAGGAAATCGAAGACCTGCAAGCCGCCGGCGACGGCGTCACCGTGGCTGTGCTGCAAAACGTGTACGCCGAAGAGCTGGTGCACCAGGCGCTGCCCAAGGCCAAGGTCGACCAGTACGACAGTGTTGACCTGATGTACCAGGCGGTGAACTCCGGCCGCGCCGATGCCGCCGCCACCGACCAGTCTTCGGTCAAATACCTGATGGTGCAGAACCCCGGCCGCTACCGCAGCCCGACCTACGCCTGGAGCCCGCAAACCTACGCGTGCGCGGTCAAGCGTGGCGACCAGGACTGGCTGAACTTCGTCAATACCGCGCTGCATGAAGCCATGACCGGTGTGGAATTCCCCACCTACAAGGCCTCGTTCAAGCAGTGGTTTGGCGTCGACCTGCCAGAGCCGGCGATTGGTTTCCCTGTCGAGTTCAAGTGATTCGTGACAACCGGGGCGCCGCCAACGGCGCCCCTACTAGGTATTGCTGACCATGAACTATCAGTTGAACTTTGCCGCCGTGTGGCGCGATTTCGACACCTTGCTGGCGGGGCTCGGTCTGGGCCTGCAACTGGCATTGCTGTCGATCGCCATCGGTTGCGTGATCGGCCTGCTGATGGCCTTTGCCATGCTGTCCAAGCACCGTGCGTTGCGCATCTTCGCCTCGGTGTATGTGACGGTGGTGCGCAATACGCCGATTCTGGTGCTGATCCTGTTGATCTACTTTGCGTTGCCGTCGCTGGGGATTCGCCTCGACAAAATCCCCTCGTTCATCATCACCCTGTCGTTGTACGCCGGTGCCTACCTGACCGAAGTATTCCGCGCCGGGCTGTTGAATATTCCCAAGGGCTTGCGTGAAGCCGGCCTGGCCATCGGCCTGGGCGAATGGCGCATCCGGGCCTACATCACCGTGCCGGTGATGCTGCGCAACGTGCTGCCGGCACTGTCGAACAACTTTATCTCGCTGTTCAAGGACACCTCGCTGGCCGCCGCGATTGCCGTGCCGGAGCTGACCTATTACGCCCGCAAGATCAACGTCGAAAGCTACCGGGTGATTGAAACCTGGCTGGTCACGACTGCGCTCTACGTGGCTGCCTGTTACCTCATTGCCATGCTGCTCCGTTACCTGGAACAGCGTCTGGCGATCCGTCGTTAAGGAGGGTTCCCATGTACGAGTCCCCCAGCTGGCTGCATGAGTTGTGGATCGCCCGGGATACCCTGTGGGCGGGCTTTCAAGCCAGTGTGTATGTGTCGGCGCTGGCGATTATCTTTGGCACCCTGATCGGCATTGTCGCCGGGTTGATCCTGACCTACGGCAAATTCTGGATGCGCGCGCCGTTTCGCCTGTATGTGGACCTGATCCGTGGCACGCCGGTGTTTGTGCTGGTGCTCGCGTGTTTCTACATGCTGCCGGCCCTCGGTTGGCAGATCAGCGCGTTCCAGGCCGGTGCGGTCGGCTTGACGCTGTTTTGCGGCTCCCACGTGTCGGAGATCGTGCGCGGTGCGCTGCAAGCCATTCCCCGTGGGCAACTGGAAGCCGGCAAGGCGATTGGCCTGACGTTCCAGCAGTCCCTGGCCTACGTGCTGTTGCCCCAGGCGCTGCGGCAGATCCTGCCGACCTGGGTCAATTCCTCCACGGAAATCGTCAAGGCCTCGACCTTGCTGTCGGTGATCGGCGTGGCGGAATTACTGCTGAGTACCCAGCAAGTGATTGCGCGCACGTTCATGACCCTGGAGTTCTACCTGTTCGCTGGGTTTCTGTTCTTTGTCATCAACTACGCCATCGAATTATTCGGGCGCTACATTGAAAAGCGGGTGGCCTTGCCATGAACCAACCTCACATCGAGCAACCGTTGCTCAACATCCGCGGCCTGCGCAAACAGTACGGCGAGGTGGAAGTGCTCAAGGGCGTCGACCTGACCATGCAGCGCGGCAACGTGGTCACATTGATCGGCTCCAGCGGCTCGGGCAAGACCACGCTGTTGCGCTGCGTCAACCTGCTGGAAGAGTTCCAGGGCGGGCAGATCACCCTCGACGGTGAGTCCATCGGCTACAGCGACATCGGCGGCAAGCGCGTGCGCCACCCCGAGCGGGTGATTTCCCAGCACCGAGCTATGACCGGCATGGCGTTCCAGCAGTTCAACCTGTTCCCGCATTTGACGGCGTTGCAGAACGTCACCCTCGGCCTGCTCAAGGTCAAGAAGATGGGCAAGGACGAGGCCGTGGCACTCGCGGAAAAATGGCTCGACCGCGTAGGGCTTTTGGAACGACGCAACCACTTCCCCGGCCAGCTTTCCGGCGGCCAGCAACAGCGTGTGGCGATTGCCCGCGCCATTGCGATGAACCCCAGCCTGATGCTGTTCGACGAAGTCACCTCGGCCCTCGACCCGGAGTTGGTGGGCGAAGTGCTCAGCGTGATCAAGGGCCTGGCGGAAGAGGGCATGACCATGCTGCTGGTCACCCACGAGATGCGCTTTGCCTATGAAGTGTCGGACAAGATCGTTTTCATGAACCAGGGCCGGATTGAAGAGCAGGGCTCGTCGAAGGACATCTTCGAACGCCCGCAATCGCCGCGCCTGGCGGAATTTCTCAAGAACATTCGTTTTTAATCAGGAGGCTATTTTTATGAGCATTACTCGTTACGGCACCGGCAGCACCGCCGGCGGCGGCCAGCCCCGTCCTTTCGCCCGCGCGGTGGAAGCGGACGGCTGGCTCTACGTCTCGGGCCAAGTGCCAGCGGTGGACGGTGAAATCATCAACGGCGGCATCGTCGAGCAAACCCGGCAGACCATGCGCAATGTGGTGGCGATTCTCGAAGAAGCCGGCTACGAGTTGAAAGACGTGGTGCGGGTTGGCGTGTGGCTGGAAGACCCGCGCGACTTCTGGAGTTTCAACAAGGTCTTCGGCGAATACTTCACCCCGGAACACGCCCCGGCGCGGGCTTGTGTGCAGGCCAACATGATGGTGGATTGCAAGGTGGAGATCGATTGCGTGGCCTACAAGAAAAAGGGCTAAATGCCCCACTCTTGAGACCACCGAAGCTCCAATGTGGGAGCTGGCTTGTTGTGGCGAGGGAGCTTGCTCCCGCTGGAGTGCGCAGCGCTCCCAGCTTTTTTGGGGCCGCTTCGCAGCCCAGCGGGAGCAAGCTCCCTCGCCACAGGGTTGTAACCCGCTGTTAAACCTGACCGGACCGAAAACTGCCATGACCGAAGACACCATCAAACGCCGCGCCAAAGGCCTGGACCGGGCGTTCGATATCCTCGATTTTCTCAAGGAGATCGGCCAGCCCCTGCGCCCGAATGATATTGCCAGCGGCATCGGCAGCCCCAAGTCCACGGTCTATGAACTGGTCGCCTCGCTGCTGGAGCGGCGCATTCTCGAAACCGTGGGCAAGGACGGTCACGTCTACCTCGGCCGCCAGCTGTACTTCCTCGGCCAGGCGCACCTGCGGCACTTCGACCTGACCCGCGAGGCCGACCACGCCTTGCAGGAGATCGTCAGCCAGACCCACGAAACCGCGCAGATGTGCCTGCTCAACGGGCGCAAATACACGGTGGCGCTGATGCGCGAGGGCGAGCGGCATTTTCGTATTTCCTCGGACATCGGCGAAAACGCGCCGATCCCCTGGACCGCGTCCGGGCGCCTGTTGCTCGGGCATTTGAGCGACAAGCAGATCATCGACCTGATCGACCACGACGACTTTATCCTGCCGGATGGCCAGCGCTTGCCGCTGGACACCTTCCTGGCGCAAATCCGCCAGGCCACCCTCGATGGTTTCTTTTCCTTCGACAGTGTGGCCGACACCTTTACCCATTGCTTTGCCGCCCCCGTGCGGGACGCGCAAGGCATCAGCATTGCGACCCTGTGCATCGTCGCCCCACGGGCCGATGCGCTGAAAAACTACAACGACTATCGCCGGGTGTTGATCGACAGCGCCAACAACCTGGCCCGTCGCATCAACGAATAGGAGCATTTCATGTCTGCCATCAATGCCGTTGCAAAGGGCGCCGCCGCCGTCGGTGCCCACTTGGTCCGTGACGTCAGCCTGCCCGCCCTGGTGCTGCACCGCGACGCCCTGGAACACAACATCCGCTGGATGCAAGCGTTCGTCAGCAACAGCGGCGCCGAACTGGCGCCCCATGGCAAGACCAGCATGATGCCGGCGCTGTTCCAACGGCAGATCGCCGCCGGCGCCTGGGGCATCACCCTGGCCAGTGCGGTACAGACCCGTGCCGCCTATGCCGGTGGCGTGCGCCGCGTATTGATGGCCAACCAACTGGTGGGCGCGCCCAACATGGCGTTGATCGCCGACTTGCTGGCGGACAAGGATTTCGACTTCCACTGCATGGTCGATCACCCGGACAACGTCGCTGACCTGGGCCTGTTTTTCGCCGCCCGTGGCCTGCGCCTCAACGTGATGATCGAATACGGCGTGGTTGGCGGCCGTTGCGGTTGCCGCAGCGAGCAGGAAGTGCGCGACCTGGCCAAGGCGATCAAGGCCCAGCCGGCCCTGGCCCTCACCGGTATCGAAGGCTACGAAGGCGTGATCCACGGCGAGCACGCCATCAGCGGTATCCGCGATTTCGCCGCGAGCCTGGTGCGCCTGGCGGTGGATCTGCAGAACAACGGTTCGTTCGACCTGCCCAAGCCGATCGTCACTGCATCGGGCTCGGCTTGGTATGACCTGATCGCCGAATCGTTTGAAGAACAAAATGCCGCCGGCCGCTTCCTCAGCGTGCTGCGCCCGGGCAGCTACGTGGCCCATGACCACGGCATCTATAAAGAAGCGCAATGCTGTGTGCTCGACCGTCGCAGCGACCTCAACGAAGGCCTGCGCCCGGCGCTGGAAGTCTGGGCACACGTGCAATCGATGCCCGAGCCGGGTTTTGCGGTGATCGCCCTGGGCAAGCGCGACGTGGCCTACGACGCCGGTTTGCCGGTGCCGCTCAAGCGCTACAAAGCGGGCGTTGTGGGCGGCGAAGGCGATGATGTGAGCGCGTGCAAGGTCACGGCCGTGATGGACCAGCATGCGTTCATGACCGTCGCCGCTGGGGTTGAGCTGCGTATTGGCGACATCATTTCCTTTGGTACTTCGCACCCGTGCCTGACCTTTGACAAGTGGCAGGTGGGTTGCCTGGTGGATGAGCAGTTGCAGGTGGTTGAGAGTTTGCATACCTGCTTCTAGACCGAGTCGCGGCCATCGCAGGCAAGCCAGCTCCCACATTTTGATCTGTGAACACTTTTCAAATGTGGGAGCTGGCTTGCCTGCGATGGGGCCCTAAAAAACACCCGAGAAAACCGCCATGCCCACCCACCCCCACATCGCCCTCATCGGCGAATGCATGATCGAACTGCAACACCGCGCCGACGGCAGCCTGCACCAAAGCTTCGGCGGCGACACCCTGAACACGGCGGTCTACCTGCGCCGCGAGCTGGGCGATAGCGGCCATGTCGACTATGTGACGGCGCTAGGCGATGACAGCTTCAGCGACGCCATGTGCCAGCAATGGGCCGACGAGGGCCTTGGGCTTGCCATGGTCCAGCGCCTGCCCGGGCGCTTGCCGGGTTTGTATTGCATCCAGACCGACGCCCAGGGCGAACGCAAATTCCTCTACTGGCGCAACGAAGCCGCCGTGCGCGACTGCTTCACCACACCCGCCGCCGAACCGATCCTGGCCGCATTGCCGGCTTACGACGTGGTGTATTTCAGCGGTATCACCCTGGCAGTGCTGGGTGAAGTCGGCCGCGAGCGCTTGCTGCACACCTTGGTCGAAACCCGCCGGCGCGGTGGCAAGGTGGTGTTCGACAACAACTACCGCCCGCGTTTGTGGGCCAGTGTCGAGGCGGCACGTGTGGCATATCGCAAGGTCCTGGCCGAGGTGGACATGGCCTTGCTGACCGAGGATGACGAGCGTGGGTTGTTTGGGTATGCCAGCAGTGAGCAGGTGTTTGCGGCGTATCCGGGGATTGCCGAGGTGGTGCTCAAGCGTGGCGCAGATGAATGCCTGATCCGGTTTAATGGCGAGCACTTTGCCGTGCCGGCGATCAAGGTCGAGAAGGTGGTGGATACGACGGCGGCGGGGGATTCGTTTAGTGCGGCGTATTTGGCCAGCCGTTTGAAGGGCGGCTCGCCGCAAGAGGCGGCGGTGGCGGGGCATCGGTTGGCGAGTCGGGTGATTCAGTTGCCGGGGGCGTTGATCCCTCGGTGAATGGCCGCCTGCGGCGGATCGCGGGCAAGCCCGGCTCCCACAGTTGAACAGTGTTCACAAATCAAAATGTGGGAGCTGGCTTGCCTGCGATAGCGGCCTCAAGCCAACCCCTCAATCGCGGTAAAACACCTGCACCAGGTGATAGCCAAACTTGCTCTTGATCGGCCCATGCACCACCCGCAGCGGCTTCTTGAAGATCACCGCATCAATCACCCCCACCATCTGCCCCGGCCGAATCTCCCCCAGATCACCGCCGCGCTTGCCCGACGGGCAGGTGGAGTACTTCTTGGCCAGCACGTCAAAGGCTTCGCCCTTGGCAATGCGCTGCTTGAGTTGTTCGGCTTCTTCGCTGGTTTTCACCAGGATATGACGGGCTTGGGCTTTCATTGATCTCTACCAGGTACCTGCAACGGCGGGCGATTATGCCTGAACTCATTCGACGACGCTGATCATGCTGCGGATTTTCGTGGCCAGCAGGTCGATGGAAAACGGCTTGGCCACCATGTCCATGCCGTCCTCCAGGAAACCTTGGCGCTCGGCGGCTTTTTCCGCGTAACCGGTCATGAACAACACGCGCAGGCCCGGCCGATGCTGGCGGGCGATCTCCGCCAGTTGCCGGCCGTTCATGCCCGGCAGGCCGACGTCGGTGACCAGCAGGTCCACGCGCAAATCCGATTCCAACAGCGGCAGCGCGGTGCGGGCATCCGCCGCCTGGTGCGCGGTGTAGCCCAACTCGTCGAGCACGTTGACCACCAGCATGCGCACCGCCGGATCGTCTTCGACCACCACCACGGCTTCACCGGCCAGGGCCACTGGCGCTTCACCGAGGCTGGCCGGCAGGCTGCTTTGCAGCGCAGTGCCATGCAGGCGCGGCAGATACAGGCGCACGCAGGTGCCTTGGCCCGGTTCGCTGTGAATGGTCACATGCCCGCCGGACTGCTGGGCAAAGCCGTAGATCATCGACAAACCCAGGCCGGTGCCTTGGCCGATGGGTTTGGTGGTAAAGAACGGGTCGAACGCCTTGGCGAGGATCTTCGGCGCCATGCCCGCGCCGTTGTCGCACACGCCGAGCATCACGTAGTCGCCGGCTTTTACCGGTTCCAGGGTGGTGATGTCGGTGCCGTCCAAGTAGCTGTTGGCGGTTTCGATCAACAGTTCGCCGCCGTCGGGCATGGCGTCGCGGGCGTTGATCACCAGGTTGAGCAGGGCGTTTTCCAGTTGGCTGGCGTCGGTGTTCACCGGCCAGATGTCGTGGCCCAGTTGCACCTTGAGTGCGATATGCGCGCCCTTGGTGCGGCGGAACAACTCTTCCAGGGACGCCACCAACTGGTTCGGGTCCAGCGGGCGGCGGTCCAGGGACTGGCGCCGCGAAAACGCCAGCAGGCGATGGGTAAGGGCGGCGGCACGGTGGGCAGAGGACACGGCGGCGTCGGTAAAACGGCCGATTTCGTCGCTGCGCCCGGCGGCGATGTAGCGTTGCATCAGGTCCAGGCTGCCGATGATCCCGGTGAGCATGTTGTTGAAGTCGTGGGCGATGCCGCCGGTGAGCTGACCCACGGCTTCCATCTTCTGCGCATGGCGCAGCGCGTCTTCGGCGCGTTCGCGTTCAAACATCTCGTTTTGCAGGCGCTGGTTGGCTTCGGCCAGCGCCTGGGTGCGCTGGGCCACGCGTTCTTCGAGGTTCTCGTTGAGGTTGCGCAGGGCTTCTTCGGTGAGTTTGCGTTCGGTTTCGTCGATCACAAAGATGTAGAAACCATTCACCGAACCGTCATTGCTGAAGCGCGGCAGGTACTTCATCAGCGCATGGCGCGGGCGCCCGTCGCGGTGCGGGGTGATGGTCTGGAAGCTGCACGCCTTGCCCTTGAGCGCCGCGTTGATCTGGTCCTCACGGCCGGCATACACCTCGTCGCCGAGCACTTCGCGGATGGTTTTGCCGTACAGCTCCTGGGGCGTCATGCCGTACCACTCCAGGTACGCGCTGTTGTTCAGGCGAAAGCGTTGCTCGTGATCGACATAACCGATCAGCACCGGCATGGCGTTGATGATCAACTGCAACTCAGTCTGGCTTTGGCGCAGGGCTTGCTCAGTGTGCTTGCGCTCGGTGAGGTCCAGCGCCGCGCCGAGAAAACGCGCCGGACGGCCCTGGTGGTCCTTGTAGCAACGCCCCCGGGCAAACACCCAGCGCACCTGGCCGTCGGCTTGCAGCAGGCGGTATTCCTCGGCGTATTCGGTGCCAAAGGTGATGCAATGCTTGATGCTGCGCGCCACCATGCCGCGGTCTTCGGGGTGCACGCCTTGCAGGTACGCGCTGATGGGCAGCAGGTTGGCATGGTCGGGCGCCACGCCGTGCAGGTAGGCGAAGTGGGCGTCGGCGATAAAGCGGTCTTCGCCGATATCCCAATCCCAGGTGCCCACCGCATCGGTGGCGGCCAGCGCCAGTTGCAGGCGTTGCTCGGTGTTGTGCTGGGCCTTGCGGCGTTCGTTGGTTTCGATGGCGGTGACGAGTATTCCGGCGACGCTGCCGCTTTCATCGCGCACCGGGCTGTAGGTCAGGTCCAGCCAAATCTCGGTGTCGCGGTGATTGCGCTGCAGGATAAAGCGCTGCTCGGTGAAGGTGCGCACCTGGCCTTCGAGCACGGCGTTGTAGATCGGCGTGGTGAAGCTTTGCAGCTCCGGCCAGGCCTCGTGCGCTGGCTGGCCGAGGGCGTCGGGGTGTTTGTTGCCGGCCAGCAGGGCGAAGCCGTCGTTGTAGAGCTGGGTCAGTTGGCTGCCCCACAGCAGGAGCATCGGCATCGGCGAGTGGACGACGATATCCACGGCGGTGCGCAGGCTTTGCGGCCAGTCGTTGATCTCACCGAGAGGGCTTTGCGCCCAGTCCAGCCGCGCAATCAATGCAGCGGCTGCGCTGACGGTGGGTGTTCCATTCATGAAAAAGCCCTGAGCGTAACGCTTTGAAATATGACAAACACCGATTATCCCGTGAGTCGGGAACGGCTGACTACCCCTCGAAAAATAGCATGCATTGGGGGTTTGTCTTCAAATGAGTGCATCAGGGCTGGAACCTTTCATCTTTACGCCAGCTCGGGGCGGTTGCGAAACTCCTCCAGGGCCTGCGGGTTGGCGAGGGCGTCGGTGTTTTTCACCGGTTCGCCATGCACCACGTTGCGCACCGCCAATTCGACGATCTTGCCGCTGATGGTGCGGGGGATATCCGTGACAGCGAGGATCTTTGCCGGCACATGGCGCGGCGTGGTGTTGGCGCGGATCACCTGGCGGATCTGCTGTTCCAAGGCCTCATCCAGCACGACACCGTCGTTGAGGCGCACAAACAGCACCACCCGCACGTCATCCTGCCAGCGCTGACCAATGGCCAGGCTTTCCACCACTTGCGGGACTTTTTCAACCTGGCGATAAATCTCCGCCGTGCCGATGCGCACGCCGCCGGGGTTGAGCACCGCGTCGGAGCGCCCGTGAATCAACAGGCTGCCGTTGGGCCGTTGCTCGGCGTAGTCGCCCTGGGCCCACACGCCGGGGAACTGGCTGAAGTAGGAGGCGCGCAGCTTCTTTTGTTCGGGATCGTTCCACAAACCGATGGGCATGGCCGGAAAGTGGCGGGTGCAGACCAACTCGCCTTTTTCGCCAATCAGCGCGCGGCCCTGGTCATCCCAGACCTCAATCGCCATCGCCAGGCTCTTGCACTGCATCTCGCCACGGCGTACCGGTAGCACCGGGTTGCCGATCACAAAGCACGACACGATATCGGTGCCGCCGGACATCGACGACAGGCACAGCTCAGCCTTGATCTCGCGGTACACGTAGTCGTAGCTCTGGGGCGACAGCGGCGAGCCGGTGGAGATCAAGCCTTTGAGGCTGCTTAGATCGTGGCTCAGGCGCGGTTGCAGGCCGGCCTTTTCCAGGGTGGCGAGGAACTTGGGGCTGGTGCCGAAGACGCTGATCTGTTCGGCATCGATCAAGTCAATCAAACGCTCTGGCCCCGGATGAAACGGCGAGCCGTCATACAGCACCGCCGTGGCGCCGATGGCCAGCACCGAGACCAGCCAGTTCCACATCATCCAGCCGCAGGTGGTGTAGTAGAACAGGCAGTCCTCGCGGGACACATCGGCATGCAGGCCGTGTTCCTTCAGGTGCGTGAGCAGCACGCCGCCGGTGCCGTGGATGATGCACTTGGGCACGCCGGTGGTGCCGCTGGAATACAGGATGTACAGCGGGTGATCGAAGGGCACGGCGACGAACTCAGGCTCGCCGCCGGGTTGGTAGAAGTCGCCCCACAGGCTGACGCTGGCCGCTGTTTGATAGTCCGAGACCTGCGCCTGGGGCCGTGCGTACGGCACGATGATCAGTTGTTCCAGGGACGGCAGCCGTTCGAGGATTTCATTGAGCTTGGCGCTCTGGTCGATGGCTTTACCGGCGTAGCGATAACCGGCGCAGGTAATCAGCACCTTGGGTTCGATCTGGCCGAAACGGTCGATCACGCCCTGGGTGCCGAAGTCGGGCGAGGAGCACGACCAGATCGCCCCCAGGCTGGTGGTGGCAAGCATGCCCACCAGGGTTTGCCAGGTGTTGGGCATGCAGGCGGCCACGCGGTCGCCCTGGGTCACGCCGGCAGCGCGCAGGCTGTGTTGCAGGCCGGCGACGTGGGCCGCCAGTTCGGCGTAGGTCAGTTGTTCGCGCTGGCCGTCTTCGCTGATGGCGACTACGGCGGGGTGGTCGTCACGGCGGCGCAGCAGGTGTTCGGCAAAGTTCAGGGTCGCGCCGGGGAACCACTGGGCGCTGGGCATTTCGCGGTCTTCGATCAGCACGGCGCTGGGCGGGCTGCGAAATTGCACGTCGAAGAACGCGACGATGGCCTGCCAGAAATCGGGGCGCTGGTCGATGCTCCACTGGTGCAGGGCGGGGTAGTCGGCGAGTTGCAGGGTGTAGCGGTGGTTGATGTAGCGGCGGAACTGGTCCATGCGCGTGGCGGCGATGCGTTCCGGGGAGGGTTGCCAGAGGATGTCGGACATAAAGCTGCCTCTTATTCTTGAACAAACACAGATTAAAACTGTGGGAGCTGGCTTGCCTGCGATGGCGGTGTGTCGGTCACTGATGTGTTAACTGGCCTACAGCTATCGCAGGCAAGCCAGCTCCCACATTTGACTCGCTGTGTTTGAGCTACTGGGCCAGCCAGCCACCGTCGATGTTCCACGCGGCGCCACGCACCTGGCTGCCGGCTTCGCTGCACAGGAACAGTACCAGCTCGCCGAGTTGCGGCGGTGTGACAAACTCCAGCGACGGCTGCTTCTCTGCCAGCAGGTCATGCTGCGCCTGCTGCGGGTCCACGCCGGTGGCGATGCGATCATCAATCTGCTTCTGCACCAGCGGCGTCAGCACCCAGCCCGGGCAGATGGCGTTGCACGTGACGTTGCTGGTGGCCGTCTCCAGGCCCACCACCTTGGTCAAGCCGATCACCCCGTGCTTGGCCGCCACATACGCCGCCTTGCCCACCGAACCGACCTGACCGTGCACCGAGGCGATGTTGACGATGCGCCCCCAACCCTTGGCCTTCATCCCCGGCAAGCTCAAGCGCGTGCTGTGGAACACCGACGACAGGTTGATGGCGATGATCGAATCCCAGCGCTCGGCGGGGAAGTCTTCCACCGCCGCCACGTGCTGGATGCCGGCGTTGTTCACTAGGATGTCGACGCCGCCGAATTCACGCTCGGCGTAGGCGAACATGTCGGCGATCTGCGCCGGGTCGCTGACGTCGGCCGGGTGATGGCCGACCTTGCCGCCAAACGCCTGCACCTGGGCGATCACCGCGCTGGCGTCGCCGAAGCCGTTGAGGATCAGGTTGGCGCCGGCCTTGGCCAGGCTCAGCGCAATTCCTAAGCCGATGCCGCTGGTAGAGCCGGTAACCAGGGCGGTCTTGCCGTTTAAAGTCGTCATGAAAACCTCACACAATGCCGGTGGCGTAGAAAGTCCCGATCACCACGAACACCGCAAGGGTCTTGATGATGGTGATGCCGAAAATGTCCTTGTAGGCTTCGCGGTGGGTCAGCCCGGTCACCGCCAGCAGCGTGATCACCGCGCCGTTGTGGGGCAGGGTGTCCATGCCGCCGCTGGCCATGGCGGCGACGCGGTGCAGCACTTCAAGGGGGATATTGGCCGCATGGGCCGCCGAAATAAAGCTCTCGGACATGGCTGCCAGCGCAATGCTCATGCCGCCCGAGGCGGAACCGGTGATACCGGCCAGCAAGGTCACGGTAATCGCTTCGTTGACCAGCGGGTTGGGAATGCCCTTGAGCCAGTCCGCCAGCACCAAAAAGCCCGGCAGCGAGGCGATCACCGCGCCAAAGCCGTATTCCGACGCGGTGTTCATCGCCGCCAGCAACGCGCCGCTGACCGCACTTTTGCTGCCTTCGGCGAGCTTGCTTTTGATCGCCGACCAGCCGAACACCAGCACCATCAAGATGCCCACCAGCAGCGCCGCCTGCACCGCCCAGATCGCGGTGAGCTTGGCGATTTCGGTGGTCACTGGCGCGCTCATGCCCGGCAGGGCGAGGCTGTGGGTCTTGCCGTACCACTGCGGGATCCAGTGGGTGAACAGCAGGTTCATCACACCCACCAAGATCAGCGGCGACAGCGCGATCCAGGGGTTGGGCAAGCTGAGGTTTTCGGCGGTTTCCGGCTCGTTACGCAGCTCGGTGCCATAGCCTTCGCCGGCACGCTGGGCCTTGTTGCGCTGACGCGCCAGGTAGAGCATGCCGGCGCAGAACACGAAAATTGTGCCGATCACGCCCAGCCACGGCGCGGCCCAGGCGGTGGTGTTGAAAAACGTGCTGGGGATGATGTTCTGGATCTGCGGCGTACCGGGCAGCGCGTCCATGGTGAACGAAAACGCACCGAGGGCGATGGTCGCCGGGATCAGGCGCTTGGGGATATTGCTCTGGCGAAACATCTCCGCCGCAAACGGGTACACCGCAAACACCACCACAAACAGCGACACGCCGCCGTAGGTGAGCAGGGCGCAGACCAGCACGATCACCAGCATCGCCTGGCGCGTGCCGAGCAAGCGGATCGCTGCGGCCACAATCGAACGGGAAAAGCCCGACAGCTCGATCAGCTTGCCGAACACCGCGCCGAGCAGGAACACCGGGAAATACAGTTTGATAAAACCGACCATCTTCTCCATGAACACCCCGGTAAAGGCAGGCGCAACGGCGGACGGATCAGTGAGCAGGACAGCGCCGAGGGCGGCGATGGGGGCAAACAGGATAACGCTATAGCCACGGTAGGCAGCCAGCATCAGCAGCGCGAGGGCTGCCAGGGCGATGATTACACTCATGGAGTGTCTCCAGATTGAATTGTTATTTTTGTGGGGTGTTGCGGTGGGGAGAGGCTATAGCGAGATGCGTGCCAACAAGATAACTAGTTGAAATATAACGATAAAATACTTGTTTAAGCTGACTGCTTTGAATTATGTCTCAAATTAGAGACAAATGAAGATCCCCTGTGGGAGCTGGCTTGCCTGCGATAGCGGTCTTTCAGCTTGCTTATTTGCCAATGATGTACCGCTATCGCAGGCAAGCCAGCTCCCACAGTTGATTGTCTTTGATTTGAGATGTGTGTCTCTTTTTGGAGATTAGGCGATGCCCAAGGCCACCATTTTCTTGTACAACGTCGACCGCCCCAGCCCCAACCGCTTGGCCGCTTCCACCACATTCCCCCCGCAGGCCTCCAGCGCCGCCGTAATGATCTGCCGATCAAACCGCTCCCGCGCCGCGCTGAAGCTCTCTCCCTCTACCGCCGCCACCGCATTGCGCGCGACCGGGGTAAAGGTGCCGATGGCCGCACGAATCTCCCCGGCATTCAACACCAGGTCATCGCTCAACAACGCCGCCCGCTCCAGCACATTGCGTAGCTCGCGGATATTCCCCGGCCACGCGTGTTGCGCCAGCAGCGCCAGGGCCTCGCGGTCGAGTTCGTGCTGGCTGCGCAGTTCCTCAAGGATCGCCTCGCTCAGCGCCGGGATGTCCTCCAGGCGTTCGCGCAACGGCGGCACCTGGATCGGCAGCACGTTGAGGCGGTAATACAAGTCCGCACGGAATTCACCACGCTTGATCGCCGCTTCCAGGTCCATGGACGTCGCCGCGATCACCCGCACATCGCTGTGCAGCATCTCGTTGGAACCGACCGGTTCGAATTCCTTTTCCTGCAATACGCGCAGCAGTTTGCTTTGCAACGGCAGGGGCATATCGCCGATTTCATCAAGGAACAGCGTACCGCCCTGGGCGATCTGGAACTTGCCGGGACGGCCCTTGCGGTCGGCGCCGGTAAACGCGCCCGGCGCGGTGCCGAAGAATTCGGCTTCCAGCAGGTCGGCGGGAATCGCTGCGCTATTGACGCTGACAAACGCCTTGTGTGCACGGGGTGATGCGCCGTGGATCGCCTGGGCCAGCAATTCCTTGCCGGTGCCGGTTTCCCCCAGCAACAGCACCGGCGACTCGGCGCTGGCACTGCGCCGTGCGCGGCGTTTGACTTCGAGGCTCGCGGCGCTGGTGCCGATGAAATGCGCAAAGTTGTATTTGCTCTGCCGCGAACGCAGCAATGAGCGGGTCGAGGCCAATTCCTGCTGCATGCTCAGGTAGCGTTCGATCAGCGGCGACAGGTTGCGCAGCTCATCGAACAGCGCAAACCCAATCGCGCCGATCACCGCGCCGGCGTCGTTGTGAATCGGCAGGCGCATCACCACCAACGGGCCTTTGGGCGTGTCCTGGATATCCAGCAGGATCGGCAGGTCGGTGCGCACCACCTGGCGCAACAGGCTGTTGGAAATCACCTTTTCGCACGGCTGGCCGATGGCCTCGTCGGCGCTTTTCAGGCCGAAGCGCTTGGCGTAGCGCTCGTTCATCCAGACGATATTGGCGTCGCGATCGACAATCACCGTGCCTTCGCTGGACTGCTCGATGATCTCGAACAGCGACTGGATGGCCAGGCCGCGCACCTGTTGGTAGTCCTTGAGGCTTTCGCTGGTGTTCATGCTTATGCCGCCAACACAAAATAGGAGTGGGAGTGCGGTCCTGTGGGAGCTGGCTTGCCTGCGATGGCGGTGTGTCAGTCAGTATATTGGGTACTGATGTACCGCTATCGCAGGCAAGCCAGCTCCCACAGGGGTATGCGTTTACAGGGGGATGTTGGCGGCGGCTAGTAGCTCTTGGGTGTAGGCGTGCTGCGGCGCCTCAAACACCTGATGACTCGCCCCGGCTTCCACCACCTTGCCATCCTTGATCACGATCATGTCATGGGCCATGGCCCGCACTACCGCCAGGTCATGGCTGATAAACAGGTAGGTCAGGCCATATTTCTCCTGCAACTCACGCAACAGCGCCACCACCTGCTTCTGCACCGTACGGTCAAGGGCCGAGGTGGGTTCGTCGAGCAGCATCAGCGCCGGCTTGAGCACCAGGGCGCGGGCGATGGCAATGCGTTGGCGCTGGCCGCCGGAGAATTCGTGGGGGTAGCGGTGGCGGCTGGCGGGGTCGAGGCCGACGTCCTTGAGCACCTGGATCACTTGCGCATCACGGTCCTCCAGGCTGCACGGCGCGTGCACTTCCAGGCCTTCGCTGATGATCTGCTGCACCGACATGCGCGGGCTGAGGCTGCCGTAAGGGTCCTGGAACACCACCTGCATCTGTTTGCGCCACGGGCGCATCTGCTGATGGTTCAGCGGGTCGAGGGCGGTGCCCTGGAAGCGGATGCTGCCGGTGGAGTCCAGTAGGCGCAGGATCGCCTGGCCCAGGGTGGACTTGCCCGAGCCGGACTCGCCGACAATCCCCAGCGTCTTGCCGCGTTGCACGCTGAGGCTGATGCCGTCCACCGCGCGCAGATAGGTCTTGCGCCGGAACAAGCCGCCGCCGAGGGGGAACCGCACGCTCAAATCGTTAACCTGCAACACCGTTTCACGCGGGTCGCTGCACAGCACGTCACCCGAGGGCTCGGCGTCCAGCAGCAGGCGGCTGTAAGGGTGCTGCGGCGCCGTGAACAAGGTCTCGCAGTCGGCCTGTTCGACGATCTCGCCGGCGTGCATCACACAGACGCGCTGGGCAATGCTGCGCACCAGGTTGAGGTCGTGGCTGATCAGCAGCAGCGACATGCCCAGGCGCTGTTGCAGGGACTTGAGCAGCAGCAGGATCTTGCGTTGCACCGTCACGTCCAGCGCGGTGGTGGGTTCGTCGGCGATCAGCAGCTCGGGCTCGCAGGCCAGGGCCATGGCGATCATCACCCGTTGGCGCTGGCCACCGGAGAGTTGGTGCGGGTAAGCCTTGAGGCGTTCCTGGGGTTTCTGGATGCCCACCAGGTCGAGCAGTTCAAGGATGCGCGCCTGCGCCGCCTTGCCGCCCAAGCCCTTGTGCAGCAGCAGGGTTTCGCCGATCTGCTTTTCGATGCTGTGCAGCGGGTTGAGGGAGGTCATCGGCTCCTGGAAGATCATCGCGATGCGGTTGCCGCGCAGTTTCTGCAAGGTGCCGGCCGAGGCGCCCACCAGTTCCTCGCCGCGATAGCGGATGGAGCCGCTGGTCAACGTGCCGGCCTCGGGCAGCAATTGCAGGATCGAATGGGCCGTCACCGACTTGCCCGAACCCGACTCGCCCACCAGCGCCAGGCACTCGCCGGGGCGTACGTCCAGGCTCAGCTTGTTCACCACGGTCTGGCCGTTGAAGGCGACGCTGAGGTCGCGGATCTCGATCAGATTCATATGCAATCACTCATGAGCGGGGGTCGAAGGCGTCACGCAACGCCTCGCCAATAAAGACCAGCAGCGACAGGATCAGCGCCAGGGTGAAAAACGCCGTCAGGCCCAGCCACGGCGCTTGCAGGTTCTGCTTGCCCTGGGCGATCAACTCGCCCAGGGACGCGCTGCCGGCGGGCATGCCAAAGCCGAGGAAATCCAGGGCGCTCAGGGTGGAAATCGCCCCGGTCAAGATGAACGGCAGGTAGCTCAAGGTGGCGGTCATCGCGTTCGGCAGGATATGCCGACGGATGATCTTCGCATCGCCCAAGCCCAAGGCCCGGGCGGCCTTGACGTATTCCAGGTTGCGCCCACGCAGGAACTCGGCGCGCACCACGTCCACCAGGGCCAGCCAGGAAAACAGCGCCATGATCCCCAGCAGCCACCAGAAATTCGGCTCGACAAAGCCCGAGAGAATGATCAGCAGGTACAGCACCGGCAACCCGGACCACACTTCCAGCACGCGCTGGCCAATCAAATCCACCCAGCCGCCGTAGTAGCCCTGCAACGCACCGGCGGCGATACCGATGGCCGCGCTGATCGCGGTGAGCGCCAGGGCAAACAGGATCGACACCCGTGCGCCAAAGATCACCCGCGCCAACACGTCCCGCGACTGATCATCGGTGCCCAGCCAGTTCACCGCCGAGGGCGGGCTGGGGGCAGGGCGGGTCAATTCGTAGTTGGGCGTGTCGTCGCTGAATGGGATCGGCGGGAACAGCATCCAGCCGCCGTCCTGCTTGATCAGCTTTTGCACGTAGTCACTGCGGTAGTCAGCCTGGAACGGCAACTGGCCGCCGAACTGCTGCTCGGTGTAGCGCTTGAACACCGGGAAATACAGTTCGTTCTTGAAGCTCAGCACCAGCGGCTTGTCATTGGCGATCAGCTCGCCGCCGAGGGTGAGGATAAACAGGCCGATAAACAGCCACAA
Source organism: Pseudomonas acericola (SeqCode) (assembly GCF_053456465.1). NCBI lineage: Bacteria > Pseudomonadati > Pseudomonadota > Gammaproteobacteria > Pseudomonadales > Pseudomonadaceae > Pseudomonas > Pseudomonas acericola (SeqCode). The sequence goes on along the minus strand of NZ_JBRFJB010000003.1, from coordinate 764,726 downwards.
CGACCACCAGCCGCGACGGTTCTTCTTGAACCGGTCGAAACGCCGACGGGCCACGGGAGACAGGTTAAGCATCAGGCGTTCCTCGCTGCGAAGTCGATACGCGGGTCCACCAGGGTGTAGCAGAGGTCACCGATGAGTTTTATCAAGAGGCCGAACAGGGTGAAGATAAACAGCGAACCGAACACCACCGGATAGTCCCGCGAGACGGCTGCCTCGTAGCTCATGCGGCCCAGGCCATCGAGGGAAAAAATCACCTCGATCAGCAGGGAACCGGCAAAGAACACGCTGATAAACGCCTGGGGAATGCCCGAGATGACCAGAAGCATGGCGTTGCGGAACACATGGCCGTACAGCACGCGCCGTTCGCTGAGGCCTTTGGCGCGGGCAGTCACCACGTACTGACGGGTGATTTCATTGAGGAACGAGTTTTTCGTGAGGATGGTCAGGGTGGCGAAACCGCCGATCACCAGCGAGGTCACCGGCAGCACCAGGTGCCAGAAGTAGTCGGCGATCTTGCCCACGGTGCTCAGTTCTTCGAAGTTCTCCGAGACCAGCCCGCGCACCGGGAACCAGTTCAGCGAGGTGCCGCCAGCGAACACCACGATCAGGAACATCGCAAACAGGAACGCCGGCATCGCGTAACCGATAACGATCGCGGTGCTGCTCCACACGTCAAAGCTGCTGCCGTGGCGCACCGCCTTGCGAATCCCCAGGGGGATCGACACCAGGTAGGTGATCAGCGTGGCCCACAGGCCGAGGGAGATGGTGACGGGCATCTTTTCCAGGATCAGGTCGATCACTGTCTTGCCGCGAAAGAAGCTGTTGCCGAAATCCAATTGGGCGTAGCTGGTGAGCATCAGCCACAGGCGTTCCGGTGCGGGCTTGTCGAAGCCGTATTGTTTTTCGATGTCCTTGATCAGCTTCGGGTCCAGGCCACGGCTGGCGCGGGAGCCGCCGCTGATGCCGTCACCGCCTGAGCCACCCACTGCGCCGCCGCCGATGCCTTGCAAGTGGGCGATGGCTTGTTCCACCGGCCCGCCGGGCGCGGCTTGGACGATGACGAAGTTGACCAGCAGGATAATCACCAGCGTGGGGATGATCAGCAGCAGGCGCCGCACGATATAGGCAAACATCAGTGGCCGCCTCCGCGTTGTTTCATCTGTTCGTTGGTCAGCGGCGTGGGGCTGATTTCCCACCAGCTTTCCAGGGCTTCATCGTTTTTTGCCTCGACGGCCGGGCGGCCGAAGCGGTTCCACCACGCGGCGGACGTGCCGGGCGGGTAGTAGTTGGGAATCCACAGGTAGTTCCATTGCAGCACTCGGTCGAGGGCGTGGGCGTAGGTGAGCATCTGCGCCTGGGTGTTGGCCTTGACCAGGCCTTTGATCAAGGTGTCGACGGCCGGGTCCTTGAGCACCATGTAGTTGTTGGCGCCCGGATCGAATGCGGCGTCCGAGCCGAAGTAGTTGTACAACTCCATCCCCGGCGAGGTGGTGACCGGGAAGCCGACCACGATCATGTCGTAATCGCGCGCCATCATGCGGTTCACGTATTGCGAGGAGTCGATGCGGCGGATGTTCAAGGTGATGCCGATCTGCGCGAGGTTGCGTTTGTACGGCAGCAACAGGCGCTCCAGGCCGTTCTGGGTATTGAGGAAGGTGAACTCCAGCGGCTCGCCCTCGGCGTTGACCAGCCTGTCGCCGTCCGGTTTCCAGCCGGCCTCTTCCAGCAGGGCCAGGGCTTGCAGTTGTTTGTCGCGGATCATGCCGCTGCCGTCGGTGACCGGGGCCTTGAACACTTGGCTGAAGACCTCGTCGGGAACCTGCCCGCGCAAGGGTTCGAGGATCGCCAGTTCCTCCGGGGTGGGCGGTTGGCTGGCGGCCAGCGGGCTGTTGGAGAAGAAGCTCTGCTGGCGGATGTACATAGTGCGCATCATCTGCCGGTTGGCCCATTCGAAGTCCCACAGCATCGCCAGGGCCTGGCGCACGCGGCGGTCCTTGAACATCGGTTTTTGCACGTTGAACACGTAGCCCTGGGCCGGTTGCGGCATCTCTTTGGCCAGGTGCGCACGTTGCAGGCGGCCATCGTCGAGGGCCGGGCCGTTGTAGCCGATGGAATAGCCAGTGGCGGAAAACTCGCGGTTGAAATCATAGGCGCCGCCGCGCAGGACCTGGCGCGCCACTTCGGTGTCGCCGAAGTACTCCAGGCTCAGGTGATCGAAGTTGTATAGGCCACGGCTGACGGGCAGGTCCTTGCCCCACCAGTTCGGGTCGCGGGTAAAGGTGATGGTGCTGCCCGAGTCGATCTTGCTGATCTTGTACGGGCCGCTGCCCAGTGGTATCTCGTAGCCGCCGCCGTTGGCGAAGTCGCGGGTTTTCCACCAGTGCTCGGGGAGCACCGGCAGGGTCGCGAGGTCGAGGGGCAGGGTGCGGTTTTCATTGCTGGAGAAATCGAAGCGCACTTGGCGCTCGCCTTCGACTTCGACGTGCTTGACGTCGGCGAACAGCGTGCGAAAGCCCAGGCGGCCTTGGGTCATCAGCAGGTTGTAGCTGTAGCGTACGTCTTCGGCGGTGATCGGCGTGCCGTCGGCGAAACGCGCCTTGGGGTTGAGGAAGAAGCGCAGCGACAGGCCATCCTCGGCACGTTCCATCTTCTCGGCGACCAGGCCATAGACGGTGTACGGCTCATCCAGGGAGCGCTGGGCCAGGGGCGAATACAGCCAGCCGTCGACCTGGGACACGCCGATGCCTTTGTCGATATACGGCAGCACATGGTCAAAACGCCCGATCTCGATGGCTGAGCGCTTCAGGCTGCCGCCCTTGGGGGCGTTGGGGTTGACGTAGTCGAAGTGGTGGAAGCCGGCGGGGTACTTGGCCGGTTCGCCGTACACGGTGAGGTACGGTTGCGGCGCCGCGAGCACGGCGGTGCTGGTCAATAGCAGGGAAGCAGTAAGCAGTCTTAGAAAAGCCAATCGCATTATCAGCCTTGAGCGCCGGGTGAACAGGAATAGGGATTTGTACGCTAACGGCATCCGTGTCGCCAGTTGTCACATGCACAACGGCCCACCAAAAGGCGGGCCGTTGTGTAGGGCATCAGCGCAGACTGGATCAGTCCTGGCGGCTGGTGACTTCCAGCAGGTGGTAGCCGAACTGGGTTTTTACCGGGCCTTGCACGGTGTTGACCGGGGCGCTGAAGACGACGGTGTCGAATTCCTTGACCATCTGGCCTGGGCCGAACGAGCCCAGGTTGCCGCCGTCGCGGCTGGATGGGCAGCTGGAATTGGCTTTGGCGATTTCTGCGAAATCAGCGCCGCCTTCGATTTGGGCTTTGAGTTCGTTGCACTTGTCTTCAGTGGAAACGAGGATGTGACGGGCGGTGGCTTTGGCCATGGGGAGGATCTCCTTTGGGTAAAAAGGGGGAGCGTACCGGATTCAGGCGGTTATTTGTTGGCAAAGTTCCGCGGGGGGATGGAGTACATATCCATTTCTTCGGTAACGGCGGCTATTGGTTCCGCCCTTACGGCGGCTCACTTTTGAAGAGCGCAAAAGTAAGCAAAACGCTCTTGCCCCAACACTCGGCACCTCGCCTAGGCTCGGCATGCCCGTAATCCGACATGGATTTGGGGGGCCGCCGCCACGCGCCATCCATGGCGCGGGGCGGCTAAACCGGCATCCCTGCCGGTTTACCCCCCAAATCCATGTCGAATTCCGGCCAGCGTGTTTAACGGGGCGCCTAAGATCAAAATCAAAAACAAAGCGAGGCGGCCTGACAGCCGACCTGATCGAGGAAGCGTGCGCGTTCTCCTGTGGGAGCTGGCTTGCCTGCGATGGCATCAACTGGGTGTGCCTGATGTACCGAGTTGCCTGCATCGCAGGCAAGCCAGCTCCCACATTTTCAACCGAGATCGACAGGACAAATACCGGTCGGCTACTAGGCCGCCGCGCTCTGGCTTTTGATCTTACTTGCCCCGTCAAACACGCTGGCCGAACGCAGGCTTGAATCCGTGGGTAACCCGGCAGGACGCCGGGTTAGCCGCCCCGCGCCATGGATGGCGCGTGGCGGCGGCCCACGGATTCAAGCCTTCGTTCGGGCATGCCGAGCCTAGGCGAGGCACCGAGTGTTGGGGCAAGAGCGCTTTGGTTACTTTGCCGCTTTTGCAAAGTGACCCGCTGTAAGAGCGGAACCCTAAGTCGCCGTTACCTAAATAATGGATATGTACACAGACGGACCGCTATCGCAGGCAAGCCAGCTCCCACACAAGCCAGCTCCCACAGTTGCCATCAGGGCAGCACGATATAGTCGTTGTGCTGCACGATGGGCCGATGTGGGCCTTGCTCCAGGTGAATGTAGCGCCCATCCACCAGGTCAATCGGCAGGCAGTCATCAATATCCATCACGGCATCGGTATGGGCCTGGGCCCAGTGCCGCAGCATCTGCTGCTTGCCCAGGGCTTTCGCTTCCCGCGTATTGCACGCCACCACCAGCAGGTAGTGATGGGCTTCACCAAACGAGTTGGCTTCATAACCGCCCAGGTTGATGAAAAACAGGCGCTCGGCGCCGGCAGCGGGGGCAAGGTGGCTGAGCTGGATCTTCCAGCCGTCCACGCCGTCCACCGCCATCCATGAATCAATGTGGACACCTTTGGCGCTGCCAAACCACGCATCGCGTAATTGCGGGTAGGTGGCTTGCAGCGTATCCGCCACGGCGAATACCACATCGTGCACTTCGATCCTGGCTCGCGGGTGCTTGCCCCCGAGCATGACGACAAACAGCATTGCAGGTTCTTCCTGGCGACTTGGCAGGCGCCAACCATACTGCGATTGAACCCTTTTGTCCGGCGAATGCCACACTGTTTATCCGCGAACTCATCAGGAGGTTGTCATGCGTACCATTGATCTGGCCGGTGTACCCGTGCCTGTTGTCGGCCAGGGCACCTGGCGAATGGGCGAGGACCCGAGTCAGCGCCGTGCCGAAGTCGCGGCGTTGCAATTGGGGATCGACGAGGGCATGAGCCTGATCGATACCGCCGAAATGTACGGTGAAGGCGGCGCCGAGGAGGTGGTCGGCGAAGCCATTCGCGGCAGGCGCGATCAGGTGTTCCTGGTGAGCAAGGTGTATCCGCACAATGCCAGCCGCAAGGGCGTGCCACGTGCCTGCGATGCCAGCCTGCAACGCCTGGGCACGGGCTATATCGATCTGTACCTGCTGCACTGGCGTGGCCAGTATCCCTTGGAAGAAACCGTCGAAGCCTTCGAGTGTTTGCGTGAAGCCGGCAAGATCGGCCGCTGGGGTGTGTCCAACTTTGATGTGGCAGACCTCCAGGAGCTCGCCGCTCCGGCGTGCGCCACCAACCAGGTGCTCTACAACATTGAAGAACGCGGCATCGAGTTCGACTTGCTGCCCTGGTGGCAGCAGCACCATCTACCGCTGATGGCGTACTGCCCGATTGCCCAGGGCGGTGCGCTGCTCGCCAGCCCCACCCTAAAGCAGATCGCCCGCCGTCATGACGTCACCCCGGCGCAGGTGTCCCTGGCCTGGGTGTTGCGCCAGGACGGTGTGATCGCCATCCCCAAGGCCGTGACCCCCGAGCATGTGCGGCTTAACGCCCGGGCCGCACAGCTGGTGTTGGATGAACACGACCTGGAGGCCATCGACCGGGTGTTTGGTGCGCCGAAGCGCAAGCACCCGTTGGCGATGGTCTAGCCGGCTACGGGCGTGCGCCAGTCGTCCGAGCCGGACGTGCCGGCCACTTCGTGGGTCCAGACGATCTTGCGATAGGTGAAGTGCACGTCCTCCAGATGGGTGAAGTGTGCATTCGCCGGGTCCTGGCAGTTGGGCATACGTGACTGGATATCGACGATGGTCGCGCCCTCCAACTCGATGGTGAAGTAATGCTCCTGGGTCCCGGCCGAGGAGGTACGGAACCACTCCAGGCGGCACTTGACCTCTTCGCCCGCCGTGAGCGCGCTGAAGAGCAGGGGCGAGGACTTGTCGAAGATCTTGCTGATCATCAGCGGCTTGTGCACACGCTGCCCGGTGGGTTGGCCGGATTGCGGGTCACGGGGAATGATCACTTGATGGCTGAACGCCTGCACCAAGATCTGATCTTCGTGGCCTTCCTGGTAGATGTTGCCGACCGAGTCCTGGGTAAAGGTGCCTGCGGTAATCAAACCTTGTTTGACGCCGGTGATGGAGAGATACGCGGGTGTTGGCATGTCGCTTTCCTTGCCTGGTTATTTGAACGGTTCCACGCGGCAGAGGGTGCCGGGTGGGCAAGGCTCTATAACAAGAAGCGTGCCTGAAAGTGCAGGGGCCAATGAAATAAGGGTGGGCGGTTAGTTAGTTGTAAGTTGATGAGTGATTTGGTGAGATTTTGGAGTTATTTGCTCGCGTTAATTGCGCGGTAGTGCGCAGTTAATTGCTCATCTTGGTGTGCTTCGCATTTAAATGGCTTGCGTGCTTCCTGACGGATTTCGAGCCGATCAAGCTGCGCAAATATTTGCGCATCGCCTTGTTTTGTAAGGGTTGTAGGATATTCCTTAACCCCTGTTTCGTTACTTGCCCAATGCTGTTGGCGTGGCTAAGGTTTGCGAACTTCGCGGCGATTCTGCGAAGTTGATGTGGCACGCTGATCTCGCGTTTGAATCGATGATTAGTTTGCCCGCCCTGCCTTTAATTGTCGTCTATGGCTGCGCATGATCTACTCCGATAAATTGCTGGATTATTACCTTGAACTGGCGCGCTGGCCTTGCTCGGCGGCGAGTTTTGCCGGCAGTGACATGCGCTTTTCAGGTGAATACGAAGCGCTGGAGTTCGAGCTGGCCAAGGTGCAATCGATACATGGCAGCGGCCAGCCGGATTGGCAGAAAGTCAGGGACGTCGCTGAGTGTCTGTTGCGCCATCATTCAAAGGATCTGCGCGTTGCAGTGTGGTTGACCTGGGCGCTGCATCAGTGCGAATCCTTCCCCGGGTTGCTCGCTGGCCTGGGGTTGCTGCGTTATCTCTGCGAGCGGCATTGGGACGAGGTTTACCCCGCCAAGCCACGTACCCGCGCGGCTGCTTTTGGCTGGCTGGTGCTGCGCCTTGAGCCGCTGAGCCTGCAAAACCTGGCGCTGCACCCGCAACGCCCATTATTCCAAGCCATCCTCGAACACCTCACGCTGCTCGACGAACACTGGTCCGGGCAGTTGAGGGATGACGCACCGTTGTTGCTGCCGGTTCGCCGGCAACTGGCGGAACATCTCGAGCGCACGGAACAAACGGCGCCAGAGCCCGGGGCAGTGGGCGCGGTGATTGCCCAGCTCAAGCACGCCACCACCCAATTGCTTGCGCCGGAGCCCGCAATCGACAGCGAAAAAGCTGCGCACAAACGGCTGCGTATCTTGCAGGATCACGCCCGGCCGCTTTGCGCCTGGTGGTTGCGTCAGGATGCCACCGACTTGCGCGCCCTGCGCCTGAGTCGCGCCATGGCCTGGCTGACGCTGGTGGGCTACCCGGATGCCGACGGCGAGCGCATCACCACCCTGCGTGGCCCCACGGCAGACAAACGCCAGCGCTACCAGGAGCGCTTCGACCAAGGCCATTACGCCGACTTGTTGCTTGAGCTTGAAGCCAGCCTCGCGACGGCGATGTTCTGGTTCGATGGCCTGCGCCGGGTCTGGGAATGCCTGGCCGCGTTGCAGGCCGAAGCGGCGATGGCTGAACTTGAGGCCGACTTCGCCCTGTTGCTCAAGCGCCTGCCAAACCTCCCCGAGCTGCGTTTTCACGACGGCATGCCCTTTGCCGACGCCGCCACCCGTGACTGGATCACGCTCCACGTCGAACGCCATCTGCGCAAGCCCGAGCCACCCAAGGTGGCCGTCGATGCGGCAGCGCAGCCGTGGGAGACCGCCTTGCAGCAGGTCATGCCCGTGCTGCGCAAGGACGGGCTCAAGGCCGCCGTCAACCCACTCAGCCAGGGCGTGCGTGCCGCCGGCAGTGAGCGTGAACGTTTCCAGTGGCGCCTGGCCGTAGCGCGGCTGTGTGTGCTGGCAGGCAAACACGAGTTGGCGAAGGTACAGCTCGAACAGCTCGATCAAGAACTGCAACACGCCGGGCTGGAGCGTTGGGAGCCGGCGCTGGCCTTGCAGGTCGCGCAATTGCTGTACCGCTGTTGCGACCTCTTGCCGCAAAGCCAGGCCGTGCGCGAGCGCAAGGAAGACACCCACCGCAGGTTGTGCCGTTTCGATCTGGAAGCGGTACTTGAATAGGCTTTCGAGCCACAGGGAAAAGGAGAAACACCATGGCCAAAGAAGGGTCGATCGCGCCTAAAGAGCGCATCAATATTACGTTCAAGCCCGCGCTTGGCGGCGCTCAGGAAGAGGTCGAACTGCCGTTGAAACTGCTGGTGCTGGGGGATTTCACCGGGCGCGAGGACTTGCGCAAGCTGGAGGATCGAAAACCCATCGGTATCGACAAGAACACCCTGGACGAGGTGCTTGCCAAACAGGCATTGAAACTCACCCTCAACGTGCCCAATCGCCTGCAGGACGAGGCCGACACGCAAGAGCTGGCCGTTGCGGTACGCATCAACTCAATCAAGGACTTCAACCCCGCAAGCTTGGTGGAGCAGGTCCCGGAGCTGCAAAAACTGATGGCCCTGCGTGAAGCGTTGATGGCGCTCAAGGGCCCGCTGGGCAACACACCGAGTTTTCGCAAGGCCATTGAGCAGGTGTTGGCCGATGACGATTCCCGCGCACGGGTCTTGGCCGAGCTGGGCCTGAGCAGCCCTGACGCATGATTTTTTCAGTAAAAGGACACTGATGCATGAGCACTCAAACACAGCCACAGCCCCTGCAACACACCGGCGAATGCAGCATCCTCGACGGCATCATCGCCCAGACCCTGTTGAGCGCCGATGATGAGGCCTATGGCATTGCCAAGCGCGGTGTCGCCGCGTTTATCGAAGAGTTGGTCAAGCCACATAACAGCGGTGAACCGGTGAAGAAACGCCTGGTGGACCGGATGATCAACGAAATCGACACCAAGCTCAGCCGGCAAATGGATGAAATTCTCCACCACCCTGAGTTCCAGGCACTGGAGGCGGCGTGGAAAGGCTTGCAGCTGCTGGTCGAGCGCACCGACTTCCGTGAAAACATCAAGATTGAGCTGTTGAACGTCGCCCGCCAGGACTTACTCGACGACTTCGAAGACTCGGCAGAGATCACCCAGTCCGGGCTGTACAAACACGTCTACAGCGCCGAATACGGCCAGTTTGGCGGCCAGCCCGTGGGCGCGATCATTGCCAACTACTACCTGTCGCCCAGTGCCCCTGACGTCAAGCTGATGCAGTACGCGTCCAGCGTTGCCTGCATGGCCCACGCGCCGTTTATCGCGTCTGCGGGGCCGGGCTTCTTTGGCCTCGAAAGCTTCACCGGGTTGCCGGACCTCAAGGACCTCAAGGACCATTTCGAAGGCCCGCAGTTTGCCAAATGGCAGGGCTTTCGCCAGAGCGAGGATGCGCGCTATATCGGTTTGACCGTGCCGCGCTTCTTGTTGCGTACGCCCTACGACCCACTTGAATGCCCGGTGAAGACCTTTGTCTATCAGGAGAACGTGGTCCACAGCCACGAACACTATCTGTGGGGCAATACCGCCTATGCCTTCGCCACGCGCCTGACCGACAGTTTTGCGCGGTTTCGTTGGTGCCCGAACATCATCGGCCCGCAAAGCGGCGGTGCGGTGGAGGACTTGCCGCTGCACCATTTCCACAGCATGGGCGAAATCGAAACCAAGATCCCTACCGAAGTGCTGGTCTCCGACCGCCGAGAATATGAGTTGGCCCAGGAAGGCTTCATCGCCCTGACCATGCGCAAGGGCAGTGACAACGCCGCATTCTTTTCCGCCAGTTCGGTGCAGAAGCCCAAGCATTTCGGGATCAGCGCCGAAGGCAAGGACGCAGAGTTGAACTACCGCCTGGGCACGCAATTGCCCTACATGATGGTGGTCAACCGGCTGGCGCATTACCTCAAGGTCTTGCAGCGCGAACAACTGGGCTCGTGGAAGGAGCGGACCGACCTGGAGTTGGAGCTCAACAAGTGGATCCGCCAGTACGTCGCCGACCAGGAAAACCCCAGCGCCGAAGTGCGTGGGCGGCGCCCGTTGCGCGCGGCGCGGATTGTCGTCAGTGACGTGGAAGGCGAACCCGGCTGGTATCGCGTGAACCTGAGCGTGCGGCCGCACTTCAAGTACATGGGGGCGGATTTCACCCTGTCCCTGGTCGGCAAGCTCGACAAAGCATGAGTGTCGATCACCGCAGCCTGTTCGAACGCCTCGAACGGGCGCAGCCCACTCATGCGTCCCAAGTGGCCTGCATCGCCATGCACCTGGGGAAAATGCTCGGCACCCGCGCAGGCAGCGTGCAGACACGGCCGGACTATGGGTTACCCGATTTCAACGACATGCGGTGCAGCCTGCATGAGTCGTTGAGCCAGTCACGGCGGCAGATCGAAGGTTTTATCCAGGCCTGTGAACCACGGCTGGCAAATGTCGAGGTCCGGTTGCTGCCCCGTGATCGTGACCCCTTGGTCCTGGCATTTGTGATTGACGCGCTGTTGACCGTCAACGGCCTCACCCAGTCCGTCGCTTTCCGCGCACAACTGGGTGAGGCCGGGCGGGTCGAGGTGTTGCCCGATGGCCTTTAACCGCTATTACCAAAGTGAACTCAGCGCCCTGCGTCAGCTTGGGCGGCGTTTCTCTGAGCGCAACCCGGCCCTGGCGCCATTCCTCGCCGACGCCGGGCAAGACCCGGATGTGGAACGGTTGCTGGAGGGCTTTGCGTTTCTCACCGGTCGCTTGCGCCAGAAACTGGACGATGAGTTGCCCGAGCTGAGCCACTCGCTGATGCAATTGTTGTGGCCCAACTACATGCGGCCGGTGCCGGCCTTCAGCATCTTGCAGTTCGACCCGCTCAAGCACGCCGGGCCGGGCGTCGAGGTGGCGCGGGATACTGCCGTGGAGAGCGTGGTGCTGAATGGCACACGCTGCCGTTTCCGCACCTGCTACACCACCCGGGTCATGCCGCGGCAGATCGGCGCGCTGGATTATGCAGCCCAAGGCGAGCGCGGGTTGTTGAGCCTGCGCCTGGACATGAGCGCCGAGGGCGATTTCAGCATGTTGGCCGTCGATGCCCTGCGCCTGCATCTGGCCGGCGACCGCTATATCAGCCAAGGGTTGTACCTCAGCCTGTTGCGGCACCTGGAACATATCGAACTGCTGCCGTTGGACGCGGACGGGGTGCCGTTCAACGGCGGCGACGGGCAGGCGACTGTGTTGCGCCTGTGCCCGCAGCAGGTGCAAGCCGTCGGGTTTGCCGAAGATCAGGCGTTGATCCCTTATCCGCAAAACACCTTTCGCGGTTATCGCCATTTGCAGGAGTACTTCGTCTTTCCCGAGAAGTATCTGTTTGTCGATATTGCCGGGCTCGAAGTCGTCCACACGTTGCCTGCGCACGTGCTGAAAGCCACGCGCAGCCTGGTGCTGCGCTTTGCCCTGGACATTCGCGGGCACGCGCCGCAGCCGCCGACCCTGGACAATGTGAAGCTGTATTGCACGCCCATCGTCAACCTGTTCCAGCACGACGCGGTGCCGGTGCGGTTGGACGCCAGGCAGGACGAGTACCTGCTGCTGCCGGGGGAATATGCCCCCGGCCATGCCAGTGTGTTTTCCGTCGACACGGTGACCGGCTGGCGGCCGGGGGGCTTGGGCTACCAGGCTTACGTGCCGTTCGAATCCTTTGAACATGATGGCGATGCTGCGAGCTACACCGTTCGCCAGCGCGCTTCAGCGCAGCATGCCGGGCTGGATACCTGGCTGGCGGTCGGTCATGGGCACCGCCATGAGCAGGAAACACTGTCGGTCGAGCTGACGTGCACCAACCACAACCTGCCACGGCAATTGCAGGTGGGTGATATCCGCCAGGCCTGCGAACAGACGCCGGAGTTTGTCACGTTTCGCAATATCAGCGTGCCGACCCCCAGTTTTGCGCCGCCCCTGGACCAGGATTTCCTGTGGAAACTGATCAGCCACATGTCGCTCAACTACCTGTCGCTGACCGATATCAACCCGCTCAAAGTGATCCTCGAAACCTACGACCTGCCGCGTTATCACGACCGCCAGGCGCAGAAAGTCAGCCGGCGGCGCCTGGACGCATTGCGTTCGATCCGCCACGAAGCGGTCGATCGCTTGCATCACGGCCTGCCATTGCGCGGGTTACGCGTCGACTTGTGCATCGAGCCCCAGGGCTTTCTCGGCCAAGGTGAAGTGTTTGTGTTCGCCTCGGTCCTCAATGAGTTTTTCGCGCTGTACGCCAGCCTCAACTCGTACCACGAACTGCGCGTGATCAGCACACAAGGAGATGTGTACCTATGGCCACCCCGGATGGGCCAACAACCCCTGCTCTAAGCACGCTGACCCGCACCATTCGCGAGTACTCGCTGTACCAGGCGGTGCTGCAAGTGGTCGCTCACTTGCGCGTCGCCCATCCCTTGTTGGAGGAGGACGCGCTGTACGACCAACTGGAGTTTGTCGCCAATCCAGGCCTCGGGTTTCCCGGGCAGGACATCGACCGCGTGGAGTTTTTCAGTGAACACGGGCAACTGCGTGCGCGCCTGCGCCTGAATGTCCTCGGGCTGTTTGGCGCAGGCTCGCCGCTACCGGCGTTTTACGGTGAACAGGCCTGCGCCGAGCAGGCCGGTGGCAACGCGACGCGGGATTTTCTCAACCTGTTTCAACACCGGCTGCAACGGCTGCTGCTGCCGATCTGGCGCAAATACCGCTACCACGCGCGGTTTCGCCGCGGCGCCGGCGATGTGTTTTCCGAGCAGATGTTTGCGTTGGTGGGCCTGGGCGGGCAGGCGATACGCGAGGTGACGCAACTCGATTGCCAGCGCTTGCTGCCGTACCTCGGGCTGTTGAGTTTGCGCGCGCATTCGGCGGCCTTGGTCGAGACGGTGCTGCGTTACTACTTCAAGCACGACCGATTGTTTATCGAACAGTGGGTGGCGCGCAGCGTGTCGATTGTGCCAGCGCAGCGCAATCGCTTGGGCCTGGCCAACCATGGGCTGGGCCTGGACCTGGTGTTGGGCGAACACGTTGCCGACCGTGGCGGCAAATTCCGGGTGCATATCGTCGGGCTCGATTGGCAGCGCTTTCACGCGTTCCTGCCGTTCGGCACAGGTTATCCGGCGTTGTGCGCCCTGGTGCGGCTAACCGTGCGCGATCCGCTGGCCTATGACCTGCGCCTGGTGTTGGCCGCAGGCGAGATCCGCGCGTTGCATATCGGTGAACGCAATGTGTGTCGCCTGGGCTGGACCACGTGGCTGGCGCACGAGCGCGCCGACGGCATGGTCACCCTGGCCGGCAATGTTCAATAGGGATCAAGGGAAATGATGAATATCGATTTGCAACAACTGATCCAGACCTTGACCGCCGACACGCGCGGCGACCTGGAGCGCGCTGCCGAGCGTTGTGTCAACCGCGGTGGCCGGGAAGTGTTGGTGGAAGATCTGCTGCTGGTGCTGTTGGAGTATCCCGGCGGCTTGCTGGACAAGGCCCTGATGGACGCCGGCGTGCCCGCGAGTGAACTGCAGGCCGTGCTGCAACCCAGGAGCGCGACGCATGCGACGCGCAATCCCGTGTTCGCCCAACCGCTGGTGCGCTGGTTGCAGCAAGCGTCGATGGTTGCCCATGTCGAACTGGGGCAACCCGAGGTCGATCACGGTGCACTGTTGCTGGCGCTGTTGCGCCACCCGCTGGAGCATGCGGGCAACGCCTATCAGCGCTGCCTGGCACGCCTGGATGTGGCGCGTGTGCGCGACTTTATCCTGAGCCAAGCCCCTGCCCGCGAGCAGGCGGTGACGGGGTCGATGCTGCACCGTTTTACCCATGACCTGACGCAGCAGGCGCGTGAAGGGCGGATCGACCCGGTGCTGTGTCGCGACGGGGAAATCCGTCAGTTGATCGACATCCTGATGCGCCGCCGCAAAAACAACCCGATCCTGGTCGGCGAGGCCGGTGTGGGCAAAACCGCCGTCGTCGAAGGGCTGGCCTTGCGTGTGGTCGCCGCGCAGGTGCCGGCCCCGCTCAAGGCGGTGCGCCTGTTGAGCCTCGACATGGGCTTGCTGCAAGCCGGTGCGAGCCTGCAAGGTGAATTTGAACGGCGCCTCAAGGGTGTGATTGACGAGGTCCAGGCTTCGCCACAGGCGGTGATCCTGTTTGTCGATGAAGCGCATACGCTGGTGGGGGCGGGTGGTCCGGCAGGTGGCAGCGACGCAGCCAATCTGCTCAAGCCGGCATTGGCCCGCGGTGAACTGCGGACCGTCGCGGCCACCACTTGGTCGGAGTACAAACGGCACATCGAAAAAGATCCTGCCTTGTCCCGGCGTTTTCAGCCGGTACTGGTCAATGAACCGAGCGTTGGCGAAGCCGTATCGATCCTGCGCGGGCTGGTGCCGGTGTATGAGGCCAGCCATGGCGTGTACGTGCGTGACGACGCGGTGGTCGCCGCCGCCCACATGAGCGCGCGTTATCTGGCGGGGCGCCAGTTGCCGGACAAGGCCGTGGATGTGCTGGATACCGCGTGTGCCAGGCTGCGTACGCAACTGGCGATGCCCGCCGAGGCGGCTCAGCAGTTGCACGCCGAGCGCGCAGAAGCCCTGCGTGAGCAGGTGGCGTTGACCCGGGACGCCGATGCCGGGCTGCCCGTCGACGAGGCGGCCTTGCACGGCGTGAACCAGCGCGTGGAGGCCATCGAACAGGCGTGTGCGGCGTTGCCGCATGACCAGCAGCCGTCGATCACTGCCGAAGTCTGCCCCCGTCTGATCGCTGAGGTTATCAGCGCCTGGACCGGCATTCCCGTGGCACAGATCGCCCTGGAACACAGTGCAAAGGTCATCGGTTTCGCCGACGCCTTGCGCGCACGCCTCTTCGGTCAGGAGCACGCCGTGCAGGCCCTCGACCGCAGCCTGCGCGCGGTCGCGGCGGGGCTGAACAATGCCGACGCGCCGATGGGCGTATTCCTGTTGGTCGGCCCTAGCGGTGTGGGCAAGACCGAAACCGCATTGGCCCTGGCGGACGTGCTGTATGGCGGCGAGCGTTTTGTGACCACTATCAATATGTCCGAGTATCAGGAGAAGCACGCGCTGTCGCGCTTGATCGGTGCGCCGCCGGGCTACGTGGGCTACGGCGAAGGCGGCGTGCTCACGGAGGCGGTGCGCCAGCGCCCGTATTCGGTGATCCTGCTCGATGAGGTCGAGAAGGCCGATCCGGAGGTGTTGAACCTGTTTTACCAGGTCTTCGACAAGGGCCGCGCAAATGACGGCGAAGGCCGGGCCATCGACTTTCGCAATACGCTGATCCTGATGACGTCCAACCTCGCCAGCGAGCGCATCGGTGCGCTGTGCGCCGACGGCCGACGGCCCTCCATCGAGGCGCTGCAAGCGGCGATCCAGCCGGTGCTGCGGGCGCACTTCAAACCGGCGTTGCTCGCGCGCATGCGTGTGGTGCCGTACTACCCGATTGTTGGCGAAGTGCTGCATGACGTCGCCCGCCTCAAGCTTGGGCGCCTGGGCCAGCGCCTGCTGCAACGCAAACTGACGTTCACCTACACCGCCGAACTGGTTGCGCACATGGCGCAGCGCTGCCTGCATACCGACAGCGGCGCGCGCTACATCGACCAATGGATCGAGAGCCAGATACTGCCGCAGATGGCGGATCGGCTGCTGGATGCCATGTCGGCTGGCGAATGCCTCGCCCACGTCCACGCACGGCTGGACGAACACGGCGCACCGGTCTGTGGGTTCAGCCAATGACGCAGACGTTATTCAGTCAACTGCCGTCCCCCCTGGACTACGCCGAAACCCTGCTGGATTGGATCGGCCGCCTCGGGCTTGAACACAATGCAACCCGTTTGCCGAACCTGTGCGTGGCCGCTGCCGCGCAACTGAGCGGGTGTGAACTCAACCAATTGTATTGGCGGGATGAAACGAGCGGGCGCCTGACGCTGATTGCCCAGCACGCAAGCGACGCACAGCCGCTGGGCGACAGGGACTTCCAGCACGAGCAACTGTTGCAGTGTGTCATGAACCAGCGCATTGCCCTGTGCCTCGACGATGTGCACGGCAGCGTCCATGACAGCACGTTCCTGCCCGTAGCGTCGGCACCCTGGCGTGCCTTGGCCTGCGTGCCGCTGTTGAGCCCG
This sequence comes from Pseudomonas acericola (SeqCode), assembly GCF_053456465.1. Lineage (NCBI taxonomy): Bacteria > Pseudomonadati > Pseudomonadota > Gammaproteobacteria > Pseudomonadales > Pseudomonadaceae > Pseudomonas > Pseudomonas acericola (SeqCode). The sequence continues at coordinate 748,492 of NZ_JBRFJB010000003.1, read as the reverse complement.
CGCCAGGCAATCATTGGCGTGTTGGTGTGCGCCAGCCAATGCACGGCGGCGTTGCAAGGCTACGCGGTTTCGCTGGCGCAATTGGGCAGCTTTACCCTGAATCAACGGGCGCTGTTGCGGCGCATGCGGCTTGCTGGTGCAGGCGTGCTGCCCGAGGTGAGTGCCCCAACGATCAGCACCTATGGCCTGATCGGTAACAGCGCGGCAATGGAAGACACTTGCCGCTTGATCGGCAAGGTCCTGCATACCTCTTACACCGTATTGCTGCGCGGTGAAACCGGCACGGGCAAGGAACTGGTGGCGCGCGCCATTCACGCCAGCGGGCCGCGCAAAGCCCAGGCATTTGTGGTGCAAAACTGCGCCGCGTGCCCGGAAGGGTTGCTGGAAAGCGAGTTGTTTGGCTATCGCAAAGGTGCGTTCACCGGCGCCGACCGCAACCACACAGGGCTGTTTGACGCGGCGCATGGCGGCACGTTGCTGCTCGATGAGATCGGCGACATGCCGCTGGCATTGCAAGCCAAGTTGCTGCGGGTATTGCAGGAGGGCGAGGTGCGGCCGCTGGGCGCCAGCAGTGCGCATAAGGTCGATGTGCGCATCATCGCCGCGACCCATCGCGACCTTGCAGCGATGGTGGCACACGGCAGTTTTCGCGAAGACCTGTACTACCGACTCGCGCAGTTCCCCATCGAATTGCCCGCCCTGCGTGCGCGGGACGGCGATGTGCTGTTACTGGCCCGGCATTTCGCCGACAACGCCTGCGCGATGCTCGGCAAGGCGCCGATGGCCTGGTCAGGCGCCGCCGTCGATCAACTGTCGAGCCACCGCTTTCCGGGCAACGTGCGCGAACTCAAGTGCCTGGTGGAGCGCGCGGTGTTGCTGAGTGATGACGGCGTCATCTTGCCGACGCACCTTTCGCTGGTGCCGGACTCGCCGGTGGCGGTTGTCGAGGCCACGCTGCGCCAGCGCCTGGAACGAGTCGAGCGGGTGTTCCTGATCGATTGCCTGCACAAGAACCGCGGCAACCGAACGCGCACTGCGCGTGAGTTGGGCGTGGCGCGGCGCACCCTGCTGTATCGCCTTGCGCGCCTGAATATCCCTCTGGGCGATGCCCAGTGAAACCGTTAGGGGAGAGACCCAATGCCTGATCGTCGGTGGCGAGCCCTGGTGCTTGTCGTTTTTTTACTGGGCGGCTGTAGCGCCAATTACGCCTTTGATGACGGTGATTACCGCCCTTTGGGCGATCCACAGGCGAGCCGTCGTGGCCAGTGACTCGGAGCGTTCATCCATGCAGTTAATGTTAGAGGTATGCCGCAGCGGCCAGGCCGACCCCTTGGCCCGCAAGGTGTTTGACGGCGCCGGCGGTGTGATCGGGCGGGGCAGTGGTTGCGATTGGGTGCTGCCCGATACCAGCCGTGTGTTGTCCAGCCACCATGGCTTGGTCAGCCACCGGGACGGATGCTATTTCCTCACCGATATCAGCAGTAACGGTATTGGTGTGGCGGGCAGCGCCGAACGCCTGCGCCGGGGGCAGCCGTGGCCCATCCACGATGGCAGCGTCTTCGAATTGGGGCCACTGGCGATACGCGCGCGGTTGATGGCGCCGATGCAGCGCTTGGCCGAGCGCGTGCCGATTCCCGACGATGGCTTCCTGGCACCGGCCCCGCAGCCGTTGATCGAGGATGAATGTGTGGCTGACGACACGCCGCAACCCTGCACGGAGCACGGTACACCGCAATGGGACCACCTGCGGACGCCGACGCTCACCGTGCCTGCGGAAGCCGCCGCTGCGCCGCTGCCCGTTGCAACGGCGGTGCAGGCTAATGACGCGTTCTGGACGCACTTCGCCGAGGCGTTGGGTCTGCGCATGGAGACGCTCGACACCCCGCGCTGCGAGGCATTGGCGATCAAGGTCGCGAGCTTGCTCAAGCACACCCTTGATGACGTGCAACAGTGTCTGCGCACCCAAGAGGCGCTCAAACGCGAGTTGAACCTGGCACCCCTCGACAGTCATTGCCACGGGCACAACGCCCTGACGGACATGCACGCGTTGCTGGGCGACGGCGCAGTGGGCGAGCTGCCCGCTCAGCAGGCCGTGACCCAGGCGTTCCGCGACCTGCAAGCCCACCAAGTGGCAATGCTGGCGGCGTACCGGGCCACCGTGCGCAGTGCACGGCAGGCGTTTGCGCCGGAGCATCTGCAACGCTGCTTTGTACGGCAGGGCAAGTCCCCAAGGCTCTTCAGGGATGGCGCGCATTGGCGCGCGTATCAACTTTATTACCAGCAGTTGATTGACCACGAGTCGCCGGGCGAGCCAGCGCTTGGCCGTGACTTTCTCGCGGCCTACGAAGATCAGGTACGCCTGATCTCGACCTTGCACGCGGGCTACCCAGGATGATGTCCATGTATCGAACTTCCCTTGCGACCCTGCTGGCAATGCTGCTGGCGGGTTGCAGCGCCGTATCGCCGTTTTCGTCGCTGACCAAGCTGGACCTGACGCTGGCCGCCGGCGAGCGGCTCAACCCGGACCAACATGGCCGCCCCTCGCCGGTGGTGGTGCGCCTGATTGCACTGAGCCACCCGGTGGCCTTTGAAAACAGCGACTTTTTCAGCCTTTACGAGCGTGCAGAGCAGGTACTGCCCAAAGATTGGGTGAACGCTGAAGAGCTGGAACTGCGCCCGGGTGAGCGGCGGCTACTCAAGCTCAACGTTGCGCCACACAGTCGCTACGTGGGGGTGGTGGCGGCTTATCGAGACCTCCCGCACGTGCAATGGCGCTGGGTGCTGCCCGTCACTGCGCAGCGGCGTACGCAGGCCGAACTGGTGTTGGACGAGACAGGCATACGCCACGTCGGCGTGGGGGAGGGCTGAGATGCTGGTTCATAAAGTCGTCTGGCAAGAAGGCATGCTCTTGCGGCCTCAGCACCTGCAACACAACGATCGCCACTATCAGCAGCAGCTCAGTTGGACCCGCCTGCTGGTCCCGGATGCCTGGGGCTTCTTGAGCCTGGCGATGGATTTGCAGTACCTGCACCTGGGCAAGATCGTGGTCAGCCAGGCCAGTGGCGTGCTGCCGGATGGCAGCCTGTTCGAACTGGATGCCGCGACGCCACCGCTGGTCTTGCAAGTCGCGGCCAACACCGGCAAGCAAGGGATCTACCTGGCATTGCCATTGGCCAACGGCACACAGGTCGACACCCGGCGGCCGGAGCAGGTCGATGTGTTGGCGCGTTATGTCAGCGGTGAAGTGCAGGCCCCTGATTCCAATGCCGGCAGCGAGTCCCAGTGTCGGCTCGATTGCGCGCGCCCGGATCTGCGCCTGGTTGCCGGGGAGCAACACAGCGACCAGCGTTTGGTCACGCTCCAGGTTGCCCAAGTGATGGCGTGCACCAGCGAAGGGGGGCTCACCCTGGATTCGGACTTTAGCCCGACCTTTATCTACCTCCAGCAACACGGTTACCTGGCAGCGTGCCTGAGCGAAGTGACCAGCCTGTTGGCCAGCCGTGGCGATGTGCTTGCCACGCGTATCCGTGGCAACGGCGGCGCCCCGGGGACGCAGATCGGTGATTTCCTCATGTTGCAGTTGATCAACCGCACCGAACCTGTCCTGCGCCATTACGCGCGTCAGCCCCAGGTTCGCCCGGAAACCCTGTACCGCGAGCTGTTGGCGATGCTCGGCGAGTTAACGACCTTCGCCAATGACAGCAAACGTTGCCTTCTGCAATTGCACTACCAGCACAGCGATCAAAGTGCGAGCTTTCGCGGGCTGATGGAGGCCATTCGCAGCCTGCTGTCGATGGTGCTGGAGCAACAGGCCATCGAGTTGCCCTTGCAGGCGCGCCAGTACGGTGTGTTGGTGTGCCCGGTCAGCGAGCTGAAACTGCTCGGCGTGGCGACGTTCATCCTCGCCGCGAGTGCCCAGTGCGACGGCGACACCTTACGCACTCGCCTGCCGGCTCACCTGAAGATCGGCGCCGTGGAGCGGATCCGCGAGCTGGTCAACCTGCACTTGCCGGGGATCCGCCTCAAGCCGCTGCCGGTGGCGCCAAGACAGATTCCGTTCCACGCCGACAGAACCTATTTCTTGCTGGAACTCAGTGCCCGTGACATCGCGCAGCTGGAGCAATCGGGTGGCTTTGCCTTCCATGTCAGCGGCGAGTTTGCCGAGCTGCAACTGAACTTCTGGGCCATCAGGAATTGAACGCCATGACCATGGATACCGAATACCCAGCGGATGAAAAAACCATCCTGCTTGACCGCGATGGCCATGCGCCGGCACAGCGGGCCATCACGGACCACCCATCGCCACCGCGTTTCGAGCAGTTGGCCGACCGGATGATCTACGCCGCCCGCTTGCCCGGAGCGCATCGCTTCAACGTAGGCCTCAATCCGCTGGTAGCGGCGGCCTGGGCCGTATTGGCCGAGGTCGCGCAGCTCAAGGGCCGAGTCGGCCGCGAGAGCCTGGGCGCGCTGAATGAGCGCCTGGTGTCGGCGATCACGCAGTTCGAGCTCCGCGCCTTGCATGACGGTGTTGAGAGCGCCGAGGTCGACACGGCAGGCTATGTGTTGTGTGCGGTGCTGGATGAGACGGTGGTCACCGCGCATTGGGACAGTCACGGTGACTGGTCGAAGATCAGCCTGTTGAGCCGCTTTCACCATGAAACCTTCGGCGGCGAAAAATTTTTCACCTTGCTGGAGCGCCTGTCCCGCGACCCGATCAAGCACGTGGCGATGCTGGAGCTGATGTACCTGTGCCTGGCGCTTGGCTTCGAAGGCAAATACCGCGTGGTGGAACGCGGTGTGGTGCAGCTCGACGCCGTGCGCGATGGCCTGTATCGACAGATCCGCCATGTGCGCGGCGACCCACCGCCGTCGCCGCCAACGCTTGCGCTGCGCAGGCGCAACCGGCGCTTGCGCGTGCTTTCCACTCCATGGTTGGCGGCGTGTGTCCTGGCGTGCCTGTTGGCCCTGTACGCGGGGTTTGCCTGGGTCCTGGGCAACGAGCGCGTGCAGGCGCTGGAACCCTTTCATCCTATGGCGCCGGAACTGACTCGGACGCCCTTGTAACGCAGGGAGCAATGAATGAACGCATTCTTCAAGGGCGCGGGTACCGTGCTGCGCCGGGTTTGGGTATGGAGCCTGTTGCTGGTGCTGTCGAGTGCCGGCCTGGTGTGGTGTTTCGGGCCGTTGCTGGCGGTGGATGACTATCGCTTCTGGCAGGGCGCGACCGCACGGTTATTGACGATCAGCAGCCTGTTCCTGCTGTGGGGGCTGGCGATGGCCTGGCTGGGTGGGCGTCGCGTGGTCGCGTCGAACACGCCTGAAAACCAGGCCCGCAACGTACACAAAGGCCGACTCGACGACGAGCGGCGGCACGTACACGCGCGCTTCAAGGAAGCCGAGCAGGCGCTGGCGACGACACCTCGCTACGGCAACCACCGCAAGCGTTGGCGCCATGAGCTGCCGTGGTATGTGCTGATCGGCGAGGAGGGCAGCGGAAAAACCAGCCTGCTGGCGGCGAACGGGTTGCACGCGCCCCTTGATCGCAGCGATGCAACGCCAGCCGGCCGCAGTGCTCTCTGCGATTGGTATTTTGCCGACAAGGCGGTGTTGATCGACACGCCAGGCCGTTACCTGTCCCAACCGAACGGTACGCCCGACGCGTCGGGCTGGGCGACGTTGCTGGGCCTGCTCAGGGCGCGGCGCAGGGCCAGCCCGTTGAACGGCGTGGTGGTGACGTTGTCGGTGCAGACCTTGCTCGCCAGCAACGAACACGATCTGGAACTGCATGCCCGCCAGGTGCATGGGCGGGTGCAGGAAATCCGGCAGACGCTGCATGTGGATGTGCCCCTCTATCTGGTCCTGACCCACGCGGACCAGTTGCCGGGGTTTGCCGAGTATTTCGATTCACCCGAGGCGCAAGCGAGCGTCGGCGTGCTGGGGGAGCCGTTGACCGCTGACGCAGCGGGGACCGAGATGGCCCAGGTGCGCCAGGCCTTCGAGGCCCTGCTGCAACGCTTGAGCGCTGAACTGATCACACGTTTGCATCAGGAGCGCAACGTGGAGCGCCGTGCGCGCATGTTGGACTTGCCGACACAGGCGGCGCAGATGGGCGAGCGTTTGTGCCCGTTCATCGAGACGGCGTTCCGTGCCGATCGTGCCACGTGCCTCAACGGCTTGCGCGGCTTTTACCTGACCTGCGCGGGCGACGCACGGGCGCACTTCGTGTCAGGGCTGTTCCGCCAGGTCATCCTTGCCGAAGCCGACCTCGCCGGCCTGCATGCCCAGGAACGCCAGCGCCTGCGTTGGCGTCATGCCGGGTTGAGCGTGGCGGCGTTGTTGCTGCTGGGGGCGGGCGCGGTCCTGTGGACCCACAGTTACACGGTCAATCATCAGCGCCTTGGGCAACTGGTTGAGTTGGCGCACGAGCGCACAGCCGTTGCGACAGAGACCGACAGCACCCTGGTTGTCCTGGCGCAATTGGACCGACGCTTGGCCGCCACCCAGGTGTTCCCGGCCAAGGGCGATGCGCGACTTTGGGAACGTGCGGGCCTGTATCAGGGCGACCTGAGTGCGCCGGTGTTGGCGAGTGCCTATGAGCGCGCCTTGCAGCAGCAGTTTCTGCCGGTCGTCGTCGCGCTGCTGGAGGAGCAGGTGCAGGGCAGCCTGGCAGACCGCGAGCGGTTGCTGGACCCCCTGCGTGCGTATCTGATGCTGACGCTGCGCGAACGGCGAGAGAACCGCTGGCTGGCCGAGCGCGTCGCACAAGCCTGGTCCGCACGTTATGCCGGTGCGGCCGCGGTGCAGGAACGTCTGAATGCACACGTGGCGCGGCTGCTGGCGCTGCCGTTCGCGGCGCCGCTCAATGATGCATTGGTGGCCCAGGCACGCCAGGTGTTGCGCGGTGAATCGTTGGCCGACGTGGTCTACCGGGTGCTGCGTGAACAGGCGCGTGATCTGGAACCCTTGCGCCTGGCCGAGGGCGCGGCGCTGGTGGCTGCCGATCCGCCCATTCCCGGCTTTTACACCAAGCGCTTCTTGCAGTATTTGGAGGCCCAAGGGCCCAGGCTGGTGAATGCCATTGCGCAGGACAACTGGGTGCTGGGCGAGAGCGCCGACCTCAGTGCACTGGAGCTGCGCCGGTTGATACTGGCGTTGGAGCAGCGTTATTTCAGCGAGTACGCCGAAGTCTGGAGCAGCGCCCTGGGCCAGCTCAGGCGGGTGCCGAGCGACGACCTGAAACAGGACGCCGCACGCCTGGCGAGCTTGACCTCGGCCCGCTCGCCCCTGGTATTGCTGTTGCAGCAGGTGCGGGAAAATACCCTGCTGGCAGGCCCATTGCCGCTGGCCGAAGATTCCCCCCGGCGCACGTTGCAACGGCGCTTCGAGCCGCTGCACCAATTATTGGATGAGCAGCAGAACCCCGGCGCCGAGCTGACCCGTGCATTGGCCGTGCTCGACGAACTCCACCTGCAACTGGTGGCCTTGAACCGCGACGGATCGGCGGGGCAGGCCGCGTTCCTGCGGGTCAAGCGGCGCATGGACGGGCAGCCGGACGTGTTGGGTAATCTGCGCGATGTCGCCGCGCGCTTGCCGCTGCCGCTGTCGGGTCTGTTTGAGGGCATGGCCGACGACAGCTGGCAGCATTTGCTCGAGGACGCCTACGTGCACGTCAATCAGCGTTATCAAAGCGAGGTCTACGGGGTTTACGCCCAGGCGATCCGCCAGCGTTACCCGTTCAATGCCCATGCCGCCAGCGATGTGGCCCTTAGCGATTTCCAGGGGTTCTTCAAGCCGCAGGGCGTCATGGCGCGTTTCTACGACAGTTACTTGCGGCCCTTCGTCAGCGCCGAGGGTGCGCGTTATCGCCTGCGCAGCCTGGACGGGCGCAGCCTGCCGATGTCACGCGGCGTGCTCGACCAACTGAGCAAAGCCCAGCTTATCCGCCGCAGTTTTTTCACCGATGGCGGGGGCGACTTGCAGGTGCGGTTTACCTTGGCGCCCTACAGCCTGGATCAGGCGGTCAGCCGGGCCGTGTTGCGCATCGGTGAGCGCCAGTTGGAATACCGCCACGGGCCCATCGTGCCGATGGTGTTCCAATGGCCTGAGGAGGCCGGAAACGGTCGTAGCAGCCTGGTGCTGGAACGGGGCGCGGAGCGGCCATTGGGCTTGGAAAAAAACACCGGTGCCTGGTCGTGGTTTCGCCTGGTTGATCTGTTGCAGAGCGAGCTGGCCAGTGGTCGCGATGGGCATGTGCTCAAGGCCGACCTGGCCGGCTTGCGCGCCAACTTCCTACTGACCAGCCAACGCACGCCCAGCCCGTTCCCGTTGGCGGAGTGGCGCACGTTCCGTTTGCCGGAGCAGTTATGAACCCCGCGCTCTGGCACAGTGCCGGGCGGACCCAGCGTGGCAAGCTGCGCGCACGCAATGAGGATGCCTTTCTGGATCGCCCGCAGGACGGCTGCTGGGCGGTGGCGGACGGCATGGGTGGGCATCGCGCGGGCGATGTCGCCAGCCAAGCGGTGATTGCCAACTTGGCCGCGTTGCACTTGCAAGGCACGCTGGACCAGCGGGTCGCGGCGCTGCGCCAATGTCTGCAACGGCTGGATCGGCGCCTGGGCCTTGAAGGCCGGTATGGCACGATCGGCAGCACGGTGGTGGCGTTGCTGTTGGAGGGGCATCGCGCTGCCTGCGTGTGGGCGGGAGACAGCCGTTGTTACCTATGGCGCGGGCAGTGTCTTTACCAGTTGTCGCGGGATCATTCTCTGCTTGAGCGGCTGATGGCCGAGCAGCAGTTGAGCCGCGAGCAGGCACAGGCCCACCCGGACGCCCGGGCGTTGACCCGCGCGGTCGGTGGTCGCGCGCCGTTGAGCGTGGAGGTGCTCGAACTCGACACGCGCCCCGGCGACGTGTTCCTGCTGTGCAGCGACGGCCTGTACCAGGCGCTCAGCCACCGGGAATTGGGCGGTGCCTTGAGCCTGGGCACGGCGCAGCAGAGGGTGGAGCGCTTGTTTGCCCTGGTGTTGCGCGGGCCCGCACGGGATGACTTGACGGCCGTGGTGATCAGCCATGACTGAGGTGAAGATTGCACCCGGCCTGCTTGCCGGGCGTTATCACCTTGAACGGGTGCTCGGCACGGGTGGCATGGGCGTGGTGTACCGCGCCCGCGACTTGCTGCACGAGCAATTTGGCGAGCCCTGTTCGCGGGTGGCGTTGAAGGTGGTGGGTGACGGCCTTGCCCAGTCCAGTGACGCCCATGTGTTGTTGTACAGCGAGTTTGCCGTGACCCGCCGCCTGCGCCATGAGCGGATCGTGCGGGTGTTTGCCTTTGAGGTCGATACCACCCGCCAACTGGCCTTTTTCACCATGGAGTGGCTGCAAGGCTTGACCTTGGACCGGTTGTTGCTGGAATGCCCCGGCGGCTTGCCCTGGCCGCAGTTGCAGCCGATGGCGGTGCAGGTGCTCGACGCGCTGGCGTACGCCCATGGGCAGGGCGTGCTGCACGGTGACTTGAAGCCGGGCAATGTGATGGTGGGCGAGGCGGGCATCCGCTTGTTCGACTTTGGCTTGGGCCAGGGTGAAGGGTTGCCGCAGTTGAGTCGCAGCTGTTTCAACGCGTGGACACCCGCGTACGCCGCGCCGGAATTGGCTGACGGTGGTGCACTGACCCCGGCGGCGGATCTCTACGGCGTCGCGTGCATGCTGTACGAATTGGCTGAGGGCGGGCGCCCTGACGAGCGTCAGCCCCTCAAGCCGCGCAGACTCCCCAGGCAATGCTGGCCGGCACTCAAGACCGCGTTGGCCGTGGACCCGGAGCGCCGCGCCATCAGCGTCGCCGAATTGCGTGAAGCGTTGGCCCGCGACCCTAGACGCTGGTACTTGTAGCCAATGGCTCAGTTGGCCAGGTCGTGCAGTTGGCAATACTCTGGCCAACTCAACCCGGCCATTTGCGCCACCTCTTTATGCACCTCCAGGCGTTGGGTCTCAAAGGCTTCGGACGACTCCGTCGTCAGCTTGAGCGTCAACTCCCAGGCGAACAGGCCCAGGCGTTCAGCTTCGGCTTCGAAGGCTTCGTGCAGGCGTTCGGCGCGGTATTGCGCCAGGGTTTCGCCCTTGGCCTGGGCGGCGAGGGGGTTGAGGGTGTCGAGTTGCGTGACGACATCAGGATGTTCGTTCAAGAAACGGTCCAGCGCGCGCTGGTGGTTATCGCCGGGTTCGGACAATGCGCAACTCCAAATAGATAGGGCTTCAAGCGCGGCTACGATGTCGGCGCCGGGCGTTTTTGCGTAGGCGCCGCTGGATGCCGTTGCGTATGGGCTCAAGCAAAAACAGCAGCAGGTATGCCATCAGCACGGTGACCAGGTCCATCGAGCTGTTGCCCAGCGACCCGGTGAATTGTTCCACGGTGTCCTTGATCATCAACAACAAAGAAACGCCACCGACCCACAGCAACACGTTGAGCAACAGCGGGCGTACGCCCGTTGAGGGTTTGTCGTGCATGTTGAACCTCATCTCCCTGACGGCGGTTTCCTGCGCGGATACTACGGGTTGGAGCCGGTGTGGGAACTGTGCCAGGTCATAAAATCCAATTAGTTGTACTGCTCAGGTTTAGCGGGCTGTCATCAAGTACTGCGCCAAGGCTGCATAGGCGGGCAACGTCACCCCATCATTGGCGGCATTGCCCGCGATGGGATGGGAGGCGAAGCGCACAATCACCATTTCGGCCTTGGGGTCGATGTAGATGCTTTGGCCGTGCACGCCACGGGCCATGAAGGCGCCGTCCGGGTTATGGGTGACCCACCACATGGAGCGATAACTCCAACCCTGCAATTGACTATAGCCGGCCTTGGCAAATGCGCGTTTATCACCGCCTTGGCGGATATCGCTCACCACGGTTTCGGGGACGATTTGCTGGCCGTTGAAGCGGCCGTTGTTGCGCAGCATTTCGCCAAACCGGCCGAGGTCGCGCAGCCCGGCGTTAAAGCCGCCACCGGCGAACGGTGTGCCGATGGAATCCACGCTGAAATACGCATCCTGCTCGCTGCCCAGCCGGCTCCAGATGCGCTCGCTGAGCAATTGCGCGACGTTGCGCCCGGTGGCGCGGGCAATCACCCAGCCGAGCACATCGGTGTTGACGGTCTTGTAGCCAAACGCCTGGCCATGTTCACCGCGTTGGCGCACGGTCTGCAGGAACTCGAAATAGCTGCGCGGACCGGTGTAATCCTTGGGCTTGGGCAGTGGGTTGCCGGCCTGGGCGTGGGCCCAGACTTCGGCGTTGGGGTCGGCGTAGTCTTCGCTGTAGTCCAGCGCGGTGGTCATGTCCAGCACTTGGCGAAGGGTCGCGCCGCCAAAGGCGGAGTGGGCCAGTTCCGGCACGTACTCGACGATCTGCTTGCTGGCATCGAGGGTGCCGTCTGCCACCAACATGGCGCCGAGAGTGCCGACCACAGACTTGGTGACCGACATCGCAGCGTGTTGACCGTCTTCCTTGAGCACACCGAAGTAGCGCTCATACACCACCTTGCCACGGTGCAGCACGAGGATGCCGTCGGTGTAGGTGGCGTCCAGGGTCTGGCGCCAGCTCAGGACCTGGCTGGCGCCGCTCGGCAGCACCGCAAGGCTGTCGATCCGTGCATCCAGTTGGCGGGTCAGGGGCGACGGCGCGCCGAGCCCGCGCGAGACGTTGACGGTGGGCATCAATTGGCGAAAGTTCGACACGCTCCAGCGCATCGCCGGGAAGCGAAAGTAGCTGCCATCTTCAAAACGCAGGGTACGGTCGGCCGGTGGCGGTGCGCCGACCATCCACTTGAGCAGGGCCGGGTCACTGGCCTGGGCGTCGGGGAAGGGGGTGTCGGCGGCTTGGGTCAGCAGGCTGGCAGCGCTGAGGAATACGCCGGTCATAACGGGAAGGAATCGCAGCATCAGCAGGCGCCTTGATGTCGGGGAGACGACGGGAGCAAGGCTCGGGGCTCGACTCCATTCGAGGGAAACATTGCCGGTGGTGGCAACAGCTATCCGGCAGGATGGGCCAAATGGGGGGCTTCGACAACCGCCATGGCTCCAAATGAGTAGGGAATAATTTGCGCCGGTGCGGCAAAAGCCTTTCACTCCCGGCATCAGGACGTGTAGCGTTAGCCGGTATTTTCGCCCCGCGATGGACAGAGGGATCGGTCATGGCGCAAACGCTGTTCAAGCTGTTTTTTACCCAGCGTCTGGCTGCCTTGGCCAGTACCGAGTCGTTGCGCGCGATTCGCGAAGGGCTGTTGTGGATCCTGCCGTGCCTGTTGGTGTCGGCGGGGTTTCTGATCTTGTCTGAATGCGCCCGGGTGTTGGGGTTCGATCCGCAGGTGGTGAGTTTCCTGGCCGGGTTGCACAACCAGATCAGCTCGGTGATCCCGCTGCTGGTGGCGGCGTCGATTGGCTACATGCTGGCGATCCAGTACCGCTTGCCCCAACTGCCCGTGGCGTTCCTGTGCCTGGCCCATGTGGTGGTGGCCACGTTTATCCTGCGTGAGTACCCGCGCGCCTCGGCCACGTTTGTGCTGTTTATCGCGATTGCCTCGCCGCTGCTTAATGTGCCGGCGATTGCCTGGTTGCACCGTTTCCGCTGGACGCGGCTGGTCAACGAGGACCTGGTGGGCCACAACCTGCGCGGCACCATTAATATGGTGCTGCCCGGTGCGATGACGGCGCTGGCTCTGGTGGTGGTGTTGTCGCTGCTGTTGCAGATTCCCTATGTGGCGCAGTTACAGGGCCCGCAAGTGCTCGAAGCCCTGGATTCGCCCTACGGCAGTGGCCTGTTTGTGACGCTGATGAATTCGCTGCTGTGGTTTTTCGGCATCCACGGCGTGTACGCCATGCAGCCGCTGTTCGATGTGCTTGACCACGCCGTGGTGCTCAATGCAGCAGCGTTGGCGGCGGGTGAGCCGATCCGGTACGCGCTCAACAGCGGCCTGCTGGGCAGTTTTGCGTTTATCGGCGGTTCGGGCGGTGCCCTGTGTTTGCTGGTGGCGATCCTGCTGTTCTCGAAGAGCCAGTCCATGCGCTTGCTGGCGATTGCCAGTGTGCCGCTGTCGTTGTTCAACGTCAGCGAGGTGCTGCTGTTTGGCTTGCCGATCATCCTCAACCCGCGCTTGTTCATTCCGTTTCTGCTGGTGCCGGCGTTTAACACGATGGCCGCGTTGACGGTGGTGCAACTGGGCTGGGTGTCGCCGGCAGTGGTCAGTGTGCCGTTCACCTCGCCGGTGCTGTTCAACGCCTACCTCAGCACGCACGGCGATATCGCCGCGGTGGTGCTGCAACTGGCCTTGCTGGGCGTGGGCACGCTGATCTACGCGCCTTATGTGCGGGCGATCCATCGCCAACCGGCCGAGGGCGGCACGGTGTACCTGCGCTCGCTGGACATGACCTTTCGCGGCCTCGAAGAAAAAGGCCGCCTGCTGGAGGCCGACCCGGTGCTGGCGTCCCACAAGGCGATTGCGCGCCAGGCCAGTGAACTGAGCCGCATCCAGCAGATCAGCGACTATGAGTTCTACCTCGAATACCAACCCCAAGTGTCGACCCTGACCGGCCTGTGCACCGGCTGCGAAGCACTGATGCGCGCACGTGACAGCCAAGGCAAGGTGCATTCGCCCTGGGAGTTCTTGCAGTGGCTGGCGCAGGCGCGGCTGATGCCGGATGTGGATGTGTGGGTGGCGTCCGAGGCCGTGCGTCAGTACCAACATTGGCAGGCGTTGGGGTTCGCGCTGCCGATGACCATCAATATCTCCAGTGCCACCTTGACCGACCCGGCCTACGGCAATCGCCTGGTGAAGATCCTGGCCCAGGCCCACGGGCAGGTGTCGGTGGAAATCACCGAAGACGCGCTGGTGAGTGATATCCAGGCCACGCGCCAGACCATCGAAAAACTCCAGGCCATCGGCGCCAAGGTGTACATCGATGACTTTGGCACCGGGTTTTCCGCGCTGAGTTACCTGCACCAGTTTCCGGTGGATTTCATCAAGATCGACCGCAGTTTTGTGGTCGCCCAATGCGACCCCAAAGGTGCCCAGGTGCTGACCGGCATGTTGCGCTTCTGTGAGGCGCTGAACCTCGGCGTAGTGGTCGAAGGGGTGGAGACCGCCGAGCAGTTGGCCTTCTTGAATACCGGCAGCGAGCTGTTTATCCAGGGCTGGTATTTCAGCAAGGCGCTGCCGGGCGATCAGTTGCAAGGGTTTGTGCGCGAACGTGCGGCCATCGCCGAGGCTTAGGTCGAGGGGTAGCTGCGTTCGACTTCTTCGACCAAACCGTCGATGCGCTCCAGGCGCGCGCGGTTGTCGTGGTCCCAAGGGTGGAAGCCTGGCCGGAAGTAATCCAGCCACGGCCGAAACATCCGTGGGAATACACCCCGTGGCCCATACAGAAATTTCAGCATGCGCCAGAAGCCCTTGAGGTGCCCGCCGGCCTTGCGGTCGGCAATCAGCAGGCGCAGGTGGAAATCAAACACCACCAGCCAGAAGAACAACGTGGTGGTCAACATGGTCCCGGTGCGCAGCAAGTAGCGCTTGGGCCCGGGCTTGATCACGCGGTTCCACACATCGAAGGCCACGGCCTTGTGTTCGGTTTCTTCGAGGGCATGCCAGTACCACATCTGCTGGTAACCCTTGAGTGAGTCGCCAAAGCGCGACGGGTCGCTGAGCAGGATTTCCGCGAGCATCGCGGTGTAGTGCTCCAGGGCTATGGTGATGGCCAGGTTGAACGACGACGGGAAGTGTTTTTTCTGCCAATCGAGGATGAATTTGAGGCGCCGGTCCAGGGTGTGCGCCGGCAGACCCGCGGCTTGCAGCAAGTCGTTGTAGGCCACGTGCTCGCGGCTGTGCATGGCTTCCTGGCCGATAAACCCCTGGACCTGTTTTTTCAGCTCAGGATCAATGATTTGCGCGCGGTAGTGACGCACGCTGTCCATGAAAAACAGCTCGCCCTGGGGAAACAGCAGCGACAGCGCGTTGAAGAAATGCGTGATGAACGGCCCTTGTTCATGCCAGTCCTTGATGCGTTCGGCGGGCAATGTGAAGTGGAGGTCGCGACGGATCGGCAACATGGCAGGTGCTCCTGTTCAGAGACGGGACTCGTCGTTGGTTTCCAAGACCTGGGGGCGCGGCTTGGGCGCCATGCGTTTGCTGGCCAGCACCACCAGCGCTTGATAGGCCGCCGGCAGGCAGCGCGCGAGCAGGTCGAGAAAGTAGGCATCACGGCCGATCAGCACGCGGCGCTTGTTGTGGCGCACGCCTTGCAGGATCACGTTGGCCGCCTTGTCGGCGTCGGTGATAAACAGCTTTTCGAAGTCGGCGCGGGCTTGTTGTTCGCTGTGGATCAGAAAACCGGTCATGTTCGCGTCGATGCGGCTGCTGCGACAGATATCGGTACGAATCCCGCCCGGGTGCACGCAGGTCGCGGACACGCCGCAGCGTTGCAGGTCGAGTTCCTGGCGCAGCGATTCGGTAAACCCGCGCACCGCAAACTTGGTGGCGTTGTAGCCGCTCATGCCGGGCTGGGCAAACAGGCCGAACACGCTGGAGGTGTTGACTACGTGGCCGTCGCCGCTGGCTTTCAAGTACGGCAGGAACGCCTTGGTGCCGTGGACCACGCCCCAGAAATTGATGCCGACGATCCATTCCAGGTCGGCATAGTCCACGCCTTCCACGGTGCTCGACAGCGCCACCCCGGCATTGTTGAAGATCAGGTTGACCTGGCCGTGCTGCACAAAGGTCTCGGTGGCCCAGGCGTGCACGGCCTCGCGGTCGGACACGTCCACCGTGTGGGTGGTGATCATCACCGGCGACAGCGTGGACGCCTTGATGATTGCCACGGTCTGCAACAGCCCCGGGCCGTTTTTGTCGGCCAGCGCCAGGTGGCAACCTTCCCGCGCCAGGGCCAGGGCGAGTGCGCGGCCCATGCCGGAAGCCGCGCCGGTGATGGCCGCGACGCGACCGTTGAAGGACTTCATGACAGGCTCCTTTCGGCGGCGCCGTGGGGCGCGGCGACCGGGCGGGGTGGCTGGATCGGCAGCAGGCGGGCCACGTAATCCTTGAGGGCAAAATGCCGGGTGACCTGCTTGAAGCGCCAGGTCGAACCGGGCCACAGGGTGGTGTTCTTGCCGGTGCGCGGGTCGAGGTACCAGCTCTGGCAACCGCCGGTGTTCCAGATGGTGCGCTGCAACTTGGCCTGCACGTGCAGGTTGTAGGCTTCTTCCACGGCAGGCTTGACCTCCACCGTGGCGATGCGATGGCGCTGCATCTGCTGGATGGCGTCGAGGATGTAAGTGACCTGGGCCTCGATCATCAAAATCATCGAGTTATGCCCCAGGCCGGTGTTGGGCCCGACGATGAGGAACAGGTTCGGGTAACCCGGCACCGTGGTGCCCTTGTAGGCATGGGCGCCGTCGTGCCAGGTGTCCATCAGGTCGATGCCATCGCGGCCGATGATGCAATCGCGGGGCAGTGGGTCGGCGGCCTGGAAACCGGTGCCGAAGATCAGGCAATCGGCCGGGTGCTTGATGCCGTTGGCGGTGACCACGCCGTCGGCTTCGATGCGCAGCACGGTGTCGGTGACCACTTCGACGTTGCTGCGTGACAATGCCGGGTAGTAATCGTTGGAGATCAACACGCGCTTGCAGCCGATGGTGTAGTCCGGCGTCAGGGTTTTGCGCAGGGAAGGGCGCGCGACCTGTTTGTGCAGGTGGCGCTGGGCGATCTTCTGCACCATTTTCATCAGCCGTGGGTGCAAGGCAAAGCCCACGACCCGGCCTTCCAGGGCCCAGTAGAACGCGCCACGCACCAGGCGTTGGGTGAACGGCAGGTGTTTGAACAGCCAGCGTTCAGCGGATGAAATCGCCCGGTCCGGCTTGGGCATGATCCACGGCGGCGTGCGCTGGAACAGGTCCAGATGGGCCACCTGCGGTGCAATCTGCGGCACGAACTGGATGGCGCTGGCGCCGGTGCCGATCACGGCCACGCGTTTGCCTTTCAATGAATAGTCGTGGTCCCACTGCTGGGAGTGGAAGCGCTTGCCCTTGAAATTCTCGAGTCCCGGGATCAGCGGCAACGCCGGGCGCGACAGGCCACCCATGCCCGACACCAACACCCGCGCACTGACCTGGCGGCCGCCGCTGAAGCGCAGTTGCCAGCGTTGTTGCTGCTCATCGAACACTGCACGCTCAAGGCCCATGCCAAAACGCAGATAGGGTGCCAGCTCAAACCGCTGTGCGCATTGTTCCAGGTAGGCGCGGATCTCGGCTTGCGGCGCGAACTGCCGCGTCCAATCCGGGTTAGGTGCAAAGGAAAACGAATACACATGGGATTGCACGTCGCAGGCGCAACCGGGGTAGTGGTTGTCGCGCCAGGTGCCGCCGAGGGTGTCGGCCTGTTCGGCAATCAGGAAGTCGGTGAGCCCGGCTTCCTTGAGCTTGATGGCCATGCACAGGCCGGCAAAACCGGAACCGATGATGGCGATGTCGATGGCATCGTCGTGGGCATTCATAGGCTGTCCTCTATGGGCATCTCATGTGCTCCTGTTTTTGTTGTGTGTTTTAGATAGAACACCATTGCAAAGGAAAAATGAATTAATTATTTTAAAAAAGATTTTAAATAATCTACCTGAAAATATCGCCTACGCTAGGACCTTGTTCTACAGGTGCGACTTGTCCGACGGACGAGCACGGTATGTACGAAGTCCGAGTCCAGGGTGTGGGCGATGGCTGAGGCCTTGATCAATTCCGGTCGGGTCGCCAGCAGCAGGGAAGCAGAGGACCGAGCTATGGCTGTCGAATGGGTTATTGCTGCGGCGGTGTGGGTGGGTGCGAGTGCATTGCTGTGGGCTTTCAGTGCGCGGATGACCCGACGCATCGAAGCGGCGGTACCGAGCAACGGGCGCTTCGTCGAGGTCGAGGGCGAGCGCTTTCATTATGTAGAAGAGGGCAAGGGCCCGCCGCTGGTGATGATTCACGGGCTGATGGGCAGCAGTCGCAACCTGACGTATGCCTTGTCCGGCCAGTTGGCCGGGCAGTTTCGGGTGATCACCCTGGATCGCCCAGGCTCGGGTTATTCCACGCGTCACGCTGGCACCCAGGCCGACCTGCCGGGCCAGGCCCGGCAAATTGCCGCCTTCATCAAGACCCTTGACCTGGACAAACCGCTGTTGCTGGGGCATTCCCTCGGCGGCGCGATTTCCCTGGCGTTGGCCCTTGATCATCCCGAGGCGGTGGGCGGCTTGGTCCTTGTGGCGCCGCTGACTCATCCCCAGCGCAGGTTGCCGTGGGTGTTCCTGTCGCTGGCGGTGCGCCCTGGGTGGTTGCGGCGCTGGATGGCGCACACGTTGACCCTGCCTATCGGGCTGCTGACCAAAGGCGCAGTGGTCAAGGGCGTGTTTGCCCCCGACCCGGCGCCGGCAGACTTCGCCACCCGTGGCGGCGGCTTGCTTGGCATGCGGCCGGGTAACTTCTATGCGGCCTCCACCGAGGTCAATACGCTCAATGATGACTTGCCGGGGATGGTCAAGCGCTACCCGCAACTGACCCTGCCCATCGGCCTGATCTATGGCTCGCGCGACCAACTGCTGGACTTTCGCCAACACGGCCAGGCCCTGGCCGATCGGGTGCCGGGCCTGAAGCTGCAGTTGGTGGAAGGGCGTGGCCACATGCTGCCGATCACCGCCACCGCGTGTGTGGTGGAGGTGGTGCAGCAGGTCGCCAAGCGGATGCGCGCACCACACAGCGCGACGCTTTTGCACCCGCCGTTCGCCCTGGCGAACAAATAAGCGTGGACTCTGTTGCGGGTTGGGCTGTCGCAAATGCTTGCTCTAGAGACCTGACCAAACGGCTGAAAAAGAGACTGCCCGGTCACGTAAAAAAGGCCTCGAAAAAGTAGTTGACGACCTACCGATTCCGCGTTATTTATTTAAAAAAATATTTCAATTTATATTTTGAAATGATTTTTGAAATGCCTAAGAGCGAATAAAAATGAAAAAAACGTCTTTTATCGCATGGTTGGTTTCCGGGAGCATTCAGCGCTCCTCGAACCTGTTTTCTGCCCTCCTGCCAAGGAGCCTGTCATGAATCAGACCCTGGCAGCTCCAAGCGTATGGACCGACGGCAAGCGCCACCTGTGGTGGCTGGGCATCATGCCGCTGGCCACCCCTCTGTTGTCCGGCGCGCTGGCCATTACCACGGGCATCCAGCAACTGTGGTGGGTCGGTGTACTGGTGATCTTCGGCCTGATCCCGCTGATCGACGGCCTGCTCGGCGAAGACGTCAGCAACCCGCCTGAATCCGCCGTCAGCCACCTGGAATCGCAAAGCTACTACCGCTGGATCGTCTACACCGGTGTGCTGTTTGTGATCTCGTCGGTGGTGATCACCGGCTGGCTCGCCGCCGGCGGCATTGAATGGATCATCCAGGGCGGCCTGCTGCAAGCCGCTGCCACACTGGACCCTTCCAGCTGGCTGTCCCACGCCGCCAGTTACATCACTGCGCGCGCTCAATTGCATGGCGAACCGAGCTGGTTCACCTACCTGGGCATGGCCATGTCCACCGGCGCAGCCACCGGTATCGCCATCAACACCGCCCATGAACTGGGGCACAAGCCCAATGCACTGGAAGTGTTCCTTGCCAAGGTCACCTTGGCGCCCACGTTCTACGGGCACTTCTACACCGAACACAACCGTGGCCATCACGTCCGTGTGGCCACCCCGGAAGACCCGGCCAGCTCGCGTCTGGGCGAGAGCTTCTGGGCCTTCCTGCCGCGCTCGGTGTGGTTCAGCGCCCGCTCGGCGTGGAACCTGGAGCGTGAACGCCTGCGCAAACTCGGCTTGCCGGCCTGGCACTGGCAGAACGGCGTGCTCAGCGCCTGGATGTACAGCGTGGTGTTGTGGGGCGCGATGATTGCCTGGCTGGGGGCGGCGGTGATTCCGTTCCTGATCATCCAGGGCATCTACGGTTTCTCCTTGCTGGAAGTGGTGAATTACGTCGAGCACTACGGCCTGAAACGCCAGAAGTTGCCCAATGGTCGTTATGAACGTTGTTCGCCTCGGCACTCCTGGAACAGCAATCGGATTGTCACCAATATCTTCCTGTTTCAATTGCAACGGCACTCCGATCACCATGCCAACCCAACCCGTAGTTATCAGTCGCTGCGTCACTTCGATGAGTCGCCGCAACTTCCCTATGGATACGCGAGCATGATTGTCTGGGCCTACGTGCCTTACTTGTGGCGCCGGCGCATGGACCATCGAGTGTTGAATCATTACGCCGGGGATATCACCCTGACCAATCTTCAGCCGTCACAACGCTTGAAGTACCTGGAGAAGTACAGCGGCAGTGCCAAGCCGTTCTGATGTGAACTAACACGTAAGTGGGCGTACTCGGGATCTGTGTATCGCGCAGGTTTTTATCGCCCACGGTTTTCCCCGGTTAGTTGCAAGAAGTTGTTTGACCCTAACAAAAATAATTTCAAGGGAAGGACGTACACCATGCAAGCACCTGCCAAGTTCACCACCCACATCGTATTGGCCGCATTGGGGCTGATCGTCTATCACCAGGCCCAGGCCGCGCGCATCGAGCCGGCCGGCAGTGCCTTTACCGCCCAGGGCCCCATCAGCTTTTCCAAGGGCGCGCTGATCAGCGCCGACTGCACCATCAAGGTGGCCGGCAAGGTCGCGGCGGATGGTTCGTCGGTGAATGTCGACAAGGTCGAGTTCGACGGCGGCCTCAAGTGCAGCCGGGTCGAAGCCATCAACTTGCCGTGGGTGTTGATCGCCAAAGACACCAAGAGCGGTTCCATGTCGAAGATCAGCGTGGACGTGCACGCCTTCGGCCTGGGCGGCAAGTGTGGGCCTTCCACCGCCGACGGTACTTGGGATAACGCCACCGGCAAGTTGGAAGCCAGCAATGTGCCGATTGGCGAAGACTGCAAGATCAAGACGGTGTCGATCAAGATGCCGCCCAACTTCAAAGTTGTGGAATAAGCGTCAGATGTAGTTGCGGTAATCGAATTGAGATTTGGCTGGAAAGGGAAGTTCTGCTGTGTTTCACCGTGACCTCTCGTTCATGGCCATTACCCCCTGGCGAAATGACTTCGCCATAACATGTGAGGAACAACAATGAAAAGTTTGAAAACCCTCGTATCGTTGACTGCTTTGGCTGTTTGCATGGGTGCGGCCTCAATGGCCAATGCGGCGTCGTTCAGCCCAGCGGGCAAAACGTTTACCACGGATGCCACTGGCACCATCGTGGTGAAGTCGCCGTCGTCATTTGGTGGGGCCGTGACCTGTAAGGCTGTATTCCAAGGCACTGTTCGCAGCGATGGTAAAGCCGATATCACCAACGTAACGATTTCCCCTGGCTCCAGCACCCTGTGCAACCTGCCCAACATTACCGGCCTGCCTTGGCTGCTGACGCCTGTCACCACTACCACCGGCACCGCAACCAACGTCGGCTACACCATCACTGGTGCTCCACCGCTGATCCCGGCCACCAACTGCGGCCCATCCCAGATCAACGTAACCCTGGCGTCTACGGCGTCGTCCATCACCCTGGCGGCTGCCAACCAGCCACTGTCAGGCAGTTGCACCGTGCAGTCGCTGAATGTAACGGCTACCGGCGTAACCATCGTTCCGTGATAGCGACACTCCGTCACAAGGGCTGATCACCCGCAACAACGCAGGTGCCTCTCACGGGGCACCTGTTTATAGGTGATTGGGTTGACCGGACAGGTAGGGAAGATGATGAAAAGACTACATGCCTTCGCAGGAGCAGGATTGTTTGCGCTGTGGGTGAGTGTGCCTTTGGGCGCCAGTGCCGCGACGTTCAGCAGCCCGGGTTTGCAGTTCACCACCAGTCCAACCGGCACGATTACGTTGAAGTCTCCGTCCTCCTTTGGTGCGGCGGTCAACTGCAATATCCAGTTGACCGGTGGTGTACGGCTGGATGGGTCGGCGATCGACATTCAGCACATCAGAGTCTCAGGCGCTGATGCGCTGTGCCAAAGAATTCAGATGAACAATTTAGTTTGGAAGATAACGCCGACTTCTCTGACGGGGGGCACGGTGAGTAATGTCGGACTCTTCGTTCCGGGACTTCCTCCACTGATTCCCGTCTCTAGCTGCGGCCCCGCAACGCTTCCGTTGGGGTTGGGCAATGGGGCCGGGGTTGTGAATGTTTGGGGACTCAACCTGTACTTGCCGGGTAATTGCAACGTGGCGTCATTGAATGTCGCCATTCCCAACACGTCCATCATCCCCTGATCAATGCACGGCGATTACGAACAGACGCTGGCGGAGCCGGCTGAAAAATAAAAATGTCTGAGGACAGAGACAATGCAAAGCGTCAGCTCACGAATTTCCTTCGCCGCACTGCTCCTGGGTGTGGTGTTCACCTCATCGATGGCAACCGCGGCCACGTTTGCACAAGCGGGAACGGCATTTACCACCACGGGTTCGATTTCCACAGCGGTCAAGATGCTCGCGTGGACCCCGGTTCCTTGCAACCTCACCCTGACCGGCCAAGTCGCCGCCGATGGCAGCCACGCAACCATTACCGGCGCCACCTTTACCCCCGTCAGCGGCACCAATTTGCTGTGCACGTATTCGGCACCGCTCAACTTGCCCTGGACGCTGCTGCCCACCAGCGCGAATACGGCAACGCTTGCCGGTTTCAGTGAGAAGGCGGCCTACGACAGTTGCGCGACGCCAAGCACCTTGAGCCTGCAATGGAGCGCTGCCAGCAGCGCCTTCAACCTGGCCAGCCCGTACACGATGAATGCCACTTGCAAGATCACTGCGTTGACCTTCAAGCCTTCGCCGGTGCTGACGATCAACCCTTGAGGTGGATCCTGGCGCCGCTATTCGAAGTACCGCCTTTGACCAGGCGAACCAAGCAGCATGACGAACCGGCTGGGGTCGGTTCAGTGAGATAACAATAAGGAGTGCCGCATGAATAATAAAAAACAACAGGTACAGGTATTGCTGGGGTTGGCGCTGATGGGAGGGGTGTTGGTTGCCGCGCCGGTGCAAGCCGGTGGCTTCTCCACACCGACCTATGGTGCGCAGGGCTGGGGACGTGCGTTTGGTGGTGGTTCGCTGTTCAAGAACGACCCCAGTTCCGCCTACAACAACCCGGCGGCCATGGCATTTGTTGAGCACAATGTTGCGCAATTCACCGTCGATTACGCGCGCATCAAGATCAAGTACAAAGGGGAGGCCAACAACTATCTTGGCAACCCAGTGACCAACACGCCGGTCACGGATGAAGGGTTCCCGGGCTCAGAGGCCACGGTGAACAACAACAATGGCGGCGAAGGCGGGTTCACCGCCTGGTTGCCCACCGGTTTCATGGTGATGCCCCTGGGTGACCGCTTTGCGTTCGGCTTGAGCCAGGTGGTGCCGCAAGGCATGCGTTCAACTTGGGATTCGGACTCCAAACTGCGGGATTTTGCGGTAGACACCAAGATTGAAACCGTCGGCCTGACCGGTTCTCTTTCGTTCAAAGTGAACGACCAGTTCTCGATTGGTGGCGGTGTCATCGTCCAGCACAGCAAAGGCTTCGTCAGCCAGAATATCGACTTGCTGGCGGCAGCCTCCAATTCCCAGTCCGAGTTGCTGGGCGGCATCGACTTCCCGGCAGGGGTCGGTGGTGCGCTGATGCGGGTCAAGGTCGATAATATCTCGGCGGGCTGGTTCACCGGCATCGTCTGGAAACCGACGCCGCAAGACACCCTGGGCTTGAATTATCACGCCAAGATCAAGAACAAGATGACCGGCAAATACAACATTTACGCCGATCAGTTTTCCTACAACCTGATGACCCAACCCAGCCCGTTTGGTGGTAGCGGCACGTTGGTCGAAGAGGCCTATCCTGGGCTGAAGCTGTTCCCGGATGGCGCGCATGCCAGCACCCAACTGGATATTCCTGCCACGGCGGCCTTTGACTGGGTTCACCAGTTCAACGACCGTTTCACGTTGGGCGCCAGTGTGGCCTGGACTCAATGGTCGTCGTTCAAGGACCTGACCCTCAAATCCGGCGATATCACCATCGTCTCCATTCCCTACAACTACAAAGACACCTGGATGTACTCCGTGGGTGGCGACTTCCGCGCCACGGATGAGCTGACCCTGCGCGCGGGCGTGGCCCTTGACCAGACGCCAACCCGTAACTCGACCCGTGACCCACGCATTCCAGACGGCGACCGTACCTTCCTGTCATTGGGCGCGGGCTACGAGGTCAAGGCGATCAAGGGCTTGAGCCTTGACGTGGCGTACTCTCACCAGTTCGTGCAGGAGGTCAAGCTGAAGACCAAGAACGTCGACCGCCTGGGGGGCGCGAGCCTCGACGGTAAAGCCGAGTCGTCGGGCGATGTGGTGAGTGTGTCGGCTACCTACGCGTTCTGATGATTGATCGAGGATGATGGAAGAGGGCATCAAGCGCATCTTGCTGCCGTTATCCCGTGGTTCATCCTCATTCCTGTGTTGTGTGTTGATTGATCCGGCTGACCCGTTCAGCCGCTGTTTTTTTTGCCAAAGCATTAAATAAAAATTTCAAAACAAAATTTGAAAAATGCTTTGCGAGTTTGTAGTGTGGCTTTACGCCGCAGCTTTTCCGGGCTGTTGCACCGAGGCCGTACCCTGAATCGAGTAGAGGTATCCCCATGGTTATCTGGTTATTGGCGGGTGTCGCAGCAGCGATTGCCCTGGCGTATCGACAAGCGGCGGCCACCTTGTGGCTGGGCGCTGGCCTGGTTTGGCTGGCAGTGGGTTACCTGTTCAATGTGGTCGAAGGCTTGGGTGTCACGGTCGCAGCGTTGTTGGTGCTGGCGCCCGCGTTGCTGATGGCGATCAAGCCTCTGCGCCGCAGCCTGTTGACCAGCAAGGCGCTGGCCTTGTTTCGCACGATCATGCCTGCCATGTCCGACACCGAGCGCGCCGCCATCGAGTCCGGCACCGTGTGGTGGGACGCCGAGCTGTTCAGCGGCAAACCCGACTGGCAGCGCCTGCTGCAAGCCGCTCCCGCCAGCCTCAGCGCGGAAGAACAAGCCTTCCTCGATAACGAAGTGGAAACCCTGTGCGACATCGCCAACGACTGGGAAACCACCCAGGTGTGGCAGGACATGTCCCCCGAGGGTTGGCAGTACACCAAGGACGCCGGCTTTCTCGGCATGATCATTCCCAAGCAGTACGGCGGCAAAGGTTTCTCCCACTATGCGCACTCGCAAGTGGTGATGAAGCTGTCCACGCGCTGCTCGGCGGCGGCGATTTCGGTGATGGTGCCCAACTCCCTGGGCCCGGCCGAGTTGCTCTTGCATTACGGCACCGACGCCCAGCGCAACTACTACCTGCCACGCCTGGCGCGGGGTGAGGACATCCCTTGTTTCGCCCTGACCAGCCCCTATGCCGGCTCCGACGCCGGGGCAATCCCCGACCTGGGCATCGTCTGCAAAGGCACCCATGAAGGCGAGGAAGTGCTGGGTTTCCGCGTGACCTGGGATAAGCGCTACATCACCCTCGGGCCGATTGCCACGGTGCTCGGCCTGGCGTTCCGCGCCGAAGACCCGGACGGCTTGCTTGGCCCGGCCGGTTCGCTGGGCATCACCTGTGCGTTGATCCCCACCGATCACCCCGGGGTCAACAGCGGGCGCCGGCACTGGCCGTTGAATGCGGTGTTCCAGAACGGCCCGACCACCGGCAAGGATGTGTTTATCCCACTGGAGTGGGTGATCGGCGGCCGCGAACAAGTCGGCAATGGCTGGCGCATGCTGATGGAATGCCTGGCCGCCGGGCGGGCGATTTCCCTGCCGTCGGCCAACGTCGGCCTGGGCAAGGTCGCCGTGCGCGGCACCACCGCGTATGCGGCGATGCGCAAGCAGTTCGGCCTGCCCATCGGCAAGTTCGAAGGCGTGCAGGCGCCACTGGCGCGCATGGCCGGGCATTTGTATGCGTGCGATGCGGTGCGCAAAGTCTCGGTGGCGTCCCTGGATGCCGGTGAAAAACCCTCGGTGATCTCGGCCATTGCCAAGTACCACGTCACCGAGCGCGCGCGGATCATCGTCAACGACGGCATGGACATCGTGGCCGGCAAGGGGATCTGCATGGGGCCGAACAACTTCCTCGCCCGCGCCTACCAGCAAAGCCCCATCGCCATCACGGTGGAAGGCGCCAACATCATGACCCGCTGCCTGATCATCTTTGGCCAGGGCCTGATCCGTTGCCATCCCTACGTGTTCCGCGAGATGGAAGCGGCGCGCAACCCGGACCGGCGCCAGTCGCTGGAAGACTTTGACAGCGCGATGTTCGGCCATGTGAGTTTTGTCCTGGCCAATACCGTACGCGCGGCGGTGCATGCGCTGACGGGTGGGCGGCTGATTGCCGCGCCGGCCAAGACCGATCCGGCGCTGGCGTCCTACTACCGCCAGGCCAATCGTCTGTCGGTGGTGCTGGCGTTGATCTCGGACGTGTCCATGGGCGTGCTGGGCGGCGCCCTCAAGCGCAAGGAAAGTATCACCGGGCGCCTCGGGGATATGCTGTCGCAGCTGTACATCCTGTCCTGCGTGCTCAAGCGGTTCGAGGACGATGGCCGGCCCCAGGCGGACCTGCCGCTGGTGCATTGGGCGGCGCAGGACGCGTTGCTGCGCGCCCATGAAGCCCTTGCCGAAGTGCTCGACAACTACCCGTCCACAGCCGCTGCGGCGGTGGTGCGCGGCTTGAGTTTCCCGTTGGGCATTCCCCGGCGCAAACCGTCGGACCGCTTGTTGGCGCAGGTGGCGGATGTGGTGCAAACCCCCGGCGAAACCCGCGATCGTCTGCTGGCCAATTCCTACATTCCACGCCCGGAAATCGACAAATTGGCCTACGGCGAACTGGGCTTTCGCTTGTTGCCGCAGGTGGAATTGATCGACGCGCGGCTCAAGCCGGCGATCAAGCAAGGCCTGCTCGAACCGATGCCGATCTCGGCAAGCGCGTTTACCGGCTGGCGCGTCAAAGCGCGGGCGCTGGACCTGATCAGCGACGACGAAGACGCCTTGCTGGCGCGTTATGTGGAATACGCCGATCACGCCATCCAGGTGGACGACTTCCCGCAGGACTTTGGTTTGCTGGAGGCGTTGCAGCAGCGCAAGCAGGCGCTGGAGCCGGTGGCCAAGCGCCGCAGCAGCCAAGGCGAAAACGCTTCGGTCAATTAGCCGCAACGCGGTCAATGTGGGAGCTGGCTTGCCTGCGATAGCGGTGTATCAGGCACACCGCTATCGCAGGCAAGCCAGCTCCCACAGGGATCGGGTTCACAGGTCAAGACAGTGTGTGAGTGGGTTTATCTATGAGTGACAGCTATCTAACGTTCGTCAATTCCCCTTGGGGCCGCCGCCTGGCCCAAACCATCGGCTTGCCGCAACCGCTGCCCTTGCAGCGCCATCGCAGTGGCCAGCAGGGCTTGGCCAACCCGGTGATCGTCGCCGGGGCAGGGCGCCTGGCGGCGCAGGTGCAACAGCTGTTCAGCGCCACCGATACGGTCACTGCCGCTGCGGCCACGCTCAAGGCGCCGTCCACCGGCAAGGTGCAGGGTGCGGTGTACGACGCCAGTGGCGTGAGCAGCCTGCAACAGCTGGACGAGCTGTACGAATTCTTCCACGCCAACGGCAAACGCCTGGGCCAACACGGCCGCGTGGTGGTGCTTGGCACCGCGCCGGAAGACTGCGCGGACTTGCCCCAGGCCATCGCCCAGCGCGCCCTCGAAGGCTTGGTGCGCTCCCTGGCCAAGGAGCTGCGCCGTGCGATCACGGTGCAATTGCTCTATGTCGCACCGGGGGCCGAAGACGCCCTGGACAGCAGCCTGCGCTTCTTTCTGTCGCGCCGTTCGGCCTACGTCTCTGGGCAAGTGGTGCGCGTGGAAAACCCCGTGGACGGCCACGTGGCAGTCAACTGGGACAAGCCTTTTGCCGGTCGCCGCGCGCTGGTCACCGGCGCTTCCCGTGGCATCGGCCTGGCGATTGCCCAAGTGCTGGCCCGCGACGGTGCCCATGTGGTGTGCGTGGATGTGCCCCAGGCCCAGGATTCGCTGCAACAAGCGGCGGCCAGTGTCGGTGGTTCGGCGTTGCCGTTGGACATCACCGCAACCGATGCGGCCGCGCTGTTGCACGCCCATGTCAGTCAATACGGCGCGTTCGACGTGGTGGTCCACAACGCCGGGATCACCCGTGACAAGACCATCGTCAAGATGACCGAGGCCGCGTGGCGCAGTGTGTTGGCGGTCAACCTGGAAGCGCCCCTGCACCTGAGCCAGGCGTTGCTGGACAGCCAGGGCCTCAACCCCGGCGGGCGCATTGTCTGTGTGTCGTCGATTTCCGGCATCGCCGGCAACCTCGGGCAAAGCAACTACGCCACCTCCAAGGCCGGGGTGATTGGCCTGGTGCAAGGCCTCGCTCCGCGTGCAGCCGCGCAGCAGGTCACGGTCAATGCGGTGGCGCCGGGGTTTATCGAAACCCAGATGACCGCGAAGATCCCGCTGATGATCCGCGAAGCGGGGCGGCGCATGAATTCGTTGCACCAGGGCGGGCAGCCGATTGACGTGGCCGAGACGATCGCCTGGCTGGCGCACCCGGCGTCCGGCGGGGTCAATGGACAAGTCGTACGGGTGTGCGGGCAAAGCCTGCTGGGAGCTTGAGCCATGGACTACGTGACGCAGATTATCGACCCACCGCCGTCGCGCACCCAGCTGTTGCTCGATGGCGTGCGTGCCTTGCGCAAACCCAAGCTGGACGGTGCGCCGCTATTGCCCACGGAACGCCTGGTGCGTTCGGCAGTGGCGTTGCAAGGCGCCGAAATTGCCGCCTATGGCCGGGCTTGCGGGTTTCGCCCGGAGCAGGGCGTGCCACTGTCCTATCCCCATGTGCTGGCGTTCCCGCTGCACTTGATGTTGCTGACACGGCCGAGCTTTCCATACCCGGCCAGCGGTATGGTGCACCTGGCCAATCGCATTCGCCAGCATCAACGCTTGCAGGAGGGCCAGGCGCTGCGCCTGGAGGTGTATTGCGAACGCTGGGTTGCGCATGCCAAGGGCCAGGCGCTGAGCATCGCCACCCGTGCCTACAGCGCCGGCACCCTGGTGTGGGAAAGCGACAGCCTGTACCTGCGCCGGGACGTCAAGGACCCCGTCGGCGAACCCTGGAATGACGCGTTGGCATTGCAGGAAGAAGGCCTGCTGCGCACCCAGCGGTGGGTGTTGCCTGCCGATCTGGGCCGGCGCTTTGCCAGGGTGTCGGGGGACTTCAACCCGATCCATACCTCGCTGATCGGCGCCAGGCTCTTTGGCTTTCGCCGCGCCATCGCCCACGGCATGTGGACCCTGGGCCGGGCACTTGCCGCCCAGCAACCGCCCGGTGGGCTGGAGCAGGCCGAGGCGCATTGCGACTTTAAACTGCCGATCTTCCTGCCCGGCCAGGTCGCGCTGTGGAACCACCCCGTAAGCGGCCCGCGCCGCGAGTTCGAAGTGCGCAATTTCGCCGGTGATAAACCGCATATGCGCGGGCTATTTGTCTGGAATGAGAACCGTCGATGACTGACTACAGCTTCAACCCGGCCCCGACTCGCCGCGTGGCGATTATCGGCGGCAACCGCATCCCGTTTGCCCGTTCCAACACGGTGTATGCCCACGACAGCAACCAGGACTTGCTGGTGGCGGCGCTGCAAGGCCTGGTGGACCGCTACAACCTGCACGGCCAGCGCTTGGGGGAGTTTGCCGCGGGTGCGGTGATCAAGCACTCGCGGGATTTCAACCTGGCGCGTGAGTCGCTGCTGTCCACCACCTTGTCGCCGGACACGCCCGCGTACGACGTGCAGCAAGCCTGCGGCACCGGCCTGGAGGCGGCGTTGCTGGTGGCCAATAAAATCGCCCTCGGCCAGATCGACGTGGGCATCGCCGGAGGGGCCGATACCACCTCCGACGCGCCCATCGGCATCAACGAATCCCTGCGTCACACCTTGCTCGCGGCCAACCGCGCCAAAGGCCTGGGCGGCAAGCTACAGACCTTGCTCAAGGTGCGTCCGTCGATGTTTTTCAAGCCGCTGCTGCCGCGCAATGGCGAGCCGCGCACCGGCTTGTCCATGGGTGAGCACTGCGAGGAAATGGCCAAGCGCTGGCAGATCAAACGCCTGGCCCAGGATGAGCTGACGTTGACCAGTCACCAGCGCCTGGACGCGGCCTACAAGCGCGGCTTCTTCGACGACCTGATCAGCCCCCATCGCGGCCTGGCCCGGGACAACAACCTGCGCGCCGACACCAGCCTGGCCAAACTCGCCAGCCTGGCGCCGGCTTATGACCGCGACAACGGCAGCCTCACCGCCGGCAACTCGACACCGCTGACCGACGGCGCCTCGGTGGTGTTGCTGGCCAGTGAAGAATGGGCCGCCGCCCATGGCTGGCCAGTACTGGCCTACCTGCGCACCGGCGAGACGGCGGCGGTGAATTTTGTCGATGGCACCGAAGGCCTGCTGATGGCCCCGGCCTACGCGGTGCCGCGCATGCTCAAGCGCGAAGGCTTGAGCTTTGCCGACTTTGATTTTTTCGAGATCCATGAAGCCTTTGCCGCCCAGGTGCTGTGCACCCTCAAGGCTTGGGAAGACGCCGATTACTGCCGTGAACGCTTGGGCCTGGACGCGCCCCTGGGCTCCATCGATCGCGCCAAGATGAACGTGAATGGCGGCTCCCTGGGTTGCGGCCATCCTTTCGCCGCCACCGGTGGCCGGCAACTGGCGACGTTGGCCAAGACTATTCATGAAAACGGCGGCGGCCGTGGCCTGATTTCAATCTGTGCGGCGGGCGGGCTGGGCATTACGGCCATCGTCGAAAAGTAGCGCTATCCAAAACAACAATAAGGAAACTGCCATGAGCACTGTAAGCCTGGAACAAACCGAACGGATCTGGTTGGACGCTTACCTGCCGGGCGTGCCGGCGGACATCGACGCGGGCATTGAGGCTTACCCGTCGCTGCGCGAAGTGTTCCTGGAGCACCTGGAAAAATTCCGTGAGCGTGTCGCCTACGTCAGTATCGGCACGGAAATGACCTACGCCGACTGGGAAGTCCAGGGCTTCGCGTTTGCCGCGTGGCTACAGGGCCAGGGGGTGAAAAAGGGCGACCGCGTGGCGCTGATGATGCCCAACTGCTTGCAGTACCCGATCTGCCTGTTGGGCACGATCCTGGCCGGCGCGGTGGTGGTCAATGTCAACCCGCTGTACACCTCCCATGAACTCAAGCATTTGCTCAAGGACAGCGAAGCCGAAACCGTGGTGATCTTCGAGAACTTCGCCCACACCCTGGAAAAAGTCATCGCCGGCAGCAGCGTCAAGCGCGTGGTGATCGCGGCCATTGGCGACCTGCTCGGCACCTTCAAGGGCGCGGCGATGAATTTCATCCTGCGCACCGTGCAAAAGCAGGTGCCTGCGTTCAAGCTGCCGGGGGCGTTGCGGTTCAACCAGGCGCTCAAGCAAGGGCGTGGCCTGAACCACTTTCCGGTGGTCATGCAACTCGATGACCTGGCGTTCCTGCAATACACCGGCGGCACTACGGGGGATGCCAAGGGCGTGATGCTCAGCCACCGCAATATCATCGCCAACCTGCTGCAAGCCAAGGCCTGGGTCGGCGACCAACTGGACCAGGACAAGCAGGAAACCAACGTCACCTTGCTGCCGCTGTACCACATCTTTTCCCTGACGGTGAATTGCCTGATGTTCATGTGCCTGGGTGGGCGCAATATCCTGATCGCCAACCCACGGGACGTGAAGCGGGTGCAGATGATCCTGCGCAAGGAGCGCTTCAACGGCATCGCCGGGGTCAACACCTTGTTTAATGGCTTGCTGGAGAACAAGGAGTTTTGTGCGCGGGACTTTTCTGACCTGCGCATGGTGATCGCTGGGGGCATGGCGACACACACGGCGGTGGCCAAGCGTTGGCAGGAAGTCACCGGGCTCCCCATTATCGAGGGTTACGGCCTGACTGAGTGCTCGCCGGTGGTGAGCATCAGCCCGATCAATATTGCGCGCATGCGTGAGATGGAGTTTACCGGCAGCATTGGCGTGCCGTTGCCGTCCACTTGGGTGCGGTTTATTCGTGAAGATGGCGAGTTGGCCGAGATTGGCGAGCAGGGCGAACTGCAAGTGCGCGGGCCGCAGGTGATGCAGGGCTACTGGAAGCGCCCGGATGCAACGGCCGAGGTGCTGGATGCCGAGGGGTGGCTGTCGACCGGCGATATCGGGGTGATGGACGCGCGCGGGTTTATCCGCCTGGTGGACCGCAAGAAGGACATGATCCTGGTCTCGGGATTCAACGTGTACCCCAATGAAATCGAAGACGTGGTGGCACTGCACCCTGGCGTGGGCGAGGTGGCGGCCATCGGCGTGGAAGACCCGGTGACGGGCGAGAAGGTGAAGATCATCGTGGTACGCAAGGACCCGAACCTGACGCAGGAGCAGATTCTTGCGCACTGCCGGGAGTACCTGACGGGGTACAAGGTGCCCAGGTATGTGGAGTTTCGGACGACGGAATTGCCCAAGACTACCGTGGGCAAAGTGCTGCGCCGGGCGTTGCGCTGATCATTGAAGGTGTTCACACATCTAAAGGTGGGAGCTGGCTTGCCTGCGATGGCGGTCTATCAGTTGAGGCATATGCTGACTGACACACCGCCATCGCGGGCAAGCCCGCTCCCACAGGGGATCATCGTTGGGTTTTAAACGGTGCTCACTTTGACCCAGCGTTCTTCGCTGGCGGCAATGCGAATCGCCGTCGCCAACTGTTCAACCGCCCATGCCGCTTCAAAGTCGGTGCCATCCGCACCCTGGCCAGCCACGGCCATGATCAGTTCCTGCACTTCCAACGTCTTCAACTCGTTGTACCCCAGCTGATGCCCCGCCGCCGGGCTGAACGCCGCGTAGCCGGGCAGGGAAGGGCCGGCCAGCAAACGCTGGAACCCGTCCTGGCCAACGCGGCACAGTTGCAGTTCATTCAAACGCTCCTGATCGAAGGCCAACGTGCCTTGGGTCCCGCTGATCTCGAAACTCAGGTGGTTCTTGTAGCCGTGCTTGAGCCAACTGCTGCTGACCGTGCCGCGTGCGCCGTTGGCAAAGCGCAGCAGCGCGTGTACCTGGTCATCCACGGCGATGGCTTTGTGTTCGCTGCTGCCTTTGATGGCAGGACGCTGGGCATGCACGGTCTGGGTGTCGGCGCACACGCTGGCTACATCACCCACCAGATAACGCGCCATCGACAGCAAGTGGCTGCCCAGGTCGGCCAGGGCGCCACCGGCATGTTCCACTTCGCAGCGCCACGACCAGGGTGAGGTCGGGTCGGCCATGAAGTCTTCGCTGAACTCGCCCTGGAAGCTGATGATCTCGCCCAGGTCGCCCCGGGCTATCATCTGCTTGGCCAGTGCGATCATCGGGTTGTGCTGGTAGTTGTAGCCCACTCGCGTCACCACGCCGGCAGCACTGGCTGCACGGCGCATGGCGTCAGCCTGTTCGAGGCTCACGGCCAGGGGTTTCTCGCAGTACACCGCCTTGCCGGCCGCGATGGCGGCCATGGCCATGGGGTAGTGCAAGTGGTTGGGGGTGGTGATGGCCACGACATCGACATTGGGGTCGTTGATCAACGCTTGCCAGTCGCCATGGGCCTGGGCAAAGCCCCAATCCTTGGCGCAGCGTTGTGCGCGTTCGGTATCGGCGTCGGCCAGGGCGGCCAGCTTGAGGTGTACCGGCAGTTCAAATACCGCGCGGGCGTTATTGAACGCCAAGGCATGGGCGCGGCCCATGAAGCCTGTGCCGATCAAGCCGATTCCGAGTTCACGCATAGCCGTGGTCCTTTGCATTATTGTTGTCAGAGGCGCTATTAATGGAATAAAAATTCTCTAATTTCAATAGATGGAATAAAAATTCATCAGTGCGCCGGCAATCACTCTGGCGAATACAGCTATATTCAGCCCGTGGCCAAATGCCGCCAGTTAACAAAAGATAACGTAGCGCCGATTGTCAGACGATTCGAAAGCCCGATAGGATGGCCCCTGCTTCCTCCAGGCGCTCTAGATTGCAGGTTTCAGAGCCCGGGAAGGCGAGATGACCTAACAATAATAAATGGGAGAAGGTCTATGAGTGAGCCTGTCATGGGTTGGGTTGTTTGCCGCCCACGCGCCGCACGCAGGGTTGCGTTGCTGGCCACAGCGCTCTCGCTGTTTGGGGCCGTCGCGTTGCCGACCGTCGCCCAAGCCGCTGGCGATACCCCCGCCGCGGCGGTGTTTGCAATTGAATCGCCCAAGGCCGCCAAAGGCCTGATGATCGACGTGGTGCACGCCGGCAAGCGCCTGGTGGCGGTCGGTGATCGCGGGCATATCCTCTATTCCGATGACCAGGGCGCGACCTGGACGCAAGCCAAAGTCCCCACCCGGCAGTTGCTCACGGCGGTGTTTTTCGTCGATGACAAACACGGCTGGGCCGTCGGCCATGATGCGCAAATCCTCGCCAGCACCGACGGCGGCGCCACCTGGACCCAGCAGTACCAAGACCTCAAGCGCGAATCGCCGCTGCTCGACATCTGGTTCAACAACGCCAACCACGGCCTGGCCGTGGGTGCGTACGGTGCGCTGATCGAAACCACCGACGGCGGCAACACCTGGGCCGATGTCAGCGACCGCCTCGACAACGAAGACCAGTTCCACCTCAACGCCATCGCCTTTATCAAGGATGCCGGCCTGTTTATTGTTGGCGAGCAGGGCAGCATGTTCCGCTCCAGCGACGACGGCCAGACCTGGGAAAAACTCGAAGGCCCCTACGAGGGCTCGCTGTTTGGCGTGATCAGCACCGCGCAGCCGCAAACCCTGTTGGCCTACGGTTTGCGCGGCAACCTGTATCGCTCCACGGATTTTGGTAGCACCTGGGAGCAGGTCGAGCTCAAGGCCGCGCGGGGCGCGCTGGAGTTTGGCTTATCCGGCGCGACATTGCTGGATGACGGTTCCATCGTGGTCGTCGGCAATGGCGGCAGTGTGGTGGTCAGCCATGACGACGGGGCGACCTTCAGCGTCTTCAACCGCCCGGACCGGATTTCACTCTCGGCGGTGACGGCGGCAGGCAATGGCAACTTGATCCTCGCGGGGCAGGGTGGTGTGCGTGTCGCCACTGTTGCCGGCGCAGAGCTCTCAAAATAATAAGAAGGCGGGGATTCAATGAGCAGTCATCACAACGATAAAGCGACCTTTCTTGAGCGCCTGATCTTCAACAACCGCCCGGCAGTCATCGTGATCTGCCTGTTGGTGAGCATTTTCCTGTTCTGGCAGGCGACGTTGATTCGCCCGTCCACCAGCTTTGAAAAGATGATCCCCCTCAAGCACCCCTTCATCGAGAAGATGATGGAGCACCGCAACGACCTGGCGAACCTGGGCAACACGGTGCGGATCTCGGTGGAGGCTAAAGACGGCGACATTTTTACGAAGGAGTACATGGAGACCCTGCGCCAGATCAACGACGAGGTGTTCTACATCTCCGGCGTCGATCGTTCGGGCCTCAAGTCGCTGTGGAGCCCCAGCGTACGCTGGACCGAAGTGACCGAAGAAGGCTTTGCCGGCGGTGAAGTGATCCCGCAGAGCTACAACGGCTCGCCGGAAAGCCTCGATCAACTGCGCAACAACGTGCTCAAGTCCGGCCAGGTCGGGCGCTTGGTGTCCAACGATTTCAAGTCGAGCATCGTTGATATCCCGTTGCTGGAGGCCTACCCGGACCCTCAGGACCAGGGCAAGTTGCTGGCCCTGGACTACCGCAAGTTCTCCCATGAACTCGAAGACAAAATCCGTGACAAGTTCGAAGCACAGAACCCCAACGTCAAGATCCACATTGTCGGTTTCGCCAAGAAGGTCGGTGACCTGATCGATGGCCTGGTGATGGTGGTGATGTTCTTCGGCATCGCGTTCGTCATTACCCTGATCCTGCTGCTGTGGTTCACCAACTGCCTGCGCAGCACCATCGCCGTATTGAGCACCACGCTGGTGGCGGTGATCTGGCAGCTGGGCCTGATGCACTTTTTCGGCTTTGGCCTCGACCCGTATTCGATGCTGGTACCGTTCCTGATCTTTGCCATCGGTATTTCCCACGGTGTGCAGAAGATCAACGGGATCGCCCTGCAATCCAGCGAGGCGGACAACGCGTTGACGGCGGCGCGCCGTACGTTCCGCCAACTGTTCCTGCCGGGGATGATCGCGATTCTGGCGGATGCGGTGGGCTTTATTACGCTGCTGATCATCGATATTGGCGTGATCCGCGAACTGGCCATCGGTGCGTCCATCGGTGTGGCGGTGATCGTGTTCACCAACCTGATCCTGCTGCCGGTGGCGATTTCCTACGTCGGTATCAGCAAGCGCGCCATCGCCAAAAGCAAGAAAGACGCCAATCGTGAACACTCGTTCTGGCGCTTGCTGTCGAACTTTGCCAGCCCGAAAGTCGCACCGATCTCCATCGCCCTGGCCCTGGTCGCCTTTGGCGGCGGCCTCTGGTACAGCCAGAACCTGAAGATCGGCGACCTCGATCAGGGCGCACCGGAACTGCGCCCCGATTCGCGCTACAACAAAGACAACAACTTCATCATCAGCAACTATTCCACCAGCTCCGATGTGTTGGTGGTGATGGTCAAGACCGCTGCCGAAGGTTGCTCGCGCTATGAAGCGATGGCGCCCATCGACCAGTTGATGTGGAAGATGCAGAACACCGAGGGCGTGCAGTCGGCGATCTCGTTGGTCACCGTGTCCAAGCAGATGATCAAGGGCATGAACGAAGGCAACCTGAAATGGGAAACCCTGTCGCGCAACCCTGATGTATTGAACAGCTCGATCTCCCGTGCCGATGGCCTGTACAACAACAATTGTTCCCTGGCGCCGGTGCTGGTGTTCCTCAACGACCACAAGGCCGAAACCCTCGATCGCGCTGTGCATGCGGTGCAGGAATTTGCCAAGGAGAACAACAAGGACGGCCTGGAATTCATCCTCGCCGCCGGTAACGCCGGGATTGAAGCAGCGACCAACGAGGTGATCAAGGAGTCGGAACTGACCATTCTGATCCTGGTGTACCTGTGCGTGGCGACCATGTGCATGATCACCTTCCGCTCGTGGGCAGCGACCCTGTGCATCGTGTTGCCGCTGGTGCTGACGTCGGTATTGGGCAACGCGTTGATGGCGTTCATGGGCATCGGCGTCAAGGTCGCGACTTTGCCGGTGGTGGCCCTGGGTGTGGGGATTGGCGTGGATTACGGCATCTATATCTACAGCCGCCTGGAAAGCTTCCTGCGTGCCGGTTTGCCACTGCAAGAGGCGTATTACCAGACGCTCAAGTCCACCGGTAAAGCGGTGCTGTTCACCGGCTTGTGCCTGGCGATCGGCGTGTGTACCTGGATCTTCTCGGCGATCAAGTTCCAGGCCGACATGGGCCTGATGCTGACCTTCATGTTGCTGTGGAATATGTTCGGTGCGCTGTGGCTGTTGCCGGCACTGGCGCGGTTCCTGATCAAGCCCGAGAAGCTGGCGGGGCAGAAGGGCAACTCGTTGTTTGCCCACTGAGGCAAGAAAAGGCGGGTTGACTGAAACACAGCGGGGGAAGCCAAGGGGCTTCCCCCGCTGCGTTTCAGGTCACAGTTTCAGGAACAGTTTCTCGTCCAGTGGCGGCTTGATTTTGGCGCGCACGATGCTGTCGATGCGCTTGTCATCCTTTCCGGCCTGGGCCACCAGGTCCTTTTGCGTGAGGTAGCGTTGCTCGGGCAACTTGAGGTGCGCGACGCTGTAGTCTGCACGCGGGGTGTCCAGGGTCGGGTAATGGAAGTGCGCATACCAGAGAACGGTCGGGCTGTTTTTCTCCCGCACGGCGTATTCGGTGAGGAAGTCCTTGCCCTTGAGGGGCTTGCCCCGGGCAACCAGGCCGATATCGACACGCCCGTGCAGCCACAGGTAGTCGATGTTTTCCGGGCGGGGTGCCTGGCGCAGGTAACCGTCGCAGCGATGCATGATTGCGCGTTGGCGCATGTCGTTGGCGGCGCTACGCCATTGCGCGAGTAAGGGCGCCGTTTCACGGTTGTCGCCATGGCTGGCCTCGGCCTGCTGAGCGATGCGATCAAGGTTCCGGGCCTGGTTTTCCAGCATGTCGCTCCAGTCGCTGGGGTTGATGCTTTCACGGCGGGCGGGGTCATCCAGCTTCTTTTTCTGGTACTGGATGCTGCTTTCGATCTCGGCCTGCCCATCCATCAGCTTTTGCGCGTCGCTGGTGTAGGTTGCGAGCGGCTTGACCACCGCCGCGGGTGCTGGTGCCGGCCTGACCGGTTCATTGCGCACTATCTGCACCCATTCGCCCTCGGTGGCGTGCCAGCTGTAGCTGCTGACCGGCTGACCGGTCCGTGGGTTGAGCACGTCGATAATCTGCCCGTCCTGGCCAGGGGCGGTCGGTCGCAACGTGCCGACCAGGGTTTGTTTGTCGCGGGTCTTGAACACTTTTTTGTTTTGCGACCTGCGTGGGCGGTCATTACGCGTCATCACGGTCGGCGCGAGGTGTTGTTCTTCGCGGATCAGGTCGGCCAATTCTGCTTGTGCCTCGGATATCACCTGGCTGAGGGCTTCGGCGAATCGGTCCTTGTAAAACTCTCTGAGACGCTTGGAGCCCATATCCTGCAGCGCCTGGAAGTTGCTCAGTTCGGCCTTGTATTGGTCAATCAGGCTGCTGAGCACGGCAATGCGCTCGTCCGCCGTGTAGCCCTCATGCTCTTGCAACTCGATGTGGGAGGTCGCGATGCTGTTGAGGTCGGCACGGTTGAACCGCTC
The DNA here is from genome assembly GCF_053456465.1 of Pseudomonas acericola (SeqCode). Classification (NCBI taxonomy): domain Bacteria; kingdom Pseudomonadati; phylum Pseudomonadota; class Gammaproteobacteria; order Pseudomonadales; family Pseudomonadaceae; genus Pseudomonas; species Pseudomonas acericola (SeqCode). Next base: position 709,657 of record NZ_JBRFJB010000003.1, on the reverse strand, counting down.
AACCAGGTAGTGTTCTTGCGGCGATTCGTTGAGGGTGCTGCGATCAATGCTGAGCTCGCGCAAGGTGCTCATGCGCTCCAAACGGGCATACAGCGCCTGGTGTTCCGGCGGTTGTTCGGTGCTCTTGATAAACGCTTCGGCCTGTTTCTTGCCGTAGGTCGAGTCGTTTTTCCACTCGTCCAGCAGTTTGGAGTAGGCCTCGGACACGCGTATGAGGTGATCGATGTTTTCGACGCGTTCACCCAGGTCTTGAATCATCTGCCCATAGGCGCCCGGTGCATTGATGCGGGTTCTTTCGATGAGATCACTCAGCGGTTCTCCAGTGCTGGCATGGGTGAGTTCCTCGCCGAGGTAGAGGTAGTCACTGGTGAGCGAACGCAGGGGTTCGGCGATTTCACGGTATTCCTCGGAGCGCTTTTCCTTGAAAACGTTGAAGTCCATGGCGGGTGTTTCGGGTGTCAGCGCCTTGATGGCGTTTTTGCGCTGGTGGTGAAGTTGCTCCAGTTGCTGCTCGTAAAAACTGAACCGTGTGCGTTGTAACGCACGCAGTTGCATGTTGCGGTTCAGCTCTGCCTGGTATCGGTCGTTGAATTCAGCGCCACGTTCGCTGTTGTTGGCCAAGCCCCACAGGGTCTGCAACTTTTTGTTGGACTGGTGCAAGGACCGTTCGGTCTCGACCAGATGATCATCGGCGGTTTGCGCGGCAACGGCGATGGGCTGTGCTGCGACCATTTCATCCGCATACTTGGCCAGCATGGCGTTGGTCACCTCGACATTCTTGTCTACGGTGGCTTTCACTCGGGCGCCGGAACGGGGCATGCCGCCTTTCAGTTTTGGGCGCGTATCAAATTGCCAATGACCTTGGCTATCGAGGGTCAACGGTGGCCCGGTACGGGCCTTGTCCTGCTCATCGATGACAAACAGGCCGTCGAGATCCCTAGCCACCCGGTACCAGTGGTTGTCGATGTGGGCGTGCAGTTTGTCTTCGAGAGAGTACAAGCCTTTCAACGGGCCGCTGGCGATGGGCGTCGTGTGCCCGGCGGGTGCGGGCACGCTGAAGCTTTGAATATGCGCACGCTGGGTCGGGCTGAGTGTGTTCGGGCTGGAAAAGGCAAAGTCGAAGGGCCCTGAAACGGCCGCAAGCGAGGAACTGGCAGTTTCCTGGCGCAGGGTTGCGGGACGACCGATGCCGGCCTCGTTGTCGCGACGCAGGGGCACGCTGACTTCCGGGCGCTCGGCAAAAGGGATAGCGCCGAGGTCGCGCGGCTTGACCCCGCTTGCCGTGGTATGGCTCAACAATGTCGCCACATTCACCAGCAGATCCACCATGGCAGCAGCGGGGTCGGGGTTGGCGGTATCACTGGCTTGCTGGATATCGTTTTCCACGCTGGCCAGTTGCACCAACCAGCCGGCCATGGCACCGGGGCCCTGCAATACCGGCAACAGCGTATTGAACAGCAGCCAGCCCAGCTCTTTATGGGACGCCCAACGGCTCTCGGCGTCGGAGGTGGATTGGTTCTTGGCGAGATTGACCAGGCTGTGGGCGTTGGCGTTGAACAGGTGCTTCATCAAGTCGCCACGGTTCAAGTCATGCGCCAGCGTGGTGGCCGCGCTGTAGCCGTCGGTGGCCAGTGTGGTCGGCTTTGGTGTCTCGGGGGCATCGAATTCGTTGAACACGCTGTAGTGGGCGATGTGCGGCGTATGAAAACCGCCGTTGCCATACACCGCGCGGGCCTTGGCGTCCGGCAGCCAGGCGAGGATGCTTTGTTGCAAGTCACCGGGCTGTTGGATCGCCGCCAGCAAGGCCGTGCGGTTGGCAAATTCCTGCAGAGGAGGCGCGAGCTGGGGCCGGTAGAGGATGTGCGGGCCTTTGCCGACGTCCTTCGGTTCGATCAGGAACATGTTTTCGACCACATCGGGTGTTGCCCCAGGTTTGCGCAGGAACGCCAGCGGGCGCACGGTTATGTCCACGCCGTCAACCTGTCGGCTGCCGGCGCCTGGGCGGGTCACGGTTTCGACAAACCGCACGCCTTGCGCGCTAAGGCCGGCCTGACCCTTGAGCTTGAGCTCTGTGGCCTGCATGGCAAGCTGGATGGGTACTTGCTCGATGAACAACGCCAGGCGTTCCCGGGATTGTGCGGTGTCGCCCAACAGGTGCTGTTGGAGCAAGGCGGGATAGTGCTTGCCGATATCGACGTCGCTGATCAGGTCCTTGAGCTGTTGGGCCAACTGCGGATCTTTGACCGGCTCGCCGCGCAGACGAATGTCCATGTCGCCCTTGGGCAGTCCGGCGAGGTTCTCCAGGGCCATCTGCACCAGGCTCATCTTGACCGGCTCGATATAGCCGCCGGCAAGGGTGCCGACCGCTACCTTGAAGGTTATTTCCAGGTCCTTCGCACGATAGCCCTTGGCTGCCAGCCCGGCGTCGAGTTGTTGCTCGGCATAGGTGCGGATATCCGGTATGTCCGTGAGGAATGTACGCCCGTGATTGCGCTGCACGCTGCTGGCCAGGGCCAGGGTACGGCGCTGATAGGCAAAGCGTTCGGCCTCGCTGGCGTGGGTGAGCCAGGCCGGCATGTTGCGGGCCATGGGCTCAAGCGTGGCGGCAGGGCTCAGGGCGCCGTTGAACGACGGGGCTGTGGCGCTGGCCTGGGCAAACAGCTGCTCCAGGGCCTCGACGCTGCTGCTGGCCGGCAGTTGGATGGCCTCCAGGTTTTGCAGTTGCCCATTGAGGAGTAGGGCAGCCTGGGTTTCAAACACCGAGTCCTTGAGTTCCACCCGCGTCCAATCCAGGCGGTCGAACGTAAACCGTTCGCCGAGCTGGCGCGACCATGCGCTGGCAAACGCTTCCAGGGAGTCATAGGGCGTGACCACGCCGGCTGCGGATGTGTGAAGGATGACCTGGCGGCCGTCGACTTCGCCGGTGATCAGCAGGTCCGGGCTGAGGACCTGGGCAGTGGTATCGCCTCGGTTCAAGGTGGAATTCAGCGCGTACACCTTCGCCGTTGAGGCACCGAGTGCGCTTGCGCGTTCAGTGGCATCGGGGTAACGCGTGACTTGATCCAGGGTCTGGCGTTGCGCAGCGTCCAGGCCGGGTTGCTGGAGCCCGGCGATGCGCAGGGTGTTGTGCAGGGTGTCGCCGAGCCAGGACCAATGACTGCTGCGTTCGCCGGCGTTGGCAGTTGGGGCAAAGGCATCCTGCCTCCAATAGGCGCTCAGCGCGTCGGCAAATGCGCCTTTCACGTTGGGGCGCAGGGCACGTATGGCGAGTTCCACCGCTTGCCTATCCAGCGGCAGTGTCGGCTGGTTGGCGGCATCCTTGACGCTGAGGAAGGTGTAGTGCGTGGTGTCGATCCACTTGCAGGGCGCGCCGAAGCGGTCGGAGAAATCCAGCTCGGCCCCCGTTGCCAGGTGTTCAAGGGCCAGGTCCAGCAAGGGCGTCAGTGCATATTGCGTTGCGCCGGCCTGGCTTGGGACGGCCAGGGATGTGTTGGCGATATCGATATTCAAGGTGGGGTGCTGGGTCTTGAGGGCTTCGGCGAGCATCGCGGCGACCACTGAGCGCAGGCTTGGGCGGCTGGCGAAATGCGTGGCAACCTGGCTTTCGAGCGTGGCGGCCGCCCCTGGCTGGGGCGACGGGCTCAACTGTCGCTGGAGGCTGGTGGGCGCCGTACTCATGCGGGGCACAGGCACGCGTCGGGTGCCGGGCGCTTTGTCCTCGGCGGCGGAGGGCGTCACGGCGGGCGGCGGTGAATCGACGGGCAGGGTGAGGGTGTAAGTGTTGGACGTGTTTCTTACCGATAGCATGCAAGCGCTTCCTTTGCTTGTGGGACAAAACGTATGCCGGGAAAAATACCTGTGCAGCCGCCCGCCGATATCGGCAATGCGTTATCAACTGTTTCGCGGCGTGCCGGTGATCACGCCGTACGCCGTGATTGGCGCGGGCTCGGCCTGTCTGTTTCGGCGTGTTTGTCGCTGCCCGCCCATCGAAAGCGGCGCTCCACCGCCGTTGCTGGGCTATCATTGGCGCTTTCCCGTAGATGATTGACTGCCATGACTGCCGACACCCTGACCACCGTCCTTGCCACCAGCGACATGCTTGAAATCGATGGGCTGCACGCGTTCGACTTCAGCCTTGATGCCCAGAAATTGCTGATCACCGCCATGGACGGCCGTGCTGAAAAACGCTGGAGTTTCAGCCTGGAACAGGTGCAGGCCGCGACGTTTGACGAGGCCCTGCAAAGCTGGACCCTCGTCGGCGATTCGGGCGAGCATCGCCTGATCTGCCTGAGCGCGTTCACCGGCAACAATGACGACGAGGACGACACCGATGATGTTGCGTAAATTCTGGCCCCTGCTGATGGCGGGCAGCGTGGGTGCGATGTCGGTGCAGGCCGCGCCGGCCGACACCTATGAACTGTTGGTGGGCAGCTACACCGCTGGCACCAGCGAAGGCATCTACCGCCTGCAGTTCGACAGCCGCACCGGCAAGTTCCAAGGCCCGCCGGTATTGGCCGCCAAGGCTGCCAACCCATCGTGGCTGACCGTTTCCAAGGATCAGAAACAGCTGTTTGTAGTGAATGAGAACGGCCCGGGGCAGAAAGATCCGGTCGGGCGCGTGAGCAGCTACAGCATTGCCCCCGGCGATCATCAACTGACCCTGATCAACCAGGTGCAAAGCCTTGGCAACGAGCCGACGCACTCCAGCCTGTCCGCCGATGGCCGTTATCTGTTGGTCGCCAACTATTCTGTCCTGGAAGATCCGGGCGGTAGCCTGGCGATCCTGCCGGTGGATGCCAGCGGCAAGCTGTCGCCTCCGGTGCAGTTGAGCGGGCACCCGGCCAGCCGCGTGAACCCGGAGCGCCAGGCGTCCAACCATGTGCATTCGGTGGTGTCGTCGCCGGATGGCAAGTACGTGTTTGTGCAGGACCTGGGTGCAGACAAAGTGTTTGTCTACCGCTACGCGCCCGAGGCCAACCACGAGCTGCCGCTGACCCCGGCAAACCCAGCGTCGGTGCAGTTGCCACCGGGCAGCGGCCCACGGCATTTGCTGTTCAGCGCCGATGGCAAGCACGCCTGGCTGACCACCGAGATGAGCGCCCAGGTTGCGGTGTTCGATTACCACGACGGCACGCTCAGCCAGACCCAACTGGTGGATTTCGCCGCTGGCCAGCCGGTGTCTGACAAGGCTGGCGCTGCGCTGCACGTGTCCAGCGATGGCAAGTTCCTGTATGTGAGCAACCGTGGCACGGCGAATCAGTTGCTGGTGTTCAGTATCGATCCGGCCACCGCGCACCTCAAGGAGCTGCAACGCCGCTCCGTGGAGGGCGACCACCCGCGGGAGTTCAGCCTGGACCCGAGCGGCAAGTTCTTGCTGATCGCCAACCAGAAAAGCAACGAAATCGTGGTGCTCGAACGAGACCCTAAGACCGGCCTGCTCGGCAAAACCGTGCAAAAAATGCCGATCGATGCGCCTAGTGATTTGAAATTCCTGGTGCGTCAATAAGCCACAGGCCCCGCACTGCGGGGCCTGAGCCTTTCTATTAATTGCAGTGATAACGGCTACTGTTTCAAAGCATTTCTAAGGTTCAACCCTCGGGCGTAAGTTTGGTTCCAAGGCCTTCCCGGCCACCCAACCAAACGAACACAAGGGTTACCGCCATGAATTTCAATCTCTTCTCGATCATCGCCGCTTCCGCCGTTTCCGCCACCGTGGCCCTGCCGGCTGCCGCCAGCGTGGAACTCACCGGCAAAAAATCCAGCACCAGCGCCTACACCCAGAAATACCTGCAACAGAGCGCGAACTTCTATGCCGCCCTGGATCACAAAGCCCAGCACTGATTCAGAAGCTTATGAGGTCAAATGTGGGAGCTGGCTTGCCTGCGATAGCATCAACTCGCTACCACTGATTCACCGAGGTGTCTGCATCGCAGGCAAGCCAGCTCCCACAGGACCATTCACACATTTGGATTGTGTTGCTTTCAAGCCTTTGCCATGACTGCAACAAAGAGCGGCGAATCCAGGAAACGCTGCAACCAACCCTGCAACCGTTTATACGATGTACCGGCAAACCACACTCGATCCACATGGGCAAACTGGCGCACAAACGGTGCCAGTGCAGCATCCGCCAGGGTCAGGTGGTTGGCCAGCAGGTAATCCCGCTCGGCCAACAACCCCTCCAACTTCTGCAAGAACACTTCGCCCTCGGCCCGATAATCTTCCATCGACTGTTCCGGGTAACGTTCGGCGTACTTGTATCGATTCAAGTGATGCTTGAAGCCCTGATCGTTCTCTGCAATCAACCCCAGGACTGCCGGATCACCCTGCAGCAACCAGTCGTCAGGATCGTTCTGGGCCAGTGCCCATTGCATGATCTCCAGGCTCTCTTCAATCACCCGCCCGTCAACGCTCAACACCGGCACCGTGCCCTTGGGCGATAGCGCCAGCATCTCGGCCGGCTTGGCCTTGAGGCTGACCTCGACGATACGCACCGGCACGCCGGCGTAACGCAATGCCAACCGCGCGCGCATCGCGTAGGGACAGCGGCGAAACGAATACAGCAGCGCTTCGCTCACTTGACCTCCAGGGTGCTCAAGCCGTTGCCCTGGCGCTTGACCTGGATCTGCACCGGGATGCGTTCGTGCATTTCCTGCACGTGGGAGATCACCGCCACCTTGCGGCCCTGGGCCTGCAAGCCGTCCAACGCGTCCATGGCCAGTTGCAGGGATTCGGGATCGAGGCTGCCGAAACCTTCGTCGATAAACAGCGACTCGATCTTCAACGTACTCGATGCCATCGACGCCAGGCCCAAGGCAAGTGCCAGCGACACGAGGAAGGTCTCGCCGCCAGACAGCGAGTGCACCGAGCGCAGTTCATCGCCCATTTCCGTGTCCAGCACCAGCAGGCCCAGCATGCTGCCACCGCGCTTGAGGCGGTAGCGGCGCACCAGTTGGCGCAGTTGCACGTTGGCGTGGTGCACCAGCAGGTCGAGGTTGTAGGCCTGGGCGATCTTGCGGAACTTGTCGCCGCTGGCCGAACCGATCAACGCTTCCAGACGCGCCCAACGCTGCCATTCTTCATAGGCTTTGGCGGTGGTGAGTGCCAGGGTGTGGTTGGCGTCCTGGCGGCGCTGGTCTTCGGACTGACGCGCGCGCAGTTCGGCAACAGCTTTCTCGCCATCGGCCAATTGCTGGTGCAACGCGGCCAGGGTGCTGGCCAATGCCTCGGCGTCGAGGTTGCCGTTATGCAAGGCCTGGTGCTGGGCCAGCAGGTGTTCGCGTTCTTGCAGCAGGACCTGGGCTTGTTCGACGGCTTTTTCGCTGTGCTGCAGCTGTTGGCGCAGCGCGCTGACCTGCGTCTCATCAAAGGCCAGCAGACGGTTGAGGCCGCTGTCGTCCAACTCGGGATGCAGGGCACGCCATTCGCTGATGCGGGTGTCGAGGTGCTGTTGCTCGGCGTGCAGCGCGGTTTGGCGTTCCTGTTGGACCTTGAGGTCGGCGGCCAGTTGCACCAACCCATTGCGGGTGTCCTGCAATTGCTGGCTGGCATCGGTCTCGCTTTGGCGCGACTGGGTCACGGCCTGGTCCAGGTGCTGCTGCCAGTGTTCGGCGCTGGCGTGTTCGCCCAGCAGGGCGCTGAGAGTTGCCTGGGCGGCCTGTTGCTGGGAGGCCAGTTCGCTGACCTGCACCCGCAAGCCATCGAGCTGCTGCTGGCGATGTTGCTGGTGGGTCTGTTGTTTCTCGATGGCCTGTTGGCGTTCCTGTTGCTCGGCCAGTTCATCGCGTTGATGGCCCAGTTGTTCAAGACGCTGGCTGACCTGTTGGTCCAGTTGCATGAAGGTGGCCGCAGGCTCCTTGCGCAAACCGTCGAGGGTGTCGGCGGGCAACAGGCTGGCGAACGCGTTGAGCTCTTCGTCCAGGCGCTCGCGGTCGCTGGACAACTCCCGTTGCTGGTCCACCAGCAATTGCCGGGCCTGGTGGCTGGCGTCCTGGGCGGCTTGCAGTTGTTGCTGCAAACGCCCGGCGTTTTGTTGCAGGTTGAGCAGGGCGCCTTGGCGTTGTTCGTCCTGGCTGATGCTTTGGCTCAATTGGCCGAGCTGCTGAGCCAGCCAGTCGCTGCGCTTGGTTGCATCCTGGTTGAACAGTGACGCGGCTAACGGATGGGCATCCAGGCTGGGGGCCAGGGCTTGCTGTTGCGTGGCCAGATGCTCCTGCTGTTGCAGGAATTCTTTCTGCTGGGCGATCAAGCCGCCAACTTCGCCGCGCAGCTCGTTGAGCTTTTCCTTGAGGGTGTCGACGGCTTTCTGCGCCGCCGCCTCTTCGTTGTCGTCATGGCGGCCGAGGCTTTGCAGCAGGGCTTCGGGCTGGTGATACGGATGTTCATGGCTGCCGCACACCGGGCAGGGCTGGTCATCCTGCAACTGTTCGCGTAACTCCTCGACACTGGCACTGCGGGCCAGGCGTTGGCGTTCCAGCAGTTGCTTGGTCACCGCCAGGGTTTGTTCGGCAACGGTCAGTTCGGCCTTGGTTTGCAGGCCTGTTTGGTTCAGTTGTTCGCGTTGCTGCTGCGCATCGGCCAGTTTTTGCGTGAGTGCGGTCGACTGTTGATCCAGCTGTCGTTGGTTGTCCCATAGGCGCGTAAGGTCTTCAAACGCCCGTTGTTGCTTGCGATTGTCTTGCAGCAGGCTGGCAAGCAACTGGATTTGCTCGGCCACGGCATGGGGTTCGGCGCCGGCTTCCTGGTACAGCAGGTCGAGGGCTTCGCGCTGCTGGGTGAAGCGTTCGGCGGCGGTGGTGGCGCGTTCTTCCAGCTGGGGCAGCTCGGCCTGGCCTTTGTTCAGGCGATTACCGATCAGCATCAGGTGTTGCAGGCGCTCGCGGTAAACGGTCCAGGCATCGCTCAACGGGGCGAGGGCGGCGCTGCGTTCAAGGCCGGTGGCCAGGCGTTGCAGGCGTTCGGCGACCTGGGTTTGTTTTTCCAACAAACCTGTAAGCAGGGCCTGGCCTTCGGTGCAGGCCGTTTCGTGTTGCTGCTTGTCGTCCACCCGCTTGGCCAGGTCCTTGGTCAAGTGGGCGAGGGTGCTTTGTGCTTCGAATGCCTGGCGCAGCAAGGGCACGGCGTCGCCCTGGTTTTTCAGGGCGTCGGCGAGGGCGGTGTGCGCTGTTGCCTGCTGTTGCTGGGCCTGTTCCTGGCGGGCATTGAGCGTGGCCTGCTGTTCGATATGGTGCTGGATCTGCGCGGCCAGCGGCGACAGCAGATTGCCCAGTTCAGCCTGGCGCGCGAAGTGATGACGTTGCGGCGCCAACTGGTCCAGACGGCTCAGGTCCTGGCGCTGTTGGCCTTGGCTGGCCCAATCGGCCTGGGCGCGCTGGAGTTGTTCGGTCGCGCTGAGTTGGCGCTCCTGCCATTCGCGCAACTCCTTGAGCCAGGCTTGTTGCGCCTCCAGTTGCTTGAGTTGGGCTTGCTGGGTCTTGAGCTGTTGTTGCGCGTCATCGAATTGCTGATCCAATTCAGCGCGCGCCTCGGCGGCCAGGGGCACAACGCCAGTGGCCTGGTCTTGCAACTGGCGGTGGGCGTCCTTGGCTTCCTTGGCCTTGTCGAACGCACGGCGCCCGAGCTGGGTGTACAGCGCTGTGTCGGTGAGTTTTTCCAGCAATTCGCTGCGTTCGTTGTCGTTGGCCTTGAGGAATGCACTGAATTCGCTCTGGGCCAGCAATACCGCGCGGGTGAACTGTTCGAAGTTGAGGCCCAGGGCCAGTTCCAACTGGGTCTTGTATTCGGTCTTCTGACTGGCCAGCAACTGGTCGCTGTCCAGGTCGATCAGGCTTTGGCGGCTGTTTTGCAACTTGCCGCTGGCCTTGTCGCGGGCACGGTTGGCTTCCCAGCGCGCGCGGTAGCGCCGGCCGTTGACGCCGACGAAATCCACTTCGGCATAACCGCCACCGGTGCCGCGTCGCAGCAGGGTGCGCGGGTCGCCGATGGAAATATCGCTGTCGGCGTCGGGCATTTTCGCCTGGCCGGTGTCGCCCAGGCGCGGCACGGCGCCAAACAACGCCAGGCACAGCGCATCGAGCAGGGTGCTTTTACCGGCGCCGGTCGGCCCGGTAATGGCGAACAAACCGGCACTGGCCAGCGGCTCGGCGGTAAAGTCGATTTCAAACGGGCCGGCCAGGGAGGCCAGGTTTTTCAGGCGGATGGCGAGGATTTTCATGCTTGTTCCTCCGCGTGTTGCACTTCGTGGAGCAGCACGGCGAAGTCCTTCAAGGTCTGTTCATCCACTTCACTGCCGTAACTGTCCTGCCAGGCGCGGCTGAACAGTTCCTGGGGGGTGAGTTGGTCGAGTTCGATCAGGCGCGCTTCGCCTTCTTCCTCACGCGCGCCGTTGCCGGCGTATTCGGCAGCGATGCGCACCAGGCGCACGGCCTTGCCTTGCAGGGCGGTTTCGATTTGCTGGCGCAGGTCCGGCTGGGGCTCGTCGAGGCGCACGCGCACTTCCAGCCAGGGGTGGCGCTGGGTTTCGGCGAGCAGGTCGATGTCGGGCAGCTCGGCCAATGTCTTGAGGATATCGGCCAGGGGCGCGGCCTCCAGGCGTTGCAGGTCGACCGAGCGGGGGATCAGCAGCGGTTCGACGCTCACCAGGGCTTGACCCTGGAAGGTCACGTCGAGGATCTGGTGCTTGTAGTTGATTTCGGAGAACGACAGCGGAATCGGCGAGCCGCTGTAGCGGATGCGTTCCTCACCGTTGACCTTTTGCGGCTTGTGCAAATGGCCGAGGGCAACGTAGCCGACACTTCTATCGAACAGGTTGGCCGGCAGCGCCTCGGCATTACCGATGATCAGGCTGCGCTCGGAGTCTTCCGACACCGAACCACCGGCCATGTGCGCATGGCTGATGGCGATCAGCGCTTGGCCTTTTTTGCGCTTGGCGTTGGCGGCCGCGATCAGCTGTTCATGTACTTGGCCAATGCCGCGCAGATAATCGTCACCCAGCTGTGCGCCGGTGACTTCCGCCGGGCGCAGAAACGGCAGCGCCAGGCACCAGGCGGCGATCTTGCCCTTGGCATCCGGCAGCGGGATCAGCAGGCGTTCGGCATCCAGTTGGCCGTCATCCAGCCACAGCACGCGACCGAGGGCATGGGTGCGCAGGCGCCGCATCAACGGCGCGGGCAATTCGATGCGCGAGCCGGAGTCGTGGTTGCCGGCGATCATCACGATGGTGAGGTTGGGGTTTTGTTCGTGGGCGCTGATGATGAAGTCATACAGGCGCTCCTGGGCCTTGAGCGGCGGGTTGACCGTGTCGAAGATATCACCGGCGATCAGCAGCGCATCCGGGTGCTGGGTTTTCAGTTGGCCGAGCAGCCAGTCGAGGAAACAGGCGTGTTCGTAATCGCGTTCCTGGCCATGCAGGTTTTGCCCAAGGTGCCAGTCGGAGGTGTGGAACAGACGCAAGGCGAACTCCCTGGAGAAGATGAAAAGGAGGGGAGTTTACCCGGAATGTGAACTTGTCGCCCCTGTGGTAGCTGGCTTGTGTGGGAGCTGGCTTGCCTGCGATGCAGGCGCCTCGGTTTGTCAGCGATACCGAAGTGATGCTATCGCAGGCAAGCCAGCTCCCACAGGGGATTGTGGTGTTTTTGGGGGGAGCGTGATTACTTGGGATACAGCGGCGGCAGGCTGGTGGTGTCGGTGGTTGGGTCGGCTTCGCGTTCGGCCATTGGGATGGCTTTTACGGCGCGCCACAGTTCTTCGCCCAGCCAATACTGGCCGCTTTCGCTGTAGAGCGCGCCGTTCAAACCATCCAACGCATCGGACAGCGGGATAAACCGCGCAGCCATCTCGGCCAGGGTTTCCGGTTGCTGCCGCGCCCAGGCGTCGAGGGCCTGGCGCGTCGCCTGGGGGTCGTTGGCCTGGGTGGCGCGCTTGAGGTCGTCGAGCAGGGTGCGTGGGCTCGGGCCGGTTTGTGCGGCGCGCAGCACGGCGGGTTGCCGGCGTGCACGCCACCATAGGCCGAAGCCCAACAGGGTAGTGCAGGCGAGGATCAGGGTGCTCAGTTGCCACAACCACAGGCGGCTGTCGTCCGGCGCGGTGATGACGGTGGGTGTGGCAGGCGTATCCACCACCAGGCTTGGGTTGTTGGCCACCTGCAAGGTGCGCGCCGGCAGGCTGGTGCGTTCCAAGTGGTCTTCGTGGGTGTTCCACCACACCACTTCCACCGCCGGCAGTTCCAGTGGGCCGACGCGGTTGGGCACCAGGGCTTCGCGGTCTTCGCGGCTGCCGATCAGGCCACGGTCATTGGTCTGGTTGGCGAGCACCGGTTGGTCCGGGTAGCGGCGCAGGCCGTTGATCTCGCTGCTGGGCAGGGCCGGCAGTTGCGCGCTGGACAGGCCCTCGGCCTTGACTGTGAGGCTGCGGGTCAGGGAGTCGCCGATCTGCACATGCTCCGGCTCGGGGTTCCAGCTTTCGTCGAGGGTCAGGCTGCGCGCGGGCAGCCACGGTGTGTCGGCGGGGTACAGCTCCGGCTTGGGCTTGACTGTCAGTGGCAGCGGCGCGGAGCTGACGTGGATCAACTTACCGGGCTTGGTGCCTTGCAGGGTGTTTTCCTGGGGCGGGCGTGATTCCACCAGTGTGGCGCTGAAGGTCTGCGCCGGAATGTCCAGCACGCCGCTGTGTTGCGGGTAGATCGCATAGCGGGTTTCGATCACGCCGTGGCGAATGCTGTTGATGACTTTTTCGTAGGTGCGCGACTCGCCCAATTGCTCGACGCGAGCGTCGGCAATGCGCAATGGCGTGAGGCTGCTGTCGTCATACAGCGACACCGAGTGGTACACGCGCACCGTCAGCAGGGCCTGGGCCTGCACATACACGCTGCTTTGGTCGAGGTTGGCTTCGACAAACACCGGCGCCAGTTCGGCATTGGTGTTCTGGCTGGCGGTCTCGACCACTTGCAGGCTGATGGGCTGGGTCGAATATTCGCCCACTTGCAGCGGCGGGATCACCACGGTGCCGTTTTCCTTGGGCAGCAGGGTGATGATCCAGCGCGTGGTGGCGTGGTTATCGCCGCCCAGAGTGGTGAGTTGGTTGAGCTGGCGGGTGCCGCTTACTTCGAACTGCGCCTCCAGGGGCGACAGGTCGGGTTTGCCGAACTGGGTGACGTCGCTGGATTCCACCGTCAGTTCCACCGTTTCCCCGGAGTTGAGGCGGCTGCGGTCAACGCTGGCAACCAGGTTCGCCGCCTGGGCGTGGCCTGCCGATAACGCGAGCAGAAGCAGTAGGGTGGGGCGGCGGCTCATCGAGTCTTGTCCTGATGTTGTTGCTGTTCGTACCAGAATTTGCGGCGAAGCAGCTCGCCAGGGTTGTCGGGGATCTCCCGCAACCATTGTTCCAGGGCCTGGCGGTGTTCACCGTCGAGGCTGGCGTCGTTGGGGCGCAGCGGCGGGGTGGTGGTTTGCTCATCCCCCAGTTCGCTGCCCGGCACTTCGTTGCCACCGGGGTGGGGCGTGGCGCCGGTCTGTGTATCGCCGGTGCCGGCTTCGCCCTGGCCTTGGGACGATTGCTCGCCTCCCGTAGCGTTTTGTCCGCTGGCGCCCGGTTGCGCAGTTTGGCCGGGTTGGGTGGTTTCGTCATCTTCGTTTTTGGCCGGTTTTTCGGGCTCCGGCTGCGTTTGCTCCTGCATCAGGGATTCCAGCAGGGCTTTGTTTTTCAGCGCCGGTTGCAGGTCGGGTTGGGCTTCCAGGGCCTGTTCGTAGGCGTCGATCGCCGCTTCCAGTTCACCGGATCTGGCCAGCGCATTGCCTCGATTGTAGTGGGAGTAGGCGTCATTGCCTTCGGCAAAGCGTTTGATGGCTTCGGCGTAGTTGCCGGCTTCGTACAGCGCCACGCCTTGCCATTGCGGGTCTTGAAAGTGTTCGGCGGCTTCGGCGGGGCGTTTTTGCTTGAGCAGGTACTGGCCTTGCTGGTCGGGGCGCAGCCACAGGTCTTGCCACTCAAAGGCATAGCTGGGTTGTGGCGCGACCAGAAGCAACAGCGGCAGGCAGAATAACCAGCCGCGCCGCCCGGCACAGGCGGCCAGCAGCAGCAATGGCAGCAGCAGCCAGTAACCCTGGTCGGCCCAGGTGTCGAGGTGCAGGCGTTGGCCGTCGTCGCGCAATGCTTGCGGCGGGTCGAGCACGCCAAGCTGGCGCAGGTCTTTATCATCCAGGCGCGCGGCACGGTAGCGGCCGCCCATTTCGTTGGCGAAGGCCTTGAGGGTCGGGCTGTCGAGGCGCGGTACGAGGATCGCGCCCTGTTCGTCCTTGAGGAATTCGCCGCTTTCCTGGGTCACGGGCGTGCCTTCGCGGCTGCCGATGCCGAGGATCGACAGGCTCGGCGCCTGCGCGCTTTGCAGCAGCAGGCGAATGCCCTGGCGCTCCTGTTTGGACAGCGACGAGCCGATCAGCAGCAAGCGCCCTTGGCCGAGACCGCCACGCTTGAGCAGGTCGAGGGCTTTTTCCACCGCGAGGTCGGCTCGATGGCCCGCCTCGGGCATGATCGACGGGCGCAAGGCTTCCAGCAGGTTGCGGCTGGTGGCCAGGTCGTCGGACAGCGGCACCAGCGTGTGGGCGCTGCCGGCATACACGACGATGGCGGTCTGCGCGTCGCTGCGTGCCTGCAACAAGTCGTAGAGCTTGCGTCGCGCCTGTTCGAGGCGGTTGGGCGGGCTGTCGGTGGCGAGCATTTCCGGGGTCAGTTCCAGCAACACCACCAACGGATCGGAGGGTTTCTGGCTGGACTGTTCAACCCGCTGCCAGCTCGGCCCCAGCAGTGCCAGCACGGCCAACAGCCAGGCGATACCGAGCACCACCCACGGCGATTTGCTTTCGCGGCCGTTGCCACCACTGAGCAAGACGGCATGGAAGGCCGGCGGCAGGATCATCTGCCAGCGCCCGGCGCGTTTCTGCCGATGCCACAGTTGCCACAGCAGCCAGCCGAGCAACGGCAGCAGCAACAGCCACCAGGGACGGAACCAATGCGGCCACAGGTCGATCATCGCCGCCTCCGCAAACGCAGGCGTTGCAGGCGCTTGCGCCATTCGGGGTGCTGTTGCAGGAAAATCCCCTTGCTCGAAAGTTTGTTGAACAGCCGTTGCAGGGCATTGTTCGGCCAGCGTTCCTGGACCACCAGCAACAGGCTCAGGATCAACGCCAGGGCCAGCGGCCCGCTATACAGCGCCTGCGCGGGACGGGCCTGGGTCGGTTGTTGTTCGACCGGTTCGAGCTGGTCGAGGGTGTCCTTGATGGTTTGCAACTCTTCACCGTCGCGGGCGCGGAAGTATTGCCCGCCGGTGGCTTGGGCGATGGCCTTGAGCGCCGGCTCGTCGAGGTCCAGGCTCGGGTTGACGCCGAGGATGCCCAGGGAACCGGTTTGCTCGGGGTCGGCGCCAATGCCGATGGGGTAGATCTTCACGCCTTCTTCGGCGGCCAGGCGCGCGGCGGTGAGCGGGTCGATCTGCCCGGCGTTGTTGGCGCCGTCGGTCACCAGGATCAGCACGCGGCTTTGTGCCGGGCGCTGGCGCAAGCGTTTGAGGGCCAGGCCGATGGCATCGCCGATGGCGGTGTTTTTGCCGGCGATGCCGATGCGCGCTTCATCCAGCCAGGTGCGCACGGTGCGGCGGTCGAAGGTCAGCGGCGCTTGCAGGTAGGCCTGGCTGCCGAACAGGATCAGGCCGACGCGGTCGCCTTCGCGTTCTTCAAGGAAGTCGCCAAGCAGGTGTTTGACCAGGCTCAGGCGGCTGATGTCGTCGTCTTGCCAGTGCATATCGGGGAAATCCATGGAGCCGGACACGTCCACCGCCACCAGCAGGTCGCGGCCACTGGCGGCAATCGGCAGCGGTTCGCCAAGCCATTCCGGGCGGGCGGCGGCGCTCAGCAACAACAGCCACAGGACCACGAACGGCGCTTGCTGGCGCCAGCCCGGCAGGTTGACGCGGGCGCGGCGGCGGGCGAGGCTTTCGAGGTCGCTGAGGTAACTGACTTTCAATGCAGGCTCGCCGCTGTCGGCCACTGGCAGCACCAGGCGCATCAGCCAGGGCAATGGCAGCAGGGCGAAGATCCACGGCCAGGCGAACTCAAACATGTTTGCGAATCCAGGTGTCGACGGCCTGGGTCAGGCCGGCAATGGCCTTGTCGTCCAGTTTGCATTCGGGTTTATAGGCGCCTTCCACCAGCACCATCCAACGCGTAAGACCGGCAGCGGGGCAGCGGTTGTCGAGAAACGCCAGCCATTTGCGGCCGTTGAGGGTGTGGCTCTGGCTGTAGGGGTAGTCGTTGCGGCACAGGCGCTTGAGCAGGCCGTTGAGTTGTTGCAGCCAGGCACCGGCCGGGGCGCCGTCGTAGGGTTTGGGCATCAGCGCCAGTTCCGCCAGGGCGGCAATGCGCAACGGGTCCAGCGGTTGTTCGGCGCGGGCCACGGGGCGCCGCGCCGGCAGGAATCGACGCAGCGACCACAGTCCCCAGCCAAGCAGCGGGATCAGCAGCAACAACAGCCACCAGCCCGGCGCAGGCGGCCAGAAACCGATGGCCGGCGGGGCAATCAGCGGTTGCAGTTGGTCGAGGCTGCTCATTGCTTTTTCACCGGACGTTGCGGGTTGAGGTATTCACGCAGTTGCTCGACCATTTCGCTCTGGGTGCTCAAGGGCATCAGCAGCACCCGCAGTTTTTGCGCGAGCAATTCCCAGCGGGCGATGCGCGCCTCGGCCTGGGCTTTGTAGGCCTGGCGCAAGTCGTAGTTCAGCGTATCCAGCTCCAACAGCGCGCCGCGTTGGGCAAAACGCAGCAGCCCGGCGGCGGGCAGCGCGTGGTCCAGTGGGTCGGAGATCGGCAACAGCAGCAGGTCGCAATGCCGCGACAACAGGCTCAGTTGCTGCTCGGCACCTTCGGTGAGGGCGCGCTCGTCGCAGATCACAATCACCAGGCTGCCGGGGCGCAAGACTTCACGGCCACGACGCAGGGCCATGCCCAGCGCATCAGCTTCGGGATGGCTTTCGGTGTTCAGGCTCTGGTTGACGCGCACCAGGCGGTTGAGCAGTTGCAACAGGCTTTGCTTGCTGCGCCGGGGTTTGATTTCGTAGTGCTCGTTGTCGCCGAAGACCAGCCCGCCGACGCGGTCGTTGTGCCCCAGCGCGGCCCAGCCAATCAGGCTCGCCGCCTGGGCGGCCAGTACCGACTTGAACATCTGCCCCGAGCCGAAAAACAGCCGGCAGCTTTGCTCGACCATGATGAAGATCGGCCGCTCGCGCTCTTCATGGAACAACTTGGTGTGCGGCTCCTGGGTGCGCGCCGTGACGCGCCAGTCGATGGTGCGCACATCGTCGCCGGCCTGGTACACGCGCACCTGGTCGAAGTCGACGCCGCGCCCGCGCAGTTTGGAGTGGTGCAGGCCGATCAGCGGGCTGCGCTGGCTGGGCGTGGAAAACAGCTGCACTTCGCGTACGCGATGGCGCATCTCGATCAATTCGCTGAGGGTGACGCGGATGCCATCGCTTGCGTTCATGGGGTTCAAGCGACGGCAACGACGTCGAGAATGCGTTGCACCACGCGGTCCTGGTCAATGCCCGCAGCTTCGGCTTCGAACGACAAGATGATGCGATGGCGCAACACGTCGAACAGCACCGCCTGGATATCTTCCGGGCTCACGAAGTCCCGCCCGGCCAGCCAGGCATGGGCGCGGGCGCAGCGGTCGAGGGCGATGGAACCGCGGGGGCTGGCGCCGTAGGCGATCCATTCGGCCATCTCCGGGTCGAACTTGGCCGGGGTGCGCGTGGCCATGACCAGTTGCACCAGGTATTCCTCCACCGCGTCGGCCATGTACAGGCCGAGGATTTCCTTGCGGGCGGCGAAGATGGCTTGCTGGCTGACCCGGCGCTCGGGCTTGGTTTCACCGTTGAGCGCTTCGCCGCGGGCCTGTTGCAGGATGCGCCGTTCGACGGCGGCGTCGGGGAAGCCGATTTTCACGTGCATCAGGAAGCGGTCGAGCTGGGCTTCGGGTAGCGGGTAGGTGCCTTCCTGCTCGATGGGGTTTTGCGTGGCCATCACCAAAAACAGCGGCGACAGCTCGTAGGTGCTGCGCCCGACGCTGACCTGGCGCTCGGCCATGGCTTCGAGCAAGGCCGATTGCACCTTGGCCGGGGCGCGGTTGATTTCGTCCGCCAGCACCAGGTTGTGGAAGATCGGCCCTTGCTGGAACACGAAACTGCCGGTTTCCGGGCGATAGATCTCGGTGCCGGTAATGTCGGCGGGCAGCAGGTCGGGAGTGAACTGGATGCGATGGAACTGCGCCTCGATACCTTCGGCCAACTCCTTGATGGCCTTGGTCTTGGCCAGGCCCGGTGCGCCTTCTACCAGCATATGGCCGTCGGCGAGGAGGGCGATCAGCAGGCGATCGATGAGTTTTTCCTGGCCGAGAATCTGCGTAGAAAGAAAGGTTCGCAGCGCGAGCAGCGCTTCACGATGTTCCATCGATGACGGTTCCTGGAGAGGTGCGCCCTGGGGTCGAGTCAAAACGCCGGGCTAGGGAGGCTTACTTTAATGCATCGCGGGGTGTGGCGACTAACGACGTAATGGGTATTTTTGGCAAAACTTGTAGGAAATTTGTGTGGCGTGCGCAAGATAATGTGGGAGCTGTCGAGCTTTAGCGAGGCTGCGATGCAGGCGCTGCGGTACGACAGATTCACCGCAGTGATGCCTTCGCAGCCTCTCTAAAGCTCGACAGCTCCCACATTGGCTCTCTTGCACAGCTTAAATCCGGGTGAAGGTGCCGGTGCCTTTGAGGATGTTTTGCAGGGTTTCTTCCACTTCGGCCATGTCTGACGCAGCAGTCGCGTGGGTGATCTGCAGTTGGTCCTTGCCGCCCAGCGCGTCGGCGTCGCCGGCAGCCAGTTCCACCAGCAGGGTCGTGTCGCTCAGGGTGACCTTCAGTCCGTCCAGGGTCGATGGCTCGTAGTCCCAGGTCAGTTCCACTTCGTCTTCATCCGGGTAGCGGGTGAGCATGAACATTTCGCCATTGGTGCCGTGGCAGCAGAGCATGGCCATGTTGTCTTCTTCGTCATCGCAGGGAGTGGCGATCAGGTGAGCGGTGGTCATTTGCATGGGAAATCCTGTCAGGAAAGGCGTTACTTGCCGAAGAAAGTCGCTAATTCTGCCATTGCCAGCGCCACTGTGTGGTTTTTAGTCGCAACTGCGGTGTTGGCCGTCCCTGGCTTACGGCTTCAGGGCTTCAGAATGAAACCTCTGATGATTCGCGAAACGGGGGAAAAAGCCCGGCCCATGCCATCGCTGAGTATCGGCTTGGCGGTATTGAGTAGGCCTTTCAGGATTCGATCATCCGCGCCAGGGCGGGCATTGAGCTTGTCGTCTATGCCAATGGCGGTTTGTGTGACACCGAGGGCCACACTGGCCAAGGTCAATGCTATTCCGGCGGGAGCAAATGCAATGCCCAGGGGGGTAAGCAACAGCAAGCCGTAGGAGGCTGCCCTCACGCCTGCCATGATCTGGTTTTTCGTTACATCACTATTGAGCACAAACTGTTGGTGGGTCGCACTTTTGGTGGCCTTTTCCGTACGGTATTGCAGTTCCTCAAAAGGATCGGTGTTGACGAATTTGCCGTCGAACAGCCCACCTTCCTTCCAAAAGCCAAGTTCTTCTTGTGACTCTTTTGAAACCAGACTCTCTTTCAGCCGTTTGGACGTGACATCCATTCGTGCATCCAGGCCCACCCATTTTCCGTAATTGGGACGGTCCTCCGGACGGAAGTTGAACTTTAAAGCCTCGGCTTTGGCCGGGTCTTCCAGTTGCTTGCCCAGCCATCGGTTCATTTCCTCCGGCGAATTGAACCCCTTTAACGGAGGTGTGTACCCGGGGATGTACAGAAGTGTGCGGTGTGTTGTCTTGTCACGCGTGTAAAACATCCTTGATTCGAACCCATTGAACGTGAGGAATTTTGTTTCCAGGTTCGGATCGCTGACATAGGGCTGTTTCAGGTCGTCAGGCGTTGCGCTGAGGTAGGTTTTGTCGGGTGGCAGGCCTGCGACGCGCATGGCGATTTTTCGATCATCTTCGGTCAGTGATCCGTCATGGTGCTGTTCATGGGCCGCCTTCATGTACGCCGTCTTGGCCGCGCCGGCAAATTGGGTGCGGGTTTGGGGGCTCCAATATGTGTCCAGGTAGTTGTCGTAGGGCTTTTTATAGGCGTTGTCCCATACCATCTGCTTGAAGGCTTCAGGGTCCATGTGCATTTGGTTACTGACGTCATAGGTGTTGGGGGAGCCTGGATAGGGCTCCGTGTAAATTCCCTGGAACCAGGTGGTGTGCATTGCGTCTGGCGCTGGGAATGTACCATCGGCGCTCGGGGTCTCGTTGTGCCGAGACTTTTGATCTATCTCAAACGGTGGCGCGCCATCGTAATAGTTTTTTAAAGGGCTGCGATGGCCTGTGGTGAATGGCAAGCCATAGTCCTGGATATTGCGTCGCGCTGCCTCGGTCAGGGATATTTTCTGGACGATGTAACCTTTGTAGGGGGGCGCGGTACGGTGGTCATAGACGATTGTCACTAGAAACGTCTTATCGGGATCGATAGTAAACCCGAACTTTTCTTCGATATGTGCCTGCACCTGTTCCGAAGTGATTTCGTTTGGCGATTTGGGTGGCACGAAGTCGGTTATGGACTTCTCCAGTTTTTTATTGTGCTGCAATGGCGCTTTAAAGTAGGCCGGTGAAGCCCCCTCTGGCGTGAGCACTGCTTTTGCATGCGAGGCTTCAACCAAGGTATTCGGCCGTTCAGGGCGCTTGTAGGAACGGTCTGTGTTTTTGTCTGGCGTTGAACTGTCGGCGAGTAAGGGAAGCGCCGTTGTTGAAGGGGCGGAAGGCAGTGTAGTGATACTCATATAGACCTCATGCAGCGTAAGTAGAGATCTTCCTTGATGCGGGATAACCGCCCCATGAGTGATTTTTTTAGGCGCGTTGGTTCCCACATTTTTTCTGCATCGTCGTTTCTCGGGTTGCGCTTAGTGCAACCTCGACCTGCCTCCAGTTGACCGAATATGTCGCAGTGCAGCAAGCACCCGTCTTCCCACACTCGTTAAGCTGCGCAACGGATGTGCATCAGCCAGGCGCCCGACCTGCCCGTTGTACCGTCACTCGGCAGGGTGTACATCTTGTGGACGTTGTATGTGACCTGATCGTCTTGTCCAGCTTCACCCACCTGTCGCTTTGATTCGCTATGGTTAACCTGCGAACAGAGCCGGCGGTCTCCCCGCAAGGGGATAACACGCGACGCTTTCATCAATAACAAGCCCAAGCGGAGTACCACAGATGGCGTTCTTCACCGCAGCCAGCAAGGCCGACTTCCAGCATCAACTGCAAGCGGCACTGGCGCAGCACATCAGTGAACAGGCACTGCCACAAGTGGCGCTGTTCGCTGAACAATTCTTCGGCATCATTTCTCTGGACGAACTGACCCAGCGTCGCCTTTCCGACCTGGCCGGTTGCACCCTCTCTGCGTGGCGCCTGCTTGAGCGCTTTGACCACACCCAACCGCAAGTGCGGGTGTACAACCCCGATTACGAGCGTCATGGCTGGCAATCGACCCACACAGCGGTCGAAGTGCTGCACCATGACCTGCCATTTCTGGTGGACTCGGTCCGCACCGAGTTGAACCGTCGCGGCTACAGCATTCACACCCTGCAAACCACCGTGCTCAGCGTGCGTCGTGGTAGCAAGGGCGAGTTGCTGGAAATCCTGCCAAAAGGCACCCAGGGCGAAGGCATCCAGCAAGAATCGCTGATGTACCTGGAAATCGACCGCTGCGCCAATGCCGCCGAACTCAACGTGCTGAGCAAAGAGCTTGAGCAGGTGTTGGGCGAAGTGCGCGTGGCCGTGGCTGATTTCGAACCGATGAAAGCCAAGGTCCAGGACCTGCTGGCCGGTATCGACGCCAGCCAGTTCAGCATCGACGGCGAAGAAAAGGCCGAGATCAAGAGCTTCCTGGAATGGCTGGTGGGCAACCACTTCACCTTCCTCGGCTATGAAGAGTTTGTGGTACGTGACGAGGCGGACGGGGGTCATATCGAATATGACACCGGCTCTTTCCTCGGTCTGACCAAGTTGCTGCGTGCCGGCCTCACCGCCGAAGACACGCGCATCGAAGACTACGCCGTGGCTTACCTGCGTGAGCCGAGCGTGCTGTCGTTCGCCAAGGCCGCGCACCCGAGTCGTGTACACCGTCCGGCGTATCCGGACTACGTGTCGATTCGCGAAATCAGCGCCGACGGCAAAGTCATCAAGGAACACCGCTTCATGGGCCTCTACACCTCTTCGGTGTACGGCGAAAGCGTGCGGGTGATCCCGTATATCCGTCGCAAGGTGGCCGAGATCGAACGCCGTTCGGGCTTCCAGGCCAAGGCGCACCTGGGCAAGGAACTGGCGCAAGTCGTTGAAGTGCTGCCCCGCGACGATCTGTTCCAGACCCCGGTGGACGAGTTGTTCAGCACCGTGATGTCCATCGTGCAGATCCAGGAGCGCAACAAGATCCGCGTGTTCCTGCGCAAAGACCCGTACGGTCGTTTCTGCTACTGCCTGGCCTACGTGCCGCGTGACATCTATTCCACCGAAGTGCGCCAGAAGATCCAGCAAGTGCTGATGGATCGCCTGAAAGCCTCGGACTGCGAATTCTGGACCTTCTTCTCCGAGTCCGTGCTGGCTCGTGTGCAGCTGATCCTGCGGGTTGACCCGAAGAACCGCCTCGACATCGACCCGCTGCAACTGGAAAAAGAAGTGGTGCAGGCCTGCCGCAGCTGGCAGGACGACTACGCCAGCCTGGTGGTGGAAAGCTTCGGCGAAGCCCAGGGCACCAACGTGCTGGCGGACTTCCCGAAAGGTTTTCCGGCCGGCTACCGCGAGCGTTTCGCCGCGCATTCGGCCGTGGTCGACATGCAGCACCTCAACAGCCTGACCGAAGCCAACCCGCTGGTGATGAGCTTCTATCAGCCGCTGGGCCAGGTCTCCGGCCAGCGTGAGCTGCATTGCAAGCTCTACCATGCCGACACCCCGCTGGCGCTGTCCGACGTGTTGCCGATCCTGGAAAACCTCGGCCTGCGCGTACTGGGCGAGTTCCCGTATCGCCTGCGCCACGCCAATGGCCGCGAGTTCTGGATCCATGACTTTGCGTTCATCGCCGCCGAAGGCGTGAACCTGGACATCCAGCAGCTCAACGACACCCTGCAAGACGCCTTCGTGCACATCGTGCACGGCGACGCCGAGAACGATGCGTTCAACCGCCTGGTACTCACCGCCGGCCTGCCATGGCGCGACGTGGCGCTGCTGCGTGCCTACGCCCGCTACCTCAAGCAGATCCGCCTGGGCTTCGACCTCGGTTACATCGCCAGCACCCTGAACAACCACACCGACATCGCCCGCGAGTTGACCCGGTTGTTCAAGACCCGCTTCTACCTGGCGCGCAAACTCACTGCCGAAGACCTGGAAGACAAGCAGCAACGCCTGGAACAAGCGATCCTCAGCGCCCTGGACGACGTCCAGGTGCTCAACGAAGACCGCATCCTGCGTCGCTACCTGGACCTGATCAAGGCCACCCTGCGCACCAACTTCTACCAGACCGACGCCAACGGCCAGAACAAGTCGTACTTCAGCTTCAAGTTCGACCCGCGTGCGATTCCCGAGCTGCCCAAGCCGGTGCCGAAGTTTGAAATCTTCGTCTACTCGCCGCGCGTTGAAGGCGTGCACCTGCGCTTCGGCAACGTCGCTCGCGGCGGCCTGCGCTGGTCCGACCGTGAAGAAGACTTCCGTACCGAAGTGCTTGGCCTGGTAAAAGCCCAGCAAGTGAAGAACTCGGTCATCGTGCCAGTGGGTGCGAAGGGCGGCTTCCTGCCGCGTCGCCTGCCATTGGGCGGCAGCCGTGACGAGATCGCGGCCGAGGGCATCGCCTGCTACCGCATCTTCATCTCCGGCCTGTTGGACATCACCGACAACCTGAAAGACGGCGCCTTGGTGCCACCGGCCAACGTCGTGCGTCATGACGACGATGACCCGTACCTGGTAGTCGCAGCGGACAAAGGTACGGCGACCTTCTCCGACATCGCCAACGGCATTGCCATCGACTACGGCTTCTGGCTGGGCGATGCGTTTGCTTCCGGTGGTTCGGCCGGTTACGACCACAAGAAAATGGGCATCACCGCCAAGGGCGCGTGGGTCGGTGTGCAGCGTCACTTCCGTGAGCGCGGCATCAACGTGCAGGAAGACAGCATCACCGTGGTGGGCGTCGGCGACATGGCTGGCGACGTGTTCGGTAACGGCTTGTTGATGTCCGACAAGCTGCAGCTGGTCGCGGCCTTCAACCACCTGCACATCTTCATCGATCCAAACCCGAATCCGGCCACCAGCTTTGTCGAGCGCCAGCGCATGTTCGAGCTGCCGCGTTCGGCCTGGACCGACTACGACACCAGCATCATGTCCGAAGGCGGCGGTATCTTCTCGCGCAGCGCGAAGAGCATTGCCATCTCGCCACAGATGAAAGAACGCTTCGATATCGCGGCCGACAAGCTGACCCCGACCGAGCTGCTGAACGCCTTGCTCAAGGCGCCGGTGGACCTGTTGTGGAATGGCGGTATCGGTACCTACGTCAAGGCCAGCACTGAAAGCCATGCCGACGTGGGCGACAAGGCCAACGACGCCCTGCGCGTCAACGGCAACGAGCTGCGCTGCAAGGTGGTGGGCGAGGGCGGTAACCTCGGCATGACCCAACTGGGTCGTGTGGAATTCGGCCTCAATGGCGGCGGTTCCAACACCGACTTCATCGACAATGCCGGTGGTGTGGACTGCTCCGACCACGAAGTGAACATCAAGATCCTGCTCAACGAAGTGGTGCAGGCCGGTGACATGACCGACAAGCAACGCAACCAGTTGCTGGCGAGCATGACCGACGAAGTCGGCAGCCTGGTGTTGGGCAACAACTACAAGCAGACCCAGGCCCTGTCCCTGGCTGCGCGCCGTGCCTACGAGCGTGCCGCCGAGTACAAGCGCCTGATGAGCGACCTGGAAGGCCGTGGCAAGCTGGACCGCGCCATCGAGTACCTGCCGACCGAGGAGCAGCTCGTCGAGCGCGCCGCGACCGGCAAGGGCTTGACCCGTCCGGAGCTGTCGGTGCTGATCTCGTACAGCAAGATCGACCTCAAGGAAGCGCTGCTCAAGTCCCTGGTACCGGATGACGACTACCTGACCCGTGACATGGAGACCGCGTTCCCACCGAGCCTGGTGGCCAAGTTCGGCGAAGCCATGCGTCGCCACCGCTTGAAGCGCGAGATCGTCAGCACCCAGATCGCCAACGACCTGGTCAACCACATGGGCATCACCTTCGTTCAGCGACTCAAAGAGTCGACCGGCATGAGCCCGGCGAACGTGGCGGGTGCGTATGTGATCGTGCGTGACATCTTCCACCTCCCGCACTGGTTCCGTCAGATCGAAGCCCTGGACCACCAGGTTTCTGCCGACGTGCAACTGGAGCTGATGGATGAGCTGATGCGCCTGGGCCGCCGTGCGACGCGCTGGTTCCTGCGCAGCCGTCGCAACGAGCAGGACGCTGGCCGTGACACCGCGCACTTCGGTCCACACCTGGCAGCACTGGGCCTCAAGCTCGACGAACTGCTGGAAGGCCCGACCCGCGAAGGCTGGCAGAACCGCTACGGCAAATACACCGAAGCCGGTGTGCCGGAGTTGTTGGCCCGCATGGTTGCAGGCACTACTCACCTGTACACCTTGCTGCCGATCATCGAAGCCGCTGACGTCACCGGGCATGACGCCGCCGAAGTGGCCAAGGCCTACTTCGCCGTTGGCAGCGCCCTGGACTTGCCGTGGTACCTGCAGCAGATCAGCGATCTGCCCGTGGCCAACAACTGGCAGGCCCAGGCCCGCGAAGCGTTCCGCGACGATGTGGACTGGCAGCAACGAGCGATCACCATTTCGGTCCTGCAAATGGCCGACGCGCCAGAAGACATGGAAGCCCGCGTGGCCCTGTGGCTTGAGCAGCACAAGGACATGGCTGATCGTTGGGTGGCGATGATGGTAGAAATTCGTGCTGCGGTCGGCACGGACTACGCCATGTACGCGGTGGCCAACCGTGAGTTGCTGGACCTGGCGTTGAGTGGTCAGTCGGTGTTGTAACCGGGTTGATCTGACGCTGCAAACAAAAGCCCCCGTATCGTGAGATACGGGGGCTTTTTTATTTGAATTGGAATGCAATCACTGTGGGAGCTGGCTTGCCTGCGATGGCGGTGTATCAGTTGATGAATTATTGGCTGACCCACCGCTATCGCAGGCAAGCCAGCTCCCACATTTGGATGTGCTTATCCCTTGGGATTAGTGGTGTTTGAGTAATTTGGATTCTAGGTGGTCCAGGTGCTGGGTCATCAGGCTCACGGCGGCGGTGGCGTCGCGTTGCTCCAGCGCATCCACAATCGCTACATGTTCCTGCCACGCGCAATAAGTGCAGGCTTTCGCCTCGTACTGGGCAATGACCAATGACGTCAGCGGCACCAGGCTGTTGAGGAACTGTGCCAGCGGCGCGTTGCGCGCCATGGCGGCCAATTGTAGGTGGAACTCCCCGGACAAACGAATCGCCGGCCCACGCTGGTCGCGCTCGATGCACTCGCGTTCGCGGGCAATCAGCTCGCGCAGCTGGCGCAGTTGCGTCGGCGTGGCGTGCACGCAGGCCAATTGCACTACGGTGATTTCGGTGAGGCGCCGCGCCTCGAGGATCTGCCGGGTTTGCTGGGCATCCGGCGCGGCGACCTGGGCGCGCTGGTTGGGGCGCAGGATGATCACTTGCTGGTGCGACAGCTTTGCCAGCACTCGGAGGATCACGCTGCGGCTGACGCCAAAGGTCTCGCCCAGGCTCTCTTCGGTGAAACGGCTGGCCGGCGCAATGCGTTGTTCGAGGATGGCGTCGAACAGGCGCGGGTAGATGTCGTCCACCGAAGGCTTTTTACCGGCGATCAAGCGCAGGGCAGGGAAGATAGGGTCGCGTTGCAACGCGTAAGCGGTCATGGCCAGTCTCCAATAAATCAGCTGCCCAGATGGTCATCCGGGATGTTCAAGCGAATGCCCATGCGCAGGCCTTCCTGCAGGATGTGCCGACGCATCTCGGCACTGGCCAGGGCGCTGTTCTTGTTGCGGATGGCGCGCACCACCGCTTCGTTTTCGCGCAGGCGTTCGGCCAGGTGCTCCGGCGAGTTGCGCAGCACCTGGGCGCTCTGCTTGAGGGCGTTGCTGGTTTGCTGCACCACGTTCTGGAAGATCGGGTTGGAGGTCAGGGCGAACAGTTCTTCGTGGAAGCCGATGTAGGCGTTCATGCCGGCTTCGGCGTCTTCGGCGTCGAGGGCTTCGCGCATGTCCATCAGGGTCAGGCGCAGTTGGCCGACTTCCTTGCTGCTGATGGATTGGGCGACGAGACCGACGATGAAGGGTTCGAGGGTGTAGCGCAGTTGCAGGATATCTTCCAGGCTCGCGTCGGCCACTGCGTCACTGGACTGGGGTTCGCTGACGCTGGTCTCCAGCACCACCACGCCTTTGCCGGGCATGGAGCGCACCAGGCCGAGGGTTTCCAGGACGATCACCGCTTCACGCAGGCTGGGGCGGCTGATACCCATCTGTTCGGCCAGCTCGCGTTGGCCGGGGAGCATTTCACCACGGCGCCACTGGCCACGCGCCAAGGCGGCGCGGAGTTTTTCTACCACTGAATTGACGACGGTTGAGGTGCTGATCACGTCTACCTCTCCTAAATGTTGCAAATACGCTAATGAATCCAGTGAAGGTCTATTGTGGGAGCTGGCTTGCCTGCGATAGCGGTGGGTCAGCCAAGACATCTGTTACTGATACACCGCCATCGCAGGCAAGCCAGCTCCCACATTTGAATTGTGTCGCCTGGTCAGAACTCCTGATGCGCCGGCAACACCGGTTTTTTGGCCTGGAAGGCATACCCTTGCTGCCCTTCAAGCACCTTGTTCGCTCGCTGCAGGTCGATGTCTTTCTCCCAACGGGCAATCGCCACGGTGGCGACGCAGTTGCCGATCAGGTTGGTCAGTGCGCGGCCGATGCCCATGAACCAATCCACCGCCAGCACCAGCACCAGGCCCACCACCGGAATCGCCGGGATCGCCGTGAGGGTCGCCGCCAGGATCACCAGCGCCGAGCCCGGAATGCCGTGGGCACCTTTGGAGGTGATCAGCGACACCAGCAGAATCGTCATCAGGTCGGTCATCGACAGCGGCGTGCCGGTGGCGTTGGCGATAAACACGATGGCCAGGGTCAGGTAGATCGAGAAACCGTCGAGGTTGAACGAATAGCCTGTTGGAATCACCAGGCCGACGGTGGAACTGCCGATGCCCAGGTGCTCCAGTTTACGCATGATCTGTGGCAGCACGGCGTCGGAGGAGGCGGTGCCCATCACGATCAGCAGTTCTTCGCGCAGGTACTTGAGCAGCGGCAGCATGCGCAGGCCCGACAGGCGCATCACCAGGCCGAGGATCAGGCCGACGAAGGCGAAGCAGGTCAGGTAGAACAGGCCCACCAGGCTGCCCAGGTGTTGCAGCGAGTCCAGGCCGTAGGTGCTGGTGGTGAAGGCAATCGCACCAAATACACCGATCGGCGCCAGGCGCACGATCATGCCCATGATGCGGAAGATCACATGGCTCAGCTCGTTGATCAGGCGCGAGATGCCCGACGCCGCTTCGCCTACCAGGTTCAGCGCGCTGCCGAACAGCACCGAGAACAGCAGCACTTGCAGCACGTTGTTCTCGGCGAAGGCACCGATCACCGAGTTGGGGATCAGGTCCATCAGGAACTGGCTGGTGCCGCGAATGTGCTGGCCCTTGTCGGCCAGTTCATTGAGGCCGGCGGACGACAATTGCTCCAGGTGGATATTGGCGCCTTGGCCAATACCGGTGCTGAAGGCCATCACCAGGCCGATCACCAGGGCGACGGTGGTGAGTATTTCAAAGTAGATCACCGACTTGAGGCCGATGCGCCCGACTTTCTTCAAGTCGCCGGCGCCAGAGATGCCGCTGACCACCACGCAGAATACGATCAGGCCGATCAGCATTTTGATCAGCTTGATAAAGCCGTCACCGAGGGGTTTGAGTTGTGTGGAGAATTCGGGAAGGGCCAGGCCGCAAACAACGCCTAGCATCAGGCCGATCACGACTTGCAGGAAAATCGAACGCGAGCACCATCTGAGCATGGGAGGGATCTCTATTCGGTGCCCTGGTGGTTCCAGGGCTTAATTGTTGTGGTCTTACCGGTAAGTCCAGTGCGCGGCCAGTCTACGCTCGGCTTTTTTGAAACCACAAGTAAAAATTCGGTGGTTGATCGGACCCGGTCTGACCAGTTGGTCGGCGAGGGCGGTGCTTGAGCGGTTGGTGGGCTGGAAAATTTTTCGCTTATCATCCGCCGCACGACACACGAGGTGATGGATGGATAGACCAGGACTGACCACCGACGCCACCGGGCAGACCTACTGCACCTGGCGTACGTCGGCACCGCAATACCCGCATTACCACGACCACGAGTGGGGCGTGCCGGTGGCGGATGACGTTCAGCTGTACGAGAAGATCTGCCTGGAAGGCTTCCAGGCGGGCATGGCGTGGATCACCATCCTGCGCAAGCGCGAGCAGTTTCGGGTGGCGTTCGAGGGCTTTGATTTTCGCCGGGTGGCGCAGTATGGCGAGGCCGATATTGAGCGGCTGATGCAGGACGTGGGCATCGTGCGCAATCGGGCGAAGATTGTGTCGGCGATCAACAATGCACGCAGGGCGTGTGAGCTGGTGGATGAGACGGGGTCGTTGGCGCGCTGGTTGTGGGCGTTTGAGCCGGCGGTTGATGAGCGTCCAAAGGTCGTGGACATGGCTTATTGGACGGAGAATCCCACGTCGCCGGCGTCAGTGCGGTTGTCGAAAGCGCTGAAGAAACGCGGCTGGACCTACGTAGGGCCGACCACGATGTATGCGCTGATGCAGGCGATGGGGATGGTCAATGATCATCTGGAAGGCTGTCTGTGCCGGCCTCGCATCGAAGAGCTACGGCGCCAGTTCAAGCGCCCCTGAACCTGCTGAAAAAACACAATTCAACCTGTGGGAGCTGGCTTGCCTGCGATAGCGGTGGGTCAACCAACACATCTGGTACTGATACACCGCTATCGCAGGCAAGCCAGCTCCCACAGGGTTTTGTGGTGTTGCGGGTTACTGCGGCAGGGGAGTCAGTACCTCGGCTTTATCATCCATGACCATCACCACCAGCAACTTGGCCGGCTTGGTCTGGCTGGCATTGCTCGATTCAAAATGCCGCGACCCCGCCGGCTCATAAAACGATTCACCGACCTTGTAGGTGACTGCCTTCTCATCATTCACCCGCGAGGTGATTTCGCCTTCCAGCACGTAGGCCACGGCGGTACCGGTGTGGCTATGGGGTACGGTGGCTTGCCCGGGCGCATAGTCCACGGTGAGCATGAGGGTTTTCTTGCCGGACACATTGGTCAGCGCGTGTTCTTGCAGGACCTTGATCGATTCCTGGTTGTACACCGGTTCGTGGGCAAATACGGCGAAGGAGGCGAGCATCAGGGAGGCAGCGAGCAGGCGTTTCATGGCGAAGTTTCCGAGTAGTTCGAGACCTGTTCACCCTACGCCGCGTGGCCGGGGTCACCAATAACCAATCCGCCGGTAAATCCCCTAGCCAATCTGTTGCAGGATGTCGCGCACCCGGTCCAGGGCCGGGTCGATGTCCAGCGTCTCGATGGCGCCAAAACCGATGATCAGCCCCGGGCGCAGCGGCGCGTCATGGAAAAACACGTCCAGTGGGTACAATCCGACTTCCACCTGGCGCGCCAGCTGAATCAGCAGCGGGATATCCACCGCGACCTTGCACAACGCCGCCATGTGGAACCCGGCCACAGTGGGCACCGCTTCGAACCAGGGTGATAAATCCCCCGCCAGACGTTGCAGGATGCGCTCACGGCGCCCGGCGTACACGGTGTGGCAGCGGCGGATGTGCTTGAGCAGGTAACCTTCGCTGATGAACTTGGCCAACGCCCATTGCGGCAAGGTGGAGCTGTGCTGGTCGGTCAATTGCTTGGCCTTGAGCACGGCGCCCTGGATCGCCGGTGGCAGCACCGCGTAGCCCAGGCGCAGCTCGGGCAGCAGGGTTTTGGAGAAGGTGCCGACGTAGGTCACCACGCCACGGTTGTCCATGCTTTGCAGGGAGTCGGTGGGGCGGCCTTCGTAGCGAAATTCGCTGTCGTAGTCGTCTTCGATGATGATCGCCCCCAGCGCGAAGGCCCGCGCCAGCAAGGCTTCGCGGCGAGGCAGGCTCATGGGCATGCCGAGGGGGAATTGGTGGGACGGCGTCACGTAGATCAGGCGCGTGCCGTCGGGGATGTTATCGACCTGAATACCCTGTTCGTCCACCGGCACACTGGCGACGCTGGCCCCCATTGCCACGAACAGCTGGCGCGCGGGGCTGTAGCCGGGGTCTTCCATGGCGACAATGCTGCCGGGTTCCAGGACCACGCGGGCGATCAGGTCGAGCGCCTGTTGCGCGCCGTTGGTGACCACGATGTCGCTGTCACGGCATTTGACGCCCCGCGAGAACGCGATATGCCCGGCGATGGCACTGCGCAGGGCGGGCAAGCCTTCGGGTTGGCTGTAGAAGCCGCTGTTCTGCGCAATGCGTCGCAACGCATCTTGGGTGCAGCGCCGCCATTCATCCTGGGGGAACTGGTTACGGCTGGTGGCGCCACCGATGAATTCATAGCGCAAGGTACTGTCGCGGGTAGGGTGGCGCATGGGTGAGGGCAGCGACGCCCACTTTGCCAGGTTGGCGGCGCAGGCCAGGTCGGTGGCCGATTGTTGGCGTTCCGCCTGCGGCGCATGGGCGTTGACGAAGGTGCCGCGGCCGGTCTTGCCCACCAGCAGGCCTTCGTAGGTCAGGGTGGCGTACGTGTCGGACACGGTCTTGCGCGACACGCCCAACTGCTCGGCCAGCAAGCGGCTGGGCGGCAATTGCGCACCGGCGGCCAGGCGCCCGGAGCTGATGGCCTCGCGCAGTTGCTGGTACAGCTGTTCGGCCAGATCCTTGCGGCCGTTGATCACGACGTGCAGTTCCATGTTGTATCCCAAGGCTTCAGTCTGCGCCAAGACTACGCGCTGGCGCGGTGGGCGCAAAATGGTCTGCGCATAAACCGGCCGATTGGCTATAGGGCATACGTCGCCGGGGTTCTAGGCTGGGGTGTCATTTCAGAGAAGCACCCCATGGAACCCCGCCTGGATTACTACACGGCTTCACCGCAAGCGCTCAAGGCCATGTTGATGCTGGAGGCGAACACCTTTGGCCTGTCGATCGAACAGCCGTTGCTGGAGTTGATCAAGATCCGCGTTTCGCAACTCAACCACTGTGGCTTCTGCACCGACATGCACTCGATGGCGGCACGCCAGCGCGGCGAGACCGAGCGGCGTTTGTTTGCGTTGTGTGTGTGGCGCGATTCACCGTTTTTCACGGCGCGGGAGAAGGCCGCATTGGCTTGGAGCGAGTCGGTGGCGACGCTGCCCACGTCACAGGTGTCGGATGAACTCTTTGCCGCCGTGCGGGTGGAATTCAGCGAAGAGGAACTGGTGGACCTGACCATGGCGGTGTCCAGCATCAGTGGCTGGAACCGCCTGGCGGTAAGCTTTCGCCAGCAACCGCCGAATGCTTGATTGGGTGGAATACAGTTTGATCGTTCCCACGCTCTGCGTGGGAATGCATCCCTGGACGCTCTGCGTCCGTTCTTGAAGGCAAGACGCAGAGCGTCACCGGCGGCGTTCCCACGCAGAGCGTGGGAACGATCTAATGCTTGATCAGGACAGGAACCCACCATCCACATTCAGCGAGACGCCGGTGGTGTAGCTCGACGCATCGCTGGCCAGATACAGCACCGCGCCCGCCATTTCGCTCGGGTCGGCCACGCGCTTGAGTGGGATCTGTGCCAGCGCGGTTTTCAGGATGGCGTCGTTTTTCACCAGTGCCGAGGCGAACTTGGTATCGGTCAAGCCCGGCAGCAGGGCGTTGCAGCGAATGCCGAACGCAGCGCATTCCTTGGCGAACACCTTGGTCATGTTGATCACGGCGGCCTTGGTCACCGAGTAGATGCCCTGGAACACGCCCGGGGAGATGCCGTTGATCGAGGCCACGTTGATGATGCTGCCACCGCCGTTCTCGCGCATCAGCTTGCCGGCTTCCACCGACATGAAGAAGTAGCCGCGAATGTTCACGTCCACGGTCTTCTGGAACGCGCCGAGGTCGGTGTCCAGTACGTTGCAGAACTGCGGGTTGGTCGCGGCGTTGTTGACCAGGATGTCCAGGCGGCCGAACTGTTCGCGAATCCCGGCGAACACCTGGGCAATCTGCTCCATTTCACCGATGTGGCAGGCAATGGCCGTGGCCTTGCCGCCGTCGGCGATGATTGCGTCAGCCACGTGCTGGCAACCGTCCAGTTTGCGGCTGGAGACAATCACGTGGGCGCCTTGCTGGGCCAGCAACTTGGCGATGGCTTCACCGATGCCACGGCTCGCGCCAGAAACAAAGGCAATCTTGCCGTCGAGGTCGAACAGGTTGGTCTTGGACATGGGGGTTCCTTAGAGGGCTGATTTAGCGATCACATTCAGGCTCATCTGCTCCAGCAGCTTGTTCATGTGGATGAACTGCGCAAAGCGTTTGTCCTGGGTCTGGCCATGGAAGAAGCGGTAGTAGATCTGCTGCACGATGCCGGCCAGGCGGAACAGGCCGTAGGTGTAGTAGAAATCGAAATTATCGATCTGGATGCCCGCGCGTTCGGCGTAGTAGTCGACGAACTGACGGCGGGTGAGCATGCCGGGGGCGTTGCTTGGCTGACGGCGCATCAGTTGCACCGGTGCCGGGTCGGCGGCTTCAATCCAGTAGGCGAGTGTGTTGCCCAGGTCCATCAGCGGGTCGCCGAGGGTGGTCAACTCCCAGTCCAGAACGCCGATGATCTGCATCGGGTTGTGCGGGTCGAGGATCACGTTATCGAAGCGGTAATCGTTGTGCACGATGCTCGATGTCGGGTGGTCGGCCGGCATCTTCTCGTTGAGCCAGGCGCGCACGGCTTCCCAGCGTGGGGCGTCGGGGGTCAGGGCTTTTTCGTAGCGATCGCTCCAGCCGCTGATCTGCCGTGCCACATAACCTTCGGGTTTGCCCAGGTCGGCCAGGCCGCACGCGGTGTAGTCCACCTGGTGCAGTTCGACGAACTTGTCGATAAAGCTCTTGCACAGGGCCTCGGTCTTGGTGGCGTCCAGGCCCAGTTCGGCCGGCAGGTCAGAGCGCAGGATGATGCCGTTGACACGCTCCATCACGTAGAACTCGGCGCCGATCACCGACTCGTCGGTGCAATGCACGTAAGCCTTCGGGCAGTACGGAAAACCGTCCTTGAGCTGGTTCAGAATGCGGAATTCGCGGCCCATGTCGTGGGCGGACTTGGCCTTGTGGCCAAAGGGCGGGCGGCGCAGGACGAATTCCTGGCCAGGGTATTCCAGCAGGTAGGTCAGGTTCGACGCACCGCCCGGGAACTGGCTGATGGTCGGCGTGCCGCTCAGGCCGGGGATATGGGCCTTGAGGTAGGGATCGATCAGGCTGGCATCAAGTTCTTCGCCTGCTCGGATCTGGGTCGATTGGTCGTTCAGCGCCATGCTTATCCCTTCTGCTTATTCTAAAGGCCTCGGACTATTTCCTAATCTAATGCGCACCACCGCCCAGCGACAAGGTCGGGGCGGCTTAATAGGTTAGCGTGTTGGATGATGATCAGCGTGCCTGATCGGTCATTTTACGGGCGGGGGCAACGCGACGGGCGTGAGTACCGGGCGACCGGCGAAGTACTCCAGCAAGTTGTCGGCCACGCGCTGCACGGTGTCGTGGGCGGCTTCCGGCGACAGGCCGGCGACATGGGAAGTGAGCACGGTGTTGCTCAGGCGCTTGAGGGCGTCGGGCACCTGGGGCTCGTCGTCGAATACGTCTAGGGCTGCGCCGCCGATGCGGCGCTGTTCAAGGGCTGTCACCAGGTCCGCGGTGACGACCACGCTGCCGCGTCCGATGTTGACCAGGAAGCCATTGGGCCCCAGGGCATCGAGGGCGTGGCGATCGATCAAGTGGCGGGTGCTTGCACCGCCGGGCGTGGCCAGGATCAGGAAGTCCGAGGTGCGCGCTAGCTCCACGGCTGTTGCGCAGTAGGTGTAGTCCACGTCATCGCGGGGCTGGCGGTTGTGGTAGCTGATCTCCATGCCGAAACCCAGCGCCGCACGTTTGGCGATCTCCAGGCCTACGGCACCCAGCCCGAGAATGCCCAACTGCTTGCCGCCCAGGGACGGGCGCATGACCTTGGGCCATTCGTTGCGCCGTACGGCGGCGTCGGTCTGGGGAATGCCGCGCACCAGCGACAGCAGCAGTGCCATGGCGTGGTCGGCGACCGAAGGTGCGTTGACACCGGCGCCGTTGGTGACGACGATCCCGCGATTGCTTGCGGCTTGCAGGTCCACATGTTCGTAGCCGGCGCCGATCACGCAGATGATCTCCAGCAGGGGCAGGGCGGCGATCTCTTCCGCGTACAAACCCAGGGGGCCACGGGTCAGCACCGCTTTGATCTGGCCGCCGTGGGTCTGGATCGCCTGGGCGCGCTCGGCGGGCGTTGGCGCCAGAATCACATGAAAGTCATTGCTCTCGATGATTTGCAGGTATTCATTGATGGTTTCAACCAGAACCAGAACAGTGATGGACATCGGGAGGCTCTTCCTGAAGGGTTTGAGGGGGGAGTATGCGGGATTTGTAAGACGGGTCGGCTTATCGGCTCAGAAAATTTTTCACTGCTGAAGCGAGTCGATTGTGGCGAGCAAGCTTGCTTGCGCTGGGGTGCGAAGCGCCCCCTGAAGAGCCGGGGACTGCTGTGCAGTCCAGCGGGAGCAAGCTCCCTCGCCACAATGGTTTCTGTTTTACAGGAGCTGCATTGTCAGAAGCTGATTTCAGCCGCGCTAACCCGCTTCACAAACGCCCCCGCCAACGTCGCATTGTGATGCTCGATGATCGCCTTTGCGTCGAGCGTTGGAGTGTCCATGCAAGTATGGCCATCTTCGGGCAGCACCACCGAAAACCCCAGCTCAACGGCCACGCGGCAAGTCGTGTCGATGCAGAACTGGGTTTTCATACCCACAATCACCAACTCATTGACCTGCGCCGCATTCAGTTGCTGAGCCAGGTCAGTCCCCAGAAAACAGCTCGGCCGGGTTTTATTGAACAGGTGGTCGCGGGCTTCATCCACGTCCAGGCCGTGCCACAGCTGCCAGAGCGGGCTGCCCTCAGCGATGGGCGAACCCTGCGGGCCGGTGTGGCGGGCGACGAAGATCGGCGCGTTGGCGTTGCGGGCGCGTTGAATCAGTTGGTTGATGGTGGCGAGTACGCGTTCGCGCTCAAAAGGCTTCTCCGGGCCATCGTAGAGGCCGGTTTGCATGTCGATGATCAGCAGGGCGTCAGCCATGGTGTTGCTCCTTGTGATTGCCAGCTGGGCGGAGCAATAAAAAGGCCCCGTCCATTGCTGGCGGGGCCTTGGGTTGAATCTGTGAGGTGTTTAGCTTGACCACCCACAGCCACCGCGCGACCCGCCGATAGCGGTCGTGGTGGTGGTACGGGTGAGGTGCAGCTGAATAAGGTTCATGGCCCGATCATGCTGAGATCGACGTCAGGTTGTCAACAAATGTGTCCGCCATAGGTGCGGCGTGTCGATGTACCACGCCACCGTTCCTCAGCTAAGTCTTTGCTTATTCACAAGAATCCCGGACAATCGCGCCCCTTCTATGGTCGGGGCGCTGCCTGTCAGGTTTTTCTGACTCGTCCCGGCCGTGTAAATGCGGAGATCCGACCGGATGAATGATCAGGCCAATAGCGTTGACGAACGCTATGCATCGACACCTGCAACCCTCACAAGCTGGAGCCGCCAGGACACCACCTGGATGCTTGGCCTGTTCGGCACGGCCATTGGCGCCGGCACCTTGTTCCTGCCCATCAACGCTGGCTTGGGCGGTTTCTGGCCGCTGTTGATCCTGGCGCTGCTGGCATTCCCGATGACGTTCTTCGCGCACCGTGGCCTGACCCGCTTCGTCCTGTCCGGTCGTGAAGGCTCCGACATCACCGACGTGGTCGAAGAGCATTTCGGCATCACCGCTGGCGCAATGATCACCTTGTTGTACTTCCTGGCGATCTTCCCGATCCTGCTGATCTACAGCGTCGCCCTGACCAACACCGTCGGCAGCTTCATGGAACACCAACTGCACATCATGCCGCCGCCACGGGCGATCCTGGCCTTTGTGCTGATTCTCGGCCTGCTGGCCGTCGTGCGTTGCGGTGAGCAAGTGATCGTCAAGGCCATGAGCCTGATGGTGTATCCGTTTATCGTCGCCTTGCTGTTCCTTGCGGTGTACCTGATCCCGCATTGGACCGGTGGCATCCTCAGCACCGCCAGCGTGGTGCCGGAGCCTTCGGCGCTGCTCAGCACCCTTTGGCTGGCGATTCCGGTGATGGTGTTCTCGTTCAACCACTCGCCGATCATCTCGGCCTTCGCGGTGGACCAGAAGCGCCAGTACGGCGTGCATGCCGATGAGCGCAGCTCGCAGATCCTGTCCCGCGCGCACCTGTTGATGGTGGTGATGGTGCTGTTCTTCGTGTTCAGCTGCGTGCTGACCCTGTCGCCGGCGCAACTGGCCGAGGCGAAAGCGCAGAACCTGTCGATCCTGTCGTACCTGGCCAACCACTTCGACAACCCGACCATCGCCTTTGCCGCGCCGTTGATCGCGTTCGTGGCGATTGCCAAGTCGTTCCTGGGCCACTACATCGGCGCCAGCGAAGGCCTTAAGGGCCTGGTGGCCAAGACCGGTCGCCGCCCGGCACCGAAGACCCTGGACCGCATGACCGCCGCGTTCATGCTGGTGGTGTGCTGGATTGTCGCCACGCTTAACCCAAGCATCCTTGGCATGATCGAATCCTTGGGCGGCCCGGTGATTGCGTCCATCCTGTTCCTGATGCCGATGTACGCGATCCGCAAGGTGCCGGCCATGGCCAAGTACCGTGGGCAGGCGTCCAATGTGTTTGTTACGGCGGTCGGCCTGGTAGCGATTACGGCGGTGGTGTATTCGCTGATTCCTTGAGCCTGAGTACCGTCGCTAAGACGGTACAGTTCTAAACTGTGGGAGCTGGCTTGCCTGCGATAGCGGTAGTTCAGTCACTGTATGGGTGACTGATACACCGCCATCGCAGGCAAGCCAGCTCCCACAGTTGTTTTGTGGCGCTGCAAGTTTTGTGGACAGGGATCAACCCGTGACCCGGCAATGAGGGCTAAGCTTGTCGGCTTATGGGTTTCTGCCCTGGAAACCCCGAAGGTTGGCCCGATTGAATACTCAAAACCCTCCCGCCATTGTCGCGTCGTCTACCCGCATCCACGACCTGCTCGCCGGGCTCTCCATCGCCGGTCTGTTGCTGCCTGAAGCGGTGGCCTATTCCAGCATTGCCGCGCTGCCACCCCAGGCCGGGGTGATTGCCTTGTTTGCCGGGTTGTTGTGCTACGGCCTGTTGGGCACCAGCCGCTTTGCGATTGTTTCGGCCACGTCGTCGTCGGCGGCGGTGTTGGCCGCTGCGACCGCCAGCCTGGCTGGTGATGACCCGGCGTTGCGCCTGTCTCTGGCGTTCGGGCTGGTGCTGGTAACCGGGGTGTTCTTCCTGCTGGCCGGGCTGTTCAAGCTCGGTGGCGTCACGTCGTTTATTGCCAAGCCGGTGTTGCGCGGCTTTGCCTTCGGCCTGGCGCTGACCATTATCCTCAAGCAGTTGGCCGCCGTGGTGGGCGTACACCTGAGCGACAACAACCTGATCCGCTTCCTCCCGCAATTGCTGGAGCAGTGGCCGAGCTGGAATTGGCCGGCGGCGCTGGTGGCGGCGGTGGCCTTGGGCGTGCTGTGGCTGTGCGCGCGCATCCCCCGCCTGCCGGGTGGGTTGCTGGTGGTGGTGCTGGGGATTCTTGCTGGGCAGTACCTGAACCTTGAGGCCCATGGCGTCGGATTGATCGGCATGATCGATTTGCGCCTTGAACTGGGGCATTTGCCGGTGCTGCCGTTCGC
Source organism: Pseudomonas acericola (SeqCode) (assembly GCF_053456465.1). Lineage (NCBI taxonomy): Bacteria > Pseudomonadati > Pseudomonadota > Gammaproteobacteria > Pseudomonadales > Pseudomonadaceae > Pseudomonas > Pseudomonas acericola (SeqCode). The sequence continues at coordinate 670,434 of NZ_JBRFJB010000003.1, read as the reverse complement.
CGACTGGCTGCGCCTGGGTGAATTGGCGTTTGCCTTGGTGATGATCCTGTATGCGGAGTCCTATGGCTCCATCAGCTCATTCGCGCTTAAACACGGCGACCGTGTGTCCTCCAATCGCGACTTGCTGGCGCTGGGGGCGGCCAATCTGGTGTCCGGCTTGTTTCATGGTATGCCAGCGGGTGCTGGATATTCAGCGACCTCGGCCAATGAAGCCGCCGGCGCCGGTTCGCGGCTGGCCGGTATCGTCGCGGCGTTGGTGGTGTTGCTGATTGTGCTGACGGTGCTGCCCTATGTGGCGCTGACGCCCGAGCCGGTGCTCGCGGCTATTGTCATCTACGCGTTGGGTCGCGGCTTGAGCCTGCAACCCTTGGGGCGCTACTTTATTTGGCGGCGTGACCGCCTGCTGGTGATCTGCGCCGTCGCGGCGGTGCTGGTGCTTGGCGTGCTGGATGGCTTGTTGCTGGCGGTGGCGATCAGTGTGGTGTTGATGCTGCGCCAGATGTCATCGGCTGATATCCAGGTGCTGGGGCGCCTGGGCGACAGCCATGACTTTGTCGACCAGCAGCACCATGCCGATGCGTCGCCTGTGCCGGGCGTGTTGATTGTGCGGCCCAGCGAAGCGCTGTTTTTTGCGAATGCCGAGCGCATCCTCGGCGCGGCGTTGCGCCTGATGCGGCAATCGTCGGTGGAGGTGGTGGTGCTGAGCCTGGAAGAGTCGCCCGACCTCGACGGCACCAGTATCGAAGCACTGGCGGCGTTTTTTGTGCAGGTGCGCGTGGAGGGCAAGCGCCTGGTGCTGGCCCGTGTCCGGCATGCTGCCCGTGAAGTGTTGCAGGGTTTGCCGGAGGCGTTGCCACCGCAGGTGCTGCTCAGCGGCTTGAGTGTGGATGGCGCGGTGCAACTGGCCAAATCCCAGGCATAAAAAAACGCCGCGTATCGTGGGATACGCGGCGTTTTTATTACATCAACATCTTAGGCTTGAATCACCGGGATGTTGGCGCTTGCTGCGATTTTACGGAACTCGGCGATCTGGTCGAAGTTCAGGTAGCGGTAAACGTCGCTGGCCATGGTGTCCAGTTTCGCTGCGTAACCCATGTACTCTTCGACGGTCGGCAGGCGACCCAGGGTGGAAGCGACTGCCGCCAGCTCAGCCGAAGCCAGGTAGACGTTCGCGCCGTCACCCAGACGGTTCGGGAAGTTACGGGTCGACGTCGACACAACGGTCGAATTCGGCTCAACACGTGCCTGGTTACCCATGCACAGCGAGCAGCCCGGCATTTCCATGCGCGCGCCAGCCTTGCCGTAGATGCCGTAGTAGCCTTCTTCGGTCAGTTGGTGAGCGTCCATCTTGGTCGGCGGCGACAGCCACAGACGGGTTGGCAGCTGACCCTTGACCTGTTCCAGCAGTTTACCGGCAGCGCGGAAGTGACCGATGTTGGTCATGCACGAACCGATGAACACTTCGTCGATCTTCTCGCCGGCAACGCTCGACAGCAGACGGGCATCGTCCGGGTCGTTTGGCGCGCAGAGGATAGGCTCGTTGATTTCCGACAGGTCGATCTCGATGATTTCGGCGTATTCCGCGTCGGCATCGGCTTCCATCAGCTCAGGGTTGGCAACCCAGGCTTCCATCGCTTGGGCGCGACGTTCCAGGGTACGCGGGTCACCGTAGCCTTCACCGATCATCCAGCGCAGCAGGGTGATGTTGGAGTTCAGGTACTCGGTAACGGATTCTTTCGACAGTTTGATGGTGCAACCGGCAGCCGAACGTTCAGCCGAGGCGTCGGACAGCTCGAAAGCTTGTTCCAGCGTCAGGTCGTTCAGGCCTTCGATTTCCAGGATGCGGCCGGAGAAGGCGTTCTTCTTGCCTTTCTTCTCTACAGTCAGCAGACCCGATTGGATCGCGTAGTAAGGAATGGCATGAACCAGGTCACGCAGGGTGATGCCAGGTTTCATTTTGCCTTTGAAGCGCACCAGGATCGATTCCGGCATGTCCAGTGGCATTACGCCAGTGGCTGCGGCGAACGCGACCAGGCCAGAACCGGCCGGGAACGAGATGCCCATCGGGAAACGGGTGTGGGAGTCACCACCGGTACCGACGGTGTCCGGCAGCAGCATGCGGTTCAGCCAGCTGTGGATGATGCCGTCGCCTGGACGCAGCGATACACCGCCACGGGTCATGATGAAGTCAGGCAGGGTGTGGTGGGTGGTCACGTCGATCGGCTTTGGATAGGCCGCGGTGTGGCAGAAGGACTGCATCACCAGATCGGTCGAGAAGCCCAGGCACGCCAGGTCTTTCAGTTCATCACGGGTCATTGGACCGGTGGTGTCCTGGGAACCCACGGTGGTCATCTTCGGCTCGCAGTAGGTGCCAGGACGAACGCCTTTGCCTTCTGGCAGGCCGCACGCCTTGCCGACCATTTTCTGTGCCAGGGTGAAGCCTTTGCCGGTGTCGACAGGCGCTTCAGGCAGCTTGAACAGGTCGGTAGGGCCCAGGCCCAGCTCGGCACGTGCCTTGTCGGTCAGGCCGCGACCGATGATCAGCGGGATACGACCGCCAGCGCGAACTTCGTCCAACAGCACCGGGGTCTTCATTTCGAAGGTGGTGATGACTTCGTCGGTGCCGTGCTTGCAGACCTTGCCAGCATGCGGGTACAGGTCGATCACGTCGCCCATGTGCATGTCGGAAACGTCGAATTCGATTGGCAGTGCGCCGGCATCTTCCATGGTGTTGTAGAAGATTGGAGCGATCTTGGTGCCGAAGCAGAAGCCGCCAGCGCGCTTGTTCGGTACGTAAGGGACGTCGTCGCCGAAGAACCACAGTACGGAGTTGGTCGCCGATTTACGCGACGAACCGGTACCGACCACGTCACCGACGTAGGCGATCGGGAAGCCTTGGCCGCGCATCTCTTCGATCTGCTTCATCGGGCCGGTCTTGCCTTGCTCGTCCGGCACGATGCCGTCGCGAGCCATTTTCAGCATGGCCAGGGCGTGCAGCGGGATGTCAGGACGGGACCAGGCATCTGGAGCAGGGGACAGGTCGTCGGTGTTGGTTTCGCCGGTAACCTTGAATACGCGCAGGCTGATCTTGTCGGCCAGGGTAGGGCGGTTGCTGAACCACTCGCCGTCAGCCCAGGACTGAATCACGGCTTTGGCGTGTTCGTTGCCGTTCTTGGCTTTCTCGGCCACGTCGTGGAACGCATCGAACATCAGCAGGGTGTGCTTGAGTTGGGCGGCGGCGACAGGTGCCAGCTCGGCATCGTCCAGCAGCTCGACCAGGGTCACGATGTTGTAGCCGCCTTGCATGGTGCCAAGCAGTTCAACAGCGCGTTTCTTGCTGATCAGGGGGGAAGTGGCTTCGCCCTTGGCCAGGGCAGACAGGAAACCGGCCTTGACGTAGGCAGCTTCGTCAACACCAGGTGGAATGCGGTTGGTGATCAGGTCAACGAGGAATTCTTCTTCGCCAGCCGGAGGATTTTTCAGCAGCTCGACCAGGCCTGCGGTTTGTTCGGCGTTAAGCGGCTGGGGAACAATACCCAGGGCTGCACGCTCTTCGATATGTTTGCGGTAGGCTTCAAGCACAGTTATTACCCTCATCAGTGGTCCCACGGGACGCTCATCCAGAAATGAACGGCACGCATGCGCTCGGGGGCTTTTTGGGCCGCAAAGCCAGCGCTGCCGGCATTCCTCACAGAAGCTGCTTTCAAAGTTTTACGCCTGCAGAACGGGGCTGATGAGGGTTGGCGAGGGCATTGACCTACCGAGTCATTGACCATCGCCAACACCGTTCTGAAGGAACGACTGTGCTCGTGACGCTTTGAAAACAGCTTCCAGCGGATTATTGGCGCCTTACAAGGCCGGATGATTCTACGGCAAAAAATTTCTAAAGGTAAGTTGCCTAACCAAGTTTGCAGGGTGATCAAGGTTAGACAAAGGGCTAACATGGCGCATTGTTTCGCTGATTTGCGTGTTGTTGCCCATGTCCAACCAAACCATCAAGACCCCCTGCGTAGGCCTGTGCTCCACGGTCTACGGCGATCTCGTGTGCCGTGGCTGCAAGCGTTTCCACCACGAAGTGATCCAGTGGAACGGCTATAACGAAGAAGAAAAACGTGCGGTCTGGCTGCGCCTGGAGCAACTGCTGGTGCAGGTGATGGCCGGTAAAGTGGAGGTTTTCGACCCCAAGACCCTGCGCGGGCAGCTGGAGCAGCGCAAGATTCGCTTCGTGCCGCACCAGTCGGAGTATTGCTGGGCGTACCAGTTGATTGCGCGGGGCGCGCGGGTGATCTCCAATCTGGAGGCCTATGGCATGGTGCTGTTACCGGAATTTCGCGACTGGGCCTTGCCTGATTTGCGCGATGCAATTGATCGGGAGTTTTTTATCCTGTCCGAGGCGCACTACCAGCGCTATATCGCCCCGGGGTTCCTCAGGGATGTGTTTTCCAACTGACGCCACAGTTCCCCTGTGGGAGCGGGCTTGCCCGCGATTACGGTGTCTCAGTCGAACATTTGCCAACTGATCCACCGCTATCGCGGGCAAGCCCGCTCCCACATTTTGATCCTCGTCGCCCTTAGGACTTGGCCGCCAGCTCTTCCAGGTGATCCATAAGGCTCGCTGGCTTGAGCACCAACACATCACTTTCCAACTGGTCCAGCACAACTTCCGCCGTATTGCCGATCAACGCGCCGGAAATGCCGGTACGCGCCACCGTGCCGATGATGGTGACGGCGGCATGATGCTTATGCGCCGCAAAGGGAATCAGCACGTCGGCGGGTCCTTCCTCGATGTGCAGCCTTGTGTTGTCGATATCAAACTCGGCCTGGAAGGCCCGGCACTGTTCCCGATAGCGCGCTTCGATGGTTTCTTTGAGCTGGAATGTCGGGTCCGCCGCCGACAGCATGGGCGAGGGGTGGGCGCTGATCACGTGCAGCTGGGCCTTGGCCAGGCTGGCGATGTCGAAGCCATGGCCGACGATTTCCGCGTGCAGCTCACGGTGCTCAGCGTCGGTATTGCCCACATCGATGGCCGCCAGGATCACCCCGCCAGCCCACGGCGTAGAAGTCTTGACCAGCAGCACGGCCGTCGGGCAATAGCGCAGCAACTTCCAATCCGCCGGCGTCAACAGCGCTTTTTTCAGCGGGCTGTCGGGAAAGTGTTGCTTGATCACCAGCCCACAGCCTTCGGCCTGCTGCACATCGATGATGGTTTCATGCAGGCTGGCATTCCACGCCTGTTCGGTGGTGACGCTGTAGCCGTCCTCCTGCAAGCCGGCCTTGAGCAGGCTCAACAGCGCCGAATGCTCATGCTTCTTGTCGCACACCAGCAAATGCAGATGCGCGCCAGTGACCCCGGCAATCAGCTTGGCGCGCTTAAGGGCCAGGCTTTCCGAATGTTCGGGCTCGATGACCACCAGGATGCTGCGGATGGCTTGCATGTTCGGGTTCTCCATGAAAAGGGGGGGCATGGAACAACTATAGTTGCTGCCCGGCGCACGTCATGTTGATGCACATCAAGGCCAGTGGCTGGTGGTCTGCGGCGTGGTCGGTATAATCGGAGCCCTTTTGTGATCCTTTGCCCGTGAGCCCGATGAACCTGCCCGAAATCCACGAATTCCTCGGTTGCCGCACCCCCGACGCCTGGGTCCAGGCTGCCTTGGCCGATCAGGAAACCCTGCTGATCGACCACAAGAATTGCGAATTCAAAGCCGCCAGCACCGCCCTGAGCCTGATCGCCAAGTACTACAGCCATGTCGACCTGATCAATATGATGTCGCGCCTGGCCCGAGAAGAACTGGTGCACCACGAACAAGTCATGCGCCTGATGAAAAAGCGCAAGGTCGAACTGCGCCAACTGAATGCCGGGCGCTACGCCTCGGGTTTGCGCAAAGTCGTGCGCACCCATGAGCCGGTCAAACTGGTGGACACGCTGGTGGTCGGCGCCTTTATCGAAGCGCGCAGTTGCGAGCGTTTCGAAGCGCTGGTGCCACATTTGGACGAAGAACTCGGCAAGTTCTACTTCGGCCTGCTGAAAAGCGAGGCGCGCCACTTCCAGGGCTACCTCAAGTTGGCCTACCAGTATGGCGACGCAAAAGACGTGCCCCTGGTGATCGAGCGGGTGCGGGCGGCCGAGCAGGAGTTGATCGAGTCACCCGACGTCGAGTTCCGCTTTCACAGTGGCGTGCCAGCCTGAGGCGACGGCCACGCCGATCAATGCGGTGATGCCTGCCAGCAGCAGGATCACCGCTTGTACGCCCAAAGGGGCGGCCAACACGGCAATCATCAGGCCCGCCAGCGGTTGCGGCAGGTTGTTGAGCAAGGTAATCACGCCCACGGTCTTGCCGAAGTCCTGCACCGGAATCACCTTTTGCCGCACGCTGCGCATGTACACGCTGTACATCTTGTCGAAGCCGATCACCAGCAAAAAGCCCAGGGAATAAAGCCATAGATTGGGGCTGATCGCCGTGATCAGTGCGCCCAGGGCAATCATTGCGTAGGAAAGCCCACCGAGGAGCCTCAAGGGCAGGGTGGCGCGCGCCAGGTAGAACAGAATGACGATGGTCACCAGTGCACCGGCTGCTTGCAGCAAGGCGTAGGCGTCTTTGCCTGCCCCGTAGAGGCCGGTGACCATGGCGGCGGACGTGGCCAGCGTGACGCCGATGATCAGGTTCACCCCCATCGTCAACGCAATCAGGCGTTTCAGCCCACTCAGGGTTTGGATATGCCCAAACGCTATCCGCAGCGGCTGCAGCCAGATATCCCGATGCTGCTCGAAAACGGCCGGGACTACCGTGCTGGAACGCTGCCACACGCGCATCGCCCCGTCCGCCAACACAAACAGCCCGGCAATCCCCAGCACCACCCAATGCCACGCCCAGACTTCCAGCATCAGCGCCGCCACCAGCGGCCCGAGCACCAGGCCGCTTTGGTCGGCGATCTGTGAATAGGACAGGGTCTTGGCATAGCTGTACTGCTGGAAGATGTGCGGCATCAGCACTTCCCGGGCCATGATGCCTTGGGTGGTCAACACCCCGCACACGGCCGACAGCAGCACGATCCAGTAGATGCCGTCGAACAGGCCGAATAGCGCCACTGCCAACACGCAGGCCAGTGCCCGATAGACCTGGCTGATATGCAGGATGCGTACGGGCGGGTACTTGTCACACAGCGCCCCGCACAGCGGAAACGCGAGAAATCGCGGCAACGATTCGACGAAAAACGCCAGCCCGGCCCAGGAAGCACTCCCGGTGGCCTGGAAGACAATCAACGGCACGATAAACAGCAGGACCTGATCCGCCAGCCGCGACAAGAACAGCGAGACAAAAAACGCCAGGTAATCCTTGCGCATACAACTCCCTGTGAATGGCGTTAAAGATTGCGGGCTATTTGTTAAAAAGTCTTAAAAGCATGAAGCTTGGTCGGACGGTGCTGGCCAGTTGCTTAAGTTGCCCAGCTTGCCACCTATAATGCCCGCACTTCAATCCGCGTCGCACACTGAGAACTTATGGAAAACCTGGGTCTGGGCAAGGTATTGCTCGTTGAAGACGACGAGAAACTGGCAGGGCTGATCGCACACTTTCTGTCGCAGCATGGCTTTGACGTGCGGGTGGTGCACCGGGGCGATGAAGCCTTGGCAGCGTTCCTGGATTTCAAACCGAAGATTGTCGTACTCGACCTGATGTTGCCGGGCCAGAGTGGCCTGCATGTGTGCCGGGGAATCCGCAACGTCTCTGACACACCCATTGTGATCCTTACCGCTAAAGAGGACGACCTGGATCATATCCTGGGCCTGGAGTCCGGCGCCGACGACTATGTGATCAAACCGATCAAACCGCCGGTATTGCTCGCGCGGTTGCGCGCCTTGCAGCGGCGCCAGGTGCCTGAGCCAACGGTGCGTGGCTCCCTTGAGTTCGGGCGATTGGCCATCGATCGCACTTGCCGGGTGGTCAGCCTGGGTGGGGAGAAGATCGATCTCACCACCATGGAGTTCGAATTATTGTGGTTGTTGGCCAGTCACTCGGGCACGATCCTGTCCCGCGATGACATCCTCAACCGCATGCGCGGCATTGCCTTTGACGGCCTCAATCGCAGCGTCGATGTGTACATCAGCAAGTTGCGCGGCAAGCTTAACGACAACCCCCGTGAGCCGGTGTGCATCAAGACCATCTGGGGCAAGGGTTACCTGTTCAATCCGTTTGCGTGGGAGGTCTAGATGCTGCGGCTGTTTTTGCGCTTGTATGTGATCCTGGCGCTGGGTCTGGCGGGAGCCATCTGGCTGGTCAACTACACCTTTGACGAGTTGCTGCCCGAAGCCAACGAAACCTATAACCGCGAAGCCATGCGCGGCCCGGCGTATGGCTTGGTGGAGCAATTGCGCCCAGTGCCGGAGGCGGGTCGGGCGGCGCGCCTGGCCGAGTTGCAAAGCCACTACGGCCTGCATCTTAAATTAGTGGCGCGTGATGAGCTGAAGCTGAGCTCGCGGGAACAGCAATTGCTCGCGGCCGGGCAATTGGTGGTGCGTGGCGACTTTATGGAGTTCATCGCCAACATCGACGGCGGCTCGCAACTGCTGGAAATCAAACTGCCGGAAGAACCCAAGTGGTTGTACCTGTGGGCCTATGGGTTCCTCGGCCTGTGCCTGGCCATCGTCCTGTATTTCTGGGTGCGCCCGCACTGGCGCGACCTGGAGCATATCCGCCTGGCCGCACAGCGTTTTGGCGACAACGATCTGGGCTCGCGCATCCTGCTGCCACGTCGCTCCACCGTGCGTGAGCTGGCTGGGCACTTCAACCAGATGGCCGAACGCATCGAGAGCCTGATCGCCAACCAGCGCGAACTGACCAACGCGGTCTCCCATGAGTTGCGCACGCCGATTGCGCGCCTGTCGTTCGAGCTCGACCAGCTCAAGCAACAGGCCGACCCGCGCTTGCGGGGCGAACTGATCACCGACATGTATGCCGACCTGGGCGAGTTGGAAGAAATGGTTTCCGAGCTGCTCACCTACGCCAGCCTGGAGCGCGGCGCGACCCAGGTCACCCGGGAAAGCATCGAGGCCCACAGCTGGCTCGACAGCGTGATCGGCAGCGTCGCGCTGGAGGCCGAGGCGGCGGGTGTGCAGTTGTCGTTGCGGACCTGCGAAGTGGACTTTATCCAGATCGAACCACGCTTTATGGCGCGGGCGGTGATCAACCTGCTGCGCAACGCCATCCGTTACGCCGAACGGCGTGTGGAAGTGTCGCTGGTCAAGTTCGGCCAGGGTTATGAAGTGCGCGTGTGCGATGACGGCCCGGGCGTGCCCGAGGAGGGGCGGGCGAAGATCTTCCAACCGTTCATGCGCCTGGACGCCAGCCGTGATCGCCGTACCGGCGGTTTCGGCCTTGGTTTGGCGCTGGTGCAGCGGGTTTCGCAGTGGCATGGCGGGCAGGTGGAAGTGTTGGATTCGGAGTGGGGCGGGGCGTCGTTTCGGATGACGTGGGCGTATGCCGAGTAACACCCTCTAGTAGTGTGAAGATCCACTGTGGGAGCGGGCTTGCTGTGGCGAGCAAGCTTGCTTGCGCTGGGGTGCGAAGCGCCCCTAAAAAGCGGGCTCCAGCTTCGCTGTCGAGCGGGAGCAAGCTCCCTCGCCACAGCAAGCCCGCTCCCACATTGTTTTTTCCAGCATGGCTCTCGTTAGAACGTGTATTCCAACACGCCCATCACCGACGTCTGCAAGCGTCGCTCCACAATCGGGCTCTTGCCCGCTTCATCCGCCAGGTACTGCACATCGAGCAAGGTAGAAAACTGAGTGTGCTCGCTGATCGGCACACTCCACACCAGGTTCATGCCATTGCTGATATTGCCTGCCCCAGCCTTGTATTCCTTGAACCGGCTCTTTGCCGCCTGGCCGGTGGTCACGCCGTACCAGGTCTGCAAATATTCGCGGTCGCCAAAGTGGCTGCTGAGGCTGGCGTCAACGGAACCGTAGCGACCTTCGTACAGATTGGTGCCCAGGCTCAATTCCAGGTGGTTGTAGGCCTTGCCGGTCTCTTTGTGGTCATCGTCCTTGAGCGCATGCTCCAGCGTCGCGCCGATGATCACTCCGCCGAGGTTGTAGCTGGCGTTCACGCCCACTTGCGCGCGTGACTTGATTTCGCCCATGCCTTTGAGGCGCTTGGAGCCGGCGTGCATGGATTCGTTTTTATCTTTGCGTGAGCCACTGGCGCCGACATATGTGCTGAAGCTGAAGGCATTGCCTTCGTAGCCCCAGCCCAGGCCTTTGTCGGAGTCGAGGAAAATCCCCCAGGGACTGACGATTTTGCCGCCCAGCAGTGGCCCGGTCATCCGCTCTTCGCTGCCGCTGTAGCGGGGTGCGTTGGCGACGCCAGCCTTGAGGCTGTATTGCCAGTCTTCGGCAGTGGCGGGCTGGGCTGCGGCAAGCAGGCACAGCGAGGACAGGGACAGGCATAGGTTTCTTGAGCGCATCAGGGTGTTCATCCGTATTAAAGGTTCAGGGGTGGGTGAGGCGAATGGGTGCGTTTGAAGGCGTAGCCCGAGGCGCTGAGGCCATTGATCTGGCGGCTTACGGTGTCGCCCAGGCCATAGCCGTTACCGGCCAGCACGGCGTGGGCGTTGTCGACGGGTAGCAGGATGTAGTCGGTGAGCGGCTCGTCGTGCAGTTGGCCGCGAATCACCAGGAAACCTTGCTCCAGGCGCACGCTGATACCGGTCAGCGGTGCGTCGGGTTCATGGGTGTTGAGGACTTGATAGGTGCCGATGGTGTCGGCCCATGCCTGGGGCAAGGGCGGCGGATCGATACGCTCGCCAATTGCGATACGTTGGCCGTGGCTGCGGGCGGTGAGCATTTGGCGGCCTTGCACGGTGACCATATCCAATTGCACGCGGCCCAGCTCGCCGAGGTCCTTGAACCACAGGCCGAGCACGCGTTTTTGCGCGCGCAACCAGCCTTGTTCGTCACGCAACAGCTCGAAGTCGAACCCTGCCAGTTCGCCGGACAAGCGATCCCGGTCATCGCGGATGCGCAGCACGCCCCAGGCTGTGGCATAGAAACCGGCCAGGCGCTTGCGATCGATGGCGGCCGGTACATGGCGCAGCTTCAGCCCGTGGCTGGGGGCTTCGCAGCCGTCGCCACACACTGTTTCTCCGGTTTGCGCCTGGAGCATCAGGCGCAGGGCGTCGATGGCCAGGCGGGCGACCAGGTCTTCGGCGTTGCTGTCGTTGGCCATGATGATCACCGCCAGTTGCTGGTCGGGCAGCAAGGTCAGTTGTGCAGCAAAATCATCACCGCCGCCGCTGTGCTGGTAAGTGCGCACGCCGGCGCCGACCGGTTCGTCGCCGCAAGGGGCGAGGAACCAGCCCAGGCCCATCTGGCAATCGAAGTCGAGGGCGTTGCCGGTGTTTTGTTGGGTGAACATGGCGTCGATGGAGCGCGCGCTCAGCAGTCGTTTGCCTTTGTACTGGCCCTGGGCAAAGAGCATGTTCACGTAGTGACTGAGGTCCTTCGGGCTGGCCCACAACCCCCCGGCGGCCAGGTCGCGCACCTGGGCATCGCTGCTGGCGCTGCCATCCTGATAGCCCATGGCGCGGTAGCCCGTTACCGCGCCGGTGCCGATAAAGCTCGACTGGTTCATCTCCAGGGGCTTGAGCACGCTGTATTGCAATTGGGCTTCAAAGCTTTTGCCGGTACTGCGCTCAATGGCGGCACCTACCAGCGCATAGCCGAGGTTGGAGTACGCCACTTGCGAGCCCGGCGGGCTGCTGAGCCATACGCCAGACATGCGCATTGGCATCAAGCCCATGGCGAAGGTGCTGTGGAGGTCGCGCAGGTGCTCGCTGGGCAGGCCGGACTGATGGCTCAGCAGGCGGCGCAAGGTGATATCGCGGTCTGCCGCGTCCTGGTCTGGATGAAACCGCGAGCGCACATGGAATTCGCTCAGGGTCTGCTGGATTGGCACATCCAGCCCCAGGCGCTGCTGCTCGACCAATTGCAGCGCCGCCGTGGCTGTGAGCAGTTTGGCGATGCCGCCAGCACGAAATGCGGTGTTGGGCGTTACCGGCACACCGTGGGCCTTGTCGGCCAGGCCAAAGCCACGGGCCCAGATCAGCTCCTGGCCGTTGACCAGGGCAATCGACAGCCCGGCGACATTCTGCCGGGCCATGTCCTGGGGGATGCGTGATTGCAGGTACCGCAGAATCGCGCCGTAGTCACCCTTTTGGATGCGCGGCGCGGCCGGCGGCTGCCCCTGGCAACCGACGCTGCCGAGCAGGCAACCCAGCAGCGCGATACTGCGCAGTGTGCGAAACATGAAGAGCACCCGGATGATGAATTGGATGCTCGAATGCTAGGGCTGCGGCGGTTGCCAGTCTTTGAGGGCTTTGTCGGGAAACTGTCAAAGACTGTGAATGGGCGGTATCAGTGCATGGCCTCCAGGATGGCGTGCGCGATCTTCACCCGCTCCCTGTTCGGGTAGTTCTTGTTCGCCAGAATCACCACGCCCATCCCCTTGCTTGGCACGTACGCTACGTACGCGCCAAACCCGCTGGTAGAACCGGTTTTGTTGACCAGCGTGTCGGCGTGGAGTGGTTGTGCGGGCGTGAGCCATTTGACTGGATGCGGTTCCATGGTCATTTGCGTCGAGTTGCCGTTGACCAGCGCATCGAGCGGGAGGGGGTAGGGGTACATTTCCCAGCCCAGGCCTTGGGTCATGCCGTTGACGGTGTAGTAGCCGGTATGGGTGGTGGTGATGGCTTGTTGCAACGGTTTTTCCAGGCGTGTCGGGTCCAGGTTGGCCTGTACGTATTGCAGCAGGTCCGAGGCGCTGCTCTTGATGCCGTAGGCTTCGCTGTCCATGGCGCCGGGGCTGACGCGCACGGGTTTGCCATCCTTGCCGTAGCCTTGGGCGTACAGGTTCATCTGGCTTTTGGGCACGGTGACAAAGGTGTGCTTGAGGCCCAGTTTCGGCAGCAGGGTCTTTTCCATTGCCTGGTCAAACGGTTGCTTCAAGCTTTGTGCCGCCAGGTAGCCGAACAGGCCCAGGCTCGGGTTGGAATACAAGCGGTGGGTACCGGGGGTGAAGGCCGGTGTCCAGTGCTGGAAGTAACTGATCATGCGCTGGGTATTGTCGGCCTCGCGCGGGAATTGCAAGGGCAAGCCCCCGGCGCTGTAGGTGCCGAGGTTGAGCACACTGATGTGCTCGAACGCGCTGTCGCGCAGCGCCGGCAGGTACTGGCTGGCCGGTGCCGAGAGCGTGAGTTGGCCCGTCGCGACGGCGTAGCCGGCGAGGGTGGCGGTTAAGGTTTTGCTCACCGAGCCGATCTCGAAGAGGGTGTTTTCGCTGACGGGCTGCCGGCCGTCCTGGTTGGCGACGCCGTAGTTAAAGTATTGCATCTTGCCATCCTGCAGGACGCCGACGACAAGGCCCGGAATAGACTGTTGTTGCATCAGCGGTTTGACGCTGGCGTCCACCACGGCGCGCAGGTCGGTGGCGGCAAGGCATTGGCCCGCGCCGAGAAGCAGGGCAATGGCACTGAAATTAAGCATTCCAAACCGGGCGTGTTGGGGCATGATGTCGCTTCCATGAGAGTGATCGATTGAGTGGCGCCTGCGCGGGCGCCGCCAATGTAGGCAGTTCGCAGGCGTTGGACAAACGATCATATTTCGCAGCAGCCATTAGAAAAATTTGGGCTACAGCATGCTTCGTTCCCATCTGCCCCTCAACGCCCTGCGTGCCTTCGAGGCCTCGGCCCGGCATTTGAACTTTACCCGTGCCGCCATCGAATTGTGCGTCACCCAGGCGGCGGTCAGCCACCAAGTGAAGAGCCTGGAGGCGCAGCTCAATGTCACCTTGTTCAAGCGCCTGCCACGGGGCTTGATGCTGACCAGCGAAGGCGAAACCCTGCTGCCAGTGGTGCGTGAATCCTTTGATCGCATCGCCCAGACCCTCAGCCAGTTCGAAGGCGGGCATTACCGCGAAGTGCTCACGGTGGGCGCGGTTGGCACCTTCGCCGTGGGCTGGTTGCTGCCGCGCCTGCCCGACTTTCACGCGCGTTACCCGTTTATCGACTTGCGCCTGTCCACCCATAACAACCGTGTGGACGTGGCCGCCGAAGGCCTGGATTACGCGGTCCGTTTCGGTGCCGGCGCCTGGCACGGCACCGACGCCTGCCAACTGCTGGAAGCGCCGCTGACTGTGCTGTGTGTGCCGCACCTCGCCGAGCAACTGCGCACGCCGGCCGATCTGCTCAAGCACACCTTGCTGCGCTCCTACCGGGCCGATGAGTGGAGCCTGTGGTTCCAGGCTGCCGGCTTACCCGCTGACACGTTGGTGCCGCGCAGCATTGTGTTCGACTCGTCCCTGGCGATGATGGAATCGGCCCTGCAAGGCATCGGTGTAGCCCTGGCGCCGGCGCTGATGTTTTCGCGCCAGCTGCAAAGCGATGCCATCCGCCAACCCTTCGACATCGGCATCAGCACCGGCAGTTACTGGCTGACCCGTTTGCAATCGCGGGCCGAAACCCCGGCGATGCTGGCGTTCAAGGGCTGGTTGAAGGCGGTCGCGGGGCCGCACTGATTTTTTATTCCAGAAACAAAATGAAACATTCATCGCGGGCTACCCTCTGCCGTACCCCGTACCGAGTGCATTCATGAAAAGTCCGCGCCCCTCCAACCGCATACCCCACCTCACGCAACTGCGTAACTTGAAAATGGCCCGTTCTGCCCACGCCTACGTGCGTGGCAGCACTGTGCAGTTTTATGAATGGCTGCACAGCCTGCCCGGTCGGCGCTTACCCCACGGGCCGGCGATCTGGATCTGCGGCGATTGCCACGCCGGCAACCTGGGCCCGACCGGTGACAACAAGGGCCGCATCGATATGCATATCCGCGACCTTGACCAGGCTGTGATCGGCAACCCGGCCCATGACCTCGTGCGCCTGGCCTTGTCCCTGGCCACCGCCGCCCGAGGTTCGGACTTACCCGGCGTGACCACTGCGCGCATGCTCGAAGAAATGATGGTGGGCTACGCCCAGGCGTTCAAGGACAAACCCGACGCCACGCCGCCACGCCCGTCCCAGGTCAAGGCCGGCATGCGCAGCGCGGTGGAACGTACGTGGAAAAGCCTGGCGCGTGAACGCATCGACAGCGCGCGGCCGACCATTCCGCTGGGCAAGCACTTCTGGTCGTTGTCGCGGGCGGAAAAGAGCGCGCTGGAAACCGTCTGTGCCTCGGATGAAATCCACCAACTGGTCACGTCCCTCAAGGGCCGGCCCAAGGATGCCAAGGTGCAGTTGCTGGACTCGGCGTACTGGGTCAAGGGTTGCAGTTCCCTGGGCTTGCTGCGATATGCCGTGTTGCTGGGGGTAGGCGACAAGGAGGACGAAGAATATTGCCTGATCGATATAAAGGAGGCCGTCGGCGCTGCCGCGCCGCGTGCCGCCCGCGCAAAAATGCCCCGCGACAACGGCCGGCGCGTGGTGGAGGGCGCCCGCCAGCTCTCACCCGGCCTGGGTGAGCGCATGGTGGCGACACGGTTTTTGGACCACGGTTTTTTCATCCGCGAACTGTTGCCCCAGGACATGAAGCTGGAGCTGGATGAGCTGAGCGAGATTGACGCGATGCACGCTGCCGGTTACCTGGCTCGCGTAGTGGGGATCGCCCACGCCCGGCAGATGGATCGGGACGCACGCAAGGACTGGATGGCCGTGCTACAGGAGAATCGCTCCAAGCAGTTGGACGCGCCGTCCTGGCTGTGGACCAGCGTGGTGCAACTGGTGGGCAGCCATGAGCAGGGCTATCTCAACCATTGCCGGCGGTATGCGCTGGAACACTAACCCGGAAAACACTGAGGATTAACGATAGAACTTGGCTTGTGTGGGAGCTGGCTTGCCTGCGAAAGCGGTGGCACAGGCGACATCTCCACCCGCAGTGACGCCGCCTTCGTAGCCTCGCTAAAGCTCGACAACTCCCACATTTTGCTTTGTGAACCCGCTCCAATGTG